>JAUXVI010000038.1 GCA_030680575.1 Hylemonella sp.
CGCTCGGTCATCGTGGTCGGCCCAACGCTCAAGCTGCACCAGTGCGGCCTGCCCAAGCTGATGGCCCTGGAGCTGTTCAAGCCGTTCATCTTCTCGCGCCTGGAAGCCATGGGCATCGCCACCACCATCAAGGCGGCGAAGAAGGAAGTCGAATCCGGTACGCCGGTGGTCTGGGACATCCTGGAAGAGGTGATCAAGGAGCACCCGGTCATGCTGAACCGGGCTCCCACGCTGCACCGCCTGGGCATCCAGGCTTTCGAGCCGATCCTGATCGAAGGCAAGGCGATCCAGCTGCACCCGCTGGTCTGCGCCGCCTGCTCGAACTCAAGGCGCCCGAGATCATCGCGCGCAACGAAAAGCGCATGCTCCAGGAAGCCGTGGATTCGCTGCTGGACAACGGCCGCCGTGGCAAGGCCATGACGGGCGCCAACAAGCGTGCTCTGAAGTCCCTGGCCGACATGATCAAGGGTAAGAGCGGTCGCTTCCGTCAGAACTTGCTGGGCAAGCGCGTCGACTACTCGGGTCGTTCCGTGATTACCGTGGGCCCGACCCTCAAGCTGCACCAGTGCGGCTTGCCGAAGCTGATGGCGCTGGAACTGTTCAAGCCCTTCATCTTCTCGCGCCTGGAAGCCATGGGCATCGCTACCACCATCAAGGCGGCGAAGAAGGAAGTCGAATCCGGCACGCCGGTGGTGTGGGACATTCTGGAAGAGGTCATCAAAGAGCACCCCGTGATGCTCAACCGTGCGCCGACGCTGCACCGCCTGGGCATCCAGGCGTTCGAGCCGATCCTGATCGAAGGCAAGGCCATCCAGTTGCACCCGCTGGTCTGTGCCGCCTTCAACGCCGACTTCGACGGTGACCAGATGGCTGTTCACATCCCGCTGTCGGTGGAAGCGCAGATGGAAGCCCGCACCCTGATGCTGGCCTCCAACAACGTGCTGTTCCCGGCCAACGGCGAACCGTCGATTGTGCCGTCGCAGGACGTGGTGCTGGGTCTGTACTACGCGACCCGTGAGCGCATCAACGGCAAGGGCGAAGGCCTGATCTTTGCGGACACCACGGAAGTTCAGCGTGCGCTGGATGCTGGCGAAGTCGAACTGACGTCCCGCATCAGTGTGCGTCTGACCGAGTACACCAAGGACAAGGAAACCGGTGCCTTCACGCCCGTGACCCAACTGGTGGAAACCACGGCTGGTCGTGCGCTGCTGTCCGAGATCCTGCCCAAGGGCCTGCCGTTCTCGAACCTCAACAAGGCACTGAAGAAGAAGGAAATTTCCAAGCTGATCAACGTGTCCTTCCGCAAGTGCGGTCTGAAGGAGACGGTGGTGTTCGCCGACAAGCTGCTGCAAAACGGCTTCCGTCTGGCGACCAAGTCCGGCATTTCCATCTGCATCGATGACATGCTGGTGCCGAAGGAAAAGCACGAGATCATCGAAAGCGCCGAGAAGGAAGTCAAGGACATCGAGCAGCAGTACGTTTCTGGTCTGGTGACCGTGGGCGAGCGCTACAACAAGGTGGTGGACATCTGGGGCAAGGCTGGCGACAAGGTCTCCAAGGTCATGATGGATCAGCTGCGTCTGCAGAAGACCATCGACCGCCATGGCAAGGAAGTGGATCAGGAGTCGTTCAACTCCATCTACATGATGGCCGACTCCGGTGCCCGCGGTTCTGCGGCCCAGATTCGCCAGCTGGCCGGTATGCGCGGTCTGATGGCCAAGCCGGACGGCTCGATCATCGAGACGCCGATTACCGCGAACTTCCGCGAAGGCCTGAACGTGTTGCAGTACTTCATCTCCACCCACGGTGCCCGTAAGGGTCTCGCGGACACGGCGCTGAAGACGGCCAACTCCGGCTACCTGACCCGTCGTCTGGTGGACGTGACGCAGGATCTGGTGGTGACGCAAGACGATTGCGGTACCAGCGAAGGTTCCCTGATGCGCGCCATCGTCGAAGGTGGTGAAGTGATCGAGTCGCTGCGTGACCGTATCCTGGGTCGTACCGCCGCTGAAGATGTGCTGCATCCGGAAAACCGCTCGGTACTGGCCAAGGCTGGCGCCATGCTGGATGAAGATGTCATCGACGAACTTGAAGCCGCTGGCGTCGACGAAGTCAAGGTGCGTACCGCACTGACCTGTGAAACCCGCTTTGGTCTGTGCGCCAAGTGCTACGGTCGCGATCTGGGTCGTGGTGGCCTGATCAACGTCGGCGAGGCCGTGGGTGTGATTGCTGCGCAGTCCATCGGCGAGCCGGGTACCCAGCTGACCATGCGTACCTTCCACATCGGTGGTGCCGCTTCGCGCGCCGCCATTGCCTCCAGCGTGGAAGCCAAGTCCAACGGCATCATCGGCTTCAACGCCACGATGCGCTATGTGACCAACAGCAAGGGCGACCTGGTGGTGATTGCCCGTTCCGGCGAGATCGTCATCCATGACGAGCACGGCCGTGAGCGCGAGCGCCACAAGGTGCCGTATGGCGCCGTGCTGACGGTCAAGGCCGACCAGTCCATCAAGGCTGGCGCGATCCTCGCCAACTGGGACCCGCTGACCCGCCCGATCATCACGGAATTCGCCGGTCAGGTGAAGTTCGAGAACGTCGAGGAAGGCCTGACTGTGGCCAAGCAGGTGGACGAGGTCACTGGCCTGTCCACGCTGGTCGTGATTGATCCGAAGCGTCGTGGTTCGACCAAGATCGTGCGTCCGCAGGTCAAGCTGATCGACGCGTCAGGTGCTGAAGTGAAGATCCCCGGTACCGATCACGCGGTGACGATCGGCTTCCAGGTCGGCGCCCTGATCCAGGTGCGCGACGGCCAGGACGTGGGCCCCGGCGAGGTGCTGGCCCGTATCCCGGTGGAAGGCCAGAAGACCCGCGACATTACCGGCGGTCTGCCGCGTGTGGCCGAGTTGTTCGAAGCCCGTTCCCCCAAGGACAAGGGCATGCTGGCCGAGATGACCGGTACCGTGTCCTTCGGCAAGGAGACCAAAGGCAAGATCCGCCTGCAGATCACCGATCCGGAAGGCAAGGTCTGGGACGAGCTGGTGCCCAAGGAGAAGAACGTTCTGGTGCACGAAGGCCAGGTGGTCAACAAGGGTGAGAGCGTGGTCGACGGCCCGGCCGACCCGCAGGACATCCTGCGTCTGCTGGGTATGGAAGAACTGGCGCGCTACATCGTGGACGAGGTGCAGGACGTGTACCGACTCCAGGGCGTGAAGATCAACGACAAGCACATTGAAGTGATCGTGCGTCAGATGCTGCGCCGTGTGGTGGTCGAGAACGCGGGTGATTCGAGCTACATCGGTGGCGAACAGGTTGAGCGTTCCGAGATGCTCAACACCAACGACGCTCTGCGCGCCGAAGGCAAGATCCCCGCAACGTACTCCAACCTGTTGTTGGGTATCACCAAGGCATCGCTGTCCACCGACAGCTTCATCAGCGCGGCTTCCTTCCAGGAAACCACGCGTGTGCTGACTGAAGCGGCCATCATG
>JAUXVI010000041.1 GCA_030680575.1 Hylemonella sp.
CACCAAGAACCGGGGCTCCTTCCCCAGTGATGACGCACTGCTGAAATTGTTCTATCTGGCCCTGGCCAACATCAGCAAAAAGTGGACGATGCCGCTGCGCGACTGGAAGGCTGCATTGACCCGGTTTACCATCCAGTTCGAAGAGAGAATGCCCAAGAATTAACGCTCGCCCCGTTTACACAAAATTCGGGACACCCTCTTGCCGGGGGCCGACCCCGGCTGCGTTTCGCGCCTTGCGCATGGCCTTTTTGATCCACAACGCATCTTGTGAAATTAGTGTGAACAGGCCCTAAGAAAAAGGGCTGCAGTTGCAGCCCTTTTTTAATCTTGTCTGACAGCACTCACGCCGTGAGCAGCTTGAAAGCGCCACTTTGTTTTGCCGCAGCGCCATAGGGTCCGGCCGCCTGACCATAAGTGGACTCGCGCGTGGCAGGCATCATGGCATTCAAGCCACGTTCGACCACCGCCGCACGGCGCGCCAAACTGCCGCGCTGCGCGCCAATCCCGCCGACGACCTTCTGCAAGCGGGCCTTGAACGCCTGCATGGTTTGCGCATCCAGGTGAGAGACTTCCTGCGACCGGGCTAATTCGACGGCCAACTGGCGCAACTGGGTGCTGGCGGCCTCCAATGAAACCGGCTCGCCACTGCTCACAGCCTCAGCCAGCGCCGCGCATTGCTGCTCGATCTCGGACAACTGCTTTTCAAGCTGTGCTGGAAACATGGCAAGACAACCTTAATTAAGGAAAATCAGCTTCGGGTACGGTCAAGCATTTCCTTGGCATTGGCCAACAGCTTGTCGGCAATGACTTCGGGGTTGACCACGTAGGTCCCCTGCTCGATCTCGCTGCGCACGGCATTCACCTTGTCCATGTCCACGTCGGCAGACTCGGATGGATCGGCCTGCGCCAAGGTACGCACCTGCGCCGACACCGTGACCGACACGCTCGCCGAACTGGCGTTGCGGGAGGCTGTCGCGGCGGCGCCCTGCGAAGCCGCTTTGGCGGACGCAGCGGAACTCTCCGACGCCACGGCGGGCGTCGAAACAACGGGCAAATCTGATGGCTGACCTATTTTCATCGCGTTCTCCAGAACTACTGTGGAAGTAGCCTTGTACGATTGGTATCGGCACGATCATGACTTACTTTAGATTTTTCCGCATCCTTTTGGAAAAATCTGTCTTACATCTCCAACTTCACTGTTCGGGCATCCAGTACCGTGCCGGACATCACACGGCCATTGTCCATCCGGACCCTGGCCAGTTGCCCGACCACCTCGGGCGAGATCGCCTGTCCGTCCGAAGTGATCTGAAAACCGGTGCCTTGCGCCACAATGCGAACCTGGGCACCCGCCTGAAATACCTGGGCCGGACGCACCATGTTCTGGCGCAGGGCCTGGCCGGTCATCAGATTGCGGACCGCCACCTGACCCACCCAGAGCGCCGGATCCGCAATGATCGGACTCGGCTCCTCCGCCCAGTCGACCTCGGACTCCATCACATCGGCCTCGCCCAGCACCGTACCGGGCGTCACGTCCCGCCGCATGACCCAAGCGCGCCCGATCGCCTTGATGGTGACGGGCAGGAAGACGTTCCACTTCCCCATGCCTTCGATGCAGCGTAAACCCAGGCGGGTTCTCCCCCACAACCGGGTTCCCACCGGAATGTAGGGCTCGACCCGGGAGCAGCTGGCCAAGCGCAGCCGACTGTCCAGCGCGCCCACCGAAACCTCCATGCGCAAGGGCGTGGCGCCGGACGACTGGATGCCGGAGACGGCCTGATCCAGCCATTGACGCGTGGCACCAAGAAATTCTGATTCTGCCGCCACAGCCTGCGCCTGTGCGGCCGTGGCCATCAGGGTCGCCAACACCCAAAAAAGGACGGCCCGTAGCGGGCGCCGTAGCACTACCTGATTCACTTTTCCATACATGACGGGAGTCCTTTCCGAACACGGGGTCCAGGGCGAGCGTCGGCCTCTACCCCACGCTGAGAACTATACGGACGGGCGCCCCGGGTGAATCGGGCAAATACAGGGTGTTTTCCCCTTACTTCAAGGACTCGAAAATTTAAGTTATTTCCATAATTGCCAGACGTCGAAAGCCCGGGCAGCGGCCTGTGGCGTAGCAAGACCGAAAGTTGAGGTAATTCATGTTTGCACAAATGACCAACAGTCTGGACTTCCATTCGAAGGCCCTGGTTGTGCGCGCCGAGCGCCAGCGGGTCATCGCAAGCAACATTGCCAACGCCGACACGCCCGGTTATGTGGCACGCGATGTGAATTTCCGTGAAGCCATGGCCAACGCCACCGGCAGCAGCACATCGCCCGTTGCCGCCCGCATGAGCAACAGTGTCTCCAGCAGCAAACACATCCCGTTGGCCAGCAGCACCGGCGAACTCGGCGGCGCCACACCGCTGGCCTATGCCCCGCAAACCCAGCCGAGCATGGACGGCAACAGCGTTGACCTTGACCGTGAACGCAGCAACTTCGTGGACAACGCGGTGCGTTACGAGTCCACCCTTCGTTTTATTAACGGCCACGCCAAGACAATCTTGAGCGCGATCCAGGGTCAGTAACGTTTAACCGACCCCAAGGAGCCCCCCCATGTCCATGTTCTCCATCTTTGGTGTTTCCGGCAGTGCCGTCAGCGCGCAGTCGCAGCGGCTCAACGTGGTGGCCAGCAATCTGGCCAACGCCGATGCCGTGGCCGGTCCGGACGGCAAGATTTACAAAGGCCGCCAGGTCGTTTTCGAAACTGTCCTGATGGACTCGCAGGCTTCGGCCGGCGTCAAGGTCAGCACCATCAGTGAAAACCAGGAACCCGGCAAACGTACGCACAACCCGAGCCATCCGATGGCCGATGCCGAAGGTTTCATCACGCAATCCAACGTCAACCCGGTCGAGGAAATGGTCAACATGATTTCCGCGTCCCGCTCCTACCAGAACAACGTCGAGGTCATGAACACCGCCAAGACGCTGCTGCTCAAAACCCTCCAACTCGGCCAATAAGCCAGAAGGACCCAGACCATGACCACCACCTCTTCCGTGAGCAGCAGCACGGCTGCCCTCAACAACCTGACCAGCGGCTCGGGCACCGTGAGCGACGCGACGGCCGCACAGGACCGGTTTCTCAAACTGCTTGTCGCGCAGCTGAACAACCAGGATCCGATGAATCCGATGGACAACGCGCAGATGACCAGTCAGATGGCGCAGATCAACACCGTCACCGGCATCAACAAGCTCAACGAGACCATGTCCAACATGGTTTCGCAACTGCTGTCGACCCAGATCCTGCAAAGCGCCTCCATGGTCGGCCACAACGTGCTGCTGGCCGGCAACACCTTGAGCGTGAGCAAAGGCGTTGCCGCTGGTGCCGTGGATATCGGTGCCAGCGCTGACTCCGTGAGCGTCGAAATTCAATCTCCCGGTGGCCAAGTGCTCGACACCTTCAACCTGGGGGCCAAGAGTGCCGGCCGTCACGAATTCACCTGGGATGCCTCGGCCTACCAGGGTCAAACCGTCAAGATTGCCGTCAAAGCCAGCATGGGTGGCAAGAGCGTGTCGGCCACACCGATGGCTGTCGACACTATCCAGTCAGTCAGCAATGAAAGCGGCACGCTGAAGCTGAACCTGACCAACGGCGCCAGCGTTTCTTACACCGACGTCGCGGCCATTTATTGACCCGACCTGTTCATCGATCCATTTCACCGCCAGACATCTTCCATAAAGGAACCTAGATCATGAGTTTCCAAACCGGCCTCTCCGGCTTGAACGCCGCCAGCAAAAACCTCGACGTCATCGGCAACAACATCGCCAATGCCGGCACCGCGGGCGCGAAGAAGTCGCGCGCCGAGTTCGCCGAAGTGATTGCGTCCACCATTGGTGCCGGGGGCGGGGGCGCGGGCCAGGCCGGTATCGGCGTGGAGATCTCCGCGGTCTCCCAGGAGTTCTCTCAGGGCAATATTTCCGTCACAGGCAACGAACTGGACCTGGCCATCAATGGCAACGGGTTCTTCCCGCTGATTCCCCTCAACGCCCAAGGCCAGGACAAGGACAACCCCTCGCTGTACAGCCGCTCCGGCATCTTCAAGCTCGACAACGCTGGCTACATCGTCAACAACAATGGCGAGAAGCTGCATGGCATCAACTACAACCTGGACGGCAGCCAGACCATCGGCCCGCTGAAGATCGATACCAGCACCAGCAACGCGCCGACACAGACCACCACCGTCGACATGCAGTTCAACCTGGATGCGCGCGCCGACATCTGGAACGCGGTGACACCCAACACCCCGCTGACGACCTATGGCACGTCCATCACGACCTATGACACGCAGGGTATTCCCAAGGACGTCAAGGTCTACATGCGCAAGACGGCCCTGAACACCTGGGAGGTCTACACCGACCCGACCAGCGCCGCCACCGCCACCGCATCCAACGTCGCCACGCTGGCATTCGATACCAACGGCAAGCTGACCACCCCCGGCCCGCACACTCTCAGCTGGACGACTGCCAATGGCACCTTCACTGGTTCGACGAACTTCACCAACTCGACCCAGTTCGCCTCCTCTTTTGGCGTGACGACGCTGGCCCAGAACGGTAATCCGGATGGCTCCTTCACTGGCATCAAGATTTCAGAATCCGGCGTCATCACTGCCCGTTACTCCAATGGCAAGAGCGTGGATGCCTGCCAGATCCAGTTGGTGTCCTTCCGTAACAACCAAGGCCTGCAACCGGTCGGCGGCGGCAACTGGGTGGCGACCAACGCATCGGGCATCGCCACGCCGGGAACCCCCGGAACCACCAGCCTGGGCTCCGTCCGTGCCGGCGCACTGGAAGACTCCAACGTCGACCTGACGGCCGAGCTCGTCAACATGATGACCGCACAACGTGCCTATCAGGCCAACGTGCAAACCATCAAGACGCAGGATCAGGCCCTGTCGGCACTGACCAGCCTGCGCTGATCTGCTTTTCTGAACCTGTTATTGATCGCATTCCGCCATGGACAAACTGATTTACACCGCGATGACGGGCGCCAATGCGGCCGCCCAGCGCCAGGCCGTGTTGTCGAACAACCTGGCCAATGTATCGACCAACGGGTTCCGCGCCGAGCTGGCAGCCTACCGCGCCGTGCCCCTGCGCGGCGACGGCGCCACCACCCGTGTTTTCGCGCTGGAAACCACCACCGGCCACCTGGACACGCCTGGCCCCTCGCAACAAACCGGGCGTGATCTTGACGTGATGGCCCAAGGCAATGCCTGGTTTGCCGTGCAGGGACTGGACGGCACCGAGGCCTATACGCGCAACGGCGCGATGCAGGTCTCATCCACCGGCACCTTGCAAACGAACAGCGGCTTGGCCGTTCTGTCAGACGGTGGTGCACCGATCGACATTCCGGCCGGCGCCACGGTCAGCATCGGTGCCGACGGCACGATCACGGCCAAGGTCAGCGGCCAGCAACCGGCAACGGTGGGGCGCCTCAAGATGGTCACCCCGACCGCGGATGAACCGATCAAGCGCGGCGCAGATGGCTTGTTTCGCGCCACCGCCGGCGATGCCCTGCCCAACAACGCCACGGCCCGCCTGATGCCCGGCGCGCTGGAAGGCTCCAACGTCAACGCGGTTGAAAACATGGTCGGCATGATCCAGACCGCACGCCAGTTTGAAGTGCAGATGCGTCTGCTGCAGACCGCCGAATCCAATGACCGATCGGCCGGTCAACTGTTGAACCTGCAGGGCTGAAGCCCGCTCTGAAACGCCCCCTACAAGCCCAAGGAACCCATCATGATCAACTCCCTGTGGATTTCGAAAACCGGCATGGAAGCCCAGCAAATGCAGCTGGACACCATCTCCAACAACCTGGCCAATGTCTCGACCACCGGCTTCAAGCGCTCCAATGTGGCATTTGAAGATCTGATGTACCAGAACCTGCGCCAGGTCGGCTCCGCCACCTCTGAGCAGTCGCAACTGCCCACCGGCCTGCAACTCGGTACCGGTGTGCGCGTGGTCGGCACGGCCCGTCAGTTCACGCAAGGCAATGTGCAGCAGTCAAGCAACAACCTTGATGTGGCCATTCAGGGCAATGGCTTCTTCCAGGTCACCATGCCCGATGGCTCCATCGGCTACACCCGCGATGGCTCGTTCAAGGTCAACGCCCAAGGCCAGGTGGTGACCAGCAACGGCTTTGCGGTCGCCAACGGCATCACCGTGCCAGCCAATGCCGAGAATCTGGTCATCAGTGCGGACGGCAATGTCACCGCCTCGATCAAGGAAAACGGCCGGATGGTCGAACGGCAGATCGGCACCATCGCCCTGGCCAGCTTCATCAACCCGGCCGGCCTGGAGCCGCGCGGGCAGAACATGTACATCGAGACCGCTGCTTCGGGTCAGCCCAACACCGGCACACCGGGCCTCAATGGCATGGGCAGCCTGATGCAAGGCTACCTGGAAACCTCCAACGTCAACGTGGTGCAGGAACTGGTGACCATGATCCAGACCCAGCGTGCCTACGAGATGAACTCGAAGGCGATCCAGACCTCTGACCAGATGCTGCAGAAACTGGGGCAATTGTGATGAACACGACGGTTTACTCCTCATTGCAACGCCTGGGCTGGGTGGTGGTGATTGCAGGCCTGTGCGCCGGCTGCGAGACCACCGCGCCCAAGGTCGACTTCGCCGAGCCGAAGCCTGCGGCCATCCCCAGCCCGTCCGCCCGGCCTGTCACCGGCAGCCTGTTCCAGACGGTCGGCTATCGCCCATCCTTCGAAGACCGGCGCGCCCGCGTGGTCGGCGACACCCTGACGGTGGTGATCGTGGAAAACGTCACGGCCAGCCAAAAGTCGACCTCCACGGCCAACCGCACCAGCAGCGCCAATTCGTCCGTTACAGCTGTCCCCGGGTTTAACTTCCCGGCCACCGCCGCTGAAAATCAGACCCGTATCGCCGGCACATCGGCCAACGACTTCTCCGGCAAGGGCGGCACGGAAAGCGCCAACACCTTCTCCGGCTCGATCACCACCACGGTGGCCGAGGTCCTGCCCAATGGACATCTGGTGGTGGTGGGGGAAAAGCAGATCGGTGTGAACCAGAACGTCGACGTGTTGCGCTTCTCCGGCACGGTCGATCCGCGCTCTGTCCTGCCGGGCAGCATCGTGAACTCCAGCCAGGTGGCCAATGTCCGCGTCGAATCCAAGGGCCGCGGTGCCCAGAACGAAGCGCAAACAGTTGGCTGGTTAATGCGGTTCTTTTTCAGCGTTTTGCCGTTCTGAGCCGATACAGAATTGGATTGTCTGATTTCGTCTTTATCGGTCCATTTCGCCAATACTTGAGTCCTACGCCATGAATGCCTGCACGCTTTGCCCCTCGCTGAACCGGCTCCGCCAGCTGGCCACGCTGCTGGTGGCTGCCTGCATGCTTGCGGGCGGCAGTGCCATGGCGGGCCGCATCAAGGAAATCGCCTCCATTGATGGTGTGCGCAGCAACCAGTTGACCGGGTTCGGCCTGGTCATCGGCCTGGACGGCACCGGCGACCAGACCACCCAGATGCCCTACACCACCCAGGGCATGAACAACTACCTGCAGCAGCTCGGCATCACCCTGCCCTCGGACGTCATTTCTCGTCTGCAATTCAAGAATGTGGCCGCCGTGCTGGTGACGGCGCAACTGCCGGCGTTTGCCCGCCCGGGCCAGATGGTCGACGTGACCGTCTCGTCCATGGGCAATGCCAAGTCGCTCAAGGGCGGCACCCTGATTTCCACCCCGCTCAAAGGCGCCGACGGTGAGATTTACGCCCTGGCGCAAGGCAGCATGGTGGTGGCCGGTGCCGGCGCAGCCGCAGGCGGCAGCAAGGTCCAGATCAACCACCTGAGCGCCGGCCGCATTCCGGGCGGCGCCCAGATCGAGCGCGCCGTCCCTACGCCGCTGCTCGAAGGCAACAGCATCCGGCTCGGCCTGGATGCCTCCGACTTCCAGACCGCACGCCGCGTGGCCGAAGCCATCAACCGCCGTTTCGGCGACGGC
The DNA here is from genome assembly GCA_030680575.1 of Hylemonella sp. GTDB lineage: Bacteria > Pseudomonadota > Gammaproteobacteria > Burkholderiales > Burkholderiaceae_C > Hylemonella. The sequence goes on from JAUXVI010000041.1 coordinate 8,014, forward strand.
ATCGCCCGCGCCCTGGACGGCCGCACGGTTGACGTCTTGGCCCCGGTTGACCCCAACGCACGTATCACCTTCATCGCCGAGATGGAGGAGTTGCCGCTGGAAAACTCCATCCGTGCCGCCAAGGTGGTCATCAATTCGCGCACCGGCTCGGTGGTGCTCAACCAGGCCGTGACGCTGGGGCCCTGCGCCATTGCGCACGGCAACCTGTCGGTCACCATCACCTCCACCCCGGTTGTCAGCCAACCCGGCCCCCTGTCCGGCGGCCAGACCGTGGTAACGGAAAAAGCCAACATCCAGATCAAGCAGGAACCGGGTGTACTGATCCAGGTGCCGGCCTCGCCCCAATTGTCGGAAGTGGTGCGTTCCCTGAACGCACTGGGCGCCACGCCGCAGGACCTGCTGGCCATTTTGCAGGCCATCAAGGCGGCCGGCGCACTGAATGCGGAGCTTGAGGTGATCTGACATGGGTGTCGGCAACCTGACCCACAACTCCAATGCGCTGGCGGCCGATGCGCGCTCGCTCAACAGCCTGAAACTGCAGGCCGGCCAGAACACGCCCGCCGCCATCAAGGAAGCTGCCAAGCAATTCGAATCGCTCTTCATGCGCGAGTTGATCAAGAGCATGCGCGAGGCCACCATGAAATCCGGCATGCTGGAAAGCGCCCAGGGCGACCTCGGCACCGATCTGCTCGACCAGCAGCTGGCCGTGCAGATGTCGGGCCGTCCCGGCGGGCTGTCGGACATCATCGCCCAGCAGCTCTCGCGCCAGATGGGTGCGGCGGAGACACAAGGACAAGGCAGTGCGCACGCTGCCGGCAAACAGGCCATCCAGCCGGCCGCCGGCCAGGGCAACGCCACGCCGACCGTCAGCCAGACCAGTTTTGTGCAACGCTTCAATGGCGTCGCCGCCAAGGTGGAACAAAGCAGCGGCATTCCCGCCAGCTTCATGATCGGCCAGGCCGGGCACGAGACCGGCTGGGGCCGGCGCGAAATCACCAACGCCGACGGCTCGACTTCGTTCAACCTGTTCGGCATCAAGGCCGGCCCGGGCTGGAAAGGCAAGGTGGCCGAGGTCACCACCACCGAATACGTCAACGGTGTGCCGCAAAAGACCGTGGCCAAGTTCCGCGCCTACAACTCGTATGAAGAATCGTTCCGCGACTATGCCCGCCTGATTTCCGACAGCCCGCGTTACGCCCAGGTGCGCCAGCAGACCGGCTCGGTCCAGGCCTACGCCAGCGGCTTGCAGCGCGCCGGCTACGCCACCGACCCCGATTACGCCAACAAGCTGAGCCGGGCCATCAACACCACGCTGCGTCTGCAGCGCGCCACCGCCTGAGGGAAGAGAGCATGGGCAACATCCTGAACATTGGCGCACGGTCCTTGCTGGTCAACCAGAAGATTCTTGAGACCGTCGGCAACAACATTGCCAACGTCAACACGCCGGGCTACTCGCGCCAGACCGTCATCGTCCAGAACGTGGAAGGCCAGTTCACCGGTGGCGGCTACTACGGCAACGGCGTTGACATCACCACGGTTCAGCGCAACTACAGCGACTTCCTGACCAAGCAGGCCACGCTGATGAAATCCGTCGCCGCCAGCGACGCGACGCGTTACGACAAATTGCAGCAACTTGAGAGCGTTTTCTCCGGCGGCACCGACGGCCTGGGCGCCTCGGTCAGCGACTTGCTCAATTCGTTTTCCGACATTGTCAGCGCCCCTTCCGACCTGACGGCGCGCGCGGTGGCACTGACCAGCGCGGACGAAATGGCTGCGCGTTTCCAGACCGCCTCCAACCAGCTCTATCAACTCCGGCTGGGCGTCTCACAAGAGCTGCAAACCAACGTCACGACCATCAACAACCTGGCCACCCAGATTGCCAAATCCAATCAGGAAATCTCGCGTGCCATGGGCAGCGGCCACCTGCCCAATGACCTGCTGGACCAACGCGACCAGTTGGTCAGCGAATTGAACAAATACATCCAGACGACCTCGATCCCGTCCGCGGACGGCACCGTCGGCATCTTCGTGGGCGGTAGCCAGGCCCTGGTGCTCGGCACCACGGTATCGAAGCTGGAGGTGGCTCCCACCAATTACTCGGGCGATCCCAACCAGAGCCAGTTGTTGATCAATGTGGGTAGCTCCAAGTACCCGATCAATACCAGCATGCTGGGTGGCGGAGAAGTCGCGGGACTGTTGCGCTTCAAGAACGAAGACCTGGTCAATGCCGGCAACCTGCTGGGTCGCATGGCACTCGCCATCGGCACGCGCATGAACGAGCAGCAGGCCCTGGGCCTGGACCTCAACGGCAACCCCGGCACGGCCCTGTTCACGCTCACCTCCATGCCGGATGGCTATCCGGCCGACACCAACACCCCGCCGGGCACCACCCTGAGCCTCGGTGTTCAGTCCAACCCGTCTGGCACGACCCAATTGATGGCGTCTGATTACGAGGTGACGTTCACCTCGGGCACCGCCGGCACCATCGTGCGCCTGTCGGACGGCAAAGCCACGGCGTTTGATTTCGGGGCCACCAATCCGGTCAAGATTGACGGCCTTGACATCCAGCAGAGCGCCACACCGGCAACCGCCGGCGACCACTTCCTGCTCAAACCTTTCAGCACCGCCGCAGGGTCGATTGCCACGGCGTTTTCGTCTCCCCGCGGCTTGGCCATGGCCAGCCCGGTGACCGCCACCGCAGGGACCACCAACACCGGCACCCTGTCGGTGGGCGACCTCACGACACGCTCCGTGCCGGTGCCTCCCGCTGTCACGCTGACCTTCACCGGCACCAGCACCTACACGCGCTCCGATACCGGTGCCACGGTCCATACCTACACCCCGGGTCAGCCGATCGAATACACCTATCCGGCTGTGGCACCGCTGGCGGGCTGGTCGCTCACGCTCAAGGGAACACCACAGGTTGGTGACACCTTCAAGGTGGATACCAACCCCTATCCGGCCCTCAATGCCGGCAATGCGCAAGCGATGCTGAACCTGCGCGATGTGGCGATGTTCGACGGTGGCCCCTTGACCGACGGTTATGCCGGCCTGATGGCCGAAATCGGCATCCAGGTGCAAAGCGCGAAATCGGCCAGCACCGTTTCCGGCAATATTGCCAGCAGCATCGAGCAGCAGCGCGCCAGTGTTTCCGGCGTCAACCTGGACGAAGAGGCCGCCAAGATGCTGCAATACCAGCAGGCCTATCAGGCCTCCGGCAAGATGATGCAACTGGCCCAGAATATTTTCGACTCGCTGCTGCAGAGCCTGGGCCGTTGAAGAAAGACAGGACGAGGATTGAAACATGAGCATGCGACTGGGTAGCGCCAACGCCTACGACAACTCCCTGGCCAAACTGAGCAGCCATCAGGTCGGCCTGTCCGAACTGCAGGAAAAACTGACAGCCGGCAAGAAAGTGCTGCGCCCCAGCGACGACCCCACCGGCGCCGCCCAGGCCGAGCGGGCGATGACCCGGATCAGCCGCATCGAAACAGAGCAGCGCGCACTCAACGTCCAGAAAAACTCCATGGCCATGGCCGAGTCCACTTTGGGCAGCGCCACCGAAACGCTGCAGAACATCCGCGACCTGGTGGTCAGCGCCGGCAATGCCGGCTACACCAGCGTCAACCGCAGCAGCATCGCGCAGCAGATCTCCGCGCTTCGCGACCAGCTGTTCGGTTATGCCAACAAGGCCGACAGCAACGGCGTGCCGCTGTTTGGCGGACTGGGCAGCGCCAGCGCCCCCTTTACCGATGCTGCCACCGGTGTGGAATTCAAAGGCATTGCCGGACAGAATGCCAGCTCGACCGTCGCAATCCCCAGTGCCATGGACGGCCAGGCCGTCTGGATGAATGTGCCATCCGGCAATGGCGTATTCGATGTCTCGCTCGGCGGCGCCAACACCGGCACCGCCTGGACCGACGCCGGCCAGGTCGTCAACCCGTCGGCCGTGACCGGGGACAACTACACCGTCACCTTCAACGTCGTCGCCGGCGTCACCACCTATGACGTGGTGGACACCACCACCGCCGCCACGGTCGCAACCGGCCAGCCCTACACCAGCGGCCAGAACATCCAGTTTGGCGGTATGGCACTGCGCGTCGAAGGCGTGCCGGCCAATGGCGATACCCTGCAGGTCGCGCCCAGCAGCATCTCCAACATCTTCAAGGTGATCGACAAGGCCGTTGCCGGCATCAACAACGCCAACAACAGCAATACGCTGAGCCAGGCTTTCACCAAGGCCCTGGCCGAGCTTGATACCGGCATGAACCGTATCCAGTCGGCCCGCGGCTTGGCCGGCGACATGCTCAACCGTGCCGACAACATCGACAGCAACCAGCAGACCAAGTCCAACCAGCTCGAGACCGACCGGTCGCGCGCCGAAGACATGGACATGATCAAAGGCATTTCGGACTTCCAGAACCAGCAGACCGGTTACGATGCAGCGCTGAAGACCTACGCACAGGTTCAGCGCCTGTCTCTGTTCAACTACCTGGGTTAAAAACACCCGCTTCGCCCTATGGCCCAAACCGTTCTTGGCAGCATCTCCCTGGGCTACCAACTGTTGTGGAACCAGTTGCGACAACCCGCTGCGGTACGGATCTTTGTCGACGCGGATGCGGCGGTGCCGGTGGATGCCCAGCACCTGCTGGCCGCCTTGCGCGAGCAATGGCCGGAACAGGCCCCGGTGCTGCTGCTGGAGATCCACTCCGCCTCGCTGTTGAACGATATCCTGGAACATGGCACCGCCAGCGACCCCTGGGTGCAGGTGCCCGAAGCCTGGCTGGGCGATGCTGCCCTGGCGCAGCGTGTGGAGCACGCCCATCGGCGCGGCCTGCGGATGATCTGGTGCGGGGCACCTAGCCAACGCCCCGACCCCGCCATCAGTGAACGCTTCCATAAAAGCATCATCAACCTCACGGCCGAGGAAGCCCTGCTGGGCCTGCGCGCCTCGCTGCAGACCCACCGTGATCATGACAGCGAGGCCCCGCTCAAGAGCCCGGTCGTGCCCGGCCAGATCTACGAGGCCATCGCCAATCGCGCGTTGGCCGAACATTGTCTGGACCAGCAAGGCGCCTGGGCGCTGGCCGGCTGGCCGGTGGACGACGTGCTGCACAGCTACCGGCAGCAGCTCATCCAGCCGGGCCAGACCGCCATCCTGCACCTGGTCGAAGCCATTGAGGCCGACGTCTCGCTCGATACCATCGAACTCATGCTGAGCGAAGAGCCGGTGCTGGCCTACAGCTTTCTGCGCTATGTCAACTCGGCTGGCCTGGGTCTGCGCAGCGAAGTCGAATCGATCCGGCGCGGTCTGATGGTGCTGGGCTACTCGGTGCTCAAGGCCTGGCTGCTGGAGCAGTTGCCGCATGCCGCCAGCGACGTGAACCTGCAACCGGTACGCACCGCGCTGGTCATGCGTGCCCACCTCATGGAGCGCCTGCTGGACGCCGGCGAAGAAGACAACCTGCGGCGCGAGGTCTACCTGTGCGGCCTGCTGTCGCAGATCGACCTGCTGCTGGGCGAACCCCTGGCCGCCTCACTGGAGCGCCTGCCCCTGTCCGAGCGCGTCAACGCCGCGCTGCTGCAAAACGACGGCCCCTACGCGCCTTACCTCGCCATTGCCGCGGCGCTGGAGTCACCCAACACCCGTGCCACCCATGCCCTGTGCAACGAGCACCAGATCGACATGGAAGAAGTCAACCGCGCCTTGCTGCGCACCTTGTCGGCCATGTTGGCGCGACCCGCGCGCGGCCTACCGGCCTGAGCCAAACCGCCGGACTTCTCCGGCCATGGCGGCAACGCTTCTGCGCGCGACCGCCGCATGAAAGCGCGGTAGAGTGAGCCCCATGCCCCGTCCGTCGAACCCCGCCGCCAACATCCGCCAGGGTCTCTGGCTCGGCCTGCTGGGCGTTGCCATCTTCGCACTCACCTTGCCCATGACGCGCCTGGCCACCGGCACACCCGATGCGCCTCAGCTGTCGGGCCTGTTCATCGCGCTCGGCCGCGCCACCGTGGCGGCCGCCCTGTCTGCCGTCCTGCTGCTCATCCTGCGTGCGCCCTGGCCCAAGCCGGAAGACTGGCGGGCGCTGGCCATCGTGGCACTGGGCGTGGTGTTCGGTTTTCCTCTCTGCACCTCGCTGGCCATGCGCCAGGTGGAGGCGGTGCATGCCAGCGTCATCCTCGGCGTGCTGCCGCTGGCCACAGCGGCCGTGGGCGCCTGGCTGCACCGGCAGCGGCCTTCGGCCGGCTTCTGGCTGTGCGCCGTGGCGGGTACGGCACTGGTCATGGTGTTTGCCGTGCTGCATTCGGGCGCCAGCGGCCTGGCGCTGCAAGCCGCCGACCTTCTGCTGCTGGCCGGCATGCTGTGCGCGGCAGTCGGTTATGGCTATGGCGCCCAATTGGCCCGCCGCATGCCGGCCGAGCACGTGATCTGCTGGGCCCTGTTGCTGGCACTGCCCGTCACGCTGCCGCTGACCCTCTGGACCTGGCCGGCCACACAGGTCAGCCCTGCCGCCTGGGGCGGCTTCGCCTATGTGGCGCTGTTCTCCATGTGGCTGGGCTTCTTCGCCTGGTACCGTGGCCTGGCCCTCGGCGGCACGGTGCGTGTGAGCCAGCTGCAGTTGCTGCAACCCTTTCTCTCCATGCTGTTTGCCGTGCCGCTGCTGGGCGAAACACTCGACACGGTCACCGTCGGCTTCGGCCTCGCGGTGATGGCGGTGGTGTTCGCCGGCCGCAAAATGCCCGTTGACACCATCCGATCAAACTCTCTCGACCCAGAAGGAACCGCACCATGAATCCGAGTGCCCTGCACACCCCGTCACCCTGGGTGCTGGCCGCACGTGCCGAAAAAATGAACCCCTCGGTGCTGCGCGAGCTGCTCAAAGTCACCGAGCGCCCGGGCATCATCAGCTTCGCCGGCGGGCTGCCCTCACCCAAGACCTTCCCGGTGGAAGAGTTTGCCGCCGCCTGCGCCAAGGTGTTGCGCGACGACGCCTCGGCCGCGCTGCAATACGCCGCCAGCGAAGGCTACGGCCCCTTGCGCGAGATGGTGGCGGCATCCCTGCCGTGGTCAGTGGATCCGGCGCAGGTGCTCATCACCACCGGCTCGCAACAGGGCCTGGACCTGGCAGCCAAGGTGCTGATCGACCAGGGCAGCCGCATCCTGGTGGAAACGCCCACCTACCTCGGGGCCCTGCAGGCCTTCGCGCCGATGGAGCCGCAGGTACAGAGCGTGGCCAGCGACGAGGAAGGCGTGGACATCGCCGATCTGCGCCGCGTGCAAGCCGCCGGTACGCCGGCGCGTTTTTTGTACGTGCTGCCCAACTTCCAGAACCCGACCGGGCGCACCCTGAGCGAAACCCGGCGTGCGGCACTCTCCGCCTGCGCGGCCGAACTGGGCCTGCCGCTGATCGAAGACAACCCCTACGGTGAACTCTGGTTCGACACCCCACCGCCGGCACCACTGACCGCGCGCAACCCGGACGGCTGCCTCTACCTCGGCTCGTTTTCCAAGGTGCTGGCGCCCAGCCTGCGCCTGGGCTTCGTGGTGGCACCCAAGGACCTCTTCCCCAAGTTGCTGCAGGCCAAGCAGGCGGCGGACCTGCACAGCCCCGGCTTCAACCAGCGCGTGGTGGCCGAGGTGATGAAAGACGGCTTCCTCGATCGCCACGTGCCGCGCATCCGCGCGTTGTACAAGGCGCAGCGCGATGTGATGCTGGCCGCGCTCGCGCAGCACATGCCGCCTGGCGTGACATGGAACCGGCCTGACGGCGGCATGTTCCTCTGGGCCCGCCTGCCCGAAGGGCTGGACGCCGCCGCCCTGCTGCCCAAGGCGGTGGACCGGGATGTGGCCTTTGTGCCGGGCGCCGCGTTTTATGCCGACCATGCCGATGCGCGCACCCTGCGTCTGTCTTTCGTCACTGCCAGCGAGCAGGAGATCCAGCAGGGCGTGACCGCCCTCGCCGCCGTCATCCAGGAGAACATGGCATGAGCGCCGTACCAGGCCGCCCCAAGCAAGCGCGCAGTGCAGTGCACAGCACGGAGGTGACCCCGTGAACAGCCACCACCGCCAACGCCCCTTCAAGCAGGTTGACGTCTTCACCGCCACGCCCTACTACGGCAACCCGCTGGCCGTGGTGCTTGACGGCTCTGGCCTGAGCGACGACGAGATGCAGCGCTTTGCGCGCTGGACCAACCTGTCGGAAACCACCTTTGTGCTGCCGCCCACGCAGCCGGGCGCCGACTACCGCGTGCGCATCTTCACGCCGGGTGCCGAGCTGCCCTTCGCCGGACACCCGACGCTGGGCACATGCCATGCCTGGCTGGAGGCGGGGGGCACCCCGCGAGCGTCAGGTGCTGGCGGCGGCACGCCGAAGCAGGCCGAGGTGATCGTGCAGGAATGCGCGGTGGGTCTGGTGTCGATCCGCCGCGCCGGCCATCACCTCACCTTTGCCGCGCCGCCGCTTCAGCGCAGCACGCCGACGCCCGAGTTGCTGTCCAACGTGGCGCAAGCGCTCGGCATCAGCGTGACGCAGATCCGTGCCGCCCAGCACTTGAACAACGGCCCGGAATGGCTCGGCCTGCTACTGGACAGCACCGACACCGTGCTGGCGTTGGAGCCGAACCACCAGGCACTCAAGGATTTGAAGCAAAAAGTGGGTGTATGCGCCGTCGAATCGGCGCAACCAGCTATTAATTTGATAGCAAAATCGAGCCGCGAGGCACGCGCTTTTGCCGAGCACGCGGCCGACGCGCCGCAACAGGCCGCAGCGGACCTGGAGGTGCGCGCCTTCGCCGCGCCGGTGGGCATCCCCGAAGACCCGGTCACCGGCAGCCTCAACGCCAGCCTGGCGCAGTGGTTGATGGCCGAAGACCACCTGCCCGAGCGCTACCTGGCCTCGCAAGGCACGTGCCTGGGCCGTGCCGGGCGCGTGCAACTGGAGCGCGACGCCGGCGGCCAGGTCTGGGTCGGTGGCCAGGTGGTGACCTGCATCGACGGCCGTGTGCAGCTGTGAGTCCTCCAGCGCTTTGACACCGGCCCAATCACTCCTGATTTGATAGCTGACGTCGCACGAGCGACAAGGGCCAGGGCCGTTTTTTGCCACAATTTCTGGCATGGGAACCCTTTACCTCGTACGCCACGGCCAGGCCTCATTTGGCGAACAGGACTATGACCGCCTGAGCGAACTCGGCCACAAGCAGAGCGTGCGCCTGGGGCAGTACTGGCGCGAGCGCGGCATGACGTTCGACGCGGTCATCACCGGCACACTGCGCCGCCATGCACAGACCTGGGCCGGCATTGCCGAGGGCCTGGGACTGGCCCACCCGCAGGACGCCGCGGCCCACGCCAGTACCGCCTTGCTGTGGCCCGGCCTGAACGAGTACGACAGCGAAGCGGTGATCGCCACCATCCACCCGCACAAACTGCAAAAACCGGACACCCCCGAGCTGTACCGCCACCACTTCCGCCTGCTGCGCGACGGCCTGACGCAGTGGATGAACGGCGTGGTCAGCCCCAAAGGCATGCCGAGCTACGACGCCTTCCAGGCCGGCGTCACCGGCGCACTCGACCATGTGCGGCAGAACTTCGAGGGTAATGTGCTGATCGTCTCCAGCGGTGGGCCGATTGCCACCGCCGTGGGCCATGTGCTGGGCACCACGCCCGAAACCACCATCGAACTCAATATGCGCATCCGCAACAGCGCGGTGACCGAGTTCACCTTCAACCCGAAGCGCCATACCTTGCTGAGCTACAACACCCTGCCGCACCTGGACCAGCCCGGGCTGGCGGACTGGGTCACCTACGCTTAGGAACCGGCAGCTCGGCGACGCTCAGGCGCTGCCAATCAGCATCGCCAGCTCCCGGCCCAGCAACGCCGGGTCCTGCGCATTGCGCTCAATGAGTTGGCGCAGATGCGTCACGCTGTCGAGGTCGATGTGCGTGCATTGCAGCCCCAGCTGGCTGCCCTGCACACGCGCCACCACGATGTCCATGGCGATGAAGGTGGTCGACGACAGCATCAGGCGCAGGCGGCCGTGCGTGCCCACCGGGCAGCGCAGCGCAGCGCCCATGTCCACCAGCGCCCCTTTGAGTGAGACGTCGAGCAGTTGCACCTCACGCATGCGCCCACTCAGGTTGAGCCGGGCCGGCGCCTGGAAAACCATGCGCAAAAAGCGTCGGTAAGCCAGTGGCCGGACAAGCACCGGCAGCACCTCGACAGGCTCAACCGGCTTGGCAACGACGGGTTTCTTCCAGAATTTCCACATGGGGCTTGAACAAAGCACTGACGTAGACCATACCATGAGGCGGCCCCTGCCCGGCCGCCAAGCAGGCCAGCTTCTTGCTTGTATCCGCACATGCCCCCACCCCTGACCTCTCTGCCCCCTCCAGGCGACCCCGGCGCCGCGCCTGAAGTGCAGTGGCGCGCCCAGGAACTGCTGCTGATGCGCGAAGTGATGCGCCTGATCGGCAAAAGCCTGGCGCCCGGTGTGGTGCTGCGCGAGATGCTGCACCTGATGTCGGAACTGCTGGGCCTGAACCGCGGGCGCATTGTGCTGCTCGATGCCGACGCCGAGCCCCCCACGGCCCGCATCCGCCACGCCTACGGTCTGACCCAGGCCGAGGTGGCGCGCGGCGTTTATGCCGTGGGCGAAGGCGTCACCGGCCGCGTGCTGGCCACCGGCCAGCCCATTCTGGTGCAGGACATCGACGCCGAACCGCTGTTTCTGGCGCGCAGCGTGACGCGCGCTCAGCTGCCGCCCGATACCGTGGCCTTCATGGCGCTGCCGATCGAAGTGAACCACCACACCGTGGGCGTGCTGGCCTGCCACCGCATCCGCAGCCGGCTGCGTCACCTGAACGACGACATGGCACTGCTGCAGATCCTGGCCACGCTGGCCGGGCAGATATTGCAGCTGCACAGCCTGCTGCAGGAAAAAACCCGCGACCTGGAAGCGCGCAACGCCCTGCTCACCCACGCGCTGGAGGCCGCGGCCGTCCGCTACGGCATCATCGGCAGCGCCTCGGCACTGCTGCAGGCGCTGCACGAGCTGGAGCGCGTGGCGCCGTCACAGGCCAGCGTGCTGCTGCTGGGCGAGTCGGGCACCGGCAAGGAACTGTTCGCGCGTGCCCTGCACCTCTCCAGCCCGCGGCGTGACGCGCCCTTCATCAAGGTCAACTGCGCCGCCATTCCCGACTCGCTGCTGGAGTCCGAACTGTTCGGCTACGAGCGCGGTGCCTTCACAGGCGCGGCCAGCGCGCGCGCCGGCTGGTTCGAGCAGGCCGACGGCGGCACCATCTTTCTGGACGAAATCGGCGACATGCCACTGGCCATGCAGACCAAGCTGCTGCGCACGCTGCAAGAGGGCACGGTGGTGCGGCTGGGCGGCAAGCGCGAAACCCGGGTCGACGTGCGGCTGGTCACCGCCACCCACCGCGACCTGGAGGCCGAAGTGGCGCGCGGCGGCTTCCGCCAGGACCTGTACTACCGCATCAGCGTGGTGCCGATCCACCTGCCGTCCTTGCGCGAGCGGCGCGAGGACATCCGCACGCTGGCGCTGCACTTCGTCAACCGTGCCAACCAGGCCAACCAGCGCAACGTGCACCTCACGCCTGCCGCGCTCGCCCGGCTGGAAGCCCACCCCTGGCCCGGCAACATCCGTGAGCTGGGCAACGTCATCGAACGGCTGGTGCTGCTGACCGACAGCACCCAGGTTTCGGCCGCCGAGCTGGATCGCTTCCTGCCGCGCGGCAAGGCTGCCGCCAGCCCCGCTTCTGAGCCGCCACCGCCCTTCGCGGAACCGGCCACCGATGCCCCACTGGTGCGCAACTACCTGCCGGCCGATTCGCACACGCTGGACGAGCTGCAGCAGGTGCTGGCCCTGCATCGCGGCAACCAGTCACGCGCCGCGCAGGCCCTGGGCCTGACGGTGCGGCAGTTCGGCTACCGGCTGAAGAAAGCGCAGCGCGGGCCATAGAACACCGTCGCCCTCCTGCTCCTGCGCGTTAGTTTGCCGGTGGTGCGGCGGGCGCGCGCAACAGCATGGCAAACAGCTCGTTGCGGAAATGGATGCCCAGGCGGGCAAAGGCGCGGTTGCGGTAGGTCTTGACGCTGGGCAGGCTTAAGCCCAGGTCACAGGCAATGCCGTCCTGCGTCATGCCCGTCAGCAGCCGGGCGCAGACGTCCAGCTCGCGCGGTGTCAGCGCCGGGTTGAGCTGGCGCAGGCGCTGCTGCCAGGTCGCAATCGGGTCGTCGGCCAACTGCGGACTCGACAAGGCGATGTGCTTCTTGGCCAGGGCCAGCAACGCCGGCGCCATGTCCGCAAAACCAGCCACCTGCTGGTCGCTGAACGGCCGCTGATGCTGGTGACGGTAGAAATTGAGCGCCAGCAGCGACGCCCCGGTCTGCTGCACCACCGACACCCGTTCCGCCACGCCATGCGCCTCGTACACCCGGGCCCGGTGTAACACCGGCACCTCCTGCGCCGTGATGTGGCACAGCAGGGGCGTGCTGTCGCCAGCGCGCTCGGACACCAGCGTCTGGTCGCTCAGGTAAGGGCCTGAGAGGTAGGCGCGCCAGCAGTCACGCGTGGTGTCCGGCACGCCGAAGCTGCCTGACATGAAAAGCTGCGGCACGCAGCTGCGGCCGGTCTGGTAGATCGAGAACGACGCGGCCGGCACCAACGGGTTCAACCCTTCCAGCAGGGTCGAGGCGAAACGCGGCTGGCCCAACTGGCCGATCAGGTCCGCCAGCACGTGCGCGTAGCGGCCCGTGCTGCTGGTGCTGACCGCAGGTGTCCATTTCCTCATCGCTTGTCTCTCTCTTTTTTGTCATCTTAAGGGATGACAGCAGATGACGCCCACCCGCCTTAAGCTGCCGCCATGCTGAACCTGCCCCAACCTGCCCTGGAATTTTTTGCCGATCTATCCGTTATCGTGGACAAGCCCCAGGAGGTCGGGCAGACCCTGCACGGCATGCGCCGCCTGATTCCGATTCTGGGCGGGCAGGCGCAAGGCCAGGGCTGGACGGCGCGCGTGCTGCCCGGCGGCGCCGACTTCCAGCTGATCGTGACGCCACGCCTGGCCGAACTCGACGCCCGCTACGTGCTGGAGACCGATGCCGGCGACCTGATCTATGTGCAGAACCGGGCCGTGCGCGTGGCGCCGCCGGAGCTCACCGCCCGGCTCATCCGCGGCGAGCCGGTGGACCCGCAGCTGATCTATTTCCGCTGTTGCCCGAGTTTCGAGACCGCCTCGCCGGCGCTGGGCTGGATCAGCGAGCGCCTGTTCATCGGCACCGGTGCGCGGCACCCGGACCGTGTCGAGATGAAGTTGTTTGCCGTGGCGTGAACCCGGCCACGCCATTCCAGCCCCCCCTTTTTTCATAACAAAGCAGGAGACACCTCCATGAAAACAAGCCTCACTCCCACCACCCGCCGCGCCGTACTCACCGCAGCAGCTTTGCTAGCCTGTACCGCGGCACCCATCGTGCAGGCGCAAGCGGCCTACCCGTCGCGGCCGGTGCGCATCATCGTCGGTTTCCCGGCCGGCACCGGCCCTGACATCGTGGCCCGCCTGCTGGCACAAAAGCTCTCCGAGGGTTGGGGCAACCTGGGCGTGATCGTGGACAACAAACCCGGTGCCGGCGGCCTGATCGCCGCCAGCGAAGCCGCGCGCGCCACGCCCGACGGCTACACCCTGATGCTGGGCGAGACCGGCCAGCTCAGCATCGCCCCCAGCAGCTACACCAAGCTGCCCTACAACCCGGCCAAGGACTTCGCCCCCGTGAGCCAGGTGGTGAGCGCGGACTTCGCACTGCTGGTCAACCCGCAGAAGGTGCCGGCCAGGAACGTGAAGGAATTTGTCAGCTGGACGCAGCAGCAGAAAGGCCTGTTCATGGCCACCTTCGGTGCCGGCACGCCGGGCCACTTCGGCGCCTTCATGTTCGGCGAGGCGGTCAAGCTCAAGCCGGAAGCGGTGCACTACAAGAGCACGGCTGATGCGCTGGGCGGCCTGTTCAGCGGCGACGTGCAAGGCGTGTTTGCCAGCGTGGGGCTGGCAGCGCCCAACGTCAAGGCCGGCAAGCTGGTGGCGCTGGGCACCACCGGCGCCACACGTGCCGCCGCCTTGCCCGATGTGCCCACCATCAAGGAACAGGGTTACCCCACCTTGGAGTTCAGTTCCTGGTTCGGCATCGTGGCGCCGGCCAAGACGCCCAATGACATCCTGGTCAAACTCAGTGCCGATATCCAGAAGGCCATGAAGGCCCCGGACGCCAAGGCCAAGATGGAAGAGGCCGGCTTCCGCGTCACCGGCACCGACCGCGAGGAGTTCGCCCGCATCATCGCCGCCGACACCATCACCTGGGGCAAGGCCGTCGCGGCCACCGGCTTCAAGGCCGACTGACTCCGCATCAGCAGGTTCAGGGCGGGTTCACCGCGTTCACCTCCAGCCGCCCATCCTGCGGCTGGAGGTGCGGTCTTTTGCGACTGGCTAGCAGGTGGCGTGACGCGGTGCGCGATCAGGGCAGCACGTCATTCATGGCATTTCGCCTCGGATTTGAGGAAGCGCGGGCATTTCGCGGGGCTGGGTGCGGCAGCGCACAGACGGGGCCGGCGGCACGTCTTATCGTGACCCCATTGGCGCAGGGTATTGAACCGGTTCGCCATGCAGTGCATCCCCTTGTTGCACAGCCAGTTCAACCCTTTCACAGGAAAACCCTCATGAAAACCACCCAACGTTTCTTCACCCTTCTGCTGGCTGCCGCGGCCCTGACTTCCATCGTGGCTTGCTCATCGACCCCCACGCAGGAAAGTACCGGCCAGTACGTGGACGACACCGCCATCACCACCAAGGTGAAAGCCGCCATCTTCAACGAACCCACTCTGAAATCGGCAGAGATCAATGTCGAGACCTTCAAGGGCGCGGTCCAGCTGAGCGGATTTGTCAGCACCCAGGCCGACATCCAGAAAGCAGTTGCCATCACGCAGGGCGTCGGCGGCGTGAAATCGGTCAAGAACGACATGCGGCTCAAGTAATCCCCGCACGATCCCATCACAACCTTTTAGAGCAAACACCATGAATACATTCACCCGCATCGCCCCCCGCCAGCTTGCGCTGGCCGGCATCCTGACCCTGCTGGCCGGCTTGGGTGCCTGCAGCAACATGTCGCGCCAAGACCAGAACACCGCCATCGGTGCAGGTGCTGGCGCCATCGGCGGCTCCGTGCTGACCGGCGGCAGCACCGCCGGCACCCTGGGTGGCGCCGCCATCGGCGGCATCATCGGCAACCAGGTCAAGTGAGCGCAAACGCCCACTGAACAAGGAAGACCATGCTTTACACCATCGCCGTTGTGCTTCTCATCCTGTGGCTGCTCGGTCTGGTGACCGCCACCACCATGGGCGGATTCATTCATGTCTTGTTGGTCATTGCCGTCGTGGTGGTCTTGATGCGAATCATCAGTGGCCGCCGACCGCTCTAAGAAAAGCTATTCGGATCTGTCTCCACGCAAGCCCTGAAGCTTGTTCGTGAACGCGCAGACGCTAGCCCGGCCGCCGCCGGGCTTTCTGTTTAGCCATCCACACCGGTTTGCGGTGTTCACCTGGAACCTCGATGGTCAAAGACAACAAGCACCCCCATAACACCGATGTCCAGGCCAGGCCCGAAGAGACGAACGAACCGGGACGTCGCAACGCGCTGCTGAAAGCGGGAGCGCTGCAAAACGCGATTCTCACCAGCGCCAATTTCTCGATCATTGCGACCGACGAGAAAGGCATCATTCAACTCTTCAATGTGGGTGCCGAGCGCATGCTGGGCTATCGGGCCGATGAGGTCATCAACCGCACCCGCCCGAGCGACATGCACGACCCGCAGGAAGTGCGGGCACGGGCGCAGGCGCTGAGCGCAGAGCTCAACACCCCCATCGCACCCGGTTTTGAGGCCCTGGCATTCAAGGCCTCACGCGGCATCGAGGACATCTACGAGCTGACCTACATCTGCAAGGACGGCAGTTCCTTTCCGGCCCTGGTGTCGATCACCGCGCTTCGCGACGACGACGGCGCGCTCATCGGCTACCTGCTGATCGGCACCGACAACTCGGCACGAAAGCGGGTGGAGCAGCAACTCAACGAGGCGGTGGCGGCCGCAGAGAGCGCCAACCGCGCCAAGACCGATTTCATCTCCAGCATGAGCCACGAGCTGCGCACCCCGCTCAATGCCATTCTGGGCTTTGCCCAGCTGGTGGAGTCGGGCACCCCAGCTCCCACGCCGACCCAGAAACGCAGCATCGACCAGATCCTCAAGGCAGGCTGGTACCTGCTGGACCTGATCAACGAAATCCTGGACTTGGCGCTGATCGAGTCCGGCACGCTCAGCCTGTCGAGCGAACCGGTCTCGCTCTCCGAAGTGCTGCTGGAATGCCGTGCCATGGTGGAGCCGCAGGCCCAGCAGCGCGGCATCGGACTGGTCTTCACGCGGCTGGAGATGCCGCGCTATGTCAAGGCCGATCGAACGCGGCTCAAGCAGGTGATGATCAACCTGCTGTTCAACGCCATTAAATACAACCAGCCGGGCGGCCATGTGACCGTTGAGTGCACGCTCAGTCCGCCGCAGACCATTCGCATCAGCGTGCGCGACACCGGCGCCGGGCTGACGCCCGCGCAGCTGGCCCAGCTGTTCCAGCCGTTCAACCGCCTGGGGCAGGAGTCAGGGGGCGAAGAAGGCACCGGCATCGGTCTGGTGGTGACGCAGCGGCTGGTGCATCTGATGAACGGCAAGATCGGGGTCGACAGCACCCCGGAGGTGGGCAGCGTGTTCTGGGTTGAGATGGCGCTGACCGATGCGCCACAACTCATCGCCCAGGACCAGGCGTTGGCGACGCCGACACGAACCGACGCCCCTCTGGCGACACCGCTGCAGACCCTGCTGTATGTG
Source organism: Hylemonella sp. (assembly GCA_030680575.1). Classification (GTDB taxonomy): domain Bacteria; phylum Pseudomonadota; class Gammaproteobacteria; order Burkholderiales; family Burkholderiaceae_C; genus Hylemonella. The sequence goes on from JAUXVI010000041.1 coordinate 24,945, forward strand.
GAAGACAACCCGGCCAACCTGGAGCTGGTCGAGCAGATCATTGCGCGCCGCAGCGACCTGCGAATGCTGGGCGCGGCGGACGCCAGCCTGGGCATCGAATTTGCGCGCGTGTACCTGCCCGCGGTGATTCTGATGGACATCAACCTGCCTGGCATCAGCGGCATAGAAGCGATGAAAATTCTGCGCGCCGAACCCAGCACGGCCCACATTCCCATCATCGCGCTGAGCGCCAACGCCGCGCCGCATGACATTCAAAAAGGCACGGAAGCGGGGTTCTTCAACTACATCACCAAACCCATCCGGGTCGATCAGCTCATGGACGCGCTGGACGCGGCCCTGCTGTTCTCGAAAACGGCCCGCAGCGCATCCACCCACAAGGAACCCGCATGACGATCTCCGCGCAGGACATTCTCAACGCCCGCATCCTGATCGTGGACGATCAGCAGGCCAATTGCAGCCTGCTCGAAGAAATGTTGCGCGGTGCTGGCTACAGCCAGGTATCGACCACCATGGATCCTCAAATCGTCTGCGCGTTGCATCGCAAGACGCCGTTTGACCTGATCCTGCTCGACCTGCAGATGCCCGTGATGGACGGCTTTCAGGTGATGGACGGTCTCAAGGCCAACGCCATCGACGACTACCTGCCCGTGCTGGTCATCACCGCCCAGCCGGGCCACAAGCTGCGCGCCCTGCAGGCCGGCGCCAAGGATTTTGTCAGCAAGCCGTTTGACCTGGTTGAAGTCAAGACGCGCATCCACAACCTGATCGAGGTCCGCCTGCTCTACCAGCAGCTGGCCAGACACAACCAGTTGCTGGAACGCCAGGTACAGGAACGCACCGCCGAGTTGCGTGAAAGCGAAGCGCGTTACCGCGGCTTGACCGAGTTGGCCACCGACTGGTACTGGGAGCAGGACAACGAAGGCCATTTCACCAAGGTATCGGGCCCGGTGCTGGAGATGCTGGGGCTGCGGGTCGATACGCTGGCCAGCAGCGCCCACGAGCCGGCCGAAGAGGGCTGGAACGAGGTCGAACGACAGGCCTTGCAGGCCCGCATCGCAGCTCACAGCCCGTTTCTGGATGTGGTGTTGAACCGGGTTCTCGCCAATGGCGTCACCCAGCAGTACCGGGTGAGCGGTACACCGATGTTCGACTCGAAGTGCAACTTCATCGGCTATCGGGGCTTCGGGGTGGAAATCCTGCCGCGGCGGCACGACTGAAGCAGGCGCCGCACGCTGAGGTACGATGAATCCCCTGTGCGATGGATGTCCCCCATGCATCGCCCCGCCCCGCCTCGATCAGCACTCAACGGCAGGAACTGCACATGACCCCACCGAGCGACCCCAGAACCAATCAACTGCTGGCCGCGCTGCCCGAGGCGGAGTGGCTGCGCTGGCTACCCCAGCTGGAGCCGGTGACTCTGGCGCTGGGGCAGGTGCTGTACGAGTCGGGCGCCAAAATGACCTACGTGTACTTCCCCACCAGCGCGATCGTGTCCTTGCTCCACGTGCTGGAAAACGGTGCCTCGGCTGAAATTGCCGTGGTGGGGTTTGAAGGGGTGGTCGGCATTTCCATCTTCATGGGCGGTGGTTCCACACCTAGCCGGGCCGTGGTGCAAAGTGCGGGCATGGGATTCAGGCTGCGCTCGGACGCCATCAAACAGGAGTTTGACCGTTCCAGCCCGGTGATGCACCTGATGCTGCGCTACACCCAGGCACTGATCACCCAGATGGCGCAGACGGCGGTATGCAACCGCCACCACTCGCTGGACCAGCAGTTGTGCCGCTGGCTGTTGCTGAGCCTGGACCGGCTGCAAAGCAACGAATTGGTGATGACACAGGAACTGATCGCCAACATGCTGGGTGTACGACGGGAAGGTGTGACGGAAGCGGCACTCAAGCTGCAAAAAGCCTGTTTGATCCGCTACGCACGGGGGCACATCAGCGTGCTGGATCGCCCCGGCCTGGAGCAACGCACCTGCGAATGTTATGCAGTGGTTCGAAAAGAATACGACCGGCTACTGCCTTGCAAAGAGGCCATCTAGCCAAGCTTGACGCAAACGTGCCCAGCGGGCCGGGCCGGTACAGCCCGCCGGGCACGCTCAAGCTCACACCGCGGCGGGTTTCACGCTGGCAGGTGCCGGCTCGCCGGCCACCACAAACCAGGCTTCCGTCGCTCCATCTTGCCAAGCCTTGAGCTGCTTTTCAGCATCGTCTTTGGCAATGCCGTAGCGCTCCTGGATCTTGCCAGCCATCTGATCACGGTGTCCCGCGACAACTTGCAGGTCGTCGTCGGTGAGCTTGCCCCATTGCTGTTGGGCTTGGCCCTTGACTTGTTTCCAGTTACCTTCAATGCGATCCCAGTTCATGCTGATTCCTTGGTTCGGGTGAATAAAACTTTCACCACGTTGTCACTTTATGCAGGGGGATAGCGGGCGTCTGTGCGCCAGAGCACCGACAGGAAAGCAGCCACAGCGCAAAGTGCGTTTGTGAGTTCCAGGCATCCGTCTGTGGCCACAGGGTTTTCTTGATGCAGCGGGCCATCGCGACCGAATCCCTTCCTTTTGATTGATGGCCATGAAGGGACCCACGATGAACACCGTTTTCAAATCGCACAGGAACAACAACCGCGCTTCGCAACGCAGCCCCATGCACTGGCTGCCTGCAATCGTCCTGATGACCGCTTTTCTGCAGTCGGCCTACGCAATCACACCGCTCCCCGCCGAGCAGATAGCGGTATCCACCGCCGCAGTAGACAGTGCCGCACGCGCCGGTGCCACCGAATTGGCGCCGACCGAGATGGCCATCGCCCGCGACAAACTGGCCCAGGCCAAAACGGCCATGGCCGACGGCAAGGACCAACGCGCCCTGATGCTGGCCGAAGCCGCCCAGGTGGACGCCCTGCTGGCCGAGGCCAAGGCACGCAACATCCGGGCCGGCAAAGCGGCCACCGAACTGCGCGAAAGCAACCGGGTGCTGCGTCAGGAAATCGAACGCGGCGCCAAGTAAACCTCCCACAGAAAGATCATCATGAAAAATTTCAATTTGCTTTCCCTGACCATCGTGGCTGCGGCTGTTCTGGCGGGCTGCAGCAGCGTTCCCAACAACAATGCCCGGCTGGAACAGGCACGCAGTGATTACCGCACCGTGCAAGCCGATCCGCGCGCGCAAAACCAGGCCGGCGCCGAAATGCAGCTGGCGAGCGACGCCATGAGCAAGGCCAACGCAGCCTGGGGCCGAGACGAGGATGCGGCCCAAGTCGACCACCTGGCCTACCTGGCCTCGCAACGCGTGGCCATCGTGCGTGAAACCATGGACATGAAAACGTCCGAAGCCATGGTGGCCAGCGCTGGCGCTGAACGCAACAAAGTCCAGCTCGCAGCGCGCACCCAGGAAGTCGATATGGCACGCAGCGAATCGGCCGAAGCGCAACGTCTGGCCCAGATGACGCTGGAACGCAACCGGCAGCTCGAAGCCCGGCTCAGGGAACTCAACGCCCAAGCCACCCCGCGCGGCATGGTCATCACGCTGGGTGATGTGCTGTTCGACGTGAATCGCGCCGAGCTCAAACCCGGCGGCTTGCGCATGGTCGACCAGCTGGCGGCAGTGCTCAAGGAGTTCCCGCAACGCAATGCATTGGTCGAGGGATTCACCGACAGCACCGGCAGTGAGGCCTACAACCAGAACCTCTCCAATCAGCGGGCCGACTCCGTGCGCATGGCGCTCGCGCGACAGGGCATCGGCATGGAACGCGTGACGGCGCGCGGCTACGGCGAAACCTCGCCCGTGGGCAGCAATGACACCGCGGCCGGCCGGCAGATGAACCGACGGGTCGAAGTCGTCCTGTCCGACGACAGCGGCAGGCTGATCGCCCGCTGACCCCGGGCGGTCTAGCAAGCAACGGCGGCGTGACATGACGAGCCATCTGCTCTGTCATGCCACGCCAGGCCGCAGCCTCCACAGATAGAGATCAAGCTTCTGGCCGCCATGCAGGCGACAGGATGCGGCATGACACACCCAACTCTCGCGCCAGCGCGGCCGGAGATCCGAGCATTGCGAAACTGACTGGCAACGCAGGCGGTGTTAACAAGAGTGGCAACTGGGGCGGCAAATAACGCAGAATACAGAGACTCATGCCTCGGAGGAGGTGATCCTCCATCTGTTGAGTAATGCATCTCACGCCACCCGCCCTCGCTGCCTTCACTTCACTGCGTTCATTTTCATGCCGCCTGCACAACAAATCGGTGACCTGGTCTTTCTCGTGGTCGATGACCTGGAAACCATGCGCCACATCACCATCAACCAGCTGCGCCTGCTGGGCGCAGGCAAGATCCTGGCCGCCCACAATGGCCTCGAAGGGTTGAAGCTGTTGCATCACCACCATGTGGACGTGGTGCTCGCTGACCTGAACATGCCGCTGATGGATGGCCTGGGCATGCTCAAGACCATCCGGGCTGATGCGAAGCTGCGCAAACTGCCTGTGATCATGATCACCTCGTCCGCCGAGCGCGACCGGGTGGATGAAGTCATCGCCGCCGGCGTGACCTCGCTGCTGGTCAAGCCCTACTCGCAGGCCCTGCTGGAAGCACGGGTGACACGCGCCCTGACCTGGACGCCGCCCGCACCACCCACCCGCCAACGCGCCACGTCGAAGGCCCTGCCGCCAGATGCAGCGACGCCAATGACACCGGCCACCCCCACGCAAGAGGAAGCCCGCCCGCTGCCCTGCGTGCTGGTGCTGGCAGACAACAATGCCGACTGGCTGCCTGCCTTGTCAGCGCAGGACTACCGGATCATCCGCACCACCACCGAGGCCCAGGCACTCAAGGCGGCCGCGTCAGAGCAGCACCCGGACTTGGTGGTGCTGGACTGCGCCGCCACCGGGCCGGCCCCTTATGCGCTGTTGCAGCAGCTGCGCGCCCTCCCGGGCACCGAGGAAGTGCCCGTGGTGTTGCTCGAAGACAGTGCGCACGCGCTGGATGTGACCCGCCTGGAGCCACTGGGAACCGTGGATGTCGTGGAGCGCGCCGCTGCCCCGCGCCTGCTTCGCCTGCGCCTGCGCAACCTGTTGCATGGCCTGCAGTTGCGCCACGGCCTGCAACAACACTACGACCGGCTGCTGGAAACCGCCCAGTTGCAGGAAGATGTGGAACACATCATCCGCCACGACATCAAGTCCCCCCTGTCCGGCGTGGTGGAGCAGCTGCAAGGCCTGCTGCAGGACCGCGACCTCACCCACCGCCAGCTGGCCACGCTGCGTGCCATCGAACAGGGCAGCCTGCACGCGATGAACCTCATCAACCTCTCGTCCGAGCTGTTCAAGATCGAGACCGGCCGCTTTGTGCTGGACTCCAAACCGGTCCCCATCGTCGACCTGCTGCGCCGCATTGCCGACATCGACCGCGTGAGTTACGCCGACAAACGCCTCACCGTGGCCGTGCTGGCCGACGACACCCCGGGACGCCCCGCTCTGTTGGCACGCGGCGACGCCACGCTCTGCTACTCCATCTTCGAAAACTTGCTGCGCAATGCCTGCGAAGCCTCGCCGGCCGGCGCACGCGTCGAGATCGCCGTGCAGGAACAGGACAAGTTACGCATTGAAATCCGCAACCCCGGCGCCGTCCCGCCCGCGCTGCGTGAACATTTCTTCGACCGCCTCGAACCCGGCCAGGAGGGCAAAACAGGCCTGGGCATCTACTCGGCACGGGTACTGGCCCGCGCCCAGGGTGGGGATGTGGAACTGGTCGTATCGGATGCAACGGACAGCACGACGTTGATCATCAGCTTACCGGCGTTCCGCTGAATCGCCTCAGGACTTGGTGATGGAGAGCAACGACTTCACAAAACGGAATTGGCGCAGAGGGCCTTATTGGGGAGACCTAGAAGCACCGAAACGTTGACTGGTTTCGGCCAGGAGCAGACATCCAAGAAGATGCCCAAAAGCGGTCTTTGCCCCCCACGTTTATGGGATGCCACTACGACAAATATCTTGCTATTCTTCAAGTATTTAAGCAACACCCGGTTGGATCCGAGTTAGCACAATGAAGATGCCTGTCGCCATATATGTTTGCTATGTACTTTTTGCTGTGCATACAGGAATTTATTGGTACAACCGAACCCACGGTAAGTCGGCACAATTTGGGGTCTCTCGAGTCTTCCAGGATAGTTCGAATGAATTCAAGATGATCGCCGATCTCTGTGTTGTCATCTCCTTTTTATTTCTTACGGGCGCCGTTCTCTATCGAAGTTTTTTTGATAGCTGGTAATCAGGTTCAGCGGGGGCGTCCATCACATTGCTTGCCCAAGCTGGCTACTTCCGCTTTGGGCACGATGAGGTTCCTGGCAACTTCCGGCCAGAAGCTGTCATCTAAGAATCAATCTGAAAGTGGTCGCTCATCCCCCGTTTTGGGGATGGCCCGTTGCAAGCGCCAGGCTAGACTGTTTCACCGCATAGATACTCGTTAAGTGGCAGAAAGAAATGAAGCGCGCTTGGAAGGTCGTTAAATGGATCGGCATAGGGGGCACATCACTCGTAGCCATACTCTTCGCTGTCGTCTACTTCAAACTTGACTCGGCATGCGGGAACAATGTGCTCGCAGAGGCAGCATCGCCAGATGGGAAATTTCAAGCCGTCGTGTTCGAGAGAGATTGCGGTGCAACTACAGGCTTCAGCACCCAAGTCTCCGTTCTCGCGCGGTCATCAAATTTGGGAAATAAAACAGGCAACGTCTTTGTCGCGGATACAGGCCACGGAGCGGCGCCATCCGGACCAAGGGGCAGCCCTGTTGTGAATGTGCAATGGCGCTCACCAAACTTGCTATCTATATCGCACCATCCTGCGGCTAGAGTATTTCTGGCAAAGCATGATGCGTACTCAATTCAAGTTCAGTATGAGCATGTGTCACAGTAAAAATGACACCTAAAATTTCCTTCCAGCGGACTTGCTGCACAAGCCGTTGAAGTCAGGCGTTGAATGTCTGCTTTTGCAGACCGGCCACTTCCGCTTTGGGTCGATATCAGCCTCTTGAACGACTGGTACTCGTCAAGCTAGTTTGCGTTAAACCAGTCCGTCGGCAACACCACGGCCCAATCCACCGTCTGGCTGGTATCCACCTCCACCGCACAGGCCCGCTCTTCACCCGTCAACGGTTCGCGCGCCTTGAGTTGCCCCTCCAGCACCGCCACATCCGCCTCTGAAGGATCGTTCCCTTTCGCTGCGCGCTGCAGCACACGCTGGTGCAACACGTCCACCGGCGCGTCCAGCGCCAGGATGCGGCAGGGCACACCGAGTTCTTGCGCCAGCGTCATGAAGATCTGGCGCTGCGCCACCTTGAGGCAGGTGGCGTCCACCAACACCGGCAAGCCGGCGGTCAACACAGCGTGGGCCACCTCGCGCAGGCGTGCGTAGGTGCGCTGGCTGGCGTCGGGTGTGTAGATGCCGCCGGGCACCACGTTCGCACTTTTAGCCAAGGCGGGCAGACCGAACAAGCGCTTGCGCTCCACGTCCGCCTTCACACGCACGATGCCCAGCCGTTCGATCAGCCGCTGGCTATGCCTGCTCTTGCCGGAGCCGGAGACACCACTGACGAGCCACAGCGCCAGCGAACGTGGCTTGATCAAGTCAGCCGCCAGCTGCAGGTAACGCACCACCTCCTGCTGCGCGGCCGCTTGCGCGTCAGCCTGCCCCTGCAGTTGCGCCCAGCGCAGCGCGGCCACCTTGGCGCGCACCATGGCGCGGTAGCACTGGTAGTAGGGCAGCAGGCGCAGCGCGCTGTAGTCGCCGGTCCGCTCCAGGTAGGCGTTGAGCAGGCGCCACGCATAGTCGGCCCGGCCGTGGGCCTGCAGGTCCATCAGCACAAAGGCGAGATCGGCCAGCACGTCGGTCCAGCGGAAGGCGGGGTTGAACTCGATGGCGTCGAACAGTTGCGGTGTGTTGTCGATCAGCACCAGGTTGTTGAGGTGCAGATCGCCATGGCATTCGCGCACCCAGCCCTGCGTGCGGCGCTGTGCCATCAGCGCGGTCAGCTGCTCACCCTGCTGCGTGCTCCAGGTTTGCACCGCCTGCAGCGTGGTGGTCAGCGCACGATCGGCGACAGCATCCACCACCGCCGACACATCGGGGAAGTTGTGCGCCACCGCCTCACGCATGGCTTCGGCTTGGCCCCAGGGGCTGTCGGCGCCGGCCACGGCGGCACTGGCATGGAACGTGGCGATGTGGTGGGCTAGCTGATCAATGTGTGCCGGCAGCAGCTGGCCCTGCGCCGCCAGATGGCTCAGCAGGCCGTCTTGCGCAAAGCGGCGCATGTGCACGGCCCACTCCAGCACCGGCATGCCCTCCTCCAGCGCTTGCAGCGGCACGAGACGCGGCGCCTGCAGCGTTCCGGTAACGGCCACCACATCGAGGTAGATGCCGGGCGCGGTACGGCGGTTAATGCGCAGCTCTTCCTCGCAGGCAGCGCGGCGCAACGCCAGGGTGCTGTAGTCCAGAAAGTCCAGCGCCAGCGGCTTCTTGAACTTGTAGACGTGCTCGCCGGCCAGCAGCACCCAGGAGATGTGCGTTTCGATGCACTCGATGCCCTGCACCGCATGCGGGAAGGCGGCGGGCGTTTGCTGCAAGAAGGCAATGAGTTGGGCCGGCATGCTCGAAAGAATGGGTTGCACTGCGAATGAACTCAGATGGTAGCCGGGTCGCCGCCGTCGCCGCATAACCTGCTGTGCAGCAGCCGCCATGCCCGGAACACGGCCGACACACACCGCTTCACCAGCCAGTCTAATTGCCCCGAGTGCTCCTGTTTTGATAGCTGATTGCTCATATTCCATAAGGCCTGGGGCCACTTTTTTATCAGGCATCAGAACACACCGCGATGAAGCACCTGATCCCGGCGAAGTGAATCCGTTGCGGCCTAAAGACGTCAGGTGCTGTCACAACGCAGTCACATTCGCCCCCTACGCTCCCGCTCATCTACATGTATAGACCACCGAGCCCATGAGTCTTTATGCCGTCACCCGCGACACTGGCGAAGCGCTGTATGCGCAGATCGCCCGCCAGCTGGAACAGGATGTCGTCAACCTGTACGGGCCGGGCGACTGCCTGCCCGCTGAGGGCGAACTGGCACTCCGATTCGGCGTCAACCGGCACACGCTGCGCCGGGCCGTTGACGAGCTGGTCGACGCCGGCCTGCTGGAGCGTCGGCATGGGCGGGGCGTGTTCGTGCTGGACACGCAGCTCGACTACCAGATTGGCAAGAGCACCCGCTTCACCGAAAACCTCGCAGCCCTGGGCCTGCTGGCCGTCAACCGCATTCTGCGCAAGCAGACCCTGCCGGCCATCGCGCGCGTAGCGCAACGGCTGGCCTTGGCCGAAGGCGAAGCGGTGCATTGGGTCGAATCACTGCGCACGGTGGATGGGCGCCCGATGTGCGTCATCTCCCATTTCATTCCCGCGCAGCGTTTTCCCGACCTGATCACCCGCTATGAAGAAGGCTCGCTGCACCAATTCCTGAGCGCCAGCTACGGCTGCCAGTTGCGCCGGACCGAAAGCCATGTGACGGCGATGCTCCCGCAAGGGGACGACGCCAAGCACCTGGGCATGCCGCAGAACCGACCGGTGCTGCGGGTCAAGAGTGTGAATGTGGACGAGCGGGATGGTGCCCCGGTCGAATACGCCATTACCCGGTTCCGTGCAGACCGGATCCAACTGCGCATCAATCCCTGATGGTCTCGACCACCTGATTTTTCATCTTTCCACCTGCAGGAGCTTTTGCCATGTCTTTGAAACACACCTTCCGCCGCCGATCCCTGGCCCTTGGACTCGCCGCTGCGGCCCTGTTGCCCTCGGCAGCCTTTGCGCAAGCCCAGCATGATGGCAGCGCCAACCGGCCGCTGCGCGTGGTGTTGATCCCTGCCGATGGCGGCACGGAAGACGGCACCAAGAAAGATTTCCAGCCCATCTTTTCCGCCCTGGAGCAGGCCACCGGCCTGAAGTTCGACATCAAGGTCGGCCAGAGCTATGGCGCTGTGGTGGAAGCGCAATGCAACGGTGCGGCCGACATCGCGTTCTATGGCCCGGTCTCCTATCTGCAAGCCCGCAACCGCGGTTGCGCCGAGCTGCTGGCACTGGCAGTGCGCGGCGGCGACTCGGTGTACTACTCGGGCATCTTTGCACGCACCGACAGCGGCATCAACTCGCTGGCGGACCTGAAAGGCAAGCGCATGGCTCTCGGCGATGTGAACTCGACTTCGAGCTTCAACGTTCCGGTGGCGATGCTGATGCAGGCCGGCGTCCAGCCGTCACGCGACTTGGGTGTCATCAACATGGCAGGCAGCCATGCCAATGTGATCAAGGCGCTGGCCGAGGGCCTGGTGGATGCCGGTGGTGCATCGTTCGACTCGTTCGAAAAGGCGGTCAACAGCAAGGCGATCGACCCGAGCAAGATCAAGGTGATTGCCAAGAGCTCGCCCATTCCCTATCCGCCGCTGGCCATCCACCCCAAGGTCAGCGACAGCGTGAAAGCCAAGCTGCGCGAAGCTTTCAACAACATCCACAAGCTGCCCGGCATCAGCAAGGACCAGATTCGCGGCTACGGCGGCAGCAAGGTTGACGGCTACACCGCCAAGGTGAGCGAGGCCGAGATGGCCGCCACCGGAAAGATGTTCGAGCTGGTGACCGACCAGGTCAAGCAGGACATCATGAAAAAGGCCAGCGCACGCTGAAGGCCTGCAGCGCCCCTTGCATCCGGCTCACCAGGCGCCTGGCCTGGTGAATCCTCACACGCCCAGAAGGAAGCACCATGATCCGCTTTGAATCAATCACCAAGACCTGGCCCGATGGCACCAAGGCGCTGAGCGATGTCACGCTCGACATCCCGCGCGGGCAGTTCTGCGTCATCCTCGGCCCGTCCGGTGCCGGCAAGTCCACGCTGCTGCGTGCGGCCAATGGTTTGATGAAACCGAGCACCGGCGGCGTGGTGATTGACGGCACGCCACTGACCGCCGCGAGCGAAAAGCAGCTGCGCCAGCGGGTGGCCATGATCCATCAGCACTTCAACCTGACGACACGCATGAGCGTGGCGGGCAATGTGCTGTCGGGCCTGCTGCCGGTGGTGTCCACCGCCCGGGCGCTATCCGGCTGGTTCAAGCCGGAGCAGCGCCACAAAGCGTGCGCCCTGCTGGCCCGTGTGGGGCTGTCGCCGGCGCACCTCAAGCGCCGCGCTGGCGATCTCTCGGGCGGCCAGCAGCAGCGCGTGGGCATTGCCCGCGCCTTCATGCTCGACCCGGAAGTCGTGCTGGCCGACGAGCCGGTTGCCAGCCTGGACCCCAAGATCTCGCGCGACATCCTGACCCTGATCCGCGACGCCGCCCGCGAACGCAACACCACCGTGCTGTGCAGCCTGCATCAGGTCGACCTGGCGCGCGAGTTCGGCGACCGCATCGTCGGCATGCGCAATGGCCGCGTCGTGTTCGACGGCACGCCCGCCGAGTTCACCGATGAACGCGTGCAGGGGCTCTACCACGGCGCGCAGTGGGACGACACGCACGAGACCACAACGGACGAGGAAGCGTCCCCGCGACTGGCGATGGTCGCCTGAGGACCCACCATGATGAGCAAACCCATTCCTGTCCCGGCCCGCGGTACGCCGCTGCAATGGCACCTCGATCCGCCCTACAACGCCCGGCACCTGCTGGCACTCATCCTGTTCGTATTGTTGCTGCTGTTCACCGGGCACCGCACCGAGATGGACCGCATGGTGGTCATGAGCACCCAGGCCGTGGGCAATCTGCTCGGCGTGGTGGACGATTCGCAGGTGGTGCGCGGCCTGTCGCGCGTGGCCGACTCGATGTGGCCGCCGGTGATCGCCGAAACCGAAGAGGTGGGCCGTCTGCCCGAGCTGAACCGCGACCGCCTGCCCCCGCTTGCCTACATCGAAACCCAGGAGCACGTGGAGCAGAAGATGAACCTGCAGACGCTGCAACTGGAGGTCACGCGTGAGCAGGTGGAGGTGCTGGTCCAGCCGCTGGGTTACGTCTGGACTGTCTTCGTCAAGATGATCCAGACGCTGGAGATTGCCTTGTGGGGCACCATCCTGTCGGTCTTGCTGTCGATTCCACTGGCCTATTTCGCAGCGCGCAACTACAGCCCGCACCGCTTCACCTACACCACGGCACGTGGCCTCATCAGCCTGCTGCGCTCGGCGCCGGAGCTCATCGTCGCGCTGTTCCTGGTGCTGGCCTACGGTTTCGGGCCGATTGCCGGGGTGCTGGCACTCGGGCTGCATGCGGCCGGTTTCCTGGGCAAGTTCTACGCCGAAGACATCGAGAACGCGGACACCAAACCGCAAGAAGCGCTGGAGGCTATCGGCGCCGGCAAGCTCAAGACGCTGTGGTACGGCGTGATGCCACAGGTGCTGCCGCAGTACATCGCCTACACCGCCTACATCCTGGACCGCAATCTGCGCATGGCCACCGTCATCGGCCTGGTCGGTGCGGGCGGCATCGGCCAGGAGCTCAAGGGGCGCTTCGACCTCTTCCAGTACGGCCACGTGATGACCATCCTGATTGCGATCTTCCTGTTCGTCTTCCTGCTCGACCAGCTCTCCGCACGCCTGCGGGCCAAGCTGATCTGAAACCGTTACCTGCCACTTTCGATGACAAGCACGCCTCCCTCTCACACCCACCCGCGCAGCCAGTGGCTGCGGCACTGGTCAGCGCTGCCGCAAGGCCAGGTCAAGGCCGCGGCCGACACGCTGGCGCAGCGCCACCCGGTGGAAGACCTCGCACTGGCGCAGTCCGGTCTGGGCCTGCTGCCGCTGGCCGACAGCGCCCTGGGCGAACCCTATTTTCTGGGTGAAATCCCGCTGGCTCAGGCGCATGTGCGCCTGCGCGGCGACAACGGCCAGACGGCTGAAGGCGCCGCGCTGCTGCTGGACGACCGTACCGGCGTGGCACGCGCCATGGCGATTCTGGATGCCGTGCTGGCGGCCCGGCTCCCTGGCCATGAACTGGCCGAGGCGCTGCTGCACGAGGGCGCCGCGGTGGTCCGGGACCACGAACGCCAGCGGCGTGCCCTGCTCGCGGCCACCCGGGTGGACTTCTCGCTGCTGGGCAGTGCCGACGAGGAGGACGACGATGAGTGACGTCTTGCTGGCCGCGCCCCCCCAGGGCACGCCGTCCATCTGGCAACCGGCAACGCAACAGCAGGCGTTTCGCGCCCTGCTGGACGCTTTTGCCTACCCCGGCCGGGTGGTCCCGCTCGGCACCGCGCACGCCCCAGCCTTGCGGCTGGTGCTGGCCACGCTGATCGATGCCGCGACCACGCTGGCCGATCCTGCTGGCCTGGTCGATGCCGACGAGCTCCGCCGGCTGGGTGCGCGCACCACCGCGCCGGACGAGGCCCAGTTTGTCGTCGTGCCTGGCACCCACCCGCCCGGTTGGTCTCCGCGTCTGGGCACGCTGGAAACCCCGGAGCAGGGCGCCACCGTGATCGTGGCGGTCGAGACCCTGGATGCCGGGGCCGCCTGGACCCTCAGCGGCCCCGGCATCAACGGCCAGACGCAACTGCGGGTCAGCGGCATGGACCCACTGTGGTGGTCGTTGCGCGCCGGCTGGAACGCCAGCTTTCCCATGGGCGTGGACCTGCTGCTGGTGAGCCGTCAGCACGTGGTGGCGCTGCCGCGCACGACACGCGCCCAGATTCAAGGAGAACACTGATGGGTTATGTTGCCATCAAGGGCGGCGGCCGCGCCATCCGGGGCGCCGAGGCCGCGCTGGAAGCCCTGCGCACCGCCGAAGGTGCGGCGGGCACGCCCCTGTCGCTGTCGACCATCGAACAACAGCTGCGCCTGCTGACCTCGCGCGTGGTGTCCGAAGGTGGGCTGTACCACCCGCGCCTGGCGGCATTGGCCATCAAGCAGATGCAGGGCGACACGCTGGAGGCGGCTTTTGCCTTGCGTGCCTACCGCTCAACCAAGCCGCGCCTGCTGGAGGCACCGCTGCAGGACACGAGCCGCATGCGGCTGATCCGCCGCATCTCCAGCGCGTTCAAGGACATCCCGGGCGGCCAGATGCTGGGCCCCACCAGCGACTACGCCTTGCGCCTGATGCGCATGGAGCTGGCCCACGAAACACCCGAGGTGTTCCGCGACGTGTCGCGGCGCTTCCTGGACGGCGTGGCCGACACCGACCTGCCCGACACGTTCCCCAAAGTGGTGGAAGCTCTGCGTGCCGAAGGGCTGTTGCCGCCGCTGGCGCCGGTCAAGCGTGCCCCCTTCGACATCACCCGCGATCCGCTGGTGTTTCCGGTGCCGCGCTCGGCGGCGCTGGCCACCATGGCGCGGGCCGAAACCGGTTCGCTGCTGGCAATGGCCTATTCCAACATGCGCGGTTATGGCGACGTGCACCCCACGGTGGCCGAGCTGCGGGTGGGTTACCTGCCGGTGCTGCTGCCGCACCCGGTGACGGGCGAGCCGATCGAGGCCGGGGAGGTGCTCATGACCGAGTGCGAGGTCGTGGCCATGTACGAAGGCCCTACCGCCGGCGGCCCGCCGGTCTTCACGCTGGGCTACGGCGCCTGTTTCGGCCACAACGAGACGAAGGCCATTGCCATGGCCATCCTGGACCGCGCGCTGCAAAAAGGCATGCGCGACGGCCCCGGCAACCCGTCTGAAGACCCCGAGTTCGTGCTGCTGCACGTCGACGGCGTCGACTCCATGGGTTTTGCCAGCCATTACAAGATGCCGCACTACGTGACCTTCCAGTCCGACATGGACCGCCTGCGCACCACCCAAGCCAAGGCGGCTGCCGCCACACAAGACCCGACACAAGGAGCCCCGGCATGAACGCGGGTTATGAACTGCCGCTGGACGAAGCGGCTTACAGCTTCGGTTTCCTGGACGAATTCGCCAAGCGGGAAATCCGCCGCACGGTGCTCAAGGCCATCAGCATTCCGGGTTACCAGACACCCTACGCCTCGCGCGAAATGCCCATGGGCCGGGGCTTCGGCACCGGCGGCCTGCAGCTCACGCTGTCGCTGGTGGGCGTTGGCGACACGCTCAAGGTGATCGACCAGGGTGCGGACGACTCCGTCAACGCGGTCAACCTGCGCCAGTTCGTGGAACTGACCTGCCCTGGCGTGGACACCACCGAGCACACCGCCGAGGCCAGCCTCATCCAGTCGCGCCACCGCATCCCGGAAGTGGCGTTGACCGAGCAGCAGGTGCTGGTGCTGCAAGTGCCCTACCCCGACCCGTTGGTGGTGGTGGAGCCGTCCGAGGCCAGGCGCAAGGTGATGCACGGCGAGGGCGACTACTCGCGCCTGCTGACCAAGCTGTACGAGGACATCGTGCAGTTCAACGAGATCACGATTTCGCACCGTTACCCGACCCGCATCAACGGCCACTACGTGATCGACCCCAGCCCGATCCCGCGCTACGACATCCCGCGGCTGCACCAGTCCAAGGCACTGATGCTGCTGGGCGCCGGCCGGGAACGCAAGATCTACGCCGTGCCACCCTACACGGAGGCGGTACCTCTGGCGTTCGAAGACGTGCCGTTTCGCACCGAGGACTTCCTGGACGAGCAGGGCGAGCGCCGCGCCTGTGCGCGCTGCGGTGCACGCGACAGCTTCCTGGACGAGCTGATCGGCGACGACGGCCGCAAGACCTGGCATTGCTCCGATTCGGACTACTGCAATGACCGGCTGGCCGACCAGCCTCAACAGCCTGCGGAGCTCGTGCGATGAAAAAAATTCTGGAAGTGCGCGGACTGGCCAAGATCCACGGCCGCGGCTGCGCCCATTGCATCGACAGCACCGGCCCCGAGATGGACACCAATATCTGCGCCCATTGCGGCTCGGTCGTGGCCACGCACGGGGTCAGCTTCGACCTGCATGAAGGCGAGATCCTGGGCATCATGGGCGAGTCGGGCAGCGGCAAGTCCACGGTCGTGAAGACCCTGTTCTTCGATGACGCGCCCAGCGCCGGCGAAGCCCTGTTCTTCCACGGCGAGCGCCAGTGGAACCTGTTCGACCTCAACGCCGCACAGCAGCGCTGGCTGCGCAACCACCGCTTCGGCATGGTGTACCAGAACCCACACCTGGGGCTGAATTTCAACGTCACCGCCGGCGGCAACATCGCCGAGCGCCTGCTGATGAGCGACCTGGCGCATTACGGCGAGATCCGCGAGCGGGCCCGGCAGCTGCTGTCGCGCACCGAGGTGCTGCCCGAGCGCATGGACGAGTCGCCGCGCAAGTTCTCGGGCGGCATGCAGCAACGGGTGCAGATCGCCAAGGCGCTGGCGACGCGGCCGCCGCTGCTGTTCCTCGATGAAGTCACCACCGGACTGGACCTGTCGGTGCAGGCCCGAATCCTGGATCTGATTCTGGAGATCCAGCAGGAACTGGGCACCGCCATGATCGTGGTCACACACGACCTCGGTGTCATCCGCCTGCTGGCGGGCCGCACCATCGTCATGAAGTATGGCCGCGTCATCGAGTCGGGCCTGACCGACCAGATCCTGGAAGACCCGCAGCACGCCTACACCCAGCGCCTGGTGGCGTCTGCCCTGTGAGGAACCCGACCATGAGCGACGCCATCCTGAGCATCGAAGGACTGTCCAAGCAGTTCCAGCTCCATGAGCAGCACAAGCTGATCCCGTCCTGCGCCCACGTGGCGCTGCAAGTCTTCAGCGGCGAACTTTGCGCGCTGATCGGCCCCACCGGCGCCGGCAAGTCCTCGGTGCTCAAGTGCATCTACCGCACCTACCTGCCCAGTGCCGGGCGCATGCTGTACCGCGATGCGCAGGGGCACGTCACCGACCTGGCGCAGGCCTCCGAGCACCGCATGCTGGCACTGCGACAGAACGACATCGGCTTCGTGACGCAATTCCTGCACTGCCTGCCGCGCAAGTCAGCCCTGGATGTGGTGGCCGAACCCCTGATGAGCCGGGGTGCCGACCGCAGCCTGGCGCACTACAAGGCACGCGAACTGCTGGCGCGGCTGAATGTGCCCGAGCGCCTGTGGGGTGTGCCGCCCGCCACGTTCTCCGGCGGGGAAAAGCAGCGCGTCAACCTGGCGCGCGGCCTGATTGCCCGCCCGCGGCTGCTGCTGCTGGACGAGCCCACCGCCAGCCTCGACCCGGCCACCACCGAGCGCGTCATCGAGCTGCTGCAGGCCATCAAGGCCGAGGGTGTGGCCATGCTGGCCATCTTCCATCAACCCGGACTGGTCCAGCGCCTGGCGGACCGTGTCGTCGAACTCAAACCACCGGTGGCCGCCACCGACCTGCTGGAGACCTGTGCCTCATGAAACCGATTCTGCTGACCCACGCCCGGGTCGTTCTGGCCAGCGAGGTGCGCGACGATGTGGCGGTGCTGATCGAAGGCGGCATCATCACCGCGCTCGACCCGGTCTCCAGCGCCGGCGCCACCGAACTGAACCTGGCCGGCCGTGTGCTGATGCCGGGCATCGTGGACCTGCACTGCGATGCGCTGGAAAAGGAAGTGGAGCCACGCCCCGGCGTGCATTTCCCGCTGGACTTCGCCTGCGCCCAGGCCGACAAGCGCAACGCGACCGCAGGCATCACCACCGTCTACCACGCGCTGTCGTTCGCCAACCATGAGCTGGGCGTGCGCAACAACGCCTTTGCGGCCGAGATCGCGCGCGCCGTCCACGACTGGCAGCCGCACGCGCTGGTGGACAACCGGGTCCATGCCCGCTACGAGGTGACCGACGAAACGGCGCCGCCGGTGCTGCACGCGCTGCTTGCGGCGGGCCATGCCCACATGCTGTCGTTCATGGACCACAGCCCGGGCCAGGGCCAGTTCCGCGACGTGGAGGCCTACCGCGCCTTTCTGTCCAAGACCTACAAGACCGATGACGCGGCCTTCGACGAGATCCTGGCACGCAAGGCCGAAGCGGCCCAAGGCGCGATGAGCCGCATCGAAGCCCTGGCGACGCAGGCCCGGGCGCGCGGCGTGGCCATTGCCAGCCACGATGACGACTCGGCGGCCAAGGTGACCACGGTACAGGCGCTCGGCGCGGTGATCTCCGAATTCCCGATCAATCTGGAAACGGCGCAGGCCGCGCGGCAGCACGGCTTGGCCACCCTGTTCGGCGCCCCCAACATCCTGCGCGGCAAATCGCAGTCCGGCAACATGCGCGCGCTGGACGCTGTGCTGGCCGGCGTAGCCGATTGCCTGTGCGGCGACTACTCGCCCGCCGCCTTGCTGCCCTCGGTGATGCGCCTGCCCGATCTGGCCGGCATCGCCCTGCACGAGGCGATTGCGCTGGTGACCCGCAACCCCGCCCGCGCCGCCGGCCTGCACGATCGCGGCGAGATTGCCGCGGGCCAACGCGCCGACCTGGTGGCGGTCAAGTTCCTGGGCGGGCTGCCCCAGGCCGAGCGCGTCTGGTCGGCCGGCAAGCCGGCCCTGTCGGCGCACTTCGACCACGCCTGAGTTCCCATGACGGCATCACTCATTTATGTGGTCGGGCCCTCGGGCAGCGGCAAGGACAGCCTGATCGCCTATGCACGCGAGCAACTGGGGGCGGAGCCGGGCGTCTGTTTTGCGCACCGCTACATCACACGGCCGGCCGATGCGGGCGGCGAGAACCACGTGGCCTTGACGCCGCAGGAGTTCGACGCCCGTCTGCACGCCCGGCTGTTTGCCCTGCACTGGCAAAGCCACGGCCTGCACTACGGCATCGGCATCGAGATCAACCAGTGGCTGGGCAAGGGCGTGGTGGTGGTGGTCAACGGCTCACGTGCCCACCTGCCCCAGGCCCGGGCCAGCTACCCCGAACTACGGCCGGTGCACATCACCGTGTCCAGCGAGATCTTGCGGCAGCGACTGCTGGCGCGCGGACGCGAAACCGAAGAACAGGTGGCGCAGCGCCTGGCGCGCAACTGCCAGCTGGACAACAGCCCCACCAGCGGCGTCGTGATCCGCAACGACGACCGCCTGGAGGTTGCGGGCGAGGCGCTGGTCGCAGCGATACGGCAGTACGGCGGGGTCGCGGCATGCGCGTGACCTTTCTGGGCACCGGCGCTGCGGGCGGCGTGCCGCTGTACGGTTGCGACTGCACCGCCTGCCAGCGCGCGCACGCCCACCCGGCTTACGTGCGCCGCCCCTGCAGCGCGCTCGTCGAGACCGCGTCCACCCGGGTGCTGCTGGACGCTGGACTGCCGGACCTGCACACGCGGTTTGCGCCGGGCAGCCTGTCGGCCATCGTGCTGACCCATTACCACCCGGACCACGTGCAGGGCTTGCTCCACCTGCGCTGGGGCGTCGGGTTGAAGATCCCGGTGATCGGACCGCACGATGCCGAAGGATGCGCCGACCTGTACAAGCACCCGGGCGTGCTGGACTTCCAGGCGGCCGACAAGTTCGAGCCCTTCGAGGTCGGCGATCTGCGCTTCACACCTCTGCCCCTGATCCACTCCAAGCCCACCTTCGGTTATGCGGTGGAAGATGCCCAGGGACACCGCTTCGCCTACCTGACCGATACCCAGGGCCTGCCGCCCAAGACCATGGACTGGCTGCAGCAGTGGGGGCGCTTTGAAGTGGCCCTGGACTGCTCCTTCCCACCGCGCCCGCAAGCCCGCGGCCACAACGACTGGCCGCAGGCCGTGTCGCTGGTGCAGGAACTGGCTGCAGCGCGCGGCTGGCTGACCCATATCGGCCACGAACTCGATGCCTGGCACATGGCCACCGCGGCGCATCTGCCTGCGCACATCCAGATCGCACGCGATGGCCTGCAGCGCCTGGTGGATGATGTGGCCCCATGAGCGAAGCAGGTTTGGCCGTCAGCGTCTCGGTACTCATGCATGTGGCATGGAACCTGATTGCGCGCCAGCAGGCCAAGGAGGCCTATCCGCTTTGGTGGGTGCTGCTGGCCCATCTGGTCCTGCTGGGGCCCTGGGGCTTCTACCACCTGTGGTTACAGACTGACTGGACGCCCAGGTTCGCGGGCCTGCTGGCCATCTCGGCCCTGGCCAACGTGGTGTACTTCCTGGGGCTGCGCAAGGCTTACGAGCATGCGCCGGTCTCGCTGGTCTACCCCCTGGTGCGCAGTTCACCGTTGCTGATTGCCGCCTGGGGCGCATGGCTGTTCGATCAACCCTTGCCCGCGACGGCCTGGCTCGGCATTGCCGTCAGCGTGCTGGGCTTGTGGTGGATGGCCAGTGGCGCCTTGCGCAGCCAGGACCGGGGCGCACTGCCCTGGGCCGGCTTGGCCATGCTGGCCACCAGCGTGTATTCGCTGAGCGACAAGGCGGCCACCGCCAGCGTCCCGTCGTTCGCCGGGCTGGTCGGCTTCATTTCCGTCGGTTACCTGGCCTCCTGGATCAGCATCTCCGTCGCGCTCAAGCGCAGCACCGGGGCCTGGATGCCGGCACGCCGCATCGGTGTGGCCGCCTGGCTGGCCGGCGGGCTGTGCATCGGTCTGGCCTATGCATTGGTCATCCATGCCATGCGCTATCTGCCCTCGGCGGAAGTGGTCTCGTACACCAATGCGGGCATTGTGGTGGCGACCGTGCTGTCCATCACGCTCTTTCGGGAGCGCCTGGACTGGCGCCGCCGCCTGGGTGGGGCCTTGGTGATCACGGGCGGCTTGGCGATCATGGCCTGCTGACCGACGGGCGAGCACCCACCCCGCACACATTGTCGACATTCGGTCGACATTGTCGACACATCACTCAGCTGCCCGCCATTGGCATCGCCCGATCTGCTCCTGTTTTTATAGCTATTGGCGCATATTCAATAAGGGCCACGGCCACTTTTGACACAAATTTTCGCGGTGTGCCGTCTTCTGGCACAGGGGTTGCAATAAGTCCTGCAGGCATCTGCCTTCAACTCCAGGAGAAGACACCATGAGCACAGCCCCGACCGCGGATTCCAGCGTTCTGATTTCTCCCACCCAACTGCAGGCTCTGCAGGCCAGCGAGCCGGTGGTCCTCATCGACACGCGCGATGCCGACACCTATGCCCTGGGCCACATCCCGGGCGCCGTGAACCTGCGCGAAACCTTCACCTACCTGGCCACCTCCACGCCCGTGGGCCTGCAGGAACTCAAGAGCACCTTTGCCGCGCACCTGGGTGCGGTGGGCCTCTCCGGCAAGGAGACGGCGGTGTTCTACGAGGACGCCATGAACAGCGGCTACGGCCAGTCCTGCCGCGGCTACTACCTGCTGACCTGGCTGGGTTACCCCAAGGTGAAGGTGCTCAACGGCGGTTTCTCGGCCTGGAAAGCGGCCGGCCTGCCGGTCTCCACCACGGCGGTAACGCCGGTGCCGGCCACCTTCCCCACCGGCCTGAAAACCGCCGACGTGATGTTGACCAAGGAAGACGTGGCCGCCGCCCTGGGCACCGACACCGTGCTTCTGGACGTGCGCGACGTGGACGAGTGGATTGGCGACAGCTCCAGCCCCTACGGCAAGGACTTTGCGCCACGCAAGGGCCGCCTGCCGGGCGCCAAGTGGGTGGAGTGGTACCGCTTCATGAAACCCTCGGCCCAGGGCCCGGTGTTCAAGTCACCCGACGAGGTGCGCGCCGAATGCGCCACGCAGGGCATCAGCCCGGGCGACACGGTCTACCTCTATTGCTTCAAGGGTGCGCGCGCCTCCAACACCTTCCTGGCACTCAAGCAGGCCGGCTTCAAGGACGTGCGCATGTACTTCGGCTCGTGGAACGAGTGGTCGCGCGACGACGCGCTGCCGATCGAGACCGGCCTGCCGACCGTCAAGCCCAGCTGGACGCAGCCTTCGCTGGCGCTGGCAGCCTGAGCCCCCGCTTTTCAAGCACTGTCACAGCTTTTTTCAACCTTCTCTTACCTTAGGAAAATTTCATGTCCTCCACCGACCTGCTCGAACCCACGGCCCCTGTGACCACCGTCAAGGCCTACCTGCGCCCGATCGACCGCGACGGCCTGATGGCCTTTGCCGAGAAAGGCCGCAACAACCCGACCAGCCGCGGCACCAACAAGGTCCACACCGTGATGGAAGGCCAGTACCGCTCGCTCAGTTATGTGGGCAACCACGCACCGGTGGTGGTGGACGAGCCGCTGCACCTGTTCGGCCAGGACACTGCGCCGGCGCCGGGCGAGATCGTGCTCTCGGGCCTGGGCGGCTGCCTGTCGGTGGGCATCACCGCCGTGGCCACCTGGAAGCGCGTCAAGCTGACCAAGCTGGAAGTGTTCTTGGAGGGCGACATCGGCAACCCGGCCGCCTGGGGTGCCGACGGCGCGCTGCAGAAGATGCCACCCGAGATGGGTTTCCAGGCCATCCGCGTCAAGGTGCTGCTGGAAGGCGATGCGCCGCGCGAGGTGCTGGACGAGATCGTGCAGCACGCCAACTACTACTCGCCGGTGGCCAACACCATGCGCAACCCGATCCCGTTCACCATCGGCCTGGCTGACTGAACGCCTTGCCCCGAAATTCACCTGCTGCCAACTGAGGAGTCCTGCATGAATGCCGCCGACCTGCCCCGTGAAGTCACCAGCCTGCCGCCGCTGTCCGGCGACGCCCTGCTGGCCGCCGTGCGTACGGTGGCGCAGGGGCCGCTGCAGCAGCAGGTGGAGGCGATCGACCGCCAGGGCCACTACCCGGCTGCGGTGCTGCAGCAGCTCGCGGCGCTCGGTGCCATGAGCGCGCACCTGGACGCGCACGCCGGCCCGGGCAGCTACGCGCTGGCGATCCAGGCCATGGCCGAGGTGTCGCGCGTCTGTGGCGCCACCGGCTTCATGATGTGGTGCCAGGCGGTGTGCGGCCTGTACATGCAGCAGTCGGGCAACCCGGCGCTGATGGGCGAGGCGCTGATGGAACACGCCAGCGGCGTCGGCCTGGGCGGCACCGCACTGTCCAACCCGATGAAAAGCTACGCACAGATCGAGAGCCTGCTGCTCAAGGCCACCCCGGTGGAGGGCGGCTACCTGGTCAACGGCACGCTGCCCTGGGTCAGCAATCTGGGCCCGGACCATTACTTCGGCGCCATTGCTGCGGTGGTGGAGGGTGACGCCCCTGCCGACAAGGAAGTGATGTTTCTGCTGCGCTGCGATGCCCCCGGCGTGGAACTGCGCGAGTGCCCCAGCTTCTCGGCCATGGAAGGCACCGGCACCTACGCCGTGCGCGTGAAAGACCTGTTCATCGGCGCCGACGAGATCATGGCCGACCCGGCCAAACCGTATATCGCGCGCATTCGCGCCGCCTTTGTCATGCTCCAGTGCGGCATGGCGGTGGGCATCACGCAGGGCGCCATCGATTCCATGTGGACGGTGGAGCCGCAACTCGGCCACGTGAACCAGTTCCTGGAAGACCGGCCCGCCACGCTGCAGGCCGAGCTCGATGCCCTGACGGCACGCGTGATGAAGATGGCTGAAACGCCGTTCGACCCGTCGACCGAATTCTTCATCGACGTGCTCGATGCCCGCGCGCACGGCGCCGAGTTATGCCTGCGCGCCGCGCAGTCGGCCCTGATGCACCAGGGTGCGCGTGGTTACCTGATGAGCTCGGACGTGCAGCGCCGCGTGCGCGAGTCGCACTTCGTGGCCATCGTCACGCCGGCCATCAAGCACCTGCGCAAGGAGATGGCGCGCCTGAGCGCCGAGGAGCTGCCGGCATGAACACCCTCACCCCGATTGCCGAGGCGATTCAGAGCCTGGCGCCATGGCAACAGTACATCTGCAACGCCTGCGGCTACATCTACAACGAGGCCGATGGCGACCCCGACAGCGGCCTGCCCGCCGGCACGCGCTTCAACGACATTCCGGACGACTGGGCCTGCCCGCTGTGCGGCGTGACCAAGGCCGACTTCGCGCCCTACACCCCGCCGGACCTGGTCGCCCTGCAGGCACAGGCCCTCTGTGCTGCCACGCCCGCCGTGGCCGGCCGCCAGACGCCGGGCGTGGTCATCGTCGGCGCTGGCCGTGCCGGCTGGCAACTGGCCGAGACGCTGCGCGCCCTGGATGCCGCGCTGCCCATCACCGTGGTGACGGCCTGCGCCGGCGACGTGTACGACAAGCCGCTGCTGTCGGTGGCGGTGGCACGGCAGCTGGAAGCGCAGAAGCTGGTGCGTGAGACCGGGGCCGCCGCGGCGCAGCGCCTGAACGTGCGCCTGCTGGCGCACACCCATGCCATTCGCATCTGCGCCGACACGCAGCAGCTGCGCACCACACGCGGCACGCTGCGCTACGACCAGCTGGTGCTGGCGCACGGCGCGCAACCGGCGCTGCCACCCAACCTGCCGGCTGCGCTGTGCTGGCGCGTCAACCACCTGGGGGCCTACCTGCAGTTGCGCGCCGCGCTCGGAGACACACCCAAGGACGTGCTGATCGTCGGCGCCGGCCTGGTGGGCAGCGAGCTGGCCAACGACCTGGCGCTGGGCGGTCACCGCATCACGCTGCTGGACGTTCAGGCCGAACCGCTGGCGCGCTGGCACGACGCGCAGGCCGGCGCGCAGGTGCTGCAGGCCTGGCAGGATCTGCCGATCCGTTTTGTTGGCGGCGTGTGCGTGGCCAGCGTGGAAAAGCTCCAGGGGCGCTATCGCGTGACGACCGAATGCGGCCAGCGCTTTGCCGCCGACCAGGTGATTGCCGCCACCGGCCTGCAGACACCGAGCCGGCTGGCGCAGGGCGCGGGGCTGGCCTGGCAAAACGGCATTGCCGTGGCGCCCGACACGCTGCGCACCAGCGACCCGCACATCCACGCGCTGGGCGACTGCATCACCATCGAGGGCCAGGCCAGCCGTTTTATCGAACCGATTGCGCGCCAGGCCCGCACCATTGCGGCCGACATCTGCGGCTGCACACCGGTGCCCTATGAAAACAAAGCAGCCATGGTGCGCGTGAAAACCACCTCGCTGCCGCTGACGCTGCACTGATGCGGATGCCCTCGTCGCCCCGGTTCGAGCTCTACGCCTTTTGGCGCACGTCCGCCACCTACCGGGTGCGCGTGGCGCTGGCCATGAAGGGCCTGCCAACCCATGAGCACATCGTCAACCTGGATGCCGGCGAACAGCACAGCCCGGCCTACCGGGCGCTCAACCCGCTGGGCGGCATCCCGACGCTGGTGGAGCCGGGCCACGCGCCCATCACCCAGTCGTTGGCCATCCTGGAGTTTCTGGAAGAGACCCGGCCGCTGCCACCGCTGCTGCCGGCCGACCGCCATGGCCGCGCACGGGTGCGCTCTCTTTCGGGCATGCTGGCGGCCGACACACACCCCTTGATCACGCCACGGGTCAGAAAGTACCTCAACGCCTCCCATGGTTTGGACGATGCCGCCTGGCGGGCCTGGCAAACCCACTGGTTTGGCACCGGGCTGCGTGCCGTGGAGCAGCGCCTGGCCAGCGAGCCGGCGACCGGCGCGTTCTGCCATGGCGACCAGCCCGGCATGGCCGATATCTGCCTGGCCAGCGTGGTGGCGGTCATGCGCGTCTTGCAGATCAGCGTGCCCGACACACCCACCATCGACCGGATCGTGGACCGCTGCAACACACTGGACGCCTTTGCGCAGGCGCAGCCGAGCCGACAAGCCGGCGCGCCCGCGTGATCCTCCGTCCCGCGCGATCACGGCACGGCAACGACGCACACCGGCAAGTTCAAACGGTGCTTGACGGCAGCCGTGCCAGCACGCGCGGCACACCGGCGGCATCCACACGCAGAACCAGCCCCTCACCCGAATCGGTGCTGCTGCCAACCAGCGCCGACAGCACGAACATGTGCGTCACCCAGACCTCGAAGCGGCCCGGCTGCCGGGAGGCAAGGGCCAGCGCCTGGCGCAGTTCGCGCAGGTGGGCCTCGTTGGTGGCCTCGACGTTACCGTTCGGCGAGCCCAGTGCGGCCCAGACCTCGGCTTGACCAAAGGCGAGCCGGGCGGTGTCGAGACAGCGGCACCACGGGCTGGCGCGCACGCGCGCCGGCACCAGTGTCCGGGCCTGGAACCAGTTGCCGATGCGTCGCGCCTGCGTTCGCCCCTCTTCGCTCAGGTTGCGCTGGGTGCGGCAGTCACCCGGGCGAAACCCGGGCGGGTCGAAGGTACCGGGCGCCAACGCATGGCGGAAAGCCACCACCACGCCGCCGGTACGGATCAGAGCCAGTGCCTCGGGGTCGGTGGCCCAGGCCGGCAGGGCTACACTCAGGCCAGCCCCCAGCAAAAAACGTCGTTGCAACATGCCCACCTCGTGTTGCCGGGATGTCCGGTCTGGCCGTGATGCTACGGTCGCCAGGGGCCGGTCGCCGCGGCGGCGGCCAATCCAGCGCAGACGCCAGGGTTTATCGGGCCCGACGCACCCGCGCCTGGCCACCCGTTTTCAGGTCCAATAGTGCCATGAAACACCCGCACGACACCGACCACCGCCTGACCGAGCTGGAGATCAAGGCCAGCTTCGCCGAAGACCTGCTCGACCAGCTGAACCAGACCATTTTTCGCCAACAGCAGCAGCTCGACCTGCTGCTGCGCGAAGTGGCTGAACTGCGCCGGCAGCAGCCCGAAGACGGCCCGGTGGGGCAACGCAACCTGCGCGACGAACTGCCGCCGCATTACTGACACGGGCCGGCCCTGTTGGGGGCAAACGTGTTACAGTTATTCAACGTTTCAAGCGACTGTGTGCGTCCGTCCTTTCAGGTATGACGCCTGCGCCCTGGCAGAGGGGCAGCCAGTCCAGCCCCGCCTGAGCGCTCCTGCCACCCTTCTCTCGACTCGGCAGGTTTTGATTCCCTGCTGTTCTACACGCCGTCCCTGCTGTGACGCGTGCCCTGCCCCAGCGCTTCAGCGCAGGCCCGCAGGGTGATCAGTCGGACCCCACCGGCACAGGTGCGTGCCAACTGCTTATTCGTCCGTTGAGCGCTCAGCGCCCGGACCTGTTTGTTTGCTAATGGTTCAACACAACTCGATTTCTCATGCGCCGCCCATCGCGTTGGGCAACTACCGGGTGATGCGCTTCACCCCCGATTTCCCCACGGACCAGGACGCTGCGCACGACGTGATCGAGCAAGGCCTGAACTCGGTGCGCGCCACCCCGCGCGCGCCTACCCACTGACATAACCAACACAGGAGTACCAACATGGCAAAGGAAGAACTGATCGAGATGGCCGGCGTCGTCAAGGAAGTCCTGCCCGACACGCGTTTTCGCGTGGTGCTGGAAAACGGCCATGAGCTGATCGCCTATTCCGCCGGCAAGATGCGCAAGAACCACATCCGCATCCTGGCCGGCGACAAGGTGACTCTGGAGCTCTCACCCTATGACCTGAGCAAGGGCCGCATCAAGTTCCGCCACCTCGAAGGCCGCGGCCCGGCCATGGCGCCGCGCCGCCCGCCGGCACGTTAAGCCACGGCCCCAAACGCCAAGGCCTGGCGGCACCCCGAACGGGTTGCCGCCAGGCCTTTGGTTTTTCAGGTCAGCCTCACAACCCCAGATCGCTCAGGCCCGGATGGTCGTCCGGGCGGCGACCCAGCGGCCAGAAGAACTTGCGATCATCCATCTTGATCGGCAGGTCGTTGATGCTGGCAAAGCGCCGCTGCATGAAACCCTGCTCGTTGAACTCCCAGTTCTCGTTGCCGTAGGAGCGGAACCACTGGCCGGCGTCGTCACGCCACTCGTAGGCAAAACGCACCGCAATGCGGTTGCCACTGCAGGCCCACAACTCCTTGATCAGCCGGTAATCCAGTTCGCGCACCCATTTGCGCTCGAGGAACTGTCGCACCTGCTCGCGCCCGACCGGGAACTCGGCGCGGTTGCGCCAACGCGTGTCTTCGGTATAGACCTGCACCACCCGGGCCGGGTCGCGCGAGTTCCAGGCGTCCTCGGCCAGGCGCACCTTTTGCGTGGCAGTCTCAAGGGTAAAGGGCGGCAGCGGCGGTTTGGTTTCCATGCTTGATTCCTCATGTGGGGTTAGATGTAGACAGATCTGTCTACATGCCGCAGTCTACCCAAAGTAGACAGACCTGTCTACAATGACCCCATGCACCTGACCGAACCCACCGACACCCAGAACCTCTCCGCCCGCGAGCGCATTCTGCTGACCGCGCATGACCTGTTCTACCGCGAAGGCATCCGGGCGACAGGGATTGACCGCGTCATTGCGGCATCCGGCGTCACGAAAGTCACCTTCTACCGGCATTTCCCGAGCAAGAATGACCTCATCCTCGCTTTCCTCGAATACCGGCATCAACGCTGGATGGACTGGTTCACCGACGCCTTGCAGCGCAAGGGCAAAGGCCTGAAAGCGCTGGTGCCGGCACTCGCCGAGTGGTTCGGGGCTGAGGATTTCCGCGGCTGCGCCTTCATCAACAGCGTTGGCGAACTCGGCAGCACGTTGCCCGAGGTGGTCGCCATCTCGCAACGCCACAAGCAGGACATGGTGGCCGTCATCACGACGCTGCTGCCGCCGTCGAAACAGCGCGCCCGGGACGCCCAGGCCATTGCACTCGCGGTGGACGGCGCCATCATCCGGGCGCAGTTCGACCAGGCCCCCGACGCCGCATTGCAGGCGCTGGAGCGCATCTTGAAGTCGCTGCAGACCAGCGCCCCCCAACGCACATCGGCAGCCAAAAGCACGGCGCACTGAGCGTGTCACCCGGGCAAAGGCGGGAGGCCCAGCCCCTGCCAGGGGGTAACACTCAATACTGCTTGTACGGCAGGAACTTGCCCGACAGCACCACGTTGACGCGGTCGCCTTTCGGGTCGGGCTGGCGCACGATGTCCATGCTGAAGTCGATGGCACTCATGATGCCGTCGCCGAACTCTTCATGGATCAGCTCCTTGATGGTGCTGCCGTAGACGCTGACGATCTCGTACCAGCGGTAGATCAGCGGATCGGTCGGCACCGGCGTGGGCAGTGAGCCTTTGTAGGGCACGACCTGCAGCCACTTCTGTTCTTCGGCGTTGAGGCCGAAGATCTTGCCCAGGACCTTGGACTGTTTCTCGTCAAAGGTCATCTGGCCCAGGCAGCCGGCGGTGACCCACTCCTTGGAGAGGCCGACCTTTTTGGCCACGTCTTCCCACTTGATGCCTTTCGACACCTTGGTGGCGATGATTTTTTCGGTGACGTCGTTGCGGTTCATGTTGGCTCCGTTGTTGAGTTAAAAGTTGAACAGGTAGAGGGTCTCAGTGCGCTACGGCGCGCGTGACCAGGAAGTCGACGATGTGGTTGCGCAGCTCGTAGTAGCCGTCCAGGTGGTGCAGGCCGGCGCGCGTGCGTTCGCGCGGCAGCGGGTTGACCACCACTTCGGCGATGCCACCGGGCACGTAGCCGGTGGCGGTCTCGCTGCCATTGCTCATCAGCAGGATGCGGTCGGCCAACAGGATGGCTTCGTCCACGTCGTGCGTGATCATGAAGACGGTCTGCTGCGTCTGGCGCACGATGGTCATCAGCTCGTCCTGGATGGTGCCACGCGTGAGCGCATCGAGCGCGCCGAAGGGCTCGTCGAGGAGCAGCATCTTGGGTTGGATGGAAAAGGCGCGCGCAATGCCGACGCGCTGCTTCATGCCGCCCGAGAGCTGGCTGGGTTTCTTGTCGATGGCGTGCGACAGCCCCACCATGGCAACAAATTTCTCCACCTGCACGTTGATCTGGGCCGCCGGCCATTCGGGCCAGCGCGACTTGACGGCAAAAGCGATGTTCTGGCGCACGGTGAGCCAGGGCATGAGCGCATGGCCCTGGAACACCACACCACGCTCCAGGCTGGGGCCGGCCACCTCGCGCCCGTCCATGAAGACGTGGCCGCTACTGGCAGTGTCGAGCCCGGCCAGCACGTTGAGGATGGTGGTCTTGCCGCAGCCCGAGTGACCGATGATGCAGACGAACTCGCCGCGCTCCAGCGTGAACGAGACATCGGCGAACACCGGCTTGTCGGACTGGTAGGCCTTGCTGAGTTGTTCGATTTTGAGGAAACCGTCCACGGGGGAAACCTTTCGTTGTGGCGAGGTAGGTGCAATGGCCACTGGCGTGGCGACGCGCGAGGGGACTTCACTCCACATAGGTCACCGCCTTCTGCAACTGGCCGAAGGCCAGGTCAAGCAGCATGCCGACCACGCCGATCACCAGGATGGCGAAGATCACGTTGGTGAGCGACAGGTTGTTCCACTCGTTCCAGACGAAGTAGCCAACGCCCGTGCCGCCCACCAGCATCTCGGCCGCCACGATCACCAGCCAGGCAATGCCCATGCTGATGCGCATACCGGTCAGGATGGTGGGGGCTGCCGCCGGCAGGATGACGAGGAAAGCCTTGCGTAGCGGGGTGACCTCCAGCGTGCTGGCCACGTTCAACCAGTCGCGCTTGACCGCCGACACGCCAAAGGCGGTGTTGACCAGCATCGGCCAGACTGAGCAGATGAAGATGACGAAGATGCCCGACACCGAAGAGTCCTTGATGGTGTAGAGCGCCAGCGGCATCCACGCCAACGGGCTGATGGGCTTGAGCACCTGGATGAAGGGGTCGAAGGCGCGGCGCAGCAACGGCGACATGCCGATGATGAAACCAAGCGGAATCGCCACCAAACAGGCCAGCGCGAAGCCCAGCCCGACCCGGCCCAGCGAATGGGCCAGCTGGATGGCGATGCCCTTGTCGTTGGGGCCGTTGTCGTAGAACGGGTTGGCCAGATGGCCCCAGACCGTGCTGCCCATCTGGCCCAGCGTCGGGAAGCCTTCGCTCTTGCTGTTGCCGATCTCCTTGCCCATCATCTTGGCGTACTCGATCTGCTCGGCCGTCAGGCCGGCCGCCGTCCCACCCGCGCCCGAGGACGCGGTGGCGGCGTACCAGATGCCCAGCAGCACCAGCAGGATCAGCGCCGAGAGCAGGGCCGCCTTGAGTTGGAGGGAACGTGCGGCGTTCATGTCATGCCTTTCGAATCGGGAAGCTCTTGGCGTACTCGGCCGCCTTCGCAGCGTCGAATTCACGGCCCATGATCTTGAACTTCGGGTAGGCGCCGTCGGGCACCTTCTGGTCCAGCGCCTTCATGTGCTTCTTGGCGTCGGTCAGCAGGAACACCTTCTCGGCGATCTGCTTGTAGTTGACCTCACCTTTGACGTAACCCCAGCGCTGCATCTGCGTGAGCATCCACACTGCCATGCTCTGCCACGGCATGGGGTCGAAGTCGGCACGGTCGGGCACGTTCTGGATGTTGCCCAGGCCGTCGGCAAACTTGCCGGTCAGCACCTGGTTGATCACCACCTCGGGCTGGTTGAGGTACTGCGCCGGCGCGATCACCTTGGCGATCAGCTCGCGGTTCTTCGGGTCGCGCGCCATGGCAGCCGAAGTCAGCACGGCGCGGTACAGCGCGGCAAAGGTGTTGGGGTTCTTCTGAATGAACTCGGCGCTGGTGCCGAAGGCGCAGCAGGGGTGGCCGTTCCACAGATCCTTGGTCAGCAGGTGGATGAACCCCACCTCCTCGTAGACCGCACGCTGGTTGAATGGATCGGGGCCGAGGAAACCGTCGATGTTGCCGGCACGCAGGTTGGCCACCATCTCGGCCGGTGGCACCACACGCAGTTGCACATCGGTGTCGGGGTTCAGCCCGGCTTCGGCCAGGTAGTAGCGCAGCAGAAAGTTGTGCATGCTGAACTCGAAGGGAATGGCAAACTTGAAGCCCTTCCAGTTCTTCGGGTCGCGGTTGTTCTTGTGCTTGAGCGCCAGCGTGATGGCCTGGCCGTTGATGTTCTGGATCGTGGCCACGTTCATTGGCGTGGCGTTGGAGCCCAGGCCCATGGAGATGGCCAGCGGCATGGGGCTCAGGAAGTGCGTAGCGTCGTACTCCTTGTTGATCATCTTGTCGCGGATCAGCGCCCAGCCTGCGGTCTTGGTCACCTCGACATTGAGGCCCTGCTGTTTGTAGAAACCCAGCGGGTGGGCCATGATCAGCGGCGTGGCGCAGGTGATCGGGATGAAGCCGATCTTCAGGTCCTTTTTCTCCAGCGAACCTTTTTCCTGCGCCATGGCCTGCAGGCTGGCCACCGGCAGCACGCTGGCAATGGCGGCCATGGCCGTGCTCTTGCCCACTGCCCGCAGAAAACGGCGGCGTACTGCGTCTTGCGGGAAGATCGCCTTGACCAGGGTGGCCTCGATGAATTCGTTGCTGTAGGCCTCGAATTCGCTCGTCAGGCTGCGGCGCTTGAGTTCGGTCACGGCCTGTTCGGCCGCCAGTTCCTGCTGGTGCTCGGCCACGCTGTGTTCACGGCCGCAGCTGCACTTGAGCATCAGGGGGCGGTCGGCGTCATAGGGATCGAAGTACTGGGTCATGGCATCACCTTCTGGGTTGGGATGCCATGCCTTACGCAAAGGTCGGGCCAGTTTGTGGGTAGTCGCCCCGCCAGGCCGCAATTCGCACCCACCACCACGACGCGCTGTAGGGCCAGCCCTACATGGCCGTTCGATTTTTAGGGCGATTCAGGGTGAAGGGGCTGCACGCCCATGCCGTTCGGCAATCAGGGCCAGCTCAACATCGTTCTTGGCGCCGGTTTTTTCCAGGATGCGGGCGCGGTAGGTGCTGACCGTGTTGGGTGCCAGCTTGAGCTGTGCACCAATTTCGCTCACGCTCTGACCGGCGGTGAGCAAACGGAACACCTGATGTTCACGGTGCGACAGCGTCTCCAACCCGCCACCGCCTGTTGCCGCAGCCCCGACGGCTGCCGCCAGTGCCTCGGCCGTGGCCGGTGTCACGTAACGACCGCCAGCGGCCACCTTGCGCACGGCGGCCAGCATGTCGTCAGGGTCGGCGCTTTTGTTGAGGTAACCGCCGGCACCGAGCTTGATGCAACGCACCGCGTACTGGCTTTCCGGGTAGGTGCTGAGCATCAACACCGGCAGCGCCGGGTGGTCCCGCCGCAGCGCCTGCAGTACCTCCAGCCCATCCAGGCCCGGCAGGGCGATGTCGAGCAGCACCAGGTTCAGCCCGCCGCCCCCCCCTTGCATCTGCACCTGGTCCAGCACCTCCGGGCCGCTGGGCGCTTCGGCCACGACGCACACATCTGGTGCATCGGCAAGCACCTGCTTGAGGCCTTCGCGCACGATGCGATGGTCGTCGCCGATGAGTACACGGATCATGCTATGTATTCCGTAGCGGCACGCGCAGACAGAACAAGGTCCCGCGGCCAATTTGGCTTGAAATGTCGAGCTGGCCACCAAAGTGGCGCGCCCGCTCGCGCATGCCCAGCACGCCGTAGGCGGTCTGGGCCTCAAAAGCCTGCGCCGCCGCGCCGCAGCCGTTGTCCTGCACCGAGATCGTCAACACAGCAGCTTCGATACGAATGCGCACCGCCAGTGCGCTGGCACGCGCATGGCGGCCGACGTTGCTGAGCATTTCCTGGAAGATGCGAAACACCGCCATCGCCATGGCTTCAGGCAGTACCACGCCCTCGGTGCCCTGCATGTCCCAGTCCAGCGCCAGCTCGGCCGACTGGGCGAATTCCTGCGCCTGCCATTCGAGCGCCGCCCACAGCCCCTGGTGGTCGAGGATGCTGGGACGCAGGTCGGTGATGATGCGCCCGACGTTGTCGACCGCGGTCTCGATCAGGCGGCTCATGTTCTGGCACTTGCAGCGCAGCCGGGTGCGCATGGCCTCGGCCTCATCCGGTGCGCGCTGCTGCTGCTCGCCCAGGCGCTTGTCCATCCAGTTGACGTCCATCTTCAGCGCCACCAGCAGGCTGCCGAGTTCGTCGTGCACCTCACGCGCGATGCGGGTGCGCTCGTCCTCGCGCACTTTTTCCGAATACGCCGCCAGCTCGCGCAACTGACCGAGCGCCACCGACAGCTCGTGCGTACGCGCGGCCACGCGGGTCTCCAGTTCATCATTGGCGCGTGCCAGCTCGGCGTTGGCCTGCTGCAGTGCTTCGGCGGCGCGCCGGCGTTCGGTGATGTCGACAAAGGTGACCACCGCGCCGCGCACTTGCTGCCCATCCAGCAGCGGGTAGCTGGAATATTCGACCGGGAAAGGCTGCTGGTCGCGGCGCCAGAACACCTCGGCGTCAATGCGGCAGGGCAGGCCCTGGCGAAAGGCGTTGAAGATCGGGCAGTCCTGCGCCGGGTAGGTGCTGCCGTCGGCGTGCGAATGGTGGGTCAGCTCGTGCATGTTACGGCCCAGCACCTCGTCGGCCGCCCAGCCCAGCATGCGGGCGCCGGCCCGGTTGATGAAGGTGCAGTGTCCCTCCAGGTCGATGCCGAAAATGCCTTCACCGGTGGACTCCAGCAGCAGCTCGAGCTGGTGCTGCCACAGCGGATCTTCGGTGGCGGGCAAAGGGTTCCGGGCTTCGAACGTAGCGGCACGCATGCCACATCTGCTGCAATGTTTATGCCAGCCGCCTGTTCCATTGGCCGCCAATCCTGAAACAATAGCGGCAGAATCGCAGCTTTCACCCATCCGTCCATGCCCCCCTCCACCGACGACCTGCTGCTCGAGCAACAGCTCTGCTTTCCGCTCTACGCGGCCTCGCGGCTGCTGACCCGGCTCTACCAGCCCCTGCTGGAGCCGCTCGGGCTGACCTATCCGCAGTACATCGTGCTGATGATCCTGTGGGAAGACGCACCCTGCGCCGTGTCCCACATCGGTGAGCGGGCCCAGCTCGCCAGCAACACGCTGACGCCGCTGCTCAAACGCCTGGAGCAACTCGGCGTGGTCCAACGCGTGCGTTCCAGCGAGGACGAGCGCGTGGTCAACATCAGCCTCACGCCGGCCGGGCGCGCCCTCAAGCAGAAGTGCGCCTGCATCCCGACCCAGCTGCTCGAGCGCATGGGCTACTCCAGCCAGGACGCGCTGAAACTCAAGAAACAGCTCGACAGCCTGCTGGCCCACCTGCAAGCCGCCGCAGACTGACCAAGGCCGGCTCACCCCAATCCCCTGCCCACAGCAAGGTTTTCATAAATCTCCGACAATACATCGCACACGATTTAATCTTTTAGGAGTTATTCATGAAAACCTTGTACCAAACCCGTGCCAGCGCTACCGGCGGCCGCAATGGCCATGTCGTCTCGCAAGACGGCGTGCTCGATCTGCGCCTGGCCATTCCGAAGGAAATGGGCGGCCCTGGCGGCGCGCTCACCAACCCGGAGCAGATGTTTGCCGCCGGCTATGCCGCCTGCTTCGACTCGGCCCTGGCTTTCGTCGCCGGCCAGCGCAAGCAGAAGCTGCAAGGCACCCAGGTGGATGCCACCGTCGGCATTGGCCCCAATGACAAGGGCGGTTTTGGTCTGGCTGTCACGCTGGAAGTCACCATTCCCGACCTGCCGCGCGAAGAAGCGCAGGCCCTGATGGAAGCCACCCACCAGGTCTGCCCCTACTCCAATGCGCTGCGCGGCAATGTGCCGGTGGAACTGATCCTGAAGTAAGCAGCGTCCAGGACGTCCAGCCCCTCAATGACGCGGGCTGGCGTCCTGGGCCATCAGTTTGGCCAGGTCACGTTCCAGCACGTCGTGATCGCCGGCATTGAACTCGACCAGCTGGCGCAGGTGGGTGATGCTGTCAAGGTCAATGCGGTCGCAGTGCAGGCCGATATGGCGGCCCTCCACATGGGCCACCGTGGCGTCCATCACAATCACCGCCCCGGGTGCCAGCTCAAGGCGCAGGTGACAGGGTTGGCCGGTCATGGCGGGCCAGGTGTCGTCATGCTCGATCAGCGCGCCCTTGAGCGAGACATCGATCAGGCGCGCCGCATGGTTGCGGCCAGCAACAGACACCAGCGCCGGCGCATCGAAGCCGGAGCGCCAGAATTGGCGACGTTCGGTGGTCGTGTTCATGAGCAACTCCTGAAGAGGGAGACGTGCTCACGGTAGCCCTGTGCACCCGGGCTGTCAAACCGGGATGGCTAGGT
Source organism: Hylemonella sp. (assembly GCA_030680575.1). GTDB lineage: Bacteria > Pseudomonadota > Gammaproteobacteria > Burkholderiales > Burkholderiaceae_C > Hylemonella. The sequence continues at coordinate 60,727 of JAUXVI010000041.1, forward strand.
GTTTACCAGGGTATCGGGCGGCAGGCGATCGATTTCGCCCAGCAATTGCGCCAGTGCCCGGCCACTGGCCTGCAGCACGGACTGCCCCAGCGCGGCGGTGGCCGCAGCGGCATTGCCGACGGCGCCCGCCCGGTTGTAGTCCTGCATCTGCCAACCCAGCTTGGCACTCTTGCCGTTGCCGAGGAGAGGGAAATTCTGCGCGCGTTGCTGCGAGGCGGAAGCAAAGTCCTGCGCCTGCGCCATGGCCACCCGCTCGGGCTTGAGCGCCAGCATCATGGCAGTCTCGATCTGGCCGGCGTGGATGCCGAAGCGGTGTTCTTCCGCCGTGAACTGCTGCTCCGCCTCCGGCCCCAACGGCAGGTTGAACCAGCTCACGCTGTAGACCAACATATCGAGCCGGGCGCGCAGATCGCGCGCCACGATGTCCATCACGCTGACCTGACCGCCATGCGAATTGAGCAGCACCAGCTTCTTGATGCCGACGCGCGCCACCGATTCGCCGATCTCGGTCCACAAACTGATGACCGTGTGCGACGACAAGGTGAGCGTGCCGGGAAAGCGCTGGTGCTCCGGGCTCAGACCCACGGCCTGCGTCGGCAGGAACAGCACCGGCAACTCGGCCGGCAGGTGCGGTAGCGTCGCGGCCACCACACCGTCCACCAGATCGGTGTCCACGCTCACCGGCAGATGCGGGCCATGTTGCTCAGTGGCCGCCACCGGCAGCACGGCAATGGTGCGGGCCGTGTCGAGTTGCGCAAAGTCGCGCGTGCTCAGGTCGATCCAGAAACGGGAAGGGATGCTCATGTGCTTATCTTAGAGCCTCAGCCGCCAGCGTTGCCGCGCCGGCACCATCCGGGGAGTCGCTGTGGCGCGCCTGCCGTTCGGCCCGCACGCGCACGGCTCGCGCCACCGGCACGCCTTGCGCCGGCAGCACCTCGCGCAGGCTGTGCGGCCTGGCCCGCGCGCCGCTGGCCAGGTAATCGGCCAGCAGCGTCTGGCGCACAGTGTGCGCATCGCGTCGCTGCTCCGTCACCAGGTAATCGAACAGGGCATCCACCAGTTGCTCGGGCGTGAGGTGGCTGGTCTCGCCGGTGCGCAACCACAACCAGTCCGCAAAGGCCAGGAAGGCCGCGAACGCCGAGGGCCCCTGCAGCAACAGCGGCAAGCTTTGCCGGAACCGCCCCGAGTTGGCAATCAGATCCCAGTAACGCGCCAAGCGGGTGAAACGCTGCATGGTGGCGGCATCAACGGCGCCGGTCTGGCGCACAGTGTAAGGCGGCGCGGGGTCGTAGACCATGCCGTAGTCGGCGGTGTGGCGCGCAATCGGCGTGCCGCGCAGGCGCTTCAAGATGCCGAGCTGGATCTCGTGCGGTCCCAGCCCGTACAGGCGGTCAAAGCCGTCGGCAAAACTGGCCAGCGTTTCGCCGGGCAGGCCGAAGATCAGGTCGGCATGCAAGTGCGCCGGGCTCTCGCCCACCAGCCAGCGCAGGTTGGCTTCGGTCTTGTCGTTGTCCTGCCGGCGCGAGATGCGCTGCTGCACCTCGACGTTGAAGCTCTGGATGCCGACTTCGAACTGCAGCACGCCCTCGGGGAAGCGCACGATCATGGCTTTCAGGCGCTCCGGCAACTGGTCCGGCACCACCTCGAAATGCACGAACAGGTCCGGCACCATACGGTCGAGGAAAAACTGCAGGATGCGCACCGAGGCCTCGACCTTGAGGTTGAAGGTGCGGTCGACAAACTTGAAGTGGCGTGCGCCGCGCCGGTACAGCGCATCCATCTCGGCCAGGAAGGTCTCGAGGTCGAAAGCCCAGGCGGTCTTGTCGAGCGAACTCAAACAGAACTCGCACTTGAAAGGGCAGCCGCGCGAAGCCTCCACATACAGCAGGCGGTGTGCCAGGTCGTCATCGCTGTACTCGGCATAGGGCAGCACGATCTCGTCCAGCGGTGGCTGAACGCCTGCGATGACCTTCATCAGCGGCGCGGGGCCATGCAACAGCGCTCGGCACAACTTGGGAAAACTGACGTCACCCCAGCCCGTGATGACGTGGTCGGCCAGCCCCACAATCGCCTGCTCTTCCACTTCATGACTGACCTCGGGGCCACCGAGCACCAGCTTGATATCGGGCCGTGCCGCCTTCAGCAAACGCAGCACCTCGGTGGTCTGCGTCACATTCCAGATGTAGACACCGAAACCGACGATGGCCGGGTTCAGGGCCAGCAACTCATCGACGATCTGCTGCGGATCACGCGCAATGGTGAACTCGCGCAGCACGCTGCGTGCACGCAAGTCCTCGCCACCATGACGCGCCATATTGGCCAGCAGGTAACGCAGGCCGAGCGAGGCGTGGATGTACTTGGCGTTGAGCGTCGCAAGGACGATGGCGGCAGGCTGGTCGGGCATGCCGCCATTATCGGAGTGCGCCGGTTTCAGCGCTAGCTTTAGCGCTCGCTGTACATCCAGCGGCGCGACCAGGGCAGGCCGCGCGCCTGCCGGCCGGCCTTGCGGCACAGCACCTGGTACAGCGACACCTCGTCGTGCTCGAAGGCCCACTGGCTGCCGGCCAGGTAAACGCGCCAGATGCGCCAGCGTTTCTCATCCACCATGCCACGCAGCGTCTCGCCGTTGGCCTCGAAGGCCTGGCTCCACAAGTCGGTGGTGCGCGCGTAGTGGCGGCGCAGGCTCTCCACATCGAGCGCTTCCAGGCCGCCCTCCTGCATGGCCTTGAGCACGGTGCTGATGTGCGGCAGCTCGCCGTGCGGGAAGACGTAGCGGTCGATGAAACGGCCGCCGCCGTGGCTGGTCTCGCCGTCGTTGGCGTCGGTGGAGGTGATGCCGTGGTTGAGCACCCAGCCGTCATCGGCCAGCATCTCGTGGATGCGGCTGAAATAGGCCGGCAGGTGCTGGATGCCGACGTGCTCGAACATGCCGACGCTGGTGATGCGGTCGAACTGGCCCTGCACCTCGCGGTAGTCCTGCAGGCGAATCTCGACACGGTCCTGCAGCCCGGCTTGGCGCACACGCTCGGTGGCCAGCTCGAACTGCCGCTGCGACAGCGTGACGCCGAGGCAGCGCGCGCCGAACTGGCTCGCCGCGCGCATGACCAGCGCGCCCCAGCCGCAGCCGATGTCGAGCAGGCGCTGGCCGGGCTGCAACTGCACCTTGGTCAGGATGTGGTCGATCTTCTTGGTCTGTGCTTCGCTCAGCGTCTCATCGCCGCGCTCGAAGTAGGCGCAGGAGTAGACCATGGCCGGGTCGAGCCAGACCTGGTAGAACGCGTTGGAGACGTCGTAGTGGTACTGGATGTCCTCGCGATCGGTGTTCTGGGTGTGCGTGAAACGGCGCACCATGCGCGAGAGCCGGCCCTCGGTCTTGCTGCCGGCTTCGGCCAGCCGGTGTGCGATGTCCAGGATGTCGTCCACACTGCCGATGACGTCGATCTGGCCTTCGACATAAGCCTCGCCCAGACTGTCCAGGCTGGGCGACAGCAGCAGCGGGATGGCGCTGGCCTTGCGCACCTGGATCACCACCTTGGGATGGGAGAAGTCCCCCAGCCGCAGGCCGGAACCGGGTGCCGGGTTGTCGCCCCACTGAATCAGGACCGGCAGATTGGTCTTGGCCTTGAGCTGCGCCACCCAGGGGCTCAGAACCGCTTCCATGCTTGGCACCATAATGATCCTCCGTTACGTGAACGTCAGGTGCAGGCTCTTGCATGGCCCGCTTTCGGAAACGAAAACATTATTCGAGCCTTGGCCGGCTCGTGGCTTTGATAGTGTCTATGACAGTCATAGGCTTTTGCAAGCCTTTTAGCCTTGGCTTATATTTGGCGCTGGTCCTGGCACAGGGCTGTTGCCTGCGACCGCCTCCCGCGGGTCGGACGGGGAACTTACGCTGGCGCCGCTCACTCCCACCTGCTTCATGCCCATCTTGCCCTCCATGACCGTGCCCTTCCGTTTTTTGCAGATTGCTCTTTTTTTCATAGCAACTACCGCATTCTCCACAGGCTCCAGCGCCCAGATAAGCTCGCAAAAAACCGTGGTCACCACCGACCAGGTGCGTGCCGAACTGATCGCCCATGCGCCTCAGGGCGTGGCACCCAACCAGCCGGTCTGGCTCGGGCTGCAGATCAAGCACCAGCCCGAATGGCACACCTACTGGAAGAACTCCGGCGACTCCGGCCTGCCCACCCAGCTGGAATGGACGCTGCCACCCGGCGTGCTGGCCGGCGACATTGCCTGGCCGCTGCCGAAGAAGATCTCGCTGGGCACGCTGGTCAACTACGGCTACGAGGGCACACTGCTGCTGCCGGTACCGCTGACCATCACGCCCGACTTCAAGCCCTCGCTGCTGGCCCCGGACCTGACGGTCAAGCTCAAGGCCAGCTGGCTGGTCTGCCGCAAGGAATGCATTCCGGAAGAGGGCGAGTTCACGCTCAACCTCCCGGTCAAGGGATCGACCGCCCTGCATGGTGCCGCCTTCGATGCCGCGCTGGCCGCGCAACCTCAGCCGCTGGCAGCCAGCCAAGAAAGCCGCCTCAGCCTCGACGGCCAGACACTGAAGCTGACCTTGAGCGGCTTGCCGGCCAAGCTGCAGGGCCAGACGATCGAGGCCTTTCCCGAAACACCTGAAGTCATCAACCCCTCGGCACCGTGGCAACAGGCCTGGCAGGGCGCGGTCTGGACCGCTACCCTGCCGCTGGCGGAGGCGCGCAGCGCCAGCCCGGCGCTGTTGCCGCTGGTGCTGACGCACCAAGGCCAGGGCTGGCGCATCGAACTGCCGGTGAGCGGCGAATGGCCGAAAACGGCGGCGCCGGCATCACTGTCGCCGGCCCTGCAGGCGGCCTTGGACATCAATGCACAAGCCAATGCGCAAGGCGCGGCGGCCACCCCCACCGCCGTGTCGACGTCCTTCCTCGCCGCCCTGCTTGGCGCCTTGCTCGGCGGCCTGATCCTCAACCTCATGCCCTGCGTTTTTCCGGTGCTGGCCATCAAGGTGCTGAGCTTCACGCGCCATGCCGACGACCACCGCGGCCACCGCCTCAGCGGCCTGGCCTACACCGCCGGTGTGATCGTCAGCTTTGTGTTGCTGGGCCTGTTGCTACTGGGCCTGCGCGCCGCCGGCGAAAGCCTGGGCTGGGGCTTCCAGTTGCAGAACCCCGGTGTGGTGGCGGCACTCGCCGCCCTGTTCACCCTGATTGGCCTGAACCTGGCCGGCGTGTTCGAGTTCGGCCAGTTCGCCCCCTCCTCGCTGGCCGCCTTCCAGGCGCGCCACCCGGTGGTCGACGCCTTCCTCACCGGCGTGCTGGCGGTGGCCGTGGCCTCGCCCTGTACCGCGCCCTTCATGGGCGCCTCGCTCGGTCTGGCGGTGGCCTTGCCGGCCACGCAGGCGCTGCTGATCTTCGCGTCCATCGGCCTCGGTCTGGCACTGCCCTACCTGGCGGCCAGCTTCGTGCCGGCCTTTGCCCGCGCCCTGCCCAAGCCCGGCGCCTGGATGGATGCGCTACGTAAACTGCTGGCCTTCCCGATGTTCGGCACCGTGGCCTGGCTGGTCTGGGTGCTGGGGCACCAGAGCGGCGTCGATGGCGCCGGCGCCCTGCTGGCGCTGCTGGTGGTCTTCAGCGCGGTGATCTGGTCACTCACACTCACCGGCCGCAGCCGTCTGGTGATTGCTACTATTTTGATAGCTATCGGCGCATGGTTGACCTGGGCTATTGGCCCTTTTGCCTTAAGAAACCATGCCACAACGGAAGCCCCGGCCCAAGGTGAACGTTGGCAGGCCTGGGCTCCGGGCCGGGTTGAGCAGTTGCTGGCGGCCAAGCAGACCGTGTTCGTCGATTTCACCGCCGCCTGGTGCGTGACCTGCCAGTACAACAAACAGACCACGCTGGCCGATGCCGCCGTGCTGGCCGAGCTGGAGGCGAAGCAGGTGACGCTGCTGCGCGCCGACTGGACACGGCGCGACCCGGCCATCACCGCCGCGCTGGCGCAGCTCGGGCGCAATGGTGTGCCGGTTTATGTGTTCTACCAACAGGGCATGGCGCCGATCGTGCTGTCGGAAATCCTGAGCGTGCAGGAAGTGCGCGCGGCCCTGGCGCAACTGTGAGTTGAAAGCGCGCACATGGACCAGACCGAGGCGATCCGCAGCATCCTCGACCACTGCCGCACCGTGGCGGTGGTCGGCCTGTCACCCAAACCACACCGCGACAGTTTTCAGGTGGCGCGCTACATGCAAGCGCAGGGCTGGCGCATCGTGCCGGTCAACCCGAATGCCAGCGGCGAGATCCTGGGCGAGCCGGTCTACCCCAGCCTGAGCGAAGCGGCCCAACACGCGCGCATCGAGTTGGTGAACTGCTTTCGCAATTCGGCCGACATTCCGCCCATCGTCGACGAGGCCATTGCCATCGGTGCTCAGGCGGTGTGGATGCAGCTCGGCGTCGAACATGCGGCCGCTGCGGCCAAGGCGCGCGCCGCCGGCCTGGCCGTGGTGCAGAATCATTGCCTGAAGATCGACCACGCCGCCCGCACCCGGGCCTGAGTACAAAAATATGAGCGAGACAACCCCCGACACCGACACGGCCGACCAGCCCCAGACCGTTGAGGTCTCACACCAGGAATTCCGCACCGGCCTGCCGGCCGGGCGTTTCCGCGTCATCGTCAACCCGGACCGGGCCCGCAAGTACGTCAAGCACCGCCTGATGCTGACCGCGCTGATCCTGCCCATCATTGGCACCGGCATCGGCATGGCCTATTTCAGCTACCCGTGGATCGGGCTGGGCCTGGTGCTGCTGGGCATCGCCGCGCACCGGCTCGTGGCCCACCAGGCCCCCAAGATCCTGCTGCACATGGCCAGCCAGGACGCCCGCGTTTACCACGAGGCGATCGACTTCGAGATCCTGGAAGTACGGCTGGCTCGCTGAGCCCGCGTGGGGTCTCCGGTGCACCTGCGACAATCGGGGGTATGAGTTCTACCCCCAGCTTCGCCCCCCTGCGCAACGACACCTTTCTGCGCGCCTGCCTGCGCCAGGCCACTGACCACACCCCCGTCTGGCTGATGCGCCAGGCCGGCCGCTATCTGCCCGAGTACTGCGCCACGCGCGCCAAGGCCGGCAGCTTCATGGGCCTGGCCACCAACGTGGACTACGCCACCGAAGTCACGCTGCAGCCGCTGGAGCGTTACCCGTTGGACGCCGCCATTCTGTTCAGCGACATCCTGACCGTGCCCGACGCCATGGGTCTGGGCCTGTCCTTCGCCCAAGGCGAGGGCCCGCGTTTTGCCACCGCCGTACGCGATGAGGCCGCTGTGACCAAGCTGGCCGTGCCGGACATGGACAAGCTGCGCTACGTGTTCGATGCCGTGACCTCGATCCGCAAGGCGTTGGATGGCCGCGTGCCGCTGATCGGCTTTTCCGGCAGCCCCTGGACGCTGGCCTGCTACATGGTCGAGGGCGCCGGCTCAGACGACTACCGCCAGGTCAAGACCATGCTGTACAGCCGTCCGGACCTGATGCACCGCATCCTGCAAGTCAACGCCGATGCCGTGGCGACCTACCTCAACACCCAGATCGACGCCGGCGCGCAGGCGGTGATGATTTTCGACAGTTGGGGCGGCGTGCTGGCCGACGGCGCCTTCCAGCAGTTCAGCCTGGCCTACACGGCGCGTGTGCTGGCCCAGCTCAAGCGCACCGGCGTGGATGGCAAGGTGGTGCCGCGCATCGTCTTCACCAAGGGCGGCGGCCTGTGGCTGGAAGAGATGGGCCAGCTCGACTGCGACGTACTCGGCCTGGACTGGACCGTGAACCTGGGCAAGGCCCGCGCGCAAGTCGGCGCGCACAAGGCGCTGCAGGGCAATATCGACCCAAATGTGCTGTTTGCCCCACCGGCCGCGATTGAAACCGAGGTGAAAAAAGTGCTGGAGAGCTTCGGTACACCGCACCGTGCACCAGCCGGCCAGCCGGACGCCACCGGCCCGACCCACATCTTCAACCTGGGCCACGGCATCAGCCAGTACACCCCGCCCGAGCATGTGTCAGCCCTGGTGCAAGCGGTTCACGAACACTCCCGGCAGATGCGGAAATAGTGGTTTTCCCGAGTTCCGTCATGCCCCAGAACAGGTTGGTGAATCCTGACTTATGCACAAAAGCTGTGCTGCGGTGCAGAATCAGTACCCCAAATGGGGGATTCCCGCTATAAAACCGATAGCGAATCTAAGTGATTGATTTATAAGGGTATTGCGCTTTGCTTTTTTTGTGGGCAATTCAAGAAAAGCCTTGATTTTCAAGGCTTCTCTCATGGCAAAGCCCGGATATCAACAAAGTTATCCACAGAAAATTTGAATGTCTTGTAAAACCCTTCCAGATCAAGCACTTAGCAGCACTTTCGGAAGTCAACATCAAGAATTCACCCCAACTCCGGCTTTTTCATGACGCACTGGCTTTCGGTTCTGGTTCAGACCCCGGCACACAGCCAAGTGGCCGGGCCGTTGAGCTACCGAAGTGAGTTGGCACTTGCAGCCGGCACCCTGGTCCGTGTTCCTTTTGGCAAGCGCGAGACCCTGGGGGTGGTGTGGGATGCGCCGGCTGCTGGTGAGGCGGCCCCATTTGATGCCGACAAAACCCGCCCCATCACCGCCGCACTCGACAGCCTGGCACCGCTGACGCCCGCCTGGCGGCAACTGGTCGGCTTTGCCGCCGGCTACTACCAGCGCTCGCTGGGCGAGGTGGCGCTGGCCGCCCTGCCGCCCCAGCTGCGCGAGCTCAGTGCCGAACAACTGGCTCGTCGGCTCAAACGCCAGGCCAAAGCCACTCCAAGCAGCCCTCCGGCTGTCGCCGCACTGACGCTGACACCCGAGCAGGCCAGCGTCATCACGCAGATCGAGACGCAGGCCGGACCCTTTCTGCTGTTCGGCGCCACCGGCAGCGGCAAGACCGAGGTCTACCTGCGCTGCGTGCAAACTTTGCTGGAAAACGATCCTCAGGCGCAGGCCCTGGTGATGGTGCCCGAGATCAACCTCACGCCGCAGCTGGAGGCGCGTTTCATCGAACGCTTCGGCCCCCTGTACGGTGAGCAGGCGGTGGTGTCGCTGCACAGCGGCATGACCAACCCGCAGCGCCTGGCCAGTTGGCTGGCCGCGCACAGTGGCACCGCGCGCATCGTGCTGGGCACGCGCATGGCGGTATTCGCCTCCATGCCGAAACTGCGGCTGATCGTGGTCGACGAAGAGCACGACCCGAGCTACAAGCAGCAGGAAGGCGCGCGCTACTCGGCGCGCGACCTGGCGGTCTACCGCGGCCGACTCGAAGGCGCCAAGGTCATCCTCGGCTCGGCCACACCCTCGCTGGAGAGCTGGCACCACAGCCGGCCGGCCGCCGAAGGGGGCCGGTACGTGCGCCTGCACATGCCCAGCCGGGTGGGCGGCAACAGCGAGCCCGCCGTCTCCGCGGACGGGCGCCACAACCCGGCCAGCGGCCTGCCGCTGGTGCGGCGGGTGGACATGAACCACCAGCCCAAACATGCGGTGTTCTCGCCGCCACTGGTGGAGGCGATCAAGGCGCGCATCGCCCGCGGTGAGCAGAGCATGATGTTCCTGAACCGTCGCGGCTACGCGCCGGTGCTGCATTGCACCGACTGCGACTGGAAGAGCGAGTGCCCCTACTGCAGCGCCTTTCGCGTGTTTCACAAGATCGACCGCACGCTGCGCTGCCACCATTGCGGCTTCACCGAGCGCGTGCCGCGTGCCTGCCCGGCCTGCGGCAACCCGGACATCCGCCCCATGGGGCGCGGCACCGAACGGCTGGAGGAACATCTAGCCGAACTGCTGGGCGATGTGACACGACCGGACGGCCAGGCCGTGCGCATCGTGCGCATAGACGCCGACACCACCAAACACAAGGGCGAACTGGAGTCGCAACTGGCTCAGGTGCATGCCGGTGAAATCGATGTGCTGGTCGGCACACAGATGATTGCCAAAGGCCATGACTTTCGCCGCATCACCCTGGTGGCCGCTGTCAATGCCGACAGCGCCCTGTTCTCCAGCGACTTCCGCGCGCCGGAACGCCTGTTCAGCCTGCTGATGCAGGCAGCCGGACGCGCCGGGCGCGATGCTGGCATCAGTGGCGATAGCGAGATGTGGGTGCAGACTTTCCACCCGGCGCACCCGCTGTTCGAAGCCCTGAAGAAACACGATTACCCGGCCTTTGCCGCCCAGGAGCTGCTGGAGCGCGAGCAGGCCGGCCTGCCGCCTTTCAGCTTCCAGGCATTGGTACGGGCCGAGGCACGCACGCAGGAAACGGCACAAGCCTTCCTCAACGCCGCCAGCGCACTCGGTACCGAAACCGCTGCGGCACTGAACGTCACGCTCTACCCCGCCGTGCCCATGAGCGTGCAACGGGTGGCGAATGTGGAGCGCGCGCAGATGCTGATCGAGAGCGCTTCACGCGCTGCGCTGCAGCGCTTCCTGGCCGCCTGGCATGACGTGCTGCACGACGTTCGGCAGGGGCCAGAAGGCAAGGGCCTGATCCGCTGGGCCGTGGACGTCGATCCCCTGACGATCTAAACCTAGGTCCGTTATTACCCGGGTGAAATTGCAAAACTATTTATACCCGGGTATAATTTGATTTTCAATTTCACCCGGGTAATTTATGGATTGGCTTCGCACACCGTGCACTGCCTTTGAAGGTAGTCGCTGCATCGCCACAGGCGAGCTCAAGGACGTGGCCCTGCTTGCCAAAGCCGCGCTGGACCGCAGTGCCGGCAACCCCAACCCGCCGCCCGTGCTGGTCTTCAACGACACGACCAGCGAAACGATCGAGCTGGACTGGCGTGGCTCGTCGCAAGATTTTGCGACCCGGTTGGGCGTGCCTGCCACGCCCCAGCCCAGCCCCGAGGCCGCTCGCGGCCCCGGCCGCCCCAAACTTGGCGTGGTGGCGCGGGAAGTGACCCTGCTGCCGCGGCATTGGGAGTGGCTGGGCCAGCAGCCCGGTGGCGCCTCGGTGGCGCTGCGCAAACTGGTGGAGGCGGCCCGCCTCTCCTCGGAGGGGAAGGATCGCGCCCGGCAGAGTCGGGAAGTGGGCTACAAATTCATGGCCACCATGGCTGGGCACGAAGCGGGCTTCGAGGAAGCCTGCCGCGCCCTGTTTGCCGGCGACCAGGCCGGCTTTGAAACACGGATTGCCGCCTGGCCGGTGGATGTGCAAACGCACCTGAAAAAACTGCTGGCCGAGGCCTTTCAAGCATGAGCACCACCGAGTCCATCCAATCGCCGCCCGTTCTGTGGAAGGTCTACCTGGCCTTCCTGGGGCCGATGATTGTCAGCAATATCCTGCAAGCGCTTTCGGGCACGGTGAACAACATCTACCTGGGTCAGATGTTGGGCGTGAAGGCCATGGCCGCGGTATCGGCATTCTTTCCGGTGCTGTTCTTTTTCATCGCCTTCATGATCGGCCTCGGTGCTGGCGCCGCCATCCTCATCGGCCAGGCCTGGGGCGCCAAGGAGCTGGGGCGCGTCAAGGCCATCGCCGGCACCACGCTGATGGTGGGCCTGTACGCAGGACTGGCGGTGGCTGCATTTGGCGGCTCGTTCACCGAGATGATGCTGCGGGCCCTGGATACGCCGGCCGACATCTTGCCCGAGGCCACGGCCTATGCCCGCATCATGCTGATCGCCGCCCCCGGCCTGTTCCTGTTCTTGCTGGTCACCTCCATGCTGCGCGGCGTCGGCGACACCACCACCTCGCTGTTGACGCTGCTGATCTCCACCGTCGTCAGCCTGCTGGTCACACCGGCACTGATTCTGGGCTGGGGCGGCCTGCCGCGCCTGGGTGTGACCAGCGGCGCCTACGCTGCGGTGGTGTCTTTCCTGATCGCACTGGGCTGGACCGCCTGGTATCTCCTGCGCAAGCACCACCCGCTGGCGCCCAACGCGGCGTTCATCTGGCACCTGCGCATCGACCGCAGCATTCTGGTCAAGATCCTGTTCGTCGGCCTGCCCACGGCCTTGTCGATGATCACCATCTCCGTGGCCGAAATCGCCGTCCTGTTTCTGGTCAACCGGCATGGCTCGCAAGCCACGGCGGCTTACGGCGCGGTGAACCAGATCGTCTCCTACGTACAGTTCCCGGCCATCTCCATCGCCATCACGGCCTCCATCCTGGCGGCCCAGGCGATTGGCGCCGGACGCGGCCACACCCTGGGCAAGATTGCCCGCACCGGCATCACGATGAACCTGGTGTTGACCGGCTCGCTGGTGCTGCTGGGTTATCTTTTCTCGCGCCACATCCTCGGTTTGTTCATCACCGACGTGACCGTGGTGGACATGGCGCAGACGCTGCTGCACATCATGCTATGGAGCAGCGTGATCATGGGCATGTCGATGGTGCTGTCAGGCTTGATGCGCGCCAGTGGCACCGTGCTCATGCCCACGGTCATCACGATGTTGGCCATTGCGGGCATTGAAATCCCCGTGGCCTGGGTCTTGAACAATCTCTACGGCCTGAACGGCATCTGGGCGTCCTACCCGATCGCCTTTCTGGCGATGCTGGCCATGCAGACGGCTTATTACCGGCTGGTCTGGCAAAAGAAGCCGATCCGCCGACTGTGATGCCGGGCAGTCCGGCCTGGGCATCGCGATGCTGCCCCTCTGACGTGCATCAAGGCTGCGGCGCAGAACCGACCAAGTCGGCCGCAAGCCCACGCATAATGAAGCTGAAGAGGTGCCTTGGATGACAGCACCCCCAGCCCAGAAAAGGAAATGATGATGGCCCAGTTTTCAACGTCCACACTTCAGCGCCGCGGTGGCTTGTATAGCGCCGCCCTGCTGGCCGCGCTCCTGCTGGCCGGCTGTTCTGCCGAATGGCTGAACCGCCAACCGGCACAGGAAATTGCCCAGCGTACCAAACCACCCGGATCGGTCTATGTCGGCTGGCGCGTCTTCCAGCAGCGCTGTGCCAGCTGCCATGGCCCTGACGCCACCGGCACGATCAACGCCCCCGACCTCTTGCCGCGCATGAAAGACATCGGCCCGCGCCGCTTCGCCGGTCTTGTGCTGCAACGCTACGACTGGAATCTGCCCCCGGATCAGGCCAGCAACCCGGGTGCCGCGCGGGAGAACCAGGTTGAAGTGGTCATGCAGCGCAAAGACGCACCGCTGACGATGCCGGCTTGGCAAGGTGAGCCTGTCGTGAGCGCCCAGATCATGGACCTCTATGCCTATCTGGCGGCACGCTCAGAAGGCACCGTGGGCCCCGGCCGGCCCCAGCCCTGAAGCCCCACACTGCCTGCGCGCGCATCGCCGGCCAGAAGACAAAGGCCGCCCGAGGGCGGCCTTTGTTTTGTCTTCCCAGCCAGCTGGCGGCTCACGCCAGATCGAAGCGATCCAGGTTCATCACCTTGGTCCAGGCCGCGACGAAGTCCCGGGCGAACTTCTCTTTGCCGTCGGCACTGGCATAGACCTCGGCCAGCGCGCGCAGCACGGCATTGGAGCCGAACACCAGGTCCACGCGGGTGCCGGTCCACTTGACGGCACCGGTCTTGCGGTCGCGGCCCTCGAAGCTGTCGCTGGCCTTCGAAACAGGCTTCCACTCGGTGGCCATGTCGAGCAAGTTGACGAAGAAGTCGTTCGTCAAGGTGCCGGGCTTGGTCGTGAGCACGCCATGCTGACTGCCATCAAAGTTGGCGCCCAGCACACGCAGGCCGCCGACCAACGCCGTCATCTCGGGCGCGGTCAGGGTCAGCAGTTGGGCCTTGTCCACCAGCAGGTGTTCGGCCGGGATGCCCGACTTGGCCATCTTCGCGTTGACGTAGTTGCGGAAACCATCGGCCAAGGGCTCCAGGTGCTGGAAGGAATCCACATCGGTCTGCTCGGCCGTGGCGTCGACACGGCCCGGCGCAAACGGCACCTCCAGCGCGGCACCGGCGGCCTTGGCGGCCAGCTCGATGCCGACACCACCGGCCAGCACGATCACGTCGGCCAGCGACAGCTTGCCGCTCGCCTTCTGGATCGCTTCCAGCTTGGGCAGCACCTTGGCCGCGATCTGGTTGACGGCCCAGCTCTTCTGCGGCGCCAGCCGGATGCGCGCGCCGTTGGCACCGCCGCGCTTGTCGCCCCCCCGGAAGGTGGAAGCAGACGCCCAGGCGGTGGACACCAACTCGGACACGGACAGGCCGGCGGCGGCGATCTTCGCTTTCACGTCGGCAATGTCGGCCACCGTTGGCTTATGGGTTGCAGCCGGCAGCGGGTCCTGCCAAAGCAGGTCTTCCTTGGGCACTTCGGGGCCGAGGTAGCGGGCCTTGGGGCCCAGGTCGCGGTGGGTCAGTTTGAACCAAGCGCGGGCATAGGCATCGGCGAAGGCTTGCGGGTCGTTGAGGAACTTGCGCGAGATCTTCTCGTAAGCCGGGTCGAAGCGCAGCGACAGGTCGGTCGTCAGCATCGTGGGGCGGCGCTTGGGCGCGTCGGGTGTCGGGCCGGGGATGATGGCCTCGGCATCCTTCGCTTCCCATTGGATGGCGCCGGCCGGGCTCTTGGTCTTGACCCACTCGTACTTGAACAGGAACTGGAAGAAGTCATTGCTCCAGCGCACCGGTGTGCTGGTCCAGGTCACCTCCAGGCCGGAGGAGATGGTGTCCTTGCCCTTGCCGGCGCCGAATTGATTGGCCCAGCCGAAGCCTTGCTGTTCGAGTGTCGCCGCTTCCGGGTCGGCGCCCACGTTGTCGGCCGAGCCGGCCCCGTGGGTCTTGCCCAAAGTGTGACCGCCGGCGATCAACGCCACGGTTTCCTCGTCGTTCATGGCCATGCGCGCAAAGGTCTCGCGGATGTCTTTGGCGGCCGACACCGGGTCGCCATTGCCATTCGGGCCTTCGGGGTTCACGTAGATCAGGCCCATCTGGACGGCGGCCAGGGGGTTCTCCAGATCGCGTTCGCCGCTGTAGCGCTGCTCTGCGCCCAGCCAGGTGGTTTCCTTGCCCCAGTACACGTCCTGGTCCGGTTCCCACACGTCTTCACGGCCGGCGGCGAAACCGAAGGTGCGAAAGCCCGAGTTTTCCAGCGCCACATTGCCGGCCAGGATCATCAGGTCGGCCCAGGATATTTTCTGGCCGTACTTCTGCTTGATGGGCCACAAGAGGCGGCGGGCCTTGTCCAGGTTCACGTTGTCGGGCCAGGCGTTCAGCGGCGCAAAACGTTGCTGGCCTCGGCCGGCACCACCCCGGCCATCACCCACGCGGTAGGTGCCGGCGCTGGGCCAAGCCATGCGGACCATCAGGCCGGCGTAGTTGCCGAAGTCGGCAGGCCACCAGTCCTGCGAGTCCGTCATCAGCTTGTTCAGATCGGCCTTGAGCGCCGCATAGTTGAGCTTCTTGAACTCCTGGGCGTAGTTGAAGCCCTGGCCCAGCGGAGTGGACTTCTCCGAATGCTGGTTCAGCAGATCCAGACGCAGTTGATCGGGCCACCAATCCTTGTTTTGCGTACCGCCACCGGCGGCACTGTGGAAGGGGCATTTGGCTTCATTGGACATGGTTCTCTCCTAGTGCTTGTGAGGTTGACGCTCGGCGAAACGTCTTAGCTGGCTCGGGCCAGGGTGGCCAGGCATTCAAGCCAGGATGGCTGGCGCTGGGCATGGGCTTGCAGATAGGCAGTGGTCATACGGTACTCCTTTAACTTGAAAGTGGTTCAAGTTTAGGTTGTGACTATTAAATCCGCCATTTGATTTGAAATATCTATCAAATAGCGCAGGCCTATTGCCGCACCGGAGCGACCCAGAAGAAAACGGGAACTAGGTGTGATGTTCCAGTAGGTTGTTCATCCGTCCCGGATTTGGGAAGCTGTGGTTACCACGCCTCAGCAACTCAGAACAGGAGAACGGATGAACAGCCATAAGCATGCAAGATTGACCGCCCTTGGTCGAGCCCTTTTGTGCCAGCGGGTACTGGAGCAGGGCTGGAAGGTCCTGGCGGCCAGCGAGGCAGCCGGCGTGAGCCTGCGGACTGCCTACAAGTGGCTGGCCCGCTTTCGAAGCGAGGGCCCCGCCGGGCTGGCCGACCGCAGCTCACGCCCCCGGCGCTGTCCCCACGCCACCAGTGGCGAGCAACATCGGCAGTTTGAGCAACTGCGCCGCCAGCGCTGGCCTCTGTGGCGCATTGCCCAGCACAGCGGCAGCAGTCTGGCCACGATCAGCCGCTGCATGAAGCGCCTGGGCCTGTCTCGCCTGAGCGCACTGCAGCCGCCCGTGCCCGTGGTGCGCTACGAGCGACAGACGCCCGGCGAGCTGCTGCACATCGATACCAAGCGGCTGGGCCGCATCCAGGGCGTGGGCCACCGTATCACGGGCGATCGCACGCTCAACCGCAACAAGGGCATCGGCTGGGATGCGGTGCACCTGGCCATCGATGACCACTCGAGGGTATCGTTTGCCCAGGTGCTGCCTGATGAGAAGGCCATCAGCTGTGTGCTCTTCCTGCGCCAAGCCGTGGCCTACTACGCCAGCTTGGGCGTGCGCATCGAGCGTGTCATGACCGATAACGGCACGGGCTACAAGAACCAGTTCAGAGCCGCCTGCGAGGAGCTGGGCATCCGTCACATTCGAACCCGCCCCTACACGCCCAAGACCAATGGCAAGGTTGAACGGCTCGTGCAGACCAGCTTGCGTGAGTGGGCCTACGTCAGGCCCTACGAGTCCTCCGCCCAACGCCAAGCCGCCTTGCAGCCCTTCATTGACGGCTACAACTGGCTTCGGCCACACTCGGCACTGAACCACCAGCCGCCCATGAGCCGCATCCCGGCCATGTACAACCTACTGAAACTCGACA
>JAUXVI010000052.1 GCA_030680575.1 Hylemonella sp.
ACGTAGGCTTCGAAGTACAGCACGCGCTCGATGTCGCGCAGCGTCATGTCCAGCACCAGGCCCAGGCGCGACGGCAGGGACTTCAGGAACCAGATGTGGGCGCAGGGCGCGGCCAGATCGATGTGGCCCATGCGCTCACGACGCACCTTGGTCTGAGTGACTTCAACGCCGCACTTCTCACAGATCACACCGCGGAGCTTGAGACGCTTGTACTTGCCGCACAGACATTCGTAGTCCTTGATGGGCCCGAAGATCTTGGCGCAGAACAGGCCGTCGCGTTCCGGCTTGAAGGTGCGGTAGTTGATGGTCTCGGGCTTTTTCACCTCGCCGAAAGACCAGGAACGGATCTTCTCGGGCGAGGCCATGCCGATCTTGATGGCATCGAAATGCTCATCCGGCGTGAACTGCTTGAACAGGTCGAGTAGTGATTTCATATGACTCTATCCTTTGCGAATTAGGAGCGCTCGAGCTCGATGTCCAGGCCCAGGGAACGGATTTCCTTGACCAGCACGTTGAACGACTCGGGCATGCCGGCTTCGATGGCATGCTCGCCCTTGACGATGTTCTCGTAGACCTTGGTACGGCCCTGCACGTCGTCGGACTTGACGGTAAGCATTTCCTGCAGCGTGTAGGCGGCGCCATAAGCTTCGAGCGCCCAAACCTCCATCTCGCCGAAACGCTGGCCGCCGAACTGGGCCTTGCCGCCCAGCGGCTGCTGGGTGACCAGGGAGTACGGGCCAGTCGAACGGGCGTGCATCTTGTCATCCACCAAATGGTGCAGCTTCAAGAAGTGCATGTAGCCCACGGTCGTGGTACGCTCGAAGGCGTCACCCGTACGGCCGTCATACAGCTGAGCCTGGGTGCGCGTGGCGGTCAGGCCCTTGGTCTTGGCGACGTCATCCGGATAGGCCAGCTTGAGCATGTCGCGGATTTCCTGTTCGGAAGCGCCATCAAACACCGGCGTGGCAAAGGTCATGCCGGTCGTCAGATTGGCAGCCATCGCCAGCACCTGCTCGTCGCTCAGAGTGGACAACTCTTCCTTGTGACCGGAGCTGTTGTAAACCTTGTCCATGTAGGCGCGCAACTCGGCCACCTTGGCTTCGGCTTGCAGCATGTCACCGATACGTTGGCCGATGCCTTTGGCGGCCCAACCCAAGTGAACTTCAAGCACCTGACCCACGTTCATGCGCGAAGGAACGCCCAGCGGGTTGAGCACGATGTCGGCCGGCGTACCGTCTGCCATGTGGGGCATGTCTTCGACCGGCACGATCTTCGACACCACGCCCTTGTTGCCGTGACGGCCTGCCATCTTGTCGCCAGGCTGCAGACGGCGCTTGACGGCCAGGTAAACCTTGACCATCTTGAGCACGCCAGCAGGCAACTCGTCGCCCTGGGTGAGCTTCTTGCGCTTCTCTTCAAAGGCCAGGTCGAAGCTGTGACGTTGCTGCTCAATCGAGTTCTTGATGCTCTCGAGTTGGCTGGCCACTTCGTCGTCGGCCGGACGGATGTCGAACCAGTGGAATTTCTCCACCGAAGCCAGGTAGGCCTTGTCGATCTTGGTGCCCTTGGCCAGCTTGTTCGGGCCGCCGTTGGCAACCTTGCCGTTGAGCAATTTCTCAATACGATCGAACGCGTCAGCTTCGACGATGCGCAGCTGGTCGTTCAGATCCAGACGGAAACGCTTCAGCTCGTCGTCGATGATCTGCTGGGCGCGCTTGTCGCGCTGGATGCCCTCGCGGGTGAACACCTGCACGTCGATCACGGTACCTTGCGAGCCCTGGTCCACGCGCAGCGAAGTGTCCTTCACGTCGCTGGCCTTCTCGCCGAAGATGGCGCGCAGCAGCTTCTCTTCCGGCGTCAGCGTGGTCTCGCCCTTCGGCGTGACCTTGCCCACCAGCACATCGCCCGGCTGCACTTCGGCGCCGACGTAGATGATGCCGGACTCGTCCAGACGGTTGAGCTGCAGTTCGCTCAGGTTCGGGATATCACGGGTGATTTCCTCGGCACCCAGCTTGGTGTCGCGTGCCATCACCACGAGCTCTTCGATATGAATCGAGGTGTAGCGGTCATCGGCCACCACGCGCTCGGAAATCAGGATCGAGTCCTCGAAGTTGTAGCCGTTCCACGGCATGAAGGCGATCAGCATGTTCTGGCCGATGGCGATTTCGCCCAGGTCAGTCGATGCACCGTCGGCAATCACGTCACCCTTGGCCAGCTTGTCGCCCTTCTTGACGATGGGACGCTGGTGGATGTTGGTGTTCTGGTTGGAACGCTGGTACTTGATCAGGTTGTAGATGTCCACACCCACTTCACCAGCCACGGCTTCAGCGTCGTTGACGCGCACCACGATACGGGTGGCGTCGACATAGTCGACCACACCACCACGGTTGGCTGTCACCACAGTGCCAGAGTCCACAGCCGCCACGCGCTCGATACCGGTACCGACCAGCGGCTTTTCCGGACGCAACACGGGCACAGCCTGACGCGACATGTTGGCGCCCATCAGCGCGCGATTGGCGTCGTCGTGTTCCAGGAACGGCACCAGCGAGGCCGCCACCGACACGATCTGCGCCGGCGACACGTCCATGTACTGGATGCGCTCGGCACCGCACAGGATGGACTCCCCCTTTTCACGGGCCGAGACCAGATCACCCGTCAGCTTGCCATCCTTGTCCAGCACCGCATTGGCCTGGGCAATGACGTACTTGCCTTCCTCGATGGCGGACAGGTAATCGATCTGGTTGGTCACCTTGCCGTCCACCACGCGACGGTAAGGCGTCTCGATGAAGCCGTACTCGTTCAGGCGGGCGTACAGGGCCAGCGAGTTGATCAAACCGATGTTCGGACCTTCCGGGGTCTCGATCGGGCAAACGCGGCCGTAGTGCGTGACGTGCACGTCGCGCACTTCGAAGCCGGCGCGCTCGCGCGTCAAGCCGCCCGGGCCCAGGGCCGAGACGCGACGCTTGTGCGTGATCTCGGCGAGCGGGTTGGTCTGGTCCATGAACTGCGACAGCTGCGAGGCACCGAAGAACTCCTTGAGCGCCGCGGAAATCGGCTTGGAGTTGATCAGATCGTGCGGCATCAGCGGCTCTTGCTCCGCCTGACCCAGACGCTCCTTCACGGCCTTCTCGATACGGGCCAAGCCAGCGCGGTACTGGTTTTCGGCCAGTTCGCCAACGCAACGCACACGGCGGTTGCCCAGGTGGTCGATGTCATCGACTTCGCCGCGGCCATTGCGCAGATCCACCAGGATCTTCACCACCGCGAGGATGTCTTCGTTGGTCAGCACCATGGGACCGGTCGCCTCGGAGCGGCCCATCTTGGCATTGAACTTCATGCGGCCGACACGCGACAGGTCGTAGGTGTCGGGGTTGTAGAACAGGCGCTGGAACAGGGCCTGCACAGCGTCTTCGGTCGGCGGCTCACCAGGGCGCATCATGCGGTAGATGGCCACGCGGGCGGCGAACTCGTCGGTGGTCTCATCGGTACGCAGCGTCTGCGAGATGTAGGCGCCTTGATCGAGTTCGTTGGTGTAGATGCATTGCAGCTCTTGCACGCCGGCGCTGCGCAACTTCTTCAGCAGCGCTTCGGTCAGCTCGTCATTGGCTTTGGCGATGATCTCGCCGGTGTCGCCATCCACGATGGCACGTGCCACCACGCGACCGATCAGGAAATCTTCCGGCACGCTGATGTGCGTCGTGCCGGATTGCTCCAGCTCGCGGGTGTGACGCGCCGTGATGCGCTTGTCCTTGGCCACGATGACCTTGCCGCTCTTGTCGGTGATGTCGAAACGGGCCACTTCGCCACGCAGGCGCTCAGCCACGAACTCCATCTGCGCACCGCTGTCCATCAGACGGAAGTTGTCGTTGACGAAGAAGTTCGCCAGGATGGATTCCGGGTTCAGGCCGATGGCCTTGAGCAGGATGGTGACCGGCATCTTGCGGCGACGGTCGACGCGGAAGTACAGCAGATCCTTCGGGTCGAACTCGAAGTCAAGCCAAGAACCACGGTAAGGAATGATACGAGCCGAGAACAGCAACTTGCCCGAGCTGTGGGTCTTGCCCTTGTCGTGCTCAAAGAACACACCCGGCGAACGGTGCAGCTGGGACACGATCACGCGTTCCGTGCCGTTAATGATGAACGAACCCTTGGTCGTCATGAGCGGCACTTCGCCCATGTAGACCTCTTGCTCCTTGACTTCCTTGACCACCTTGTTGGAAGGTGTCGAGGACTCGCGGTCGTAAATGATGAGCTGCACCTTGGCGCGCACGGCCGAGGCAAAGGTCAGACCGCGGGTCTGGCATTCGCGCACGTCAAACGCAGGCTTGGCCAGGTTGTACTCGAGGAACTTCATCTCGACAAAACCGTTGTGCGAGACGATCGGGAAAGCTGCCTCAAAAGCAGCCTGAAGACCTTCCGGGGTACGTTTGTTAGGGCCCACGTCAGCTTGCAAGAAGGCTGTGTAAGCGTCCTTTTGCATCTGCAGGAGGTAGGGAATTTCGAGCACGCTGTCGCGGCTGCCGAAACTTTTGCGAATCCGCTTGCGTTCGGTATAGGTGTAAGCCATGAGATCTCCGGGCTATGAGGTCTTTGGCGACTGACGCGCCAGCATCACGCTGGCAGGCTTGGTGGTTGGCCGCTACCAACCATGGCGGACGGCCGCGCGTTGCACGCGGCCCGAACCAAGGCACCTTCTGCAGTCGGGTCAGAAGGCACTCGAAAACTGTCTTGGGGACTTTTCTGCAACCTGTCGGTCGGCAGAAGCCCGGCCCCAAGCCGGTTTTCGGGTGCGCTCTGTAAGCGCCAAAGGCTGGAGGCCTTTACAGGCGCTCCAGCCTTCGAGCAAAGTCGAATTACTTGAGTTCGACCTTGGCGCCAGCTTCTTCCAGCTTCTTCTTGGCAGCTTCGGCATCAGCCTTGGACAGGCCTTCCTTGACAGCCTTGGGAGCGCCGTCCACCAGGTCCTTGGCTTCTTTCAGGCCCAGACCGGTGATTTCACGCACAGCCTTGATGACCGACACCTTGTTGGCGCCAGCTTCAGCCAGAACCACGTTGAACTCGGTCTTCTCTTCAGCAGCAGCAGCGCCAGCGCCACCACCAGCGGCAGCGGGAGCGGCCATAGCTGCAGCGCTCACACCAAATTTCTCTTCGATGGCTTTCACCAGGTCGTTGAGTTCCATGACCGTCATGCTGTCCAGCGCGGTCAAAAATGCGTCTTTATCGAATGCCATTTTGATTTCCTAACAATTGGTTAACAAGTGTGCTGCACGCTCAAGCGGCAACAGCTTCGCCTTCGCCTTTTTTGGCCGCCAGAGCACCCAGCACCACGGCGGTACGGGACATCGGCGACATCAACAAGCCACACAGCTGAGCCAGCAAAACTTCCTTGGACGGGATGCTTGCCAGCTGCTTGACGCCGTTCACGTCCAGGGCTTTACCTGCGAATGCGCCACCACGGATCACCAACTTGTCGTTGGTTTTCGCGAAGTCAGCCACCACTTTTGCGGCAGCAACAGCATCAACAGAGAAGCCATAGATCAGCGGACCGGTCATCTGGTCGGCCACAACCTCGAACGAGCTACCAGCGACAGCACGACGGGCCAAGGTGTTTTTCAACACACTCAGGCTCACACCAGTGCTGCGGGCAGTAGCGCGCAGTTTGGTCATGTCAGCGACCGTGATACCACGGTATTCCGCCATCACGAGCGTTTGAGCTTTAGCGGCGAGGTCGGTCACTTCGGTAATGACCGCTTCTTTCTCACTGCGATTCAGACTCAAGGTCTACTCCTTCAAAATGTGCCTTCGGGACAATCCCTGGGGCACGCCTCATTGCAGCGACCAACTGTTTACGGAACTCATTCCATCTGCAGCGGGATCGCCATCTGCGTTGGCCGAGCCACGGGGCGAACCCCGCAGCCTACTGATTAAGTGCAGCCTCGTATAAAACGATTCGCACACCAACGGTCTTGGATGGCCCACCTCCGTCTTACGACAGGTGCGGCCCACCACGTTAGCCGGCTGTTTCCAGCCGCCTAAATCTTTGCGATTACGCCGCGATGGTCTGAGTGTCCACACGGACACCGACACCCATCGTGGACGAAACCGCCACTTTGCGCAAATACACACCCTTGCTCGAAGCCGGCTTGGCCTTGTTCAACGCCTCCACCAGAGCCGCCAGGTTGCCCTGCAGCTTGTCAGTGTCGAAGGAACGACGACCAATGGTGCTGTGCACGATACCGGCCTTGTCGACGCGAAACTGCACCTGACCCGCTTTGGCGTTCTTCACGGCCGTGGCCACGTCGGGAGTGACGGTACCGACCTTCGGATTCGGCATCAGACCGCGCGGGCCGAGGATCTGGCCCAGCGTACCCACAACACGCATGGCGTCGGGAGCAGCAATCACGATATCGAACGGCATGTCGCCGGCCTTGACCATGGCAGCCAGGTCGTCCATGCCAACCACGTCAGCGCCGGCGGCACGGGCTTCGTCAGCCTTGGCGCCTTGGGCGAACACGGCAACGCGCTTGGTCTTGCCGGTGCCGTTGGGCAGCACGACGGCGCCACGCACCACTTGATCCGACTTCTTGGCATCAATGCCAAGTTGCACAGCCACGTCGATGGACTCATCGAACTTGGCGTTGGCGCATTCTTTCACAATGCCCAGGGCATCGGCCAGGGCGTACAGCTTGTTGCTGTCAACCTTGCCCTGCAGGGCTTTTTGTTTCTTGGTGAGCTTGGCCATTTACACGCCCTCCACATTCACGCCCATGGAACGGGCAGAACCAGCGATGGTACGAACAGCAGCATCCAGATCAGCAGCCGTCATGTCCTTCATTTTGGTCTTGGCGATTTCCTCGAGCTGAGCACGGGTGATCTTGCCGACCTTGTCGGTATGCGGCTTGCTGGAGCCCTTGTCGAGCTTGATGGCCTTCTTGATCAGAACCGCTGCAGGCGGCGTCTTGATCACGAACGTGAAGCTCTTGTCCGCAAAAGCGGTGATCACCACCGGCAGCGGCAGACCAGGCTCAACGCCTTGGGTCTGGGCGTTGAACGCCTTGCAGAACTCCATGATGTTCAAACCGCGCTGGCCCAGAGCGGGGCCAATCGGCGGCGACGGATTGGCTTTACCAGCCGGCACTTGCAGCTTGATAAAACCGACGATTTTTTTCGCCATGCTTTTCTCCTTGCGGGTCATAACGCCTTGGCAAAGTGCCGCAGCTCCCCGGGGTTAACGACTCACCTCTTACATTCGCGCCGAGTCGAAAAGCGCGAAATCCAAAATCGATGCCCTCAGGTCTTCTCGACCTGAGAAAACTCCAACTCGACCGGCGTTGAGCGACCGAAAATGGTCACTGCCACGCGCAGCTTGTTCTTCTCGTAATTGACCTCTTCCACCGAACCATTGAAATCGGTGAAAGGACCTTCCTTGACACGGACCAGCTCCCCGACCACGAATTCCACCTTGTGGCGCGGCTTGTCGGAGCCTTCCTGCATCTGACTGACGATCTTCATGACCTCTTCTTCAGAGATCGGCGCCGGACGGTTCTTTGCGCCACCGACAAAACCAGTGACCTTGTTGGTGTGCTTCACCAAATGCCAGCTGTCATCGTCCATGATCATCTCAACCAGCACATACCCCGGGAAGAACTTACGCTCGGTGGTGCGCTTCTGACCATTCTTGATCTCGACCACCTCTTCCATCGGAACGAGGATGCGACCGAACTTGTCCTGCATGCCGGCACGATTGATGCGCTCAATGATGTTGCGCTCAACAGCCTTCTCCATGCCAGAGTAAGCATGAACCACATACCAGCGCATATCCGGGTTGGACGGCTTCGCCGCCAGCACCTGGGATGCCGAAGTTTCTACAACATCAGTCATTATTTTTTCCACCCCAGAATCAGATCGTAGAACACCCACTCGAGCGTCTTGTCGGTGAACCAGAGGAACAAGGCCATCAGCACCACAAAACCAAACACGTAGGCCGTCATCTGAACAGCCTCTTTACGAGCCGGCCAAACCACCTTGCCGACCTCGCGCCACGCATCACGCCCAAATGCCATCAACTGTCGCCCTGCCTCGGCAGTGAAAAACACCACCACCGCAGCGACCACACCAGCCAGCAAAGCAAGCCACTGCAGCAAAGCCCCCTGCTTGCCCAGCAAGTAGAAAGCCGCCAAACCCGCGATCAGCAGAAGGAGCGCCGCGGCCAGCTTGACCTTGTCTGCCCCACCCCCGACCGTTTCAACTTGTGACGTTGCCATGTTTACCCAATTCTGCGCGTTTGAATCTCAATAACACCAGCACCCTTAGACGCTGAAGCCCGCCATGGTGATGGCGGGCTTTCAACTCACCCCTGATGGATGAATCAGGTGGCAGGGGCAGTAGGAATCGAACCTACAACCTTCGGTTTTGGAGACCGACGCTCTGCCAATTGAGCTATACCCCTACAAAACCATTACGCAATGATCTTGGCAACCACGCCGGCGCCCACGGTACGGCCGCCTTCGCGGATAGCGAAGCGCAGACCTTCTTCCATGGCGATCGGGGCGATCAGCTTGACGGTGATCGACACGTTGTCGCCAGGCATCACCATTT
>JAUXVI010000054.1 GCA_030680575.1 Hylemonella sp.
TCGGCCACCGTGGTGCGGTCCGCTTCGCGCAGCACCGTGACCATCTGCTCTTCCGTGAATCGACTTTTTCTCATAGGCTCCTCGTGGGTTGGGAGCCATCTTCCTAGAAATCATTGGTCCGGAAAAACCGGGCAGGTCACCATGCCCGACGAGCTGCGCCAGGTGGAAAAATTCCTCAAGGCGACCCAGGGGGCCGTGGAGCGGCAGGTGATGCTGGAGGCCAAGATCGTCGAGGTGGAGCTGCGCGATGGCTACCAGAGTGGCGTGAACTGGGCTGCTTTTTCTTCTGATGCGAACTCGACCCAGATGGTGGGCGTGCTCGGCAGCACGGTGGCGGCATCCAGCATCACCAATCCGCTGCTGCAAGGCGGGACCGCCGTGTCCGGTGTTGTCCCACCGCCGTCAATGGCGGCGGGCGGTGGCCTGTTCGGCCTGGCGCTGGCGACCAGCCAGTTTGCCGCCGTGCTGGGTTTTCTGGAAACCCAGGGTGATGTGCAGACCCTTTCCAGCCCGCGCGTAGCCACCCTCAACAACCAGAAGGCCGTGCTCAAGGTCGGCTCTGACGACTATTTCATCACCAATGTCACCGGCGGCTCGATTGCGACCACAACGGTGGTGGGCTCGACCGGTTCGACCACCATGCCGACGGTCACGCTGACCCCGTTTTTCTCCGGCATCGCACTGGACGTGACGCCCCAGATTGACGACGGACAGAACATCATGCTGCATATCCATCCTTCGGTGACCTCGGTGACCGAGAAGACCAAGCTGGTGGATCTGGGCAGCGTTGGCAGTTACCGCCTGCCGCTGGCCTCGAGCAGCGTCAATGAGACCGACACCATGGTGCGCATCCAGGATGGTCGGATTGTGGCCATCGGTGGCCTGATGCAGATGGAGTCCAGCCGCAATGCCTCCGGCGTACCCGGCACCACCGGGATGGGGGGCTTCTCCGCCTTGTTTGGCAACCGGGTCAGCACGGGGCGTAAAAAGGAACTGGTGGTGCTGATCAAACCCTCCATCATCCGTACGGAGCAGGACTGGGAGCAGCAGAACCGGCGAGTGCGCGCAGCGTTGGACGACATGGATTCCTCGCGCAATCGGGTCATCCGTCTGGATGGGGGCGTGCCGGAAGCCCCGCGCAAGAATCTGGTGCAATGAGCCGAGGAAACAGGCAACGACGATGTACCTGAGGCATTTTTCCCTGCGTGAGGCACCGTTCTCGATCACGCCCGATCCTGCCTTTTTTTTCCCGCATGACGGCGCGCAGGCCGCGCTCAACACCTTGCTGGTGGCCTTGCGCAGCGGCGAGGGTTTTCTCAAGATCGTGGGCGAGGTTGGTTGCGGCAAGACCGTGCTGTGCCGTCAGTTGCTCAAGACGCTGCAATCCGAGTGTGTCACGGCCTACATTCCCAACCCGGACATGGGGCCGGACGATCTGCTGCTGGCACTGGCGCTGGAACTCAACGTCGAATTGACGGCACCGCACAGCCGTTACCAGATGCTGGGCGCCTTGCGGGACTGCCTGCTGCTGCACGCCGAGGCGGGGCGCAGGGTGGTGGTCTGCATTGATGAGGCCCAGGCCATTCCCTTGCGCACGGTGGAGAGTTTGCGCTTGTTGTCCAATCTGGAAACCGAAAAGCAGAAGCTGCTGCAGCTGGTGATGCTGGGCCAGCCGGAGCTGGATGAGCGCCTGGCGCGCCCTGAAATCCGGCAGTTGCTGCAGCGTATCACCTTCAGCGAATACCTGGGGCCGATGGCGGCGCGTTCGGTGCCGGCTTATCTGCAGCACCGCCTGGCTACGGCGGCGCTGGACGAACTCACGGATGTGAAGTTGTTTGATGCCGCGGCTGCGCGCGCGCTGAGCCGCTACAGCGGCGGCGTTCCCCGGCTGGTGAATGTGCTGGCGCACAAAAGCCTGATGCTGGTCTATGGCGAAAATGGACGACGGGTCAAGGTGCGCCACGTTCGCATGGCCGCCGCCGACACGCCCGGCGTGCAGGTCCCGCCCTCCTGGTGGCAACGTTTGCGGGCGCGTTGGGCACGCCAGGATGCTGACAAGGCACTGGCGCGCGACACTTCGCGCGACACCGCATGGCAGGACACCCAGCCCTTGCACGACTTTGAAGCCGGGCAACCAGGGGGCCGGCTGTGAGTGTCATCAACAAGATGTTGCGCGACCTGGACGCCCGTCGCGCCTCCTCTGCCGTGCCGGGGCGCGACGCGCCAGCGGGGCTGACGCGTGACACCGCCAGTGTGAAGGGCGACTCGACCAGGACCGGCGCCGGTGTGCGGTCAGGACGCTGGGTGCTTGTGGCGCTGTTGTTGGTGCTGGGGGGCGCTGCCGCCTGGTGGTATGGCCAAGCACCGGAGCTGCTGCCTGTGCCGGCCAGGTTGCCGCAAGCCACAGGCCCTGCGCTCAGTCCTTCCCCCCTTTCTGCCACCGCACCCCTTGCTGGGGCCAGCAGTCCTGTGGTGCCACCGGTGGCACAGACCGCTGCACCACTGGGCCCGCAGCAATTGAATCAAATGCTGGATCAGGCCGCAAAAAGTCCGCAGGCCGCGGTCCCTTCGGCGCCGCCGTTGGCATCGGTTTCCGCTCCGGGGGTGTCGCCTGAGCAAGCGCAGCAGCTGGTGCAGCAGACGCTGCGCAACACGCCTGGTGGCCAGCTCGGGCTACCGACGCAGTCGCCAGGCCTGGCTTATGAGTTGCAGCAGCAATTGGCCAAGCCGGCGCCAAGACTGGCGGCCGCTCCAGCGCCGGCCGTGCCGCCGAGCAGCCCACCATCGACCTTGGCGCCAGCGACGCGGGCAGCAACGCCCGTTCCTGTGCGTCCGTCGGCCGCAGGCAGCGATACGGCAGCATTGGCGGTACGGCCTGAGGCGCAGCGCAAAGGTCGTCCCATCAGCGAAGTGGCAACTGCAACCGTGGCGGCAGAGTCAGCCACTGCGCCCCTGACGCAGGACGCCCCGGTCCCCAAAGCGCCCCCTGCGGCCAGCAAAGCCAGCACCTCGACCCGGCAGGCCAAGCCAAGCGACGTAGCGCCTGCCGTCAACCCGCGGCTGGCCGCAGCACAGGAGGCTGTGACGCAGGCCCGCAATCTGTGGAATGCCGGCTCGCGTGAAGCCGCACTCGATGCGATGCGCCAGGCCGTGGCGGTGGCCGAGCGTGCGCAAGCGTCGGCGCCCGATCCGGTGGGCTTGCCGGCATTCCAGACGCTGGTGCGCGAGTTGGCACGCATGGAATTGGCACAGGGGCAGGTCAGCCAGCTGTTGGAACAACTGGTACGGCTTGAGCCCCTGCTGGCCGATCAGGCGGATTTGTGGGCGGTGCGTGGCAATGCTGCTCAACGGCTGGGGCGGCATCAGGAGTCGATTTATGCCTATGGCATGGCGTTGAAGCTGCGTCCCGGCGAGCCACGCTGGATGCTGGCTTCGGCTGTGTCGTTGGCCTTGCAGGGGCAACTGGCGGCAGCGGCCGAGCAGGCGGAGAAGGCTCGCGCGGCCGGCGCAGTGAGCCCGGAAGTCCTGGCCTACCTGCGGCAGTTGGGTGTTTCACTGCGCTGAGGGGCCTTCTGTCGATCATGCTCAAACGGATCCGCGTTGAACAAGTCGTCCTGGGCATGCATATCCAGGAGTTCTGCGGCTCCTGGATGGAGCACCCGTTCTGGCGTGCCAACTTCGTCATCACCGACCCCAATGACATCCAGCGCATCCTGAGCAGCAGCGTCAAGGAAGTCTGGATCGATGCCAGCAAAGGACGAGACGTGCCTGCCGAAGCAGCTGCGGTGTCGGAAGTCGAGTCGGAGGTCCAGGTGGAGGCCGCGCTCAAGCAGGCATCGCTGGGTGCTCGCCAGACCATGTCAGTGCCGCTGAATGTCGAAATCGAACACGCCGCCCGGATCTGTATCCAGTCCAAGCAAGCGGTTTTTTCCATGTTTCAGGAAGCGCGCATGGGCAAGACGGTCGATGCCGAAGGGGCACAGCGGCTGGTGGATGAGATATCGGAATCGTTGGCGCGCAACGCCAGTGCGCTCATCAGCCTGGCGCGCCTGAAGACCGCCGATGATTACACCTACATGCACTCCGTGGCGGTATGCGCCATGATGATCGCGCTGGCCCGGCAGTTGGGGCTGGACGAAGCGCAGACCCGCTCACTCGGCCTGGCCGGTCTGCTGCACGACTTGGGCAAGGCGACCATGCCGATGGAGGTCCTCAACAAGCCGGGCAAGCTGACCGACGCTGAATTCAGCATCATCAAGAGCCACCCGAAAGAAGGCCACCGTTTGCTGCAACAAGTCGGCAAGCTGGACCCGGTGGTCCTGGATGTCTGCCTGCACCACCATGAGAAGACGGATGGATCGGGCTATCCAAAGGGACTGAAGGATGACGAGATCAGTCTGTTTGCCAAGATGGGGGCAGTCTGTGATGTGTATGACGCCATCACCTCGAACCGGCCCTACAAGTCAGGCTGGGATCCGGCCGAGTCTTTGCGCAAGATGGCTGAATGGGTCAACGGCCATTTCGACCCGACCGTGTTTCGGGCCTTTGTCAAAAGCGTGGGCATTTATCCGATTGGTTCCCTGGTGCGCCTGGCATCCGGGCGCATCGGGGTCGTGGTGGAGCAGACGTCGAAGTCGCTCACCACGCCATGTGTCAAGGTGTTCTTCTCCACCAAGTCGAATCTGCGCATTCCACCCGAGATCATTGATTTGTCACGTCCAGGCTGTCCGGACAAGATCGTCAATCGGGAGGACCCGGAGCAATGGCGCTTTTCTGACCTCAACGTGTTGTGGTCAGGGTTGCCAAGTTTGGGCGGGTAAGCTGTTTTTTGTTTGTCAACGCGTGCGGTACTGCGTGGTGCCGAACATGTTTTCTCGCGCCTTGTCATCGATCAATGGCTTGCGCAAATCGGCCAGCACTTGCACGCCGCGTTGCACCGCGGGGCGCTTTGCTATGGCGTCGAACCATGGTTTCAGGTGGGGGTAGTCGGCCCAATCGATACCCTGATTCTGCCAACTGCGCAGCCAGGGGAAGATGGCGATGTCGGCAATCGAATACGCGTCTCCCGCGATGTAGCGGTGCGTGGCCAACTGCTTGTCCATCACGCCATAGAGGCGTTTGGCCTCATTGGTGTAGCGCTTGATCGCGTAATCGATCTTCTCCGGCGCATAAATGCGGAAGTGATGCGCCTGGCCCAGCATCGGCCCGACGCCGCCCATCTGGAACATCAGCCACTGCAGCATCTCGAATTTCTGCCGGTCGGTCTTGGGCAGGAACTTGCCGGTCTTGGAGGCGAGGTAGAGCAGGATGGCGCCGGACTCGAACAACGAGATCGGCTGGCCGTCCGGACCGTCCGAGTCGACGATGGCCGGGATCTTGTTGTTCGGGCTGATCTTGAGAAATTCGGGGGTGAACTGGTCGCCGGCGCCGATGTCGATCGGGTGCACACGGTAGGGCAGGCCGCACTCCTCCAGCATGATGTGGACCTTGTGGCCGTTGGGCGTGGCCCAGGAGTAGACGTCGATCATCTGAATCTCCAAATGGTAAAGGGGCAGAAAATTCTGCCCCTTTGATTGTGCTTGGCTTTCAGCAACCTCGCGTGATGGGCATCTCGACAGGTTTCGGGCTGGCCGAGTACTTGCCCAGCTCCAGCTTGGCGATCGCATTGCGGTGCACCTCGTCCGGCCCGTCGGCAAAACGCAGGGTGCGGGCATTGGCATAGGAGTAGGCCAACGGGAAGTCCTGGCACATGCCGCCGCCGCCATGCACCTGCATGGCCCAGTCGATCACCTGGCAGGCCATGCTGGGGGCTACCACCTTGATCATGGCGATCTCGTTCTTGGCAAACTTGTTGCCCGCCACGTCCATCATCCAGGCGGCCTTGAGCGTGAGCAGGCGTGCCATGTCGATTTTGCAGCGTGCCTCGGCAATGCGTTCCTGTGTCACGGTCTGTGCCGCCACCGGCTTGCCGAAGGCGACGCGCGAGGAGGCGCGTTTGCACATGTACTCCAGCGCGCGCTCGGCCTGGCCGATCAGGCGCATGCAGTGGTGAATGCGGCCGGGCCCGAGGCGACCTTGGGCGATCTCGAAGCCGCGGCCTTCGCCGAGCAGGATGTTGGAGGCCGGCACGCGCACGTTCTCGAACAGCACTTCCATGTGGCCGTGCGGTGCATCGTCATAACCCATCACGCTCAAAGGCCGCACCACCGTCACGCCCGGCGTGTTGGCCGGCACCAGGATCATGCTCTGTTGCGAATGGCGCGGTGCCTCCGGGTCGGTCTTGCCCATGAGGATGTAGATGGCGCAGCGTGGGTCGCCGGCACCGGAAGTCCACCACTTGCGGCCGTTGATGACGTAGTCGTCACCCTGGCGTTCGATACGGGTTTCGATGTTGGTGGCGTCGCTGGAGGCCACCTCGGGTTCGGTCATGGCAAAGGCCGAGCGGATCTTGCCGGCCAGCAGCGGCTGCAGCCACTGCTGTCGGTGCTCGGCCGAACCGTAGCGGGCGATGGTTTCCATGTTGCCGGTGTCGGGTGCCGAGCAGTTGAAGACTTCGGGGGCCCAGTGCACGCGGCCCATGATTTCGGCCAGCGGCGCGTATTCCTGGTTGGTCAGGCCAGCGGCCTTGACGCCGGCGATCTCGGCGCTGTCCTGCGGCAGGAACAGGTTCCACAGGTTTTGTTCCTGCGCCTTGACCTTCAGCTTCTCGATCAGCTGCAGCGGCGTCCAGCGTTTGCCGGCTTTGGTGTTGGCTTCGATTTCGTCATGGAAGGCCTGCTCGTTCGGGTAGATGTGGTCATCCATGAACTTGAGCAGGCGTGCCTGCAGTTCCTTGGTCTTGGGTGAGTAGTCGAAATCCATGGGAATCTCCTGGGGTTGAATGCGTTGCTCGGGTCAGGCTTTTTGCGCGAACTGCCAGGCCATCTGGGCCAGCGGCCGCGCGCCGGCGGCGGATTTCTGCGCCTGGGCGCTGGAAGCGGTGCCGTTTTCCACCCGCTTGGCGATGCCCTGCAGGATGGCGGCGATGCGGAACATGTTGTAGGCCATGTAGAAGTTCCAGTCGGCCTTCAGGGCCTCGGGGGTGGCAAGGCCGGTGCGTTCGCAGTAGAGGCGGATGTACGCGTCCTCGCTCGGGATGCCCAGACTCTTGAAGTCGAGCCCGCCAATGCCACGGAAGGCGCCGGGCGGGATGTGCCAGGCCATGCAGTGGTAGCTGAAGTCGGCCAGCGGGTGGCCCAGGGTGGATAGCTCCCAGTCCAGCACCGCCAGAACGCGCGGCTCGGTGGGGTGGAACATCAGGTTGTCGAGCCGGTAGTCGCCGTGCACGATGCTGACCATGGCTTCGTCGCGTGCGCCGGCCGGGATGTGGGCCGGCAGCCACTGGATCAACTGCTCCATTTCGGGAATCGGCTGCGACATCGGGCCAGCCCCATCGGCCGAGGCCTGGTACTGCTTGCTCCAGCGGCCGATCTGGCGCTCAAAGTAGTTGCCGGGTTTGCCGTAGCTGGCGAGGCCACGCTCAGTGAACTTGACGCGGTGCAGGGCGGCGATGACGCGGTTCATCTCGTTGTAGATGGCGCCGCGCTCGGCAGGTGTCATGCCGGGGAGCGACTGGTCCCACAGCACGCGGCCCTCCATGAACTCCATGATGTAGAAGGCGCGGCCGATGACGGACTCGTCCTCGCAGAGGCAGTACATGCGTGGCACCGGCACCTCGGTGCCATGCAGGCCGCTCATCACGGCGTATTCCCGCTCGATGGCATGCGCCGACGGCAACAGCTTGGCCACCGGCCCCGGCTTGGCGCGCATGACGTAGCTGCGGCTGGGGGTGATGAGCTTGTAGGTCGGGTTGGACTGGCCGCCCTTGAAGGCTTCCACGCTCAGCGGGCCGGCAAAATCTTCGAGGTGGGTGGTCAGCCAGGATTGCAGCGCCGCCACGTCAAAGGCGTGGGAGGCGGGAACAGGGCGGGTGCCGACGAAATGGTCAAAGTCGCTCATGGTCAAGGATGCGGGGGGCTTTTAATGGTCGGATTCAATGATGCGCATCAGCACATCGCGGTCGCGAATGACCAAGCCACCCGGCTCGATACGGATCGCTTCCTCGCGTTCCATCGCCTTGAGTTCCTGGTTGACGCGCTGGCGCGAAGCGCCCAGCAACTGGGCCAGCTCTTCCTGCGCCAGTTGCAGGCCGATGCGCGTTTCGCTGCCATCGCTGAGCGAAGGAACACCATAACTGCGCAACAGGTGAACGAGTTGCTTGGCCAGCCGCGCGCGCAAGGGCAGGGTGTTGAGGTCCTCCACCAGGCCGTAGAGCTGGCGGATGCGGCGGGCGTGCAGACGCAGCAGCGCTTCGTAGAG
This sequence comes from Hylemonella sp., assembly GCA_030680575.1. Taxonomy (GTDB): domain Bacteria; phylum Pseudomonadota; class Gammaproteobacteria; order Burkholderiales; family Burkholderiaceae_C; genus Hylemonella. Next base: position 8,359 of record JAUXVI010000054.1, read on the forward strand.
CTCGACATGGTTGGCGAGAATTTTCTTGAAGTCGGCCTTGGCCACACACAGCGTGGTGGTGTCGCCGTGCGCGTAGGCATCGTGCGTGCGCCGGTCGCCGTCGAAGATCGACACATCGCCAAACCAGACCCCCGGCTCGACGTAGGTCAACGTGACCTGCTTGCCCGAGATCGAGGTCGAGCTCACGCGTACCGCGCCCCGGGCGCAGGCCACCCATTCCTCGGGGGGCTCGCCGCGGGCACAGATCAGGTCGCCGTCTTTGTAGCGTTTGACGTAGGCGCATCGGAGGATGTCGTGTCGCAATGAAGGTGACAGGGTTGAAAACCAGCGACCAGCATTGATCGCTGATCGTTCCTCGATGGTAAGAATCGGGTCGTCCATGGACTGTCTTGTGGGTGACTGAAAACAGGTCCATTGTCGCGCGCGGGACGGCCCGGCCGACTAGGGGTTGTCACCTGTGCGTCTGCGACGGCGACACAGGTGAATGCAGCGGCTCAGTCGTAGCGCGGTGTCTGCTTGGCCAGGAAGGCGGTGATGCCGACGCCGGCGTTGGCATGGTGCAGGTTGCGCACGAAATGATCGCGCTCCAGCGCCAGCTGGCGCGTCAGCGAATTGCCGGCGGCTTCGTTGACCAGTTCCTTGATGCTGGCCATGGCATTGGGCGCGCGGGCATTGAGTTTTTCTGCTAGTGCCAGGGCGTCGTCCAGCGCCTGGCCGGGCAGGGCGACACGGTTGACCAGGCCCAGCGTGTGCAGACGCTCGGCACTGATGCGTTCGCCGCACAGCAGCAACTCGTTCACCAGCTGGCGTGGCAGCGCATGTGCCAGGCTCCAGCTGGCACCGCCATCGGGCGAAAGCGCCACATTGCTGTAGGCCATGACGAACACCGCGTCGCTGGCGGCGACGATGAAGTCGCAGGCCAGTGCCAGCGAGAAGCCGGCACCAGCCGCCGCACCTTCGACGGCGGCGACCACCGGTTTGGGGAAGGTGCGAATGGCCTCGATCCAGTTGTGCAAGCCCTCGATGCTCTCGGCCTGCACGGCGGGCGCCTGCTGACGGTTGTTCTGCAGGCGCTGCAGATTACCGCCCGCTGAAAACAGCGCGCCTTCACCGGTGATGACGACGCTGCGGATCTCGGGGTTGGTCTCGGCCACGTTCAGTGCCTCGACGCCGGCGGCATACATGGCCGGGCCGAGTGCGTTGCGCTGGCCCGGGTTGGAGAGGGTCAGCACCATGGTGCGGCCCTGGCTGGTGCTGTGCAGTTGTGCGCTCATGAATAGGTAACCTCCGCGCAGCGCGCTATGGTATTCGCCTTGGGAACGGCCCGGCGGCTCATCGAGTGTCGCATGCCTTGGGTCGGTTTACTCTTCCTCGTGCAGCAGCGACAGGCCGATGGCGCCGCGCCGGCGCAGCCAGGGGCTGGGGCGGTAGCGCGTATCGCCGTAAACCGTCTGCATGTTGAACAGCACTTCCAGCACATTGGTCGGGCCATAGAGGTTGCCCATGGCCAGCGGCCCCAGCGGGTAGCCCAGGCCGAGCGTGACCGCGGTTTCCAGATCGGCCGGTGTGCAGATGCGCTGCTGGCAGATGTCGGTCGCGATGTTGACGATGGTCGCCACCACGCGCTGGGTGACGAAGCCGCCGCTGTCGCGGATCACGCTCACCGCCTTGCCGTCGCGTGCGAACAGGGCGTGGGCGGCATCACGCATGTCGGCGCGGGTGGCCGGGTTGGTGGCCAGCACGCGCCGCTTGGTGGCAGCGTCGTCGATCAGCATGTCAATACCGACCGTGCGCGCCGGGTCGAGCCGCTCCACCACCGCCACGGTGGTGATGTCGAAGCCCAGTGGTGCGACCAGCGTCAGTGCGTGCATCGAAGGCGACTGGCCGGTCTCGATCTTGGCGCCCAGGTCCTTCAACAATTGAAGCAGTTCAGCGCGGCGCGCGGCGCGCGGCGAGACCCAGACCGGCGGCATGTCCTGCACCTGCGGCACCGGCGGCTCGGGGGGCACTTGGGCCACATTGTTGTCGTAGCGGTAGAAACCCTCACCGACCTTGCGGCCGACCATGCCGCCGGCCAGGCGCTGCGCCGTGATGACGCTGGGGCGGTAGCGTGGCTCTTCGTAATACTGGTGGTAGATCGACTCCATCACCGGGTGCGAGACGTCGAGTGCGGTCAGGTCCATCAGCTCGAACGGGCCGAGCTTGAAGCCGGCCTGGTCCTTCAGGATACGGTCGATGGTGGCGAAGTCGGCCACGCCTTCGCTGACGATGCGCAGCGCCTCGGTGCCGTAGCCGCGGCCGGCATGGTTGACGATGAAACCGGGCGTGTCCTGCGCCGTCACCGGCGTGTGGCCCATCTGGCGCGCGTACTCGCTCAAGCCCGTGCAGACGGTCGACTCGGTCTTGAGGCCGGCGATGACTTCCACCACCTTCATCAGCGGTACCGGGTTGAAGAAGTGGTAGCCGGCCACCCGCTGCGGGTGCTTGAGTTTGGCGGCAATCGCGGTAATGGACAGCGAGGAGGTGTTGCTGGCCAGCACGGCATCCGGGCGCACGATTTCTTCGAGCTGGGCGAACAGCGCGGCCTTGACCTCCAGCCGTTCGACGATGGCTTCCACCACCAGGTCGCAGCTGGCAAGGTCGGCCAGCGTGCTGGCGCACTGTAGGCGCGCCTTGCAGGCCGCAACGGTCGCGGCATCCATGCGACCTTTTTCCAGCAGTTTGTCCCACTGACTGGTGATGGCTTGCTGGGCGGCGGCCATGGCCGCGGGCTGGGTGTCGTAGAGGGTGACGGTGCTGCCGGCCTGAGCGGCGATCTGGGCAATGCCGCGGCCCATGGCGCCGGTGCCGACAACGGCGATGTGTGCGTAGACGGGTTTCATGGCGGAATTATCCTCTGGCCCGCAAACCGTCCCGAGTCACCTGCCGGACTATGATGCGGCCGACCATCGGCGAGACTACGGTGGCGGAATGATTCCATTCAATTGCACCCGGGCCTGCAACAGAAAGCCGGGTGGATCAATAACTTCTGGAGACACCATGACTTTGAAATTGTGCGGATTCTCAGCCAGCAACTACTACAACAAGATCAAGCTGCAGCTGATGGAGAAAGAGGTGCCCTTCGTCGAGGAGCTGGTCTGGACCGGCCACACCGACGGCCTGCTGGTGGACCGCTCACCCATGGGCAAGGTGCCGTTTCTGGACACGCCGCATGGCCCCATCTCCGAGTCCGGCGCCTGCGCCGAGTACATCGAGGCGGCCTATCCACAAAAGCCGCTGCTGCCGGCCGACCCGTATGCCGCGGCCAAGGTGCGCGAGATCCTGATCTACAGCGAGTTGCACCTGGAACTGGTGGCGCGCAACCTTTATCCGGAAGCCTTCTTCGGTGGCAAGGTGTCGGACGAAGTCAAGGAGCGCACGCACAAGCTGCTGGTCAAGGGGGCACATGGGTTTGCCAAGCTGGCCAAGTTCGCGCCCTACATTGCCGGGCCGGAGTTCACGCTGGCCGACTGTGCCGCCGTGGCCCACTTGCCGCTGGTGTCCAGCGCCAGCAAGATCATCTACGGCGAGGATGTGCTGACCGCGCTGCCGGTGCGTGACTACGTCAAGAGGATGGGCGAGCGGGCGACCATGCAGACGGTCAATGCCGACCGCAAGAGCAGTACCGAGCAGATGATGGCAATGCGCGCCAAGAAAACGGCCTGAGCGGACTGGGCTCAGTGGCCCCGACCTGCTGCCGGGGCGCGCTGGGCGGCCCGGGTGGCCAGCCAACTGGTCAGCCCGGCCAGGCTGATGCCGACCAACCCGGCCCAGTGCAGCATGGACATCTGATCATGGGCAATCAGCCAGCCGCCACTGGCGGCGCCCGCAGCCTGACCGGCATAGATGGCTGAGGTGTTGAGGGCGATCGAGCCCGAGGCCAGTGCCGGTGAAATGCCGGACAGCCGGGCCTGTTGTGCCGAGTTGGCCGCAAAGCAGCCCAAGGCCCAGGGCACCAGCACCAGTGCCATGAGCAGCAGGCTGTTGCCCAGTGGCCAGACGGCCAGACTCAAGGCCATGCCGCCCATGGACCACATCACGGCGCGCGCAGCACCGAAGCGGTCGATGTGGCGCGAGACCCAGAGGTTGCCGGCAAAGCCGAAGGCGCCGAACCAGGCGAACAGCAGGCTCAGCTGCAGCGGCGTGATGTCGAACAGGGCCTTCAGATACGGCGCCATATAGGCAAACAGGACGAACTGCCCGGCCGAGAACAGGGCCGTCACGGCCACGCACAGCATGAGCGGGCGTGACTGCAGCGTTTCGCGCCAGGCACCCAGGGAGAAGGCAGGCGGCTTCACGCCGTCGGGCATGACACGCCAGACCCAGAGGGCGCTGACAAAGCTGAGCAGGCCGACCCCGGCAAAGGCAGCACGCCAGCCCAGCGTGCCGCCGATCCAGGCCCCCAGCGGCATGCCGAGCACCGAGGCGACCGACCAGCCCAGGAAGACCAGGCTGATGGCCCGGCCGCGTTGCGAGGCCGGTACGAGTTGCCCGATACAGGCGGCGGCCTGTGGCGTGAAGATGGCGGGCGAAATGACGCTCAGCACGCGCACCACCATCAGTGAAGAGAAACCCGGCATGGTGGCGCTCAAGAGATGCAGCGCACCGTACCAGAGCAGGGACAGCGTCAGCAGGCGCTTGCGGTCCCACTGGGCCACGAGCGTGGCGAGCAGCGGGGCGCCCAGACACATCATCAAGGCGGCGGCAGAAATCAGCTGGCCGGCTACCGGGACCGGGACGTCCAGCGAGCTGCTGATGTCGTTGAGCGTGCCTGGGACAATCATCACGCCGGTGCCGATGATGCAGTTGCCAAACATCAGCGCCCACAGCGCGGCGGGCAGGGCGGGCGCGTGTGCCGACTGAGGCATGCCTGTGTCGCGGCTCAGCGCCGGACCTGCAGTGCGCCGGGGTTCACGATGTTGGTCGGCGTGCCCTTGATGAAGTTGACCACGTTGTCGAAGGCCGCGCCAAAGTACATCTCGTAGTTTTCCTGCTCGACGTAGCCGATGTGCGGTGTGCAGATGCAGTTTTCCAGCCGTAGCAGGGCCTGGCCCTGCAGGATGGGCTCGTTCTCGTACACATCGACCGCGGCCATGCCGGGGCGGCCGCGGTTCAGGGCGCCGATCAGGGCGTCGGGTTCCACCAGTTCGGCACGTGAGGTGTTGACGAACAGCGCCGTGGTCTTCATGCGCGCCAGATCGTCGGCAGTAACGATGCCGCGCGTCTCGTCGGTCAGGCGCAGGTGCACGCTGATGACGTCGCTTTGCGCAAAGAAGTCCTCGCGGTTGGCCGCTGCCTCGTAGCCGTCCTGCAGCGCTTTTTCACGCGAGGGTTCGCGCCCCCAGACCAGCACCCGCATGCCGAAGGCGCGGCCATAACCAGCGACGATCTGGCCGATCTTGCCGTAGCCCCACAGTCCCAGGGTCTTGCCGCGCAACACGTTGCCCAGGCCAAAGTTGGGCGGCATGGAGCCGGCCTTGAGGCCGGACTGTTGCCAGGCGCCATGTTTGAGGTTGCCGATGTAATGCGGCAGGCGGCGCATGGCCGCCATGATGAGGGCCCAGGTCAATTCTGCCGGCGCGACTGGTGAGCCACTGCCCTCGGCCACGGCAATGCCGCGTTCGGTGCAGGCATTGATGTCGATGTGGCCGCCGACGCGGCCGGTCTGGGCAATCAGCTTGAGTCGCGGCAGTTTTTCGACCAGGGCGCGCGTGATGTGGGTGCGTTCGCGGATCAGCACGATGATGTCGGCATCACGCAGACGGACCGACAGCTGGCCGATGCCCTTGACAGTGTTGGTATAGACCTTGGCGGGAAAGGCTTCCAGTTTGGCCGCGCATTCGAGCTTGCGAACGGCGTCCTGGTAATCGTCCAGAATCACAATATTCATGACGCTATTGTGCCTTGGACAGGTTGGGCCCGATCCCTGGCACCTGGCGTGGCCGGCACGCTGGACCGGCTTTAATGGGTAGCTGCTTCGCAGGCCGCCAGGCGGTCGAGTTCGGCGCAGACATCGGCCAGACGGCCGGAGATCACCATGCGTCCGACCTGGGCCGGTGTCTGGCCGGCTTCCATGATGCGGACAATGCGCAAGGGACGGCGCTGCACCAGACGGGACGGCGTGACATCGCTGCGGCTCGGGCGGCGCTGGCAGGCCGGCAGGGTGTCCATGCGCGCGGCTTGTGTGGTGCGAGGCTGGGTTGCCGTTTGGCCCAGGGGGGCGACGGCCGGTGCCAGCCAGCGCAGCAAGCCCTGGAGCGGCGCCCAGGTACGCGGTTCGGCAAAGAAGGCGATGTTCATGGAAGTGCTTTCTCTGTGAACCGCTTACATCAGCATGGTGTTGCGGATCAGACCGACGGCCAGACCTTCGATTTCAAACGGCTCGCCGGGCTCGACCACGATGGTCTGGTAGTCGGGGTTTTCGGGGTGCAACTCGATCAGGTGTTTGTTGCGGCGGAAACGCTTGACCGTGACCTCCTCACCCAGGCGGGCCACCACGATCTGGCCGTTCTTGGCGTCCTTGGTGGCTTGTACCGCCAGCAGGTCGCCATCCATGATGCCGGCGTCGCGCATCGACATGCCGCGTACCTTGAGCAGGTAGTCCGGTTTGCGCTGGAACAGCGAGTTTTCGACGTAGTAAGTTTGGTCGACATGTTCCTGCGCGAGAATCGGCGAACCGGCAGCCACGCGACCGATCAGGGGCAGGGCCAGCTGGGCCAGATCGGGCAGAGGCAGGGAGAACTGTTTGATACGGGATTCGTTGATGGAGCGCAGGGCGTCACCTTGCAGCCGGATGCCGCGCGAGGTGCCGCTGACCAGTTCGATCACGCCTTTGCGCGCCAGGGCCTGCAGGTGCTCTTCGGCGGCATTGGCCGACTTGAAGCCGAGTTCGGTGGCAATCTCGGCCCGCGTTGGCGGGGCACCGGTGCGTGCAATGGCGCTCTGGATCAGGTCCAGAATCTGTTGCTGGCGGGCGGTGAGTTTCACCGGAAACTGGGGCAGGTCCATCATGATGACTCCTCGTTGGCGGCTGGTGTAAGACTACTGTCTTGATATCCAGTAACTGTATTTTTAACCAGTTTTTTGGGATTTGCAAGTGCAAACACGTTCGCAAGGCAAAAAAATAGTGCTTCTGGGCACCGGCGGCACCATTGCCGGGACCGCCGCCAGCCCGACCGACCGTGCCTATGTCGCGGCGCAAAAGGCCGTGGCGGAGCTGCTGGCGGGGCTGCCGCTGCCGACGTCGTTCGAGCTGGTGAGTGAGCAGGTGGCGCAGATCGACAGCAAGGACATGGACCTGGGCGTCTGGCAGGCCTTGCTGCGACGCTGCCAGCACTGGCTGGCGCAGCCCGAGGTGCAGGGGCTGGTGATCACGCACGGTACCGACACGCTGGAGGAAACCGCCTACTTGCTGCAGGCGATGCTGGCACCGGCCAAGCCCGTGGTGCTGACCTGTGCCATGCGTCCGGCGAACGCCATCGACGCTGACGGTCCGCAGAATCTGCTGGATGCCTTCGCGGTGGCGGCCGAGCCGGGCGCATGCGGCGTGGTGGCCGTGTGCGCAGGCCGGATCCACAGTGCCCTTGATGTGCAAAAAGTCCACACCTGGCAGCTCGATGCCTTCAGCTCGGGTGAGGCCGGTGATCTGGGGCAAGTGGTGCAGGGGTGTGTTGTTTTGTGGAGAAATTGGCCTCTAGCCCTGAAGAAATATGCGCCGGATGCTATTGAAAAGATAGCGGTTCTGGCCGCTTGGCCGCGGGTCGAAATTGTGCTGAGCCATGCCGCGGCGGCAGGCGCGACCGTCGACGCGCTGGTGGCGCCGGATGTGGCGGCGCGCTTCGGGGCACCGCCGGTACGCGGGCTGGTGGTGGCCGCCACCGGCAACGGGACCCTGCATCATGATCTGGAAGCCGCCTTGCAGCGGGCGGCGGCGCAAGGCGTGCCGGTGGTGCGTGCCACCCGTTGTGCCCAGGGCCGTGTCTGGCCGCGGCCGGGCGACGCCTGGCCGGACTCGCAGGGTTTGTCCCCGGTGAAAGCCCGGTTGGCGTTGATGCTGACTCTCGTATGATGCGTCACGGCGGAGACCGGGAGGTGTGCCGCCAGTGGCTGTTCACAAAACGGATGACCCAAATCACATGAGCGTTGTTATGCCCAGTCTGGTGGACCATGTCATTGCGTTGACCCAGCATCGAGACCGCGACTTGCTTGACAGTGCGCTGGTGGATGCCTTGATGGATCTGCTGGCGCCACAGCAGGTGACGCTGATCGGTGTGGTGAGCGAGGCCGGCCAACGCTACTGGCTGCCCTTGATCCAGTGCGAGCAGGGTGGCACGCTGCAGGTCTTGGCGGACCCTTTGTGGGTCCAAGTGCAGCACTTGCAACGCCTGGAGGAGGATACCTGTCGCCAGCGTTGTCTGGAGAGCTTGCAAGCGGTGGATGTGGCGCCATTGGTTGACGGCGGTGCCTGCCTGACCCTGCTGCCCCTGTTCGAGGACCTTCGGGCGCAAGGGCAGGGCGTCATCGAGATCCGCTCCTCCGAGCCCCTGAGCCCGGCGGCGCTGAACGTGCTGGGGCGCTTGTTGAGCGTCTACCGCAACATGCAAGGCATGCTGGATTACAGCGAGTGCGACGCATTGACCGGGCTGCTCAACCGCAAATCATTCGACGACGCTTTTTTCAAGGTGTTGCGTGAGGACCCCGGTGAGCCGAAGGGTGATGGCCTGCCGGCTGGACGACCCGAGCGCCGTCATACGACGTCAGCCGCCTACTGGCTGGCGATGCTGGACGTGGACCATTTCAAGCAGGTCAATGACGTGCACGGGCATTCGATCGGTGACGAGGTGCTGTTGCTGGTCGCGCGTCTGCTCAAGACGACGCTGCGCTCGCTGGACCGCGTCTTCCGCTTTGGTGGCGAGGAGTTTGTCGTCCTGCTGCGCTGTCCGGATGAGACGTCGGCCTTGAGCGCACTGGAGCGGGTTCGCGCCAACATGGAAAACTACCGTTTCCCGCAGGTCGGGCGCATCACCGTGAGCATGGGCCTGACGGCGGTGCGGCAGGGTGATTCGCCCAGCGTGGCCTGTGAGCGGGCCGACCAGGCGGTGTATTTCGCCAAGGGGCATGGCCGCAATCAGGTGCGCTCTTATGAGCAACTGATTGAGCAGGGGCAACTGCAGACCGATGACAAGGTCGGCATGATCGAGCTGTTCTGAACGTGAACACGCGGGCATCTGACCATGAAAAAGGCCGCTGACGCGGCCTTTTTTCTGTTCCAGCGCTGCAGTGCAGCCTGGGCTTCAGCTGGCCAGGGCCTGCAGGGCGCGCGCCGTGATCTCGTCGACGCTGCCCATGCCGCTGATGGCGCGGTACTTCGGGGCGGCGGCCGGGTCGGCCTTGGCCCAGTTGCGGTAGTAGTCCACCAGCGGGCGGGTCTGGGCGCTGTAGACGTCCAGGCGCTTCTTCACGGTTTCTTCCTTGTCGTCTTCGCGCTGCACCAGCGGTTCGCCGGTCACGTCGTCCTGGCCAGCCACCTTGGGCGGGTTGAACTTGACGTGGTAGGTGCGGCCCGAGGCCGGGTGCGAGCGGCGGCCGCTCATGCGCTCGATGATGGCCTCGAAGGGCACGTCGATTTCGAGCACGTAGTCGAGCTTGACGCCGGCCGCCTTCATGGCGTCGGCCTGCGGAATGGTGCGCGGGAAACCGTCGAACAGGAAACCTGCTGCGCAGTCGGGCTGGGCGATGCGTTCCTTCACCAGATTGATGATCAGGTCGTCGCTGACCAGGCCGCCGGACTCCATCACGGCCTTGGCCTGCAGGCCCAGCGGGGTGCCGGCCTTGACGGCGGCGCGCAGCATGTCGCCAGTGGAAATCTGCGGAATGCCGTACTTCTGGCAGATGAATGCCGCTTGCGTGCCTTTGCCGGCGCCAGGGGCGCCCAACAGAATCAGTCTCATGGATATCCTCGGGTGAATCAGAACCAGGTGGCGATGCTGGGCACCACGAAGGTGCGTTAAACCGCTCGTTTGGGGGTTGAGGATAGCATGGCAGGCTGCGGCAAAACTTACACCGGCAGTTGCTTCACCTTAACAGTCCGCCAACAGGTCAGCGGCTCAACTGGCGGCGCACGCGCTCCAGGTCTTCGGGGGTGTCGACGCCGGCACCCGGGGCATCCGGTGTCACGTGCACGGCGATGCGGTGACCGTGCCACATGGCACGCAACTGCTCCAGCGCTTCGGTGACCTCCAGCGGTGCTTGCGCCAGCTTGGGGAACTGGCGCAGAAAGCCGACGCGGTAGCCGTAGAGGCCGATATGGCGCAACGGAGCCGGTGAGGGCAGGACGGTGACGCCCGCAGACGACTTGGGCTGATCGCGCCAGAGCGGGATGGGCGCGCGGCTGAAGTACAGCGCCAGGTTGCGTGCATCGAGCACCACCTTGACCACGTTCGGGTTGAAGAAATCGGCCACCTCATGGATGGGGTGTGCCGCCGTGCTCATGCTGGCTTCGGGGTGCTGTGTCAGCAGTTCGGCCACGGCAGACACCAGGGCCGGGTCGATCAACGGCTCGTCGCCCTGCACATTGACCACCAGGCTGTTGTCGGGCAGATGCAGCAGGTCGCAGGCCTCGGCCAGGCGGTCGCTGCCGCTGGGGTGGTCCTGGCGCGTCAGCACGGCTTCCACGCCGTGCTGCTGGCAGGCTTGCAGGATTTCGGGGCTGTCGCCCGCCACCACCACCCGGGTGCCGGCCGGCATGCCGGCGCTGACGCGCTGCGCCACGCGCACCACCATGGGCAGGCCGGCGATATCGGCCAGTGGCTTGTTGGGCAGGCGGGTCGAGGCCAGCCGGGCTGGGATCAGGACCGTGAAGCTCAAAGTCCGAGTTCCTCGTCGCTCAAGGTGCGGGCTTCGTTCTCCAGCAGCACCGGAATGCCGTCACGGATCGGGTAGGCCAGACGCGCGCTGCGCGAGATCAGTTCCTGCTTGTCGCGGTTGTATTCCAACGGCCCCTTGGTGACAGGGCAGACCAGCAGTTCAAGAAGTCGTGTGTCCATGGGGCGATGATAGCCGCGCGTGCATCGCGTCTTCGAGCAGGCGGTCGAATGCGGCGAAAAAGCCCGGTTCGGGCGTGAACGCCAGCGGCACCGCCAGGGCATCGGGGTGCTGGCGCCACAGTTTGATGGCATCTTTTTCGGTGCAAATCAGGGTGTAGGCCTTGTCGGATGGGCGCAGCCAGCTGTCGAAATCATAGTGATCCGGCAGTGCGAGGGTCTGGTCCAGCGCCAGCCCCTGGGCCTGCAGCATGGCAAAAAAGGCCTGCGGTTGCGCAATGGCCGCCAGCGCCAGCAGCGGCTGGCCGTTGTGTGCCAGTGTGGCGAGTTCAACGCGGCTGCCATCGGCGCGCACCGCATGGCGGGCCAGCGCACGCTGCGAGCGGTAGCCGGTGAAGGCCGGCCGGGCGCCGCTGTGCAGCACCAGATCGACCGGGCGCGGCCAGGGCTCGCGCAAGGGGCCTGCCGGCAGCAGAAAGCCGTTGCCGGTGCCACGGTCGTCGAACACGCAGATCTCGATGTCGCGTGCCAGGCGCAGGTGCTGCAGCCCGTCGTCGCTGACCAAGACGTGGGTGTCGGGGTGGCGTGCCAGCAGGGCGCGGGCCGCGTCGATCCGGCGCGCAGCCACGAACACGGGCACACCGGTGCGGCGCTGGATCAGGGCCGGCTCATCACCCACGTCCTGCGCCGTGCTGTCGGCCAGCACCTCGCGGCAGTCCTGGGTCTGGCGGCCATAGCCGCGCGAGATCACGCCGGGCCTCAGGCCGCGGGCTTGCAGATGCTGGACCAGCGCCATCACCACCGGTGTCTTGCCGGCGCCGCCGGCCACCACATTGCCCACCACGATGACGGGCACCGGCAGCGACTCGCGGCGGAGAAAACCGCTGAGGTACAAGCCCTGCCGGAACAGCACCAGCGCCCCCAGCAGCAGCGAGAACGGCCACAGCAACCAAGCCAGCGGGCCGCGCCGCTGCCAGCTTTGCAGCAAGGTGCGCTGCCAGGCCGGCTGCGACGGGCTGGGCATGGGTTTAGTTGGCTCCGGCGCGGGCCGAAGACTGGGTGGCGAAGGTGATTTGCGACAGGCCGGCGCGGCGTGCCGCTTCCATCACGGTGACCACCGACTGGTGGCGCGCGCTGGCGTCGGCACTGATGATGACCACGGTGTCTTTGCCGGCCTTGGCGCCCTCGCTCAGGGCGCTGACCAGCGCTTCGATGCTGCGGCCGGCCACCGGTGCGCGGTTGACCATGTAGGCGCCGTCGCTGCTGACGGCCACGATCACTTCGCGCGGGTAGTCGCGCTGGGTTTCGGTGTCGGCCACCGGCAGGCGCAGCTGCATTTCGGTGAACTTGCTGTAGGTGGTGGTCAGCATCAGGAAGATCAGCACCACCAGCAGCACGTCGATGAAGGGGATCAGGTTGATCTCCGGTTCATCCTTCGCACGGGGGCGGAAGTTCATGCTCAGCTGCCTTTGCGCAGGTTGTTGAGGTGGCGCGCCAGACGATCGGCCGCCAGTTCCAGCGTCAGCAGGTAGGCGTCGACGCGGGCGCGGAAGTAGCGCCAGAAGATCAGCGAGGGGATGGCCACGATCAGGCCGAAGGCGGTGTTGTACAGGGCGACCGAGATGCCGTGCGCCAGCTGTGCCGGGTTGCCGCCGGGCGCGCCGCCGGTGGGCGTTTGCGAGCCGAAGATCTCGATCATGCCGATCACGGTGCCCAGCAGGCCCAGCAGCGGTGCGGCCGAGGCGATGGTGGCCAGGGCGCTTAGGTAGCGCTCCAGCCGGTGAGCGACGGCGCGACCGCTGGCTTCCATGCTGGCGCGCAGGTCCTCCTCGCTGCAGCGCGGGTTGGCGTGCACGGCGCGAAAGCCGCTGGCCAGCACTTCACCCAGGGCCGAGTTCTGTTCCAGTTGGGCGACGATGTCGAGCGCCGGCACCGTCTGGCGCGAAATCAGCAGGGTTTCATCCAGCAGTTTCGGGGGGGCAATTTTTTCGGTCTTGAGGCTGAGAAAGCGCTCGATGACGAGTGCCAACGCCAGGATGGAGCAGGCGATGAGAGGCCAGATCGGCCAGCCTGCGGCTTGTATGATCGAAAACAAAGAGAGCCCTCCGCGCAGATTGAAGCTGTGCGATTATGGCCCACGTCCTGCCGGCTTTTCGGCCATGTCAGGCGAGGCTTCAGAAGCCGGATGTTTCGAGTTGTGTCATCCCACAAAAAATGTGGATAACTTTGTGAAGAAGTACCTTGATATGTGCCGGCAGGCCGCATCCATGCGGTCTCGCAACAGAACGATCACAAATGAGGCAGTGAAAAACTTAACAGAATCAATGACTTGCAACGCAGTGCCGTGCATCGCCGGCATTTCCGCCATGCTGTCGGAACCGAGCCGCCGCTTGTGGAGTAATGCACCGCAACATGTCCTGCCAAGCCGCATTTTGACTGATGTCAGCTCCTGAATTTCCCGTTTCTTCGGCCCGCATCTGGCAAGTTGGCGCGCTGTGCCGCGCCATTGCTGATGCGCTGGATGCCCGCTTCAATCCCGTCGCGGTTCGCGGCGAGATTTCGGGCTTCTCGCGCGCATCCAGCGGGCACTGTTACTTCAGCCTGAAAGACGAATCCGGCCAGATCCGCTGCGCCATGTTCCGCCGCGCCGCCAGCCTGCTCGATTTCAGTCCGCGCGACGGCGAACTGGTCGAGGTGCGCGGCCGCCTGGGGGTGTACGAGCCCCGGGGCGACCTGCAACTGATCGTCGAATCCATGGGGCGGGCGGGGCAGGGCGCGCTGTTCGAGCAGTTCCTCCAGCTCAAGGCCAGGCTGGAAGGCGAGGGGCTGTTTGATGCCGCACGCAAGCGGGCGCTGCCGACCATGCCACGCGCCATCGGCCTGGTGACCTCGCTCGGTGCGGCTGCCCTGCACGACGTCGTGACCGCGCTGCAGCGGCGCGTGCCGCACATCCCGGTGGTGCTGGCGCCGGCTTCGGTACAAGGCGCCAATGCGCCGGCGGAACTGGTGTCGGCGCTATCAAATTTATATCACCTGGCGCAGCAGGGACAAGGGTTGGAGCCTGATTTGGCTTCAAAACCTGTGGTTGATGTGATCCTGCTGGTGCGCGGCGGCGGCTCGATGGAGGATCTGTGGGCCTTCAACGACGAGCGCCTGGTGCGCACGATGGCGCAAAGCCCGGTACCCATCGTCTGCGGCGTCGGCCACGAGACCGACTTCACCATCGCCGACTTCGTGGCTGATCTGCGCGCGCCCACGCCGACGGCGGCGGCCGAACTGGTGGCCGAGCCGCGCGACCTCTGGCTGGGCGCGCTGGGTCTGCTGCAGGAGCGGCTGGACGATGCGGTGACACGCGTACTCGACAGCCAGAGCCAGCGGCTCGACCTGGCAGCCAGCCGGCTCGGGCGCCCTTCGGCGCTGGCGGCGCGCCAGCGACTGCTGCTTGCCGGTCAGGCCCAGCGCCTGCGTTTTGCCGCTGAGCACGCCACGCGCCAGTGCCGGCGCGACCTGCAACAACTGGAGCTGGCCTTGCCGCAGCAGCTGCAGCGCGGGCTGGCCGGCATGCAGCAGCGGCTGGAGCGCGCCAGCCTGCGCCTGGGCCTGCTTGATCCGACGCTGGTGCTGCAGCGCGGATATGCCTGGCTGAGCGACGAAGAAGGGCGCACCATCACGCAGGTTGGCCAGACCTTTGCCGGCCAGGCGTTGCAGGCCACCCTTGCCGATGGCAAGGTTGATTTGACGGTGTCACCACAGGGAAAAAATTAATTCCTACAATCGGCGCTTTCGAACAACAAACCCACGAGGACACCATGGAACATACCCTGCCCCCCCTGCCTTTTGCCATCGACGCCCTGGCACCGCACTACTCCAAGGAAACCCTGGAGTACCACCATGGCAAGCACCATAACGCTTATGTGGTGAACCTGAACAACCTGCAAAAGGGCACCGAGTTCGAGAACATGGACCTGGAGTCCATCATCAAGAAGTCCAGCGGCGGCATCTACAACAACGCGGCCCAGATCTGGAACCACACCTTCTTCTGGAACGGCATGAAGCCCAATGGCGGTGGTGAGCCCACCGGCGCGCTGGCTACGGCCATCAACGCCAAGTGGGGCAGCTACGCAGCCTTCAAGGAAGCTTTTGTCAAGTCGGCCGTCGGCAACTTCGGTTCCGGCTGGACTTGGCTGGTGAAGAAGGCTGACGGTTCGGTCGACATCGTCAACACCGGTGCCGCCGGCACGCCGCTGACCACGGCCGACAAGGCTTTGCTGACGGTGGACGTGTGGGAACACGCCTACTACATCGACTACCGCAACCTGCGCCAGAAGTTCGTCGAGACCTTCTTCGACAAGCTGGTGAACTGGGACTTTGCTGCGAAGAACTTCGCGTAAGTCCAGGTCGTTGGCGACAAGGGCTCGAAGGCCAAGCCTTCGGGCCCTTTTGTTTTTTGGGGACTGAGTTGCGCAGGAGGTCTGCCGCCACGGTGGTCAGCCGGCCCGTACGCTGTTGCGCGACCAGTCATGTGTCTTTTATAAGACTTATTGAAGAAATTTCTCGTTTTTATTGATGCAAATTTCGCATTGCGAGATATCAATTCAAAAAATCGGGTTTGGGTCAGACCACTGAAAGCAAAATCTCACACCATCAATTGATAACGGTCTGATGCTGAAGCAGACTGGCGGCACGGTCCCCTGTTTTTTTTCTGGAGATAAGACAAGATGAGCACCCAGCAACCTACCATCATCTACACGCTGACAGACGAAGCCCCGCTGCTGGCGACCAGCTCCTTTCTGCCCATCATCCGCACCTTCGCGGCACCCGCCGGCGTCAACGTGACCACCAGCGATATCTCGGTGGCAGCCCGTGTGCTGGCCGCATTTCCTGAGTGCCTGACCGAGGCGCAGCGTGTGCCGGACACCCTGGGTGAACTGGGTCGCCTGACCCTGCTGCCCGACACCAACATCATCAAGCTGCCCAACATCAGTGCTTCGCAGGGTCAGTTGATTGCCTGTATCCGCGAACTGCAGTCCAAGGGTTACAAGATCCCCGACTATCCGGAAGATCCGAAGACCGAAGAAGACAAGGCGATCCGGGCGCGTTATGCCAAGTGCATCGGCAGTGCCGTCAACCCGGTGCTGCGCGAAGGCAACTCCGACCGCCGCGCCCCGGCCGCCGTGAAGAACTACGCGCGCAAGAACCCGCATTCGATGGCCGATTGGAGCCAAGCCTCGCGCACCCACGTGTCGCACATGCACCACGGCGACTTCTATCACGGTGAGAAGTCGATCACGCTGGACAAGGCGCGCGACGTGAAGATGGAGCTGCTCACCAAGAGCGGCAAGACCATTGTGCTCAAGCCCAAGGTGTCGTTGCTCGACCGTGAAGTGATCGACAGCATGTTCATGAGCAAGAAGGCGCTGCTCGAGTTCTACGAAAAGGAGATCGAGGACGCCCGCAAGACCGGTGTGATGTTCTCGCTGCACGTCAAGGCGACCATGATGAAGGTCTCGCATCCCATCGTGTTCGGCCACTGCGTCAAGATCTTCTACAAGGAAGCCTTCGAGAAGCACGGCAAGCTGTTCGACGAACTGGGTGTGAACGTCAACAACGGCATGGCCAATCTGTACGAGAAGATCGCCACCCTGCCGCAGTCCAAGCAGGAAGAGATCAAGCGTGACCTGCACGCCTGCCATGAGCACCGCCCGGAGCTGGCCATGGTCGATTCCGCCAAGGGCATCACCAACTTCCATTCGCCCAACGACGTCATCGTGGACGCCTCGATGCCGGCCATGATCCGCAACGGCGGCAAGATGTGGGGTGCTGACGGCCGCCTGAAAGACGTCAAGGCCGTGATGCCCGAGTCGACTTTCGCCCGCATCTACCAGGAGATGATCAACTTCTGCAAGTGGCATGGCGCCTTTGATCCCAAGACCATGGGTACCGTGCCCAACGTCGGCCTGATGGCCCAGCAGGCCGAGGAATACGGCTCGCACGACAAGACCTTCGAAATTTCGGAAGACGGCGTTGCCAATATCACCGATCTGGACACCGGCGAGGTGCTGCTGAGCCAGAACGTGGAAGCGGGTGACATCTGGCGCATGTGCCAGGTCAAGGATGCCGCCATCCGCGACTGGGTCAAGCTGGCCGTGACGCGTGCCCGGAATTCCGGCATGCCGGTGGTGTTCTGGCTCGATGCTTACCGTCCGCACGAAGCCCAGCTGATCACCAAGGTCAAGATGTACCTGCATGAGCATGACACCACGGGTCTGGACATCCAGATCATGAGCCAGGTGCGTGCCATGCGCTACACCCTGGAGCGCGTGATCCGCGGTCTCGACACCATCAGTGCGACCGGCAACATCCTGCGCGACTACCTGACCGACCTGTTCCCGATCATGGAGCTGGGCACCAGCGCCAAGATGCTGTCGGTCGTTCCGCTGATGGCTGGCGGCGGCATGTACGAAACCGGTGCCGGTGGTTCCGCGCCCAAGCATGTCCAGCAGCTGGTGGAAGAAAACCACCTGCGCTGGGATTCGCTGGGTGAGTTCCTGGCGCTGGCGGTGTCAATGGAGGACCTGGGCATCAAGACTGGCAACGCGCAGGCCAAGATCCTGGCCAAGACGCTTGATGCCGCGACCGGCAAGCTGCTGGAGAACAACAAGAACCCGTCGCCCAAGACCGGTCAGTTGGACAACCGTGGCAGCCAGTTCTACCTGGCCATGTACTGGGCCCAGGAACTGGCAGCGCAGAAGGATGATGCGGCCCTGGCGGCCAAGTTCGCCCCCTTGGCCAAGCAGTTGGCCGACAACGAGAAGGTCATCGTGGCTGAGCTGGCGGCGGTGCAAGGCAAGCCGGCGGACATCGGCGGTTACTACAAGCCTGACTTCGACAAGCTGGATGCCGTGATGCGACCGAGCAAGACCTTGAACGCGGCACTGGCGTCGGTCAAGGCATAAGCCCACTGCCGGTCAATGCGACCGGCAGGGACGAAACCAAGAGGCGATCCGGACGAGAGTCCGGATCGCCGCTGCTTTTGGGCTTGTCAGGGTTGCGACGTCGGGTGTCGCTGGGTCATGCGTCAGCTTACTTGCGACCTTCAAACGGCTGGCCGACCAGCTTGGCCCCAGCTTTGATGCCACGCTTGGCGAACCAGCCCTGATTCATTTCCAGCACATAACGCACCGGCTTGGTCGAGCAGTGCGAGTCGGTGGTTTGCGGTTTCATGTCCGCCAGGTTGACGATGGTGCCGTCGTCAGCCACAAAGGCCGCCGTCAACGGCAGCAAGGTGTTTTTCATCCAGAAGCATTGGCCGGCCGGCTGTTCGAACGCAAACAGCATGCCTTCATGCTGCGGCATCTCGCGGCGGAACATCAGCCCGGTGGCACGCTGTTCGGGGGTGTGCGCCACTTGGGCGTCGATCTGGTGCATGCCGGCGGTCAGTTTGACGCGTGGCAGGTTCAGCTGGGGGGCTTCCTGTGCCAGCGCATGGTTGGACAAGGTCAGGAGCAGAGCGGCAAGGCTGTAGACAAGAAACTTCATGGATGGATGGCGTGGTGTCAGGGGCGCGTTTGAGAGCCTGGGCATTGTCCTGCATTCTGGCCGGGAGGGGCTTGGCTTGCATTTGGGACTAAACTTCGCGGATTGCATCCAGGGCACCGATACGGATGGACCTGGGTAAACCTACAAAAAGATGCGTTTGCATCACAAATGGAGAAGTGATTCCATGTACCAGCACATCAAGGTGCCCTCTGCGGGCCAGAAAATCACGGTCAATGCCGACATGTCGCTCAATGTGCCGGACCAACCCATCATTCCGTACATTGAAGGTGACGGCACCGGTCTGGACATCACCCCGGTGATGCTCAAGGTGGTGGACGCTGCTGTGGCCAAGGCCTACGGTGGCAAACGCCAGATCCACTGGATGGAGGTCTATGCCGGCGAGAAATCGACCAAGATCTACGGCCCCGACGTCTGGCTGCCGCAGGAAACCCTGGACGTGGTGCGCGAGTACGTGGTCTCCATCAAGGGCCCGCTGACCACCCCCGTGGGTGGTGGTATCCGCTCGCTCAACGTGGCGCTGCGCCAAGAGCTGGATTTGTATGTCTGCCTGCGCCCGGTGCAGTACTTCAAGGGTGTACCGTCGCCGGTCAAGGAGCCGGAAAAGACCAATATGGTGATCTTCCGCGAGAACTCGGAAGACATTTACGCCGGCATCGAGTACGAGGCGCAAAGTGATCAGGCCAGGAAGCTCATCAAGTTCCTGATCGACGAGATGGGTGTGAAGAAAATCCGCTTCCCAGAGACCTCCGGCATCGGCATCAAGCCGGTGTCGATCGAGGGTACCGAGCGCCTGATGCGCAAGGCGATTCAGTACGCGATCGACAACGACAAGCCCAATGTGACCATCGTGCACAAGGGCAACATCATGAAGTTCACAGAAGGCGGCTTCCGTGACTGGGCTTATGCCCTGGCGCAGAAGGAGTTCGGCGCTGAACTGATTGATGGCGGCCCGTGGTGCAAGTTCAAGAACCCGAAATCCGGCCGCGACATCGTCATCAAGGACGTCATCGCCGATGCTTTCCTGCAGCAGATCCTGCTGCGCCCGGCCGAGTACAGCGTGGTGGCCACGCTCAACCTGAATGGCGACTACATCTCTGATGCCTTGGCGGCCCAGGTCGGCGGCATCGGCATCGCCCCCGGTGCCAACCTGAGCGACACGGTCGCCATGTTCGAGGCGACCCATGGCACGGCGCCGAAATATGCCGGCAAGGACTATGTGAACCCGGGCTCCGAGATCCTGTCGGCCGAGATGATGCTGCGCCACATGGGCTGGAAGGAAGCGGCCGACCTGATCATCCGTTCGCTGGAGAAGTCCATCCTGAGCAAGAAGGTGACCTACGATTTCGCTCGCCTGATGGAGGGTGCGACCCAGGTGAGCTGCTCCGGTTTCGGCCAGGTGATGATCGAGAACATGTAAGGCCGCCGGCTGGCGTGCCAGCGTCGCTGGCGGCCAACCGATCCAGGTGATCAACCGCCCCCGGTATCGACCGGGGGCGGTTTTTTTATGGCGCCCGGATTTTGTGGCTTGAATGCAGAAAAAACGCCACCAACTCACTTACAGGCAGCAAGCCGCAGGCGCGCTCGATAGAATGAATCCATGGCTACGAAATCACCCGTAACACCTCCTGCACCGCCTGTACAGCAGCCGGCCCGGGATGACGGCGGCTCGGTCGTGCTGGAGCGGCGCACGCAAAAAACAAAACCGCCACAGATGTACCAGGTCGTCATGCTGAATGACGACTACACCCCGATGGAGTTCGTGGTGGTCGTGATCCAGGAGTATTTCAGCAAAGATCTGGAAACGGCGACGCAGATCATGCTCAAGATTCATCTGGACGGCAAAGGCGTCTGCGGCATCTACACCAAGGATGTGGCGGCCACCAAGGTGGATCAGGTGCTGGAGGCAGCACTCAAAGCCGGGCATCCGCTGAAATGCATCAGTGAACCGGTGGAGTAGCTACCGAAAAGTCATTCTTCTTTCGCGTCCGGAACTGTTGGACGGTTGGGCGAATCGGATTAAAGTAAGTTTGTAAGCAAGGCAAAGGAAATCACATGATTGCCCAAGAATTGGAAGTCAGTTTGCACATGGCGTTTGTCGAAGCACGCCAGCAACGCCATGAGTTCATCACGGTGGAGCATTTGCTTCTGGCCTTGCTCGACAACCCCAGCGCGGCTGAGGTGTTGCGCGCCTGCGCGGCCAATATTGACGACCTGCGCAAATCGCTGTCGAATTTCATCAAGGACAACACACCGCAGGTGGCGGGCACTGACGATGTGGACACCCAGCCGACGCTGGGGTTCCAGCGCGTGATCCAGCGTGCCATCATGCACGTGCAGTCCACCGGCAGCGGCAAGAAGGAAGTGACCGGCGCCAATGTGCTGGTGGCGATCTTCGGCGAGAAGGATTCGCATGCCGTCTACTACCTGCACCAGCAGGGCGTGACGCGTCTGGACGTGGTCAATTTCATTGCCCACGGCATCAAGAAGAGCGATCAACCCGAACCCGGCAAGGCCGCAGGTGAAGGGCCGGTCGAAAGCGAAGAGGGCGCTGGCAGCGAAAAGAGCGAGAAGGCTTCGCCCTTGGAGCAGTACACCCAGAACCTGAACCAAGCCGCCAAAGACGGCAAGATCGATCCGCTGATCGGCCGCGAGTACGAGGTTGAGCGTGTGATCCAGATCCTGTGCCGTCGCCGCAAGAACAACCCTTTGCTGGTGGGCGAGGCCGGCGTCGGCAAGACCGCCATTGCCGAAGGCTTGGCTTGGCGCATCACGCAAAAGGATGTGCCCGAAATCCTGGCCGAAGCCAACGTCTACTCGCTTGACATGGGCGCCTTGCTGGCGGGTACCAAGTACCGCGGTGATTTCGAGCAGCGCCTCAAAGGCGTGCTCAAGTCGCTGAAAGACAAGCCGCATGCCATCCTGTTCATCGACGAGATCCACACCTTGATCGGTGCCGGCGCGGCCTCGGGCGGCACGCTGGACGCCTCCAACCTGCTCAAGCCGGCGCTGTCCAGCGGGCAGCTCAAGTGCATCGGCGCGACCACCTTCACCGAATATCGCGGCATCTTCGAGAAAGACGCTGCGCTGTCACGCCGTTTCCAGAAGGTGGACGTGGTCGAGCCCACTGTGCCCGAGACCATCGAGATCCTGAAGGGTCTCAAGTCGCGTTTCGAGGAGCACCACAACGTCAAGTACGCCAACGCAGCGCTGCAGGCCGCTGCCGAGTTGTCAGCCAAGTACATCAACGACCGCCATCTGCCGGACAAGGCGATCGACGTGATCGATGAGGCCGGTGCGGCCCAGCGCATTCTGGTGCCTTCCAAGCGCAAGAAGACCATCGGCAAGAACGAGATCGAGGACATCGTGGCCAAGATCGCGCGCATTCCGCCGGCCAATGTGTCCAACGACGACCGCAGCAAGCTGCAGACGCTGGAACGCGACCTCAAGAGCGTGGTCTTCGGCCAGGACAAGGCCCTGGAAGTATTGGCCTCGGCCGTCAAGATGGCGCGCTCGGGCCTGGGCAAGCCGGACAAGCCGATCGGTTCCTTCTTGTTCAGCGGCCCCACCGGCGTCGGCAAGACCGAAGCCGCCAAGCAGCTGGCCTACATCATGGGCGTGGACCTGATCCGTTTCGACATGTCGGAGTACATGGAGCGCCATGCCGTGAGTCGACTGATCGGTGCGCCTCCGGGTTATGTCGGTTTTGACCAGGGCGGCCTGCTGACCGAGGCCATCACCAAGAAGCCGCACGCGGTGCTGCTGCTCGACGAGATCGAGAAGGCGCATCCGGATATCTTCAATGTGCTGTTGCAGGTCATGGACCACGGTACGTTGACCGACAACAACGGGCGCAAGGCCGACTTCCGCAACGTCATCATCATCATGACGACCAATGCGGGGGCCGAAACCATGAACAAGGCGACCATCGGGTTCACCAACCCGCGTCAGGCCGGCGACGAGATGGGCGACATCAAACGCCTGTTCACCCCCGAGTTCCGCAACCGCCTGGATGCGATCGTGAACTTCAAGGCGCTGGACGAACAGGTCATCCTGCGCGTGGTCGACAAGTTCCTGCTGCAGCTGGAAACCCAGCTGGCCGAGAAGAAGGTGGATGTCACCTTCACCGACAAGCTGCGCAAGCACTTGGCGAAGAAGGGCTTCGATCCGCTCATGGGTGCCCGACCAATGCAGCGCCTGATCCAGGACACGATCCGGCGCGCCTTGGCGGATGAGCTGCTGTTCGGTCGCTTGACCGAGGGTGGCCGCCTGACGGTGGAGCTGGACGACCGCGACGAGAGCAAGACCGAGGTTCTGCTCGACATCCAGCCCTTGCCGAAGAAAGAAGGCAAGGCCAAACCGGAAGAGGCCACCGCCGATTGATTCCGGGCGGTTGCGTCAACAAAAAAGCCTGCACATGTGCAGGCTTTTTCATGGTTGCGGGTCGCTTAACGGAAGCCGACGCGATCCAGCATCTGCTGCACCTTGACGGAGTTCATGCCGACCACGCTGATCGGGATGGTCTCGCTCTTGAACGAGCCGCCGCCCATGGCCTGCAATGCCGGGTTGCTGAGCTTGACGCCCTTGGCCGCTGGCCATTCGTTGTTGCCGTTGGCGAAGTGTTCCTGTGCCTGGGGGCTTGCCAGGTACTCCAGGAATTTGACGGCATTGGCCTGGTTTTTGGCATGGCGGGCGACGGCGCCACCGGCGATGTTGACATGGGTGCCCCAGGTGCCCTGGTTGGGGAAGACGACGCCCACACGCTCGACCACGGCCTGGTCTTCTGCCTTGGGTGAGCGCATCAGGCGTGCCAGGTAGTAGCTGTTGGTCACGGCAATGCCGCATTCGCCTGAGGCCACCGCCTTGATCTGATCGGTGTCACCACCCTTGGGGGTACGGGCCATGTTGTCAACCATGCCCTTGAGCCAAGCTTCAGTCTTTGGCTCGCCGAGATGCTCCAGCACGGCACCGAACAGTGAGAGGTTGTAGGGATGCGAGCCCGAGCGGATGCAGAGCTTGCCCTTGTTCTTCGGATCGCCCAGCTCCTCGTAGGTATCGACGTCCTCTTTTTTGACTTTGATCTTGTCGTACACGACGATGCGTGCCCGCGTGGAAAAGCCGTACCAGGCGGAGGTACCGTCGGCAGCTGGCTTGCCGCGCAATTGGGCCGGGATCGCATCGTCGAGTACTTTGGACTTGACGGGTTGGAACAGGCCTTCTGCTTCACCGCGCCACAGGCGGGCTGCATCGACCAGCAAGATCACGTCAGCAGGTGAAGCAGCGCCTTCGGCCTTGAGGCGGGAAACGATGCCAGCATCATCGGCGTCGACACGGTTGATCTTGATGCCGGTCGCTTTGGTGAAACCGCTGTACAGCGCCTCGTCGCTCGGGTAGTGGCGGGCAGAATAGATGTTGAGAACCTGTTCCTGGGCGCAGGCAATGTTACCTGCCAGCACAATCGCGGTTGCCAAAGAGAAATGATGCATGCGCATGACAATAGACCCTTTCAAACTGATTCATAGATGATAAAACAAACGCGAATCATTCTTAATAATTTCCTTGCAAATCCCTGCGCCAAGTCAAGTTATGGCGTGATCCTGCTGCTGGTGTTTGTCTTGGCCGGTTGTGCCGGCGCGCCGATCAGCACGCCCGAGCCCATTGTTGCGGTACCTGAGCCAGTCAAACGACTGCCCCGTATTGGTTTGGCGCTTGGTGGCGGTGCAGCCCGTGGTTTTGCCCATGTCGGCGTGATTCAGGTGTTGGAGGAGTCCGGCATTCGACCGGTCCTGGTCACGGGAACCTCGGCGGGCAGTCTGGTGGCTGCTTTGTATGCCAGTGGCAAGACGGGTGGGCAATTGCAGCAGATTGCCGAAACCATGGAAGAGGCGACTTTTGCGGATTGGACGCTGCCTATATTCAGCCGTGGGCTGTTGCGTGGCGATGCCTTGGGGCGCTATGTTCATGCCCAGGTCGGGGGGCGCTTGATCGAAGACATGCCGCTGCCACTGGGCATCGTGGCGACCGATCTCAACAGCGGCAATGGCGTTTTGTTCCAGCGGGGGGATACGGCCACTGCGGTGCGCGCGTCCAGCGCAGTGCCGGCCGTGTTCAAGCCGGTTCGCATTGCCGGACGGGAATATGTGGATGGTGGTCTGGTATCGCCGGTGCCGGTGCGTTATGCGCGACAAATGGGGGCAGAACTGGTGATTGCGGTCGATATTTCCAATGCGCCGGAAATCAATCCGGCGGGCGATACGTTGCAGATCCTGCTGCAGACTTTCACCATCATGGGCCGTAGCATCAACAACTGGGAGTTGCGCGATGCCGATGTGGTGGTCCGGCCGGCCCTGAATGGTGTGGCCAGTGCCGATTTCAATGCCCGGCGCCGTTCCATTCAGGCGGGGCGACAGGCCATGCAGCAGTTGTTGCCGCAGGTCAAGGCGGCGATAGAGGCTCGGAGCAGATAAAAAAAGGCCCCGTCATACGACGAGGCCTTGAAGGGATCCCTGAACCCGAAGGTGTCGAAAGGACCCGAGGAGACAACCGGTTGGAAACTGTTTAGTTTCCGATGAAATGAATTATGTCAGGGTTTTCCCTTGTCGTAAAGTCATTTCAGCTAAAAATCCAGGGTTTACCCTTTGTTACCGTTTGCGGGCGGCCGGCTTGCCGGCGCTCACGGCATTGGTCGCCACGGCATTGAAATTCGATTCCGCCAGTTCGGTGGCTTGTTTGACCGACTTCTGGATCGATTCCAGGGCATTGTTGGCGGCAGCCACAGCGCTTTTCATCACCGCCACAGCGGTTTCAGAACCGGCCGGCGCGTTCTTGGCGGCATTGTCGACCAAGCCCACGAACTTTTTCTGTGCGTCTGCCGCCTGGTCTTCAAAGGCCTTGCCGAACTCTGCGTTGGTCGCCGAAGCGATGTCATACAGATGACGGCTGTAAGAAACGGTCTTTTCCGCCAGGGGCTGGAACAGGGCTGATTGCAGCGCCAGCAGCTCTTGGGCGTCTTTGACGCTCAGAATGGATTGGGCTTGGCTGGAGGCCTCGGCCAGTGCCGCACGGGAGGCGGTCATGTTCAATTCAACCAGCTTCTCAACGCCTTCAAAGGCTTTGCTGGTCAGACCAAACAGGGTCTCGATGTTGGCTTTGTTGGCGGCCATGACTTGTTCGACGGTCAGCATAAAAATCTCCTTGAAAGATGAGCTGTGGGTTTATGTTGCACTGCAACATGGATCGAATTATAGGGAGGTAAACCAGGAGTGCAAGCCTTTTTTGCTGCAGCGCAACATATTAGGGTTGAAGCCCTAAATCAGCACCTGAAGACGCTGACGTCAGAATCGGCTGCATGAAGGCGTATTACTCCGACCATTTCGTTTTGCCGTTGCCCGCAGGGCACCGGTTCCCCATGGCCAAGTACGGCCTGCTACGCGAACGCTTGGCGCGCGAGTTGCCGCAGGTGGCCTTGCAGGAAGCGCCGCGTGCCAGTGATGGCGCATTGGCACTGGTTCACGCACCCGCCTATATCGCATCGCTTGAGCAGGGCACGATCAGTCCGGCGGCGATGCGCGAGATCGGATTCCCCTGGAGCACCGCCATGGTGGAGCGCTCACGGCGCTCGGCTGGCGCGACCGTGGCGGCGACCCGAATGGCCTTGCACGAGGGCGTGGCGGCCAATCTGGCAGGCGGCACGCATCACGCGTATGGCGACAAGGGCGGTGGTTTTTGTGTTTTCAACGATGCTGCTGTGGCGGCACGCCTGATGCAGGCTGAGTCGGGGCGGCAGCAGCGTCATGCCTTGCACGTGGCCATCATCGATCTCGATGTGCACCAGGGAAACGGTACGGCGCACATCTTTCAGCAGGACGACAGTGTGTTCACCCTGTCCTTGCACGGCGAGAGGAATTTTCCGTTCCGCAAGGAAAACAGTGATCTGGATGTGGCGCTGCCCGATGGTTGCGGTGACGAACCCTATCTGCAGGCGCTGGAGTCCGCACTCGAAGAGTTGCAGCATCGTTTCGAGCCTGGCCTGGTGATCTACCTGGCCGGTGCCGACCCGTTCGAGGGCGACCGTCTGGGGCGCCTCAAGCTCAGTTATGACGGGCTGGAGGCGCGCGACCGCCGTGTGTTCGACTGGTGCTGGCAGCGGCGCATTCCACTTGCTTTTGCTATGGCCGGTGGTTATGGCGTGAAGATTGATGAGACGGTGCAGGTGCAGCTCAATACCTACCGGGTGGCATTGGACTACTGGCAACGCTGGCAAACCCTCAGGACCTGAGTCCTGCAGGCTGGCAAAATCACGGGTGCGATGAATACCCAAACAGAAAAACCGAGACCCGAGAGACGCAGCGCCTACAAGGCCTTTCGCTTGATCAGCACACGCTGGATGGACAACGATGTCTATGGCCATGTCAACAATGTCGTCTACTACAGCTGGTTCGACACGGCTGTCAATGCCCATCTGATCGAACAGGGCGCGCTGGACATCCATCAGGGCGAGACCATTGGCCTGGTGATCGAGACCCAGTGCAACTACTTTGCCTCGTTGGCGTTTCCCCAGAACATCGAGGCCGGCATCCGCGTGGCCCGACTGGGCAACTCCAGTGTGCGCTACGAGGTCGGGCTGTTTGCCGAGGGTGAAGAACTGGCCGCGGCACAGGGTCACTTTGTCCACGTTTACGTCGACCGGCAAACGCGCCGGCCGGTGACCTTGCCGGAAAAACTCAGAACCGTGCTGGAGACGCTTGCATGACATCCCTGTCCGTGACTGACGCGATCAATTCGCGCATGTCGATCCGTGCCTTCACGCCGCAAGCCGTGGCGCGTGAACTCATCACCGAGGTGTTGCAGCAGGCCAGCCGGGCACCGTCGGGCACCAACACCCAGCCGTGGAAGGTGTACGTGCTGCAGGGCCAGAGCCGGGATACGCTGGTGGACAAGGTCTGCGCTGCCCATGACGCCTTGCGTGCCAATCCGGCGCTGGCCAGTGAATACCGCGAGGAATACGACTACTACCCGGAGCAATGGGTCAGCCCCTACATTGACCGCCGGCGTGAGAACGGCTGGGGTCTGTATGGCCTGCTGGGCATCGGCAAGGGCGACAAGGACAAGATGCATGCCCAGCACCAGCGCAACTACAAGTTCTTTGATGCGCCGGTCGGGCTGATGTTCACGATCGATCGCGTCATGGGCCGTGGGTCGCTGGTCGATTACGGCATGTTCCTGGAGAACCTCATGCTCGCTGCGCGTGCCCGTGGCCTGCACACCTGTCCGCAAGCCGCCTGGAACGGTTTTGCAAAAATCATCCTGCCGCACATCGGGGCTGGGCCGGACGAGATGCTGGTGTGCGGCATGGCGCTGGGGTACGCCGATGACACGGACATCGTGAACACCTTTCATACACCGCGGGTGCCGGTGGCAGCGTTCACGCACTGGCTGGATTGATTCAAGGAGACGCAGATGAGAGTGATTCGTTGGGGCTTGGCCCTGGGGCTGTTGGCCGTCTGGCCAGGCCTTGCTGGCGCTGCCGAACTCGATGGTGCTCAATTGAGTGTGCTGTGGAGCGTGCCGTTTGCCGGCATCCTGCTGTCGATTGCCGTGATGCCCTTGCTGGCACCCATGTTCTGGCATCACCATTTCGGCAAGGTGGCCGCGGCCTGGGGGCTGGCGTTTCTGCTGCCGTTTGCAGTGACTTTTGGTGTCGGGGCCGCAGCGGTCAATCTGGTGCATGCCCTGCTGGCCGAGTACGTGCCCTTCATCATCCTGCTGACAGCGCTGTTCACGGTGGCGGGCGGCATCTACATTCGGGGCAATCTGCACGGCAGCCCGGGGCTCAACACCGCCATTCTGGCCATCGGTGCCGTGCTGGCCAGCTTCATGGGGACCACCGGGGCATCCATGCTGATGATCCGGCCGCTGATCCGCGCCAACGACAACCGCCAGCACAAGGCGCATGTGGTGGTGTTCTTCATCTTCATCGTGTCCAACGCCGGCGGCTCGCTGACGCCGCTGGGGGATCCGCCGCTGTTTCTCGGCTTCCTCAAAGGCGTGGATTTCTTCTGGACCTTGAGCCACATCTTCCCGGAGACCCTTTTCCTGGTGGGCTGCCTGCTCGCGCTGTTCTACGTGATGGACAGCTGGTACTACCACCGGCGTGAAGAAGTCCTGCCGGTGGACCCGACGCCTGACAGCCGCAACATCGGCTTCAACGGCGTTGCCAATTTCTGGCTGCTGGGGGCCATCGTCGGGCTGGTACTGATCAGCGGGTTCTGGAAGTCCAGCGTGGTGTTCAACATCTTCGGGACCGAAGTCGGCCTGCCGGGGCTGCTGCGTGATGCCGGCCTGATCGTCGTGACGCTGGTGTCGCTGAAGATCACGCCGGCGGCGGTGCACGTTGACAACCAGTTCTCCTGGGCGCCGATGCAGGAGGTGGCCAAGCTGTTTGCTGGCATCTTCCTGACCATCATCCCGGTGATCGCCATGCTCAAAGCCGGCGTCAACGGTCCGTTTGGTGCCGTGGTGGCTGCGGTGACGCAGCCGGACGGTTCACCCGATCCGGCCATGTACTTCTGGGCCGCCGGGGCCCTGAGCTCATTCCTGGACAATGCGCCGACCTACCTGGTGTTCTTCAACACGGCGGGCGGCGACCCGGCCGTGCTGATGACCACGCTGGCCCCGACCCTGGCGGCCATCTCGGCCGGTGCCGTGTTCATGGGCGCCAACACCTACATCGGCAATGCCCCCAACCTGATGGTCAAGGCCATTGCCGAAGACCGGGGCGTGAAGATGCCGAGCTTCTTTGGTTACATGGTCTGGTCGATGGCCATCCTGATTCCCCTGTTTATCGTCATGACCTTCATCTGGTTCCGTTGAGAAAGTACCCATGAGCAAACCCCGTATTCTGATCGCCCGCGCCGTCTTCCCCGAGGTCATCGAGCGCCTGTCACACCATTTCGAGGTCGAATCCAACCAGGCGGACACCGTCTGGAGCAAGGTGGAGTTGATGGAGAAGCTGCGTGACAAGGCCGGCGCCTTCACCACCGGCAGCGACCGCATCGATGGCGAGGTGCTGGCGGCCTGCCCGCAGCTGAAGATCTGCGCCAACATGGCCGTGGGCTACAACAACTTCGATCTCGATGCCATGACGGCGCGCGGCGTGCTGGGCACCAACACGCCCGACGTGCTGACCGAAACCACGGCCGACTTCGGCTTTGCCTTGCTGATGGCCACGGCACGCCGCATCACCGAGAGCGAGCATTACCTGCGCGCCGGGCAATGGACCAAGTGGAGTTTCGACATGTTTGCCGGCTCCGACATCCACGGCGCCACGCTCGGCATTCTGGGCATGGGCCGCATCGGCCAGGGCATTGCCAAGCGCGGTTCGCACGGCTTTGGCATGAACGTGATCTACCACAACCGCTCGCGCCTGGATGCCGCTACCGAGGCCGAATGCAAGGCGCGTTACGTCAGCAAGGAAGAGTTGCTGAAGACGGCGGACCACCTGGTGCTGGTGCTGCCGTATTCGGCGGCCTCGCACCACGCTATTGGCGCTGCCGAGCTGGCGCAGATGAAACGGACGGCCACGCTGGTCAACATCGCGCGCGGTGGCATCGTCGACGATGCGGCACTGGCCCAGGCCTTGCGTGACAAACGGATTGCCGCGGCCGGTCTTGATGTGTTCGAGGGCGAGCCCGCAGTGCACCCGGACCTGCTGACCGTGCCCAATGTGGTGCTGACACCCCACATCGCCAGTTCCAGCGTGCCGACACGCCTGGCCATGGCCAATCTGGCGGCTGAAAACCTGATCGAGTTCTTCACCCAGAACAAGGCGCTGACGCCACTCAATCCACAGGTGCTCAAGGGTTAGTCATTGCGCTGGGCTGGCGGAACTGCTGGCCGGCTTGGCGGGTGACTTCGGCCAGCAGGTGTTCGTGCGCGTGGCGCTCACGCAGCCAGCGCGCATCGTTCTGGCCCTGTTCGGTGCTGTGACGCAGCAGTTCGAGGGCGGCTGTGGCACCCGGGGCCGTCGCATGGCGTTCTAACCGGGTCAGCGTCTGCAGGATGTGTTCCTTCAGCGGCAGGTGCTCACCACTGGCCGGATCCACGTAAATGGCATCGAGGCCGAAGCGGCAGGCCTGGAAGCGGTTGTAGGTGTAGACCAGATAGTCGTCCTCAGCCGGCATGAAGGGCTGTTCCTGCAGGAGCCAGGCGGCCAGCGCTTGTACATAGCCAGCCAGCGCGGCGGCGCGCTCAATGCTCAATGGCGTGTCGAACACCCGGATCTCGATCGTGCCGTATTCGGGCTTGGGCCGGATGTCCCAGTAGAAGTCCTTCATGCTCTTGACGACACCGGTACGTGTCATCTTGTCGAAATAGGCGGTGAAGTCTTCCCAACTCAACACAAATGGTGCCCGGCCCGACAGCGGGAAGGCGAATACCGAGTTCAGTCGTGCCGAGTCGAAGGCGGTGTCTTGCCCTTGTACAAAGGGGGAGGAGGCCGACAGCGCAATGAAGTGCGGGATGTAGCGCGACATGCGGTGCAGCATCAGCAGCGCACTGTTGGCATCGGGGCAGCCCACATGCACGTGCTGGCCGAAGATGGTGAACTGTTTTGACAGGTACCCATACAGCTCTGACAGCTGGCGAAAGCGCGGTTTGTCGTAGATGCGACGCTCGTGCCATTGCTGGAAGGGGTGGGTACCACCGCCTGCGACTGCAATGTTGAGCTTGTCTGCGCATTGCACCAACGCATCGCGAATCTGCCCCAGTTCCTGCAGCACTTGCGCCGGTGAGCGGCAGACGCCAGTCGAGATCTCGATCATGCTGGAGGTCATCTCGGGCACCACGCTGCCCGGCAATTGGCGTTTGGCCATCAGTCGCAGCATGTCATCGGCGTAAGGCGCGAGGTCATAGTCATGGGTGTTGACCAGTTGCAACTCCAGCTCGACACCGAGCGACAGCGCCTCGGAGTGTTGGAAGGCTTCAAGGGGCATGGGGTTTCTCCTCGGCTGGACGTTGCAGGGCCAGCGGGCGAGAGGCCTCGCCGGTGCGCTGCAGGGCCACGGTGCTCATCAGGGCGCCCAGCACTTCCATGAAGAGGATCAGTGGCAGGGCGAGCGCTGCGATCTGCGCGCCGAGTGCCGGCGCGAACAACACAAACTGCGACACCAGCAGCAGGGCCACGGCCGACATCGGCCACATGGCGCAAGCTGTCCAGAAGGCCTGGTACAGGCTGGCACCGCTGCCAATGCCTGCCACGCCGATGGCAGCGGTCTTGGCCAGTGTGCGGGCCAGCACGATGGCGGCGATGAGGCTGAAAGCCGGCAGGTTCCAGTCGGCCTGGGCCGCGGCCATCGAGACCAGCACGAACATCAGGATGGTGAGGATGGACGAAGCGGTACCGAACTGGCGTGGCCACGACCAGGGCCGAGGGTGCAGGGTCTTGAGCAAGATTCCGGCCAGCAGTGCCGCCAACGGCGCCGAGCCGCCGAAGTTGGCTGCCAGGGTGGTGCAGGCCACCACCAGGGCCAGCAAGGTCACCGAGGTGTTCTCGCTGGTCGGACTCATGAAACGCAGGGTTCCCCGCAGCGCCAGGGCGAGAACAGCACCCAGCAAGACCGAGATGCAGAGCAACAGCACAATCGGGACGAAGGCCTCCGTGAGTGAGGAGGCCGGACGCCCCAGAAAGCGGGCCATGACGCCGCCCAGAGCCAGTACGTACAAGGTGTTGAGCGCGGCCAGTGTGATGGCGCGGTCGGTCACAGGGCCGCTGGCGCGGATGTCGGCCGCCACGCGCATGAGCACAGCCGGAGAGGTGGTGACCGCCAGCAGGGAGAGCGGTGCGAGCAACTCGGGGTTCACCTCAAACCATTGCAGTACCCAGTACACCGCCGCAAAGGTGAGGGCGGATTCGGCCAGACTTTGCACCAGCAGCATGGGGTTGTGACGGAACCAGCGCAGTGTGAGGCGGCCACCGGCCTCGAACAGCAGCACGGACAGGCCGAGCTCGACCATGAAGAGGCCGATGCCGTCCAACGGCCAGTGGGTGGTGGTGAAGCCGGTGAAACCGGCCAGGGCGCCGACGATCGAATAGCCCAGCACCTTGGGCAGGCCAAGGCGGCGCTGCAGCATGTGCCCGGCCGCTGCCGCCAGGGCCAGCAGCACAGCCCACTGGACGGTGGGCAGGCCTGCAGAGGGCTGGATCCATGCGGGCCAGAACTGCGTCAAGTCGTTCATGGTCATTCCTTGCTTGCAACAGCCGGAGAGACACGGAAGAACGTGTCGCTCCGAGCCGCTTAAAGTTGTTCAGCCAGCGGCGTCAGGGCCGCCGTGTCGTCGATGTGCATGGCGGCGATCAGCTCATCCAGGTCGCCGTTGAGGCGTTGCAGCGTGCGCGGCGGCAAGGTGCTCAGTGCCTTGGGCAGGACACCGATGTAGGGACCGCGCATGCGTTGCAGGATTTTGATGCCGGCTGTCTGCAGATGCAGATGTCGCACCCGTCGATCACTGCCATTCTGAGTGGTCGAAATCAATTCGCGTTCCAGCAGTGTCTTGACCAGGTTGCTGGCCGTCGATTGATGCACGTCCATGGCTTGTGCCAGTTCGCTCAGACGGATGCCGGGCCGCTCACGCAAGATGCTGAGTGCACGCAATTGCGCGGCACCGGTGCCGGTGAGTTTCTCGACCTGCTGGAAATGGCTGCGCACGGCATTGAAGATCACCCGAAAGCGCCGCAAGGCCTGGATGTCAGGCCCGATTGCGTCGGCGGCAAGTGGTTGACAGCGGGCGTTCGACACGGGCGGGCGACGGGCAAGCCGTGCCGACCTGGGCGTACTGCTTGATGAAGTCATGTGGTGATTATATTTGTACAAATGTTCTTGATGGGAAATCACCCCGTCACCGACAGATCGTCCAGGACCGCGTTTTGAACAACAATACGATGTTGGAGGAAACTGGTTTGAACGACATCGTGCTTTGGTCCGTGCTGGCGCTCGCCGCCCTGAATCTGTTGCTGCTGCTCTGGCTGGCGCTGCGGCGTGGTGATGCCGCCGCAACCCAGGCTGAATGGTTGGCGGCCCTGCAAGGCAGCAGTGAGCGTCTGGAGCGCGAGTTGCGCCAGGAAATCACCGAGTCGGCGCGCAGCGGTCGGCTGGAGCTGACGCAAAACCTGGCCACCTTCCAGCAGAGCCTGGTGCAGCAGGGCGCCGAGGCCACACGCACACAGAACACGCAGATCGATGCTTTCGGCCAGCAGCTGGCGTTGCTGCAGAAGACGCTCTCCGATACCTTGGCGCTCCAGCTGTCCAATTTGAGCGAATCCAACGCCCGCCGCATGTCCGAGGTGCGCGCCACGCTGGAGGCGCAACTGGCGCAACTGCAGCAGACCAATATCGCCAAACTGGACGAGATGCGCGCCACGGTGGACGAGAAACTGCAGACCACGTTGCATGCGCGCCTGGGGGAGAGCTTCAAGCAGGTGGCTGATCGGCTGGAACAGGTGCACAAGGGCTTGGGTGAGATGCAGACGCTGGCCGCCGGTGTGGGCGACCTCAAACATCTGCTGACCAACGTCAAGACGCGTGGCATGTTCGGTGAGGCGCAACTGGCCGCACTGCTGGAGCAGGTGTTCGTGCCGGACCAGTACGCTGCCCAGATCGCCACCCGCCCCGGCAGCAAGAACATGGTGGACTTCGCCATCAAGCTGCCTGGCAAATCGGACAACGGCGAGCCCTTGTGGCTGCCGATCGACTCCAAATTCCCGAACGAGGATTACGAGCGCCTGCTCGACGCGCAGCAACGCGCTGACGCTGTCGCTGCGGAGGCCGCGGCCAAAGCACTGGAGGTCCGTATCCGTCTGGAAGCCAAGTCGATTGCCGAGAAATACATCGAGCCGCCGTACACCACCGATTTCGCCATTCTGTTCCTGCCAACCGAAGGCCTGTACGCCGAGGTGCTGCGCCGTCCCGGGCTGATGGAGGCACTGCAGCGCGAATACCGCATCACGCTGGCCGGCCCGACCACGCTGCTGGCCATGCTGAGTTCCTTACAAATGGGTTTTCGCACGCTGGCGTTGGAAAAACGGTCGAGTGAGGTGTGGCAAGTGCTGGGTGCCGTCAAGACCGAATTCGGCAAGTTCGGTGATGTGCTGGCCAAGGTCAAATCGCAGACCGAGACGGTCCTCAACACGCTGAGCAGCGCAGAGGTGCGCAGCCGCGCCATGGGGCGCGTGCTGCGCCAGGTCGAGGCTTTGCCGGACGCGCAGGCACAAGCGCTGCTGCCGGTGGACAAAGAGGCAGACGAGGGGTGACATCTTCTGTGCCGCAGAAGGGTGCCCCGCGCTTTGCCCTGGCCCGACTGATTGGCGGCCACATCTGTCTGCATGCCTGCATGGCCGGCTTGCGCATGGCCGCCCCCTTGCTGGCACTCAAGCTGGGCTATAGCGCGTTGGCGGTAGGTGTGCTGATGGCGCTGTTTGCCTTGACCCAGGTGTTTCTCGCCTTGCCGGCCGGCCGTTATGCCGACCGGCGTGGCTTGAAGGCGCCGGTGGGTTGGAGCGTGCTCGCCGCGACGCTGGGTGCCGGGCTGGCGGTGGCATTTCCCGTTTTTCCCGTGCTGTGCCTGGCTGCCTTGCTGACCGGCGGTGCCACCGGGGCAACCGCGATTGCCTTGCAACGCCATGTGGGGCGGGCTGCACGCGATGCGACCGAGCTCAAGCAGATGTTCAGCTGGCTGTCGATCGGGCCGGCAACGTCGAACTTTCTTGGGCCCCTGGCTGCCGGTTTGCTGATCGACCATGCGGGCGAGTATTTCGGCGGCCAGGCCGGCGATCTGTCGGGCTACCGCATGGCCTTCCTGCTGATGGCGCTGTTGCCGCTGCTGACCTGGTGGTGGGTGCGGCAGACAACCGAGCTGCCCGTGGCAACAAGCCCGGCCGCGCAAGGCAAACGACGCGCCTGGGAGCTGCTGCGTGACCCCATGATGCGTCGCCTCCTGCTGGTGAACTGGTTTCTGTCGTCCTGCTGGGATGTGCACACCTTCGTGCTGCCGGTGCTGGGGCATGAACGCGGCTACAGCGCTTCGGTCATCGGCATGCTGCTGGGCGGTTTTGCCATGGCGGCCACGCTGGTGCGCCTGGCCATGCCCTGGGTGGCCGCGCACCTGCGCGAGTGGGTGGTCATCAGCGGTGCCATGCTGCTGACGGCCTTGCTGTTTGGTCTCTATCCCTTCATGCCCAATGCCGTGAGCATGGGCGTGTGCTCGGTGCTGCTGGGGCTGGTGTTGGGCTCGGTGCAACCGATGATCATGAGCACCTTGCACCAGATCACGCCGGCCGACCGCCATGGCGAGGCGCTGGGCCTGCGCCTGATGTCGCTGAATGGCTCCAGCGTGCTCATGCCCATGCTGTTCGGCAGCATCGGCGCCGTGGTCGGTGTGTCGGTGGTGTTCTGGACGGTGGGGGTCGTGGTCGGGCTCGGTAGCCGCACGGCCTGGGGTCTCAAGCCGGGGCTGCCCCATGCTCCAGCCGATGGAACGACTGGATAGCGTCCCAGGCATCGGCCAGGGTACGCTCAGTGAGGTCGTGCGGGGTCTTCATGCCGGGACTCAAGGGTTCAGGTCGGCCAGTGCGGCAGCGATGGCCGGGGCCATGCTGACGGCATTGCTGACGTGGGCAATGCAGTCGGTGCTCCAGACTTGGCCGATGCCAGCCTCCGCCAGCAGTTGCAGCGCATCGCCGGCAAACAGGGCGTGCGTCACCGCGACGTCAACCGAGGCCGCGCCAGCTGCCAGCAGCAGGCGCGCTGCCTGCGCCAGCGTGTGGCCGCTGCTGGCGACGTCGTCGAGCAGCACCACGGCACGCCCACTGAAAGGGGTGGGAGGCAGTTCAATGGCCACCGAGCGATCCCCATGACGCACCTTGCGGCAGACGGCATGGTGGAAGCCATGGCGGGCCGCAGCCTGGGCAACCCACTGGGCCGACTCTTCATCGGGCCCCACCAGCAGGGCGTTCGGACGTTGTTGCGCCACGAGGTCAGCCAGCAGTGGCGCGCCGCTGAGCACCACAGCCTGTGGCACCGGCACGGCTTCCTGCAACGTGGCAACGCGGTGCAGGTGCGGATCGACCGTGATGACCGCATCAAACAGACCGGCCAGGAATTGGCCGACGATGCGTTGGCTGATGGCTTCACCGGGGGTGAAGGCGATGTCCTGCCGCATGTAGGCCAGGTACGGGGTCACCAGGGTCAAATGGCGAGCGCCAAGTTCGCGTGCGGTGCGCGCGATCAGCAGCAGCTCAACCAGTTTTTCGTTCGGGTGGTCCAGCGTGCGCAGCACCACCACGCGTTCCGGCAAGGTCGCAGGCAGACGCAGTTTGAGTTCACCGTCGGGGAAACGGTGGCGTGCAACCGGGCTCAGCGCCATGCCAGTTTGTGCGGCAATACGCTGGGCGCTGGCCAGTTCGTCGTCGAAGTGCAACAGGAGGGCAGGGCTGTTCATCAGAACTCCACGAAGACACGCGGCACGTCTTCGGCCCGGCCAATGCTGTAGCCAATGGATTTTTGGCAGGCCTGACGGGCGAATTCGAGGTCGGACGGAAAACTGGCATGCACACGGTAGAGCGCGTCACCGGCCTGGACTTCATCGCCCAGTTTGCTCAACAGATCGACGCCGGCGTTCTTCACTTTGGGGGCGCCGGCGAAACGGGCAATGCGCGCCAGTTGCAGGTTGTCGATGCCGCAGACCACGCCGGCTTGCGGGGCGCGGATCTCGAAAGTCAGTGCGCCCAGATCAGGGTGGTTGTGGTCAAAGAATTTGCTGCCCTGGGCCTGGATGATGTCGTTCATCTTGGCAACAGCGCGGCCCGAGTCGAGGATGTCGCGCGCAATGGAGAAACCGTCGCCGCCGCGCACATCGGGGCTGGACTCGATCATCCGGCCAGCCAGGCGCAACGCCTTTTGCCGCAGATCGTTGGGCGCGCGCGGGTCGTTTTCCAGCACGCGCATGACATCGCGCGCTTCCAGCATGGGGCCGATGCCGAAGCCCACCGGCTGGCGGCCGTCGGTAATCACCACATCCAGCGAGAGCTTCATGCGCTTGGCCACATATTCGAACAGACGGCGCAGGCGCTGCGCCTCCGGCATGGAGCGCACCTTGGCCGTGGGACCGATCGGGATGTCGAGCACCAGATGGGTCGAGCCGGCGGCGATCTTCTTCGACAGGATGGAGGCCACCATCTGGGCGGGCGAGTCGAGCGAGAGCGGCCGCTCCACCGAGATCAGCACGTCGTCGGCCGGCGACAGGTTGGCCGTGCCGCCCCAGGCCAGACAGCCGCGGTGCGTGCGCACGATGTCCTGCAATTGCTCGAACGGCAATTCGACATGGGCCAGCACTTCCATGGTGTCGGCGGTGCCGGCCGGCGAGGTGATGGCGCGCGAGGAGGTCTTGGGGCACAGCATGCCGTGTGCGGCGACGATGGGCACGATCAGCATGGAGGTACGGTTGCCCGGGATGCCGCCGATGCAGTGCTTGTCGGCCACCGGCTTCTCATGCCAGTCCAGTTGTCTGCCGGCCTCGATCATGGCCTGGGTCAGGTAATAGACCTCTTCGCGGTCGAGCTCATCGCGGTTGGTGGCGACGACGAAGGCCGTGAGTTCGATCTTGGA
Source organism: Hylemonella sp. (assembly GCA_030680575.1). GTDB lineage: Bacteria > Pseudomonadota > Gammaproteobacteria > Burkholderiales > Burkholderiaceae_C > Hylemonella. Next base: position 46,655 of record JAUXVI010000054.1, read on the forward strand.
GTAGTGGTGCTCGGTGACGTCGGTGATGATGGCGCGAAAGTCGTCAAGACCCAGGCGCTCACCGGCAAGCTTGCGGTGCAGGGCACCGATGGATTCGGGTGGCTCGGCCTGCGCCACGGTGGCTTGGTGGCCATTCTCCACGCCCATCTGTTCGAAAGCGGACTTGGACAGACCGAGTTCGCCACAGGCGACGATGGTTTCGTCATCGACCACATTGAGGGTGGCCAGGACGCTGTGGCCGTTGGCCTTGATCTCGACCTTGGACAGTGCCTTGAAACCTTCGGCACGGTAGACCTCGCAGTCGCGGTGCAGGTAGGCCACGTTCTCGTGATAGGTGTCGATCCGGACGCGGCGCAGTGCCAATTGGGCGGGGCCACTGTCCTTGCCTGTTTCCGGACAGGTGGCGTGCGCTGTAGGGGGTGTTTCTTGCGTGGACATGGAGATAGCCTACACCGAATACCGGTGCCAGAAAAGGAAAAGGCCCCCGAAGGAGCCTTTGACATGCGGCAAGCGCAATGGCTTAGACGCGCTTGCGGTACTCGCCGGTGCGGGTGTCGATTTCGACCTTGTCGCCCTGGCTCACGAACAGTGGCACGGGCACTTCAAAACCGGTGGCGATCTTGGCCGGCTTGAGCACCTTGCCCGAGGTGTCGCCCTTGACGGCGGGTTCGGTCCAGGTGATTTCGCGCACCACGCTGGTGGGCAGTTCCACCGAGATGGCCTTGCCGTCGTAGAACACCACTTCGACCGCCATGCCGTCTTCCAGGTAGTTCAGGGCGTCGCCCATGTTCTCCGCTTCGACTTCGTACTGGTTGTAGTCGGCATCCATGCAGACGTACATCGGGTCGGCGAAGTAGGAGTAGGTGCACTCCTTCTTGTCCAGAATGACTTGGTCCATCTTGTCGTCGGCCTTGAACACGACTTCGGTGCCGAAGTTGGCGATCAGGCTCTTGAGCTTCATGCGCACGGTGGCCGAGTTGCGGCCGCCACGGCTGTATTCGGTCCTGAGCACGACCATCGGGTCCTTGCCGTGCATGATCACGTTACCGGCGCGAATTTCCTGAGCGATTTTCATAGTATTTCCAATGGGTTGGCCGCTCAATGCCCCGAGATGACCGGTGTTCGTGCGGCAGGTGATGGGAGCGCAGCCGGTAGAACCAGGCGGCATTCCGCAAAGCCTTGAATTTTAACGTCTTTTCAAGGCGCTAGGCGCTATCTAGAGATGCGATCCACAAATTCAAGCAGCTGGCTCACCAGATCGGGTTGGGTCAGCAGGTGCTGGCGTGCCCGGCGGGCGGTGTCGCCCCAGGCTGCCAGGTCCGGCGTCGGCAGCGGCTGCGCGTCGACGCCGTTCCAGCTCCGGTGGAAGCGCCGCAACGAATCCGGGGCCTCGATCTGCGCCAGAAAAGCTTCCAGTTTGTCGTGGTGGACGTTGTCGTGCTGGGGGTAGATCTGCCAGATGAAGGGCCGGCCGGCCCACAGGGCGCGTACCAGTGAGTCCTCACCGCGCACGAAATTCAGGTCGCAAGCCCACAGCAGGTGGTCAAAGTCGTCCTGCGTCAGGTAGGGGAGGTATGAAATTGATAGCGCTTGGCGTTGATTCCATAAGGGATCACGCTGTATTTTGCTTGCAACTGTGGCCTGGGTTGCGACGCTGGCGCGGCCGGCTGCGACCAGTAGGTGCACCGGTTGCGCCTGCGCGGCGAACTGATCCAGCAGTTCCGTCAGGGCCTGGGGTTCGTAGCAGAACAGCGAGACCCAGCGCGTCTGTGGCTGCGGCGTGATGCCCAGCCGCTGCAGCCAGGCAGCGCGGTCGAAGCTGGCTTGGCGTTGCAACAGGTCGGGTTCGCGCAGCAGGCCGCCGGCGCGCAGTGTGAAGCCGGGGTAGAAGAAATACTTGCTCAGACCGGCGCCGGGGCCATGCATGACCGGTGACATCAGACCGTGGTTGCGTTCCACATATGGCTCGGCCGACAGGTATTCCAGGTTGATCCAGGCATATTTTTGGCCTCTAGCCCTTGTCCATGCTGCGCAAGCAGCTATGAATTCAGGAGCAACCTCGCAACCGAAGGCTTCCACCAGCACGTCGCCGGGTGTCAGTCCGCGCAGGTCCAGCGGCTGTGTCCAGGGCCGGACTTCGACGCCGGGGCAGCCGGTGGGGGCCATCCAGTCCAAGGCGCTGGCGTCATCCACCCACAGGCGCACGCGCTGGCCGCGCCTGGCCAGCTGGCGGGCCAGGCGCCAGCAGACGCCGAGATCGCCATGGTTGTCGATGACCTTGCAGAAAATATCCCAAAGCAGGGGAGAAGACATGCCGGGATTGTCCACAATACGGACCCATGGCCACTGAAACCGATTCCAGCGTATCGAATCCCCGCAGCGCTGTGCACTCCGACGAACTGCTGGCGCAGGTTGCCGCCTTGCCTGCCTTGCCTGGCGTCTACCGTTACTTCGACGCCGAGGGCGCGGTGCTCTACGTCGGCAAGGCGCGCAACCTGAAGAAGCGCGTTTCCAGCTATTTCCAGAAAGACCATGGCGGCACGCGCATCGGCCACATGGTGGGCAAGATCACCCGTATGGACACCACGGTGGTGCGCTCGGAAGCCGAGGCGCTGCTGCTGGAAAACAACCTGATCAAGACGCTCAACCCGCGCTACAACATCCTGTTTCGCGACGACAAGAGCTACCCCTACCTGAAGATCACGGCTGCTTTATCTGCCGTAGGCCATGCGGCTGCGAAAAGCGCGGCAGCCTGGCCGCGCGTGGCCTACTACCGCGGCGCGGTCGACAAGAAACACCACTACTTCGGGCCCTACCCGAGCGCCTGGGCGGTGAAGGAAGCCATCCTGCTGCTGCAGAAAGTGTTTCGCCTGCGCACCTGCGAGGACACGGTGTTTGCCAACCGCACCCGGCCCTGCCTGCTGTACCAGATCAAGCGTTGTTCCGGGCCCTGCGTCGGCCTGGTGTCGGACGAAGACTACGCGCTGGACGTGGCGCATGCCGAAGCCTTTTTGCGCGGCGAAACTCAGCAGGTGCTGGAGTTGCTGGAGTCGCGCATGCTGCAGCACTCCGAGCGTCTGGAGTTCGAACAGGCGGCCGAGCTGCGCGACCAGATCGCGGCGCTGTCCAATGTGCTGCACCAGCAGGCGGTGGACAACGTCGACGACCGCGATGTCGACATCCTCGCGGTCAAGGTGCACGGTGGGCGTGCCTGCGTCAACCTGGCCATGGTGCGCGGTGGTCGGCATCTGGGCGACCGTGCCTATTTTCCGGTGCATGTGGAAGATGCCACCGCCATCTATGACGACGAGGAGTCCTCGACGTCTGAATCCGCCGAGGCCGCCCCGCCGCCGGTGGAAGTGCAGGTGCTGGAAGCCTTCATTGCTCAGCACTACATGGAGGTGCCGGCGGTGCCGACGCTGGTGACCAGCGAGCCGGTGAGCAAGCGCCTGACCGAGGCGCTGTCGCAACAGACCGGCATCCGGATCCGCGCCATCCACCAGCCGCGCGAACAGCGCCGCATCTGGCTGGAGATGGCGCAGACCAATGCCGCGCTGCAACTGGCCCGCCTGCTGGCGGAAGAGGGCTCGCAGCAGGCGCGCACCCGCGCGCTGGCCGAGGCGTTGGCGCTGCCGCAAGACCGGCTTGACGAACTGCGCATCGAGTGTTTCGACATCTCGCACACCGCCGGCGAGGCCACGCAGGCCTCCTGCGTGGTGTTCCATCACCACAAGATGCAGAACAGCGAGTACCGCCGCTACAAGATCGACGGCATCACGCCAGGGGACGACTACGCCGCCATGCGCCAGGTGCTGACGCGCCGTTACGGCAAGCTCGCGCAGGCCTTGCGCGAAGAAGGTGCCGAAGGCGAACTGGGTGCCGAGCTCACCGACCGCTTGCCTGACTTGGTGCTGGTCGATGGCGGCAAGGGGCAGGTGGCGATGGCACGCGAGGTGTTCGAGTTGCTCGGGCTGGACCTAGCGTTAATCGTCGGTGTGGAGAAGGGCGAAGGCCGCAAGGTCGGGCTGGAAGAGCTGGTGTTTGCCGATGGGCGCGACAAGGTGTACCTGGGCAAGGACTCGGCGGCGCTGATGCTGGTGGCGCAGATCCGAGACGAGGCGCACCGCTTCGCCATCACCGGCATGCGTGCGCAGCGCGCCAAGGTGCGTGTGGGCGGCAGCCGGATCGAGGAGATCCCGGGCGTCGGCCCCAAGCGCCGCGCCAAATTGCTGCAGCGCTTCGGCGGCGTGCGCGGTGTGGCCTCGGCCAGTGTGGACGATTTGACCTCGGTGGACGGCATTTCGCGCGAGCTGGCCGAAGCGATCTACCGCGCCCTGCGCTGAAAACCGTTTTGGCCATGCCACAATGACGCCATGTTCTTCACCATCCCCACCCTCATGACCTGGACGCGCATCGTCGCGATTCCCCTGATCGTGGGTGTGTTCTACCTGCCGCTGGACCCGGCCACGCGCAACCTGATTGCCACTGTGATGTTCGTGGTGTTCGCGCTGACCGACTGGCTCGACGGCTTTCTGGCACGCAAGCTCAACCAGACCTCGGCCTTTGGCGCCTTCCTCGACCCGGTGGCTGACAAATTCCTGGTCTGCGCCAGCCTGCTTGTGCTGGTGCATCTGGGCCGCGCCGACGTGTTCGTCGCGCTCATCATCATCGGCCGCGAGATCGCCATCTCGGCCCTGCGCGAATGGATGGCGCAGATTGGCGCTTCGCGCAGCGTGGCGGTGCACATGCTGGGCAAGGTCAAGACCACGGTGCAGATGGTGGCCATTCCCTTCCTGCTGTTCGATGGGCTGCTGTTCGACGTCATTGACACAAGCCAGTGGGGTTATGTCCTGATCTGGCTGGCGGCGGTTCTCACCGTCTGGTCCATGGTCTATTACCTGCAAAAAGCCCTGCCCGAGATCCGGGCGCGGGTGAAGTGAACCCGTATCGATGAGCGACCGCAGCGACGGTGATGCCCTGTTGCGGGCCATGCCGCTGGTGTTCGTTCTGATCTGGAGCACCGGCTTCATCGTGGCGCGCTACGGCATGCCGCATGCGCCGCCACTGACGTTCCTGGCCTGGCGCTACGTCCTCTCCATTCTCTGCTTCCTGCCCTGGATCCTGCTGGCACGCGTGGCCTGGCCGCAATCGCGGGCGCAGTGGGGGCATCTGGCCGTCACCGGGGTGCTGATGCACGCCGGCTACCTGGGCGGCGTCTGGGCCGCCGTCAAGGCCGGCATGGGCTCCGGTCTGGTGGCGTTGATCGTCGGCCTGCAGCCGGTGCTGACGGCGTTCTGGCTGTCGGCGCGCGGCGCTTCCGTCACGGGGCGGCAATGGGCCGGGCTTTCGCTCGGTTTTGCCGGCTTGCTGCTGGTGGTGTCGCGCAAATTTGGCCAAGGCGGCGAGGCCGGCATCATCAATATGTCGCTGGCCGTGTTGGCCTTGCTGAGCATCACCATCGGCACCCTGTACCAGAAGCGTTTTGTCGCGCCGTGTGATGTGCGCAGTGCCAATGCCGTGCAACTGCTTGCCGCCTTGCTGGTGACCTTGCCGCTAACGCTGCTGGAAACCGAGGCCATGGGTTGGCAGGCCGGCGCAGCCGGCGTGAACTGGGAGTTGGTGATTGCCATGGCCTGGTCGGTGCTGGGACTGACACTGGGTGGCAGTTCCTTGCTCTACCTGCTGATCCAGCGCGGTGCCGCCACCAGTGTGACCAGCCTGCTGTACCTGGTGCCACCGACCACCGCGCTGATGGCCTGGCTGCTGTTTGCCGAACCGATTACGGTGACGACCCTTGTCGGGACTGCCTTGACGGCGGTGGGTGTGAGTCTGGTGGTGCGCGCGGCACGCTGATGTCAATCACGTCAAGAAGGGAAGACAAGCGCACGCAGCATCTTGGTCAGCAGATCCTTAACCCATTTCAGATCACGCGGCCAGCCCTGGTTTCCCCGGAGTTTTGAAAATATTTGTATCTGTCACTTTGATCGGGAAGAGGGCCGAAGAAAACCGTCTAGAATTCGCCCCCGTGCTGTTGTAAAGCCGCATGCCGTGTTGACACGGAAAACATAGGTGGCTTTAATCATATGCAGCAGTACTCTCTGCATATGGCCGGCTCCTTTTGCACCACGCTGTTATCTGGCTGGAGCAAGGAGTTACAAACGAGACAATTTGATTAACGCAGTTTCCAAGAAGGGGTTCTTTGTGAATAAAACCGAACTGATTGAGCACATTGCAAAGCATGCTGACATCTCCAAGGCAGCTGCTACCCGTGCACTCGAGTCCACCATCGGCGCCGTCAAGACCACGCTGAAAAAGGGTGGTACTGTTTCCCTGGTGGGTTTCGGTACCTTTGCCGTTGGCAAACGTGCTGCTCGCACTGGCCGCAACCCCCGTACCGGCGCTGCGATTAAAATCAAGGCCGCCAAGGTGCCGAAGTTCCGTCCGGGCAAAGCCTTGAAAGACGCCCTGAACTGATTTTGGTTTAAGGTGGGGTGCTTAGCTCAGTCGGTAGAGCGGCGCCCTTACAAGGCGTAGGTCGGCGGTTCGACCCCGTCAGCACCCACCACCCAAGCAAAGGCGAACTCACTGTTCGCCTTTTTTGTTTTTTTGATGGAGAGTCCTCGCATGTTTGATTACGTCCGTAAGCACACGAAGATCATGATGGGACTGTTGTTCCTGCTGATCATTCCCTCGTTCGTGCTGTTCGGCATTGACGGCTACAACCGTTTCCGTGAGCAAGGTGCAACCGTAGCCCGCGTTGGCGGACACGACATCAACCAGGGCGAGTGGGATGCTGCGCACAAGTCGGAAGTGGAGCGTCTGCGTGCGGCCATGCCAACGCTGGATGCCAAGCTGCTGGATTCTCCCCAGGCACGCTACGCGACGCTGGAGCGCCTGGTGCGCGAGCGTGTGCTGGCGCAGGCGGCCGAGTCTGCTCACCTGGTAACCAGCGATGGACGTCTGGCCCGCGCCTTGCAGGAATCCCCGGCGATTGCTGCGTTGCGTCGCGCCGATGGTTCGCTGGACATGGAGCGCTATCGCCAACTGGTGGGTAGCCAGGGCATGACACCCGAAATGTTCGAGGCTCGCTTGCGCAACGATCTGTCCGTGCGCCAAGTGGAGACGGGCCTGCTGCAGACCGGCTTTGCCGCGCCGGCGGTGGCTGATCTGGCCCTCAATGCCTTTTACGAGCGGCGCGAAGTTCAACTGGCGCGCTTCAACACGGCAGACTTTGCGGCCAAGGTCAACCCGAGCGATGCCGACCTGGAGGCCTTCTACCAAGCCAACCCGTCGCTGTTCCAGGCGCCCGAGCAGGCCAACATCGAGTACATCGTGCTGGACCTGGAGGCGGTGAAGAAAACCATCAGCCTCAACGAACAGGACCTCAAGACCTATTACGAGCAGAACGTGGCACGCCTGAGCGGCACCGAAGAGCGCCGTGCCAGCCACATCCTGATTGCCGCCGCCAAGGGCGGCTCTGACGCCGAGCGCCAGAAAGCCAAGGCGCGTGCCGAGGAGTTGCTGGCCCAGGTGCGTAAGGCACCGGACAGTTTTTCCGAGGTGGCGCGCAAGAACTCGCAGGATACGGGCTCGGCACCGCAGGGCGGTGACCTGGACTTCTTCGCCCGCGGCGCCATGGTCAAGCCCTTCGAAGATGCCGCCTTTGCCCTGAAGAAAGGCGAGATCAGCGAGGTCGTGGAATCCGATTTCGGCTATCACATCATCAAGCTGACCGACGTCAAGGCCCCGAAGCAGAAAAGCTTTGCCGAGCTGCGCAACAGCCTGGAAGCCGACCTTAAGAACCAGCAGGCACGAACCAAGTACGCGGAAGCGGCCGAGGTCTTTGCCAATGGCGTGTACGAGCAGTCCGACAGCCTCAAGTCGGTGGCCGACAAGCTCAAGCTCGAAGTTCAGCGTGCCAACCGGGTTTTGCGTCAGCCGGAGCCGGGCGTCAAGGGCGTGCTGGCCAATGCCAAATTCCTGGAGGCCGTCTTCAGCACGGATACGGTGGCGAACAAGCGCAACAGCGAAGCCGTGGAAGTCGGCCCCAGCCAGCTGGCGGCGGCGCGTATCACCCAGTACACACCGGCCCGCACGCTGCCGCTGGCCGAGGTGCGCGCTGCCGTGCGCGAGCGCGTGGTGACTGCCCGTGCGGCCGAACTGGCCCGCCAGGAAGGCGAGAAACAACTGGCCGCCTGGAAAGCCAGCCCGGCGCAGGCCCAGTTGCAAGGCGCGCTGGTGGTGTCGCGTGATCAGCCGCAGAATCTGCCGGCTGCTTTGCTCGATGCCGTGCTGCGTGCCGATACGACCAGCCTGCCGGTTTTTGTCGGGGTCGATCTCGGTGCCCGAGGTTATGCCATCGCCAAGATCAACAAGCGGGCCGAACGGCCGACGGCTGCGCCGCAGGTGCAGCAGCAGGACCGCGCGCAGTACACCCAGTGGTGGACGCAGGCTGAGAACCAGGCGTATTACAAGCTGCTGCAGGAACGCTTCAAGGCCGAGATCAAGGTGGCACGTCCTGCCGCTTTTGAAACACAAATGGCGGCAGGTGCGCTGCAGTGACCGCCGAACCGGTTATAATTTGAGGCTACGGTGGCTGTAGCTCAGTTGGTAGAGTCCAGGATTGTGATTCCTGTCGTCGTGGGTTCGAGTCCCATCAGCCACCCCAGATAAAAATGCCCGCTTCATGCGGGCATTTCCATTTCTGCGTGGCCATGGCAGGCCGCACCTCACGCAGACTCAGTTCACCAGCACCAGCTTGCCTTTGACGCTGCGCGAGCCCATGTGGGCGTAGGCGGCCTTGAGTTCGGCCATGGGCATCGTGCGGTCAATCACCGGTTTGATCTTGCCTTGCGCATACCATTGCGCCAGCGCCATCATCATGGCGCTATTGGCCTTTGGTTCGCGTTTGGCGAAGTCGCCCCAGAACACGCCCACGAGCGAGGCACCCTTGAGCAGCGGCAGGTTCAGCGGCAGCGAGGGAATCGGTCCGGCGGCAAAACCGACCACCAGGTAGCGGCCGCGCCAGGCGATCGAGCGGAAGGCCGGTTCGGCCAGGTCGCCGCCCACCGGGTCGTAGATCACGTCAGGGCCCTTGCTGTTGGTGAGCGCCTTGAGGGCTTCGCGCAGATTTTCCTTGCTGTAGTTGATGGTGGCATCGGCACCGATCGACTGGCACAGTGCGCACTTCTCATCGGTTGAGGCGGCGGCAATCACGCGCGCACCGGCAGCCTTGGCGATCTGGATGGCCGCCGTGCCCACGCCGCCGGCCGCACCCAGCACCAGCACGGTTTCACCGGCCTTGAGCTGGCCACGGTCCAGCAAAGCATGGTGCGAGGTGGCGTAGGTCATGATGAAAGCGGCCGCATCGACAAAAGGGAAGTCGGCAGGCAGCGGCATGCACAGTGCGGCGGGTGCCAGGGTGTGGGTGCCGAAGCCGCCCGTGCCCGACAGACAGGCCACGGGCTGGCCGACCTGAAGGTGCGTGACGCCGGCGCCCACCGCCTGCACCACGCCGGCGTATTCCGAGCCCGGTACAAAGGGCAGGGGCGGCTTGATCTGGTACTTGTTCTGCACAATCAGCAGGTCGGGGAAATTCAGGCTGGCGGCCTTGATCTCCACCAGCACCTGGCCGGTCCCGGGTTGCGGTGTCGGCAGCGCCTTCCAGTTCAGTGCATCTACCCCGGTGGGGTCTTCGCAAAGCCATGCGTGCATCGATCGTCTCCTGCGGTGTTGTTGGTTCAAGTCAGTCGCGCATGATAAGGCGCGCTGTCGCACCTGTTATGTCCCTCGTGTGACGTCCCCCAACGCGAGGGCGCCAGCCACCTACAATCGGCAGCACTACGCTGCAAACATGAAGATCCTGATTTCCAACGACGACGGCTACCAGGCCCCCGGCATCGTCGCCTTGTACGAGGCGCTGAAAGACGTGGCCGAGGTCGAGGTGGTCGCGCCTGAACACAACAACAGTGCCAAGTCCAACGCCCTGACGCTGCACTCGCCGCTGTATGTGCAGCGTGCCACCAACGGCTTTCGTTACGTCAACGGCACCCCGGCCGACTGTGTGCACATTGCGCTGACCGGACTACTGGGCTACCGGCCCGACCTGGTGGTCTCCGGCATCAACAACGGCGCCAACATGGGCGATGACACCATCTACTCCGGCACCGTGGGGGCCGCGATGGAGGGGTACCTGTTCGGCATCCCGGCGATTGCCTTCTCGCAGACCGAGAAGGGCTGGCGGCATCTGGATGCCGCTGCCGCCAAGGCGCGCGAGCTGGTGCTGCAGATGTCGCAGCATCAACTGGTGGGCGCCCAGCCCTGGCTGCTCAATGTCAACATTCCCTGCCTGCCGCAGGAAAGCCTCAAGCCCATGAAGGTGTGCCGTCTTGGACGCCGCCACTCGGCCGAGAAGGTCATCACCCAGACCAGCCCGCGCGGTGACACCATGTACTGGATCGGCGGTGCCGGTCCGGCCAAGGACGAGGGCGAGGGCACGGACTTCCATGCCACCAGCCACGGTCATGTGTCGGTGACGCCGCTCAAGGTGGACCTGAGCGACCACGCCAACCTGGGCTACTGGGCCCAGTCCATGAGCCACCTGGCCGCGCACGCGGGCAAGGAGGGCGCATGACGTCCAAACCGCGTCCGTCTTTTCCGGCTCGGCTCGATCGGGCGCCTGGTCCGGCACCGGCGCGGGGCGCAGCCATGCAGCCGATGTCGGCCGCCAAACCCGCCCTGGCGGCGGCCAAGCCGGTGGCGCGTCAACAACCGCATGGACTGGGGCTGGACTCGCATGCCGTGCGCCAGGCCATGGTCAACAAGCTGGCGGGGCAGGGTATCAGCGATGTGCGCGTGCTGTCGGCCATGGGCACCATCGAACGCCATCGTTTCGTCGACAGCGCGCTGGTCAACCAGGCCTATGAAGACACCAGCCTGCCGATCGGGCTGGGGCAAACCATTTCCAAGCCGGGCGTGGTGTCGCGCATGGCCGAGCTGTTGCTGAACGGACGGCCCGGCAAGCTGGGGCGGGTGCTGGAGATCGGTACCGGTTGTGGTTACCAGGCGGCGGTGTTGAGTCTGCTGGCCAACGAGGTCTACAGCATCGAGCGCCTGCGTGGCCTGCATGACAAGGCACGCGAGAACCTGCGTCCCATGCGTCTGCCCAATGTGCACCTGCTGTTTGGCGACGGCATGGCGGGTTTTGCCAAAGGGGCGCCCTATGCCGCCATCATCGCTGCGGCCGGCGGCGAGGCCGTGCCGCAGGCCTGGATTGACCAGTTGGCCATGGATGGCCGTCTGGTGGCGCCAGTGGCCTCCAGCACGGGCGGGCAGCAGGCCTTGATGGTGATCGACCGCACGCCGCAGGGCCTGCGGCAGACGGTGCTTGAGGCGGTTCACTTTGTCCCCCTAAAATCAGGTATCGCATGAAGGGAACAGCTATGTCGGGTTTGCGGGAGCGCTTTGTTGTTTGGGGCCTGATCGTCGGGGCCAGTCTGTGGCTGGTCGGGTGCAGTTCGACCAGCCTTAACCGGGCACCGGTGGAAGACCGCCGTAGCGCCTCCCAGAAGGCTGCGATGGACCCGAACACCCAGGCCGTCAAGCAGCCGCCCGGCTTCGAGAATGCCGGCAAGCCGGGCTACTACACGGTCAAGCCCGGCGATACGCTGATTCGCGTCGGCCTGGAAACCGGCCAGAACTGGAAGGACATCCGGCGCTGGAACAACCTCGACAACCCGAACCAGATTGAGGTGGGGCAGGTGTTGCGGGTGGTGCCGCCCGGTGCCAATGGATCAGCCGCAACGCAGACGGCCGCCGTCACGCGCCCCATCACCAGTTCGACCGCCAACGCCAGCAGCGTGCCGCCGCCGGGGCAGGCGGCCAGTGCAGCCAAACAACCCGCGTCGGCACCCCAGCCGGCGTCCGCTGCGCAGCCGGAAGCCGCCGCCGCCAATGGCGAGGACCAGGTCGCCTGGAACTGGCCGGTCAATGGCGGTTCGGTGCTGGCCGGCTTCGATGAAGTCAAGAACAAGGGGCTGGACATCAGTGGTGCCGCCGGTGACCCGGTGTTCGCTGCCGCCGATGGCCGTGTGGTCTATGCCGGCGCCGGTCTGCGCGGCTACGGCAATCTGATCATCCTCAAGCACAACAACACCTACCTCACGGCCTATGCGCACAACCAGACGCTGCTGGTGAAGGAAGACCAGTCGGTGCGCAAGGGGCAGAAGATCGCCGAGATGGGCAACAGCGATGCCGACCGCGTGAAGCTGCACTTCGAAGTACGGCGCCAGGGCAAACCGGTCGATCCGGCCAAATACCTGCCAGCCAGGTAGGCCGACGCCAACCGCGCCTTGAGGAACAGCCATGACAAAACGCTCCCTTCAAGGCCCAGGCAAGGTAACGCGTCCAGTGGCAGCGGAGGATGAGGCAAATCAGGCCCCCGACCTTGAAAATACTGCGCCATTAGCTCCTGATTTAATAGCAATTGGCCAGGTGCCGACTGCCCTGACCGGTGTTGAATTCGCCGGCGAGGCAGGGGATGCGCTCTCGGCCTATTTGCGCCATGTGCGCCGCACCGAGCTGTTCACGCCCGAGCAGGAGTACGAGACGGCGACGCGTGCCCGTGCCGGCGACTTTGCCGCGCGGCAGAGCATGATCGAGCACAACCTGCGCCTGGTGGTGAGCATCGCCAAGTTCTACCTTGGGCGCGGTGTGCCGCTGTCGGATCTGATCGAAGAGGGCAACCTCGGCCTGATGCACGCCATCGACAAGTTCGAGCCTGAGCGCGGCTTTCGTTTCTCCACCTACGCCACCTGGTGGATCCGCCAGTCGGTTGAACGCGCGCTGATGCTGCAGGGGCGGGTGATCCGCCTGCCGGTCAATGTGGTGCGCGAGCTGCAGCAGGTGCTGCGGGCACGCCGCGCCTTGGAAAACGATCCGGCGTTCCATGAGGCCCGGCCTGACGGGGTGCGCGTGGAAGACGTGGCCAATTTCCTGGGGCGCGATGTCAACGAGGTCGCTGAATTGCTGGCGCTGGCGGAAACGCCGAAGTCACTTGACGCCACGATGGACCGCTCGGAAAGCGAGCAGACGCTGGGCGAGTCCGTGGTGGACGAGCTGGCGCTGGACCCCAGCGGCGTGACGCAGGCGCATGAAGTGGAGCGCTTGCTGGAAGAGTGGTTGCACAGCCTGTCGGTGCGCGAGCAGGAGATTCTCGAAGGCCGCTTTGGCCTGCACGACCGCGAGCCGGAAACGCTGGATGTGCTCAGCCACCGCCTGGGCCTGACGCGCGAGCGGGTGCGCCAAGTGCAGAACGAAGCATTGCTCAAACTTAAACGTTACTTGGCGCGCCGCGGTATCACGCGCGAGGCGCTGCTCTGACCCATTGCCGCTAGATCGTCGGGCTGTCACCCTCCCCGCCGGGGGAGGGCAGGGAGGGGGCTCCTGATGCGGCCGCAAGGCCAACTCATGTTCAGACTGCTACAGTCTGAACATGAGTTGGCCTGTACTTGTCTTCGACATCGAAACCATTCCCGACATCGCCGGTTTGCGCACCTTGCGGGGCGCGACACCCGAGACCACGGACGAGCAGGTCCATGCGGCCTGGCTGGCGGAACGCAAAGAGCATGGCCAGAGCGACTTCATGCCGCTGCACCTGCAGCGCGTGCTGGTGATCAGTTGCGTCTTTCGCAATGCCGAAGGGCTGCGCATCCACTCGTTTGTCGACCGTGATGGCCAGAGCGAGGGCAAGATCATCCAGACCTTTTTCAACACCGTGGAGAAGCACGTGCCGCAGCTGGTGAGCTGGAACGGTGGCGGCTTCGATCTGCCGGTGCTGCATTACCGCGGGCTGCAGCATGGCGTGGTGGCCGACAAGTACTGGGACCTGGGCGACGATGACCGCGACTTCAAGTGGAACAACTACATCGGCCGTTACCACATGCGGCATCTGGACCTGATGGACCTGTTGGCCATGTACCAGCCCAAGAACAACGCCCCGCTCGATGCCATGGCCAAGCTGTGTGGCTTTCCCGGCAAGCTCGGCATGGACGGCTCGGCGGTCTACCCGGCTTACCTGGAGGGCCAGCTGGAAGACATCCGGCGCTACTGCGAGACCGATGTCATGAACACCTACCTGCTGTACAGCCGCTTCCAGAAGATGCGAGGGGGGCTGCTGGAGAAGGAGTACGAGCAGGAGATCGCCCTGATCAAGGACACGCTGGGCAACCTGGCCCCCACGGAGCCGCACTGGGACGAGTACCTCAGAGCCTGGGCCTAGTCTGCGCCGCCTCTGAGACAATTGGGGCATGACAGATTCAGTTTCTCCCAACCCCGGTTCCCCTGCAGATGCCCTGCTGATCGAGTCGCTCGATATCGAGGCCCAAGGCATTGCCCACCGCGCTGACGGCAAGGTGGTGTTTGTGGAAGGCGCCTTGCCCTTCGAGCTGGTGAGCGCCCAGGTCAATCGCAAGAAAAACAACTGGGAACAGGCCACCGTGACGGCCGTGCACCACCAGTCGGCCCAGCGTGTCACGCCGGGTTGTCCGCATTTCGGCCTGCATGCCGGCGCTTGTGGTGGCTGCAAGATGCAACACCTGCACGTCAGTGCCCAGGTGGCCATCAAGCAGCGCGTGCTGGAAGACAACCTCTGGCATCTGGGCAAGGTGCGGGCCGAGAGCATTCTGCGGCCGATCGAAGGGCCGGCCTGGGGCTACCGTTACCGTGCCCGCCTGTCGGTGCGCCATGTGCGCAAGAAGGGCACAGTGCTGGTGGGCTTCCACGAGCGCAAGAGCCGCTATGTGGCCGACATGGAAGTGTGTCCGGTCTTGCCGCCCCATGTCAGCGCCATGCTGATGCCCTTGCGCGAACTGATTGGCTCGCTGGAAGCGATTGAGACCTGCCCGCAGATCGAACTGGCCTGTGGCGATGCCGTCACCGCGCTGGTGCTGCGTCATCTGGAACCCTTGAGTGAGGGTGACTTGGCCCGGCTGCGCGCCTTTGCCCAGGCACATCCTGGCGTGCAGTGGTGGCTGCAGCCCAAGGGGCCGGACACCGTGCACCTGCTGGACGAAGAGAGCGCCTTGCAACTGGCCTATGCCTTGCCGGAGTTCGGCATCACCATGCCGTTCAAGCCGACCGATTTCACCCAGGTCAACCCCCACATCAACCGCGTGCTGGTGGCACGCGCATTGCGCTTGCTGGATGCACAAAAGACGGAGCGCGTGATTGACTGGTTCTGCGGCCTGGGCAATTTCACGCTGCCGATTGCAACCCAGGCGCGCGAGGTGCTGGGGATCGAGGGCAGTGAGGCCCTGGTGGCGCGCTCCCGCGAGAATTACATGAAAAATCGGGCTTCAGCCCTTGATGGTCGTGCGCTGGCAGCTACTGATTTTGTAGCGCGCAACCTGTTCGAGATGACGCCTGAGTGGCTGGTGCAAGACGGCGTGGCCGACAAGTGGCTGGTCGACCCACCGCGCGAAGGGGCCTTTGCCCTGGCCAAGGCGCTGGCCGATTTGCATCAGCAAAAGATCGATCCGTCAGCCAATCCACCCACGGCGGGGGCCGCCGGCTGGACGCCGCCGCGACGTATTGTCTATGTGAGCTGCAACCCGGCGACGCTGGCGCGCGACGCGGGGCTGTTGGTGCATCAGGCGGGATATCGTTGCGTCGCGGCCGGTGTGGTCAACATGTTCCCGCACACGGCCCATGTGGAGAGCATGGCGGTGTTCGAACTGGACGCTTGAGGGGAGCCGCAAACGGGTCAGTTCCGGCGTGAGCCGGCTGGCTGCGGCGGGCTCAGAGTTTTTCTGAACTGGCCGATGTCTTGCCGCCGTTGCGAGGTTTTGCCTCAGCGGTCTTTTCCTTGCCTTCGTCGACCGGCTTCTTGTCTTCGATGATTTCTTCTTTTTCGGCCACGGCCACGCCGACATTGGGGGCCTGGCCCTCGATCTTGTTGTCGCGCATGTACTGGTCCATCTCCTTCCAGCCATCGAAGACGGCGGTCTTGGAGGCCTTCTCGTTCAGGCGATAGCAGTCCTCAATGCCGCGCAGGGCATGACGGCAGGCGCCGCCAATGGCCCTGGCATCCGCCTCGCGCTGGGCAATGCGCGGGTCGGGGCCCATGCCCGGAATGTCGCAAGCGGCAAGCAGCAGGGCAAGGGCAGGGATGAGCAGGAGGCGCGGCGTCATGGGGTATGCGGGTAGGCGTTACTGACTTTATCGGCAATTGGCGGCCCGGGTTGAGGGGCTGCGGGAGGTTACGGATGAAAAAAGGCCCGAAAGGGCCTTTTTAGAGTGGAGGCGGACGACGGTTAATCGCGTTCGCCACCGAAGATGCCCAGCAGGGCCAGCAGGCTCTGGAACACATTGACGATGTCCAGGTACAGGGCCAGCGTGGCGCTGATGTAGTTGGTCTCACCGCCGTCGATGATCTGCTTGATGTCGTACAACATGTAGGCACTGAAGATGCCGATGGCCGCGACCGAGATGGCCAGCATGCCGGCGCTTGAACCCACGAAGATGTTGATGATGGAGCCCACCATCAGCACGACGGCGCCCACCATCAGCCACTTGCCCATGCCGGAGAGGTCGCGTTTGATGACGCTGGCCAGGCTGGCCATGACGAAAAACACGCCAGCCGTGCCGCCGAAGGCCGTCATCACCAGATCGGTGCCGTTCTTGAAGCCGAGCACCATGGCGATCAGGCGCGACAGCATCAGGCCCATGAAGAAGGTGAAGCCCAGCAGCACCGGCACGCCGGCTGCCGAGTTCTTGGTTTTCTCGATGGCGAAGATGAAACCGAAAGCGCCGGCCAGGAACACGATCAGGCCCAAACCGCCACTGAGCGACTGGGTGATACCGGTGGCCACGCCGAGCCAAGCGCCCAGTACCGTCGGGATCAGGCTCAGGGCCAGCAGCCAGTAGGTGTTGCGCAGCACCTTGTTGCGCTGCGCCTGCGACATCGCATAGCCGAATCGGCCGGATGGCTCCATGGTGTGAACTTGGTCGTTCATATCTGTCATCTCCTTCATAAGCTGCAAACAGCAGATGTGGCCATTCTAGGACGATTCAAGCCGCAGCCTGCATATCACCACGCTTCTTGTGCATTTGGTCATGGCAGTTTTGCACCCAACCAGTCATGGCGGGCCGTTAACTGCCGCTATGCTTGCGGATTCTGTCAAATTTCCATTTCGAGTCCCACCATGCAAAGCAAACCCGTACTCCAACTGTCCGATGTCAAATTGATGGCCGCCGCGGCTGAAGCCGAAGCGCTGAAGAACAACTGGGCGGTCAGCATTGCCATCGTTGACGATGGCGGCCATCTGCTGTGGCAGCAGCGCCTGGACGGCGCGCCGGCGATCTCGGCCCATATTGCGCCGGCCAAGGCGAACACCGCGGCGCTGGGGCGCCGCGAGAGCAAGGTGTACGAGGATGTCATCAACGGCGGCCGCTACTCCTTCCTGAGTGCGCCGGCCATCGAGGGCATGCTCGAAGGCGGCGTGCCGATCATGAAAGACGGCCAATGCCTGGGTGCGGTCGGCGTCAGCGGTGTGAAGTCGTCTGAAGACGCCCAGATTGCCCGTGCCGGTATTGCCGCCATCGGCCTGTAAAAAAATGGCCAGCCGGGGTTGCCCCTGGCTGGCAAAAACGACCCTGGGACAAGGTACTTGCTCCCGGTCGCCCACGATCAGAAAAATACTATTTGGTCAGGATCAGCTTGCCTTGGCGAGTTGCCTGCAGGCGGTAGAACTCACCGTTGTGGTTGATCGTGACCGATTTGCCGCCTTGCAGCAGGGTGGCGCTGTTGATGGCGGCCACGGTCGGCTGAGCCGCTTCGAGGGCGTCTGAGCTCGGCCCGCAGGAACGCGCGGCTGTCGGCTGAGGCACAGGGGGCGTGTTCATTCTGAGCCGCGTCCTTTAGCGTGCCGGCTCGGTGATGAAACCGATCTTGCGCAGGCCGGCTTGTTGCGCCATGGCCATGGCTTGCGCCACGCGCTCATAACGCACGTTCTTGTCGCCGCGGATGTGCAGGTCAGGTTGCGGATTTTTCGCCGCTTCTGCCTGTAGCAGTGCCGGCAGGGTTTCGTCGCTGACCTTGTTCTCATTGATGAAATAAGCGCCGCTGGCGTCGACCGACAGCTTCACCGTTTCAGGCTTGATCTGCTCTTGCTGGCTGGAGGCCTGCGGCAGATCCACATTGACCGCGTGCTTCATCACCGGCACGGTGATGATGAAGATGATGAGCAGCACCAGCATGACGTCCACCAGCGGCGTCATGTTGATTTCGTTCATCACCTCGTCGGTGTCGTCCTGGGTTCCGAAAGCCATGGTTTGATCCTTCAGGCCTTCTTCATCGGAACAACCTTGGCATCGCCACCGCCGACACGTGCGCCGGTGACGAAGTAGGCATGCAGGTCATGCGCAAAGCTGTTGAGTGTGCCCAGAATCGCCTTGTTGCCACGCACCAGTGCGTTGTAGCCCAGCACGGCGGGAATGGCCACGGCCAGGCCGAGTGCTGTCATGATCAGCGCCTCACCGATCGGGCCGGCCACCTTGTCGATGGTGGCCTGACCCGCCATGCCAATGCTCATGAGTGCGTGGTAGATGCCCCAGACCGTACCGAACAGGCCGACGAAGGGGGCGGTGGAGCCGACCGAGGCCAGGATGGCCAGGCCAGCCTGCAGGCGGGCGGTGCTGTGGTCGATGCTGTTGCGCAGGCAGCGTGTGACCCAGTCGCTCACATCCAGGCTGTCGTGCAGGTGGGCTTTGGTGTTGCGGTGGTGGGCGGAGGCTTCGCGTCCTTCTTCCGCCAGATTGCGGAAGGGGTTGTCGCTTTGCGCCCCGAGCTTGGTCAGGCCTTCGGCAAAGTCGGCGCTGTGCCAGAAGGCTTCGGCCTGCCGGGCCAGTTTCTTATAGCGCACGATGTCCAGTGCCTTCAGCACGATCACCATCCACGAGGCCAGGGACATGCCCAGCAGCAGCAGGGCCACGAAGCGGGTGACCCAGTCACCCTGGGCCCAGACATTCATCAAGCCGAATTGCGATTCCATAAATACTCCAGAGACTTCAAAAATTATTCAAGGACAAAATTGATAGGAACGTTGAACCACATGGCCTCGGGCACGCCGCCGCGTTTACCCGGCACGTAGCGCCACTTGAGCACGGTGCTCAGCGCCGCCTGGTCCAGCCGGTCGTAACCGCTGGAGGTGCGGATTTCGGCCTGCTGGGCCGTGCCGTCGGTGCCAATCAGAACGCGCACCACCACCTTGCCCTGCTCACCCATGCGCTTGCTCAAGACCGGATAAGGCGGTTTCGGGTTATTCAGGTAGGCCGCATCACTGGACGGCAGTTCAAGGCGAGGTGGCGCGGGCGGTCCCGGTGGGGCGGTGCTCACGGCTGCCGCCATGGCGGGGGCCGGCGGCTGCGGTGTGCTCACGCCCGCTGGGGCGGCCGGCGCCGGGGCGGGTGCCGGTGTTGCCACTGGCAGGGGGGCTGGCAGTGACTGGCGTTTTTGAGGCTGTGGCACTGCCGGTTTGGGGGCCGGCGGCTGAAGTTGTTCGCTTTTGGGCGCTGGCGGACTGATGAACTCGCTCAGCACTTCGGCGGGCACGATCACTTCCACAGCGCGCTGCAACAGCCCGCTTTGCAAGGCCCAGAGTGCTGCGATGTGGAACAGCACCACACTGGCGGCGATCACTAGGCGTCGGTTCATGAAGGATGGCGGGGCGTGGCGTTCTGACAAGGTCATATTTTGGAGCGGCGGCCGTGCTGTGGGCGAGACTTATTTCCGAAAAATCCAACAGGCCGAGAGGGCGACCAGGATCAGGCTGGCGATCATGGTAAGAATCATCATGGACATATTATAAATGAGAATAATTCGTATTTAATAAATATGAGGCAAATATTTGAAAACTCGCACTGGCCCGCGTCAATGGGCCGGAGGATAGAACAGGCTTGGACCAGCCTGATCCAGTTGACTGCATCCGCACAAGGCCATGGCGATTTCCAGTTCGTCACGCAGCAGTCGCAGGACATGGGCGACGCCGACGGCGCCGGCATTGGCCAGCCCATAGATGTAAGGGCGTCCCAGCAGGACCGCATTGGCACCCAGTGCCATGGCTTTGAGCACATCGGTGCCGCGACGGATACCGCCATCCACCAAGATGGGCATGGCGCCCGCCAAAGCTTCGACGATATGGGGCAAGACGTGTGCCGTGGCGGCGGCCGTATCCAGCGTGCGCCCACCATGGTTGGAGACGATGACGCCGCCCAGGCCGAGCCGGGCTGCTTGGCGCGCGTCATCTTCATGCAGCACGCCCTTGAGCAGAATGGGCAGTCGGGTTTGGGTCTGCAGCCACGCGACATCCTCCCAGGTCGGTGCATGACGCAGCAGGCCGTCAAACAGGGCGCTCTGGCCGGGGCCCAGCGTCACCCCAGGCGGCGGTGGCAGGCCGTCCAGGTTGACGGCGCGTACACCTGTCGGCAAGCGGAATCCGGCACGGCGTTCGCGGTCGCGCGCGCCGCTGGTGGGGGCGTCAACGGTGAGCACCAGCGCCTCGTAGCCGGCAGCCTCCGCACGTCGCACCAGTTCACGCGTGAAGCCGCGGTCGTGCTGGATGTAAAGCTGGAACCACAAGGGGCCACGCCCGGGCTCCGGCAGCATGGCCTGTGCAATCACTTCCAACGGGAGGCTGGCCTGGGTGCTGAGCACCAGACCGGCACCCAGTGCCGCAGCAGCATGCGCTGTGGCCAGCTCACCATCGGGGTGGGCCATGGCCTGGTAGGCCACCGGCGCCAACAAAATAGGATGGGCCAGTGTGCGACCGAGCAATTGGACCCGGGTGTGACCGCCGGCCAGTGGCTGTAGTACACGTGGCATCAGCTGCAGAGCGCTCCAGGCTTGCCGGTTGGCCTGCAGTGTCAGTTCGTCCGCGGCGCCGCCGCTGAAATACGCCCAGGCGTTGTCGTCCAGGCGCGTGCGGGCGTGCGTTTCGTGGTCGGCCAGGTTGACCACCTGGTCGGGAACGCGGGGGAGGGCTGGCATGGTGCTCATGGGCTTCAGGTGTCGGCCCACATGCGCAGCAGGTTGTGGTAGGTGCCGGTCAGTGCGGTGGTCTCGGCACATTCACCGTGCTGCTGGCGCAGGCGCAGCAGGTTCATGTCGAGGTCGTAGAGCAGGCGGCGCTGCTCATCACTGCGCACCATGCTTTCAACCCAGAAAAAGCTGGCGAGGCGGTGGCCGCGGGTGACGGGCAGAACTTCGTGCAGGCTGGTGCTCGGGTAGAGCACCATGTCGCCGGCGGGCAGCTTGATGCGCTGATTGCCGTAGGTGTCGGCGATAGACAGTTCACCGCCGTCGTATTCGTCGGGGTTGGCCAGAAAGAGGGTGCAACTCACATCGGAGCGTACGCGCTGCTTGTCGCTGCGCGAGTGCATGACCGCGCCGTCGATGTGTTGGCCGTAGTAGTTGGCGTCGCCGCCATAGCGGTTGAACAAGGGGTTGAAGATCTTCTTCGGCAGGGCGGCCGAAAAGAAGATGGCATGACGGTTGAGCGCCTGCCGCACCAGTGTCTGCAGCGAACGTGCGGCTTCGCTGGTTTGCGGCAACTGCTCGTTGTTTTTGGCTTGCACGGCCTGTGGCCCTGCCGTGGCTCGCCCATCCAGCCACGAAGCCGCATCGAGAAGGGTGCGTGCCTGGTGCAGTTCTTCGGGCGATAGGACGTTTTTCAGATGAATCAGCATGGCGGCGGCTTTGCTGGAGGGCTGGCGCGGGCCAGCCCCCGGGCGCTTTCCAGGTTGGGTTAGAACTGCACTTTCAGGGTCATCTGCACGGACTGCGGAGCACCGGGGCTGTAGAAGCCGCGGTACAGCGAGTCAGCATACAACTCGTTGGTGACGTTGGTGACATTCAGCTTGAGCGAGGTCATGTCGGTGATCATGTACTCGGCCATCAGGTCCAGTGTGGTGAAACTTTTGGCGCTGACGTGGCGCGCCCCTTCCGGGTTCTGCTTGTCGCGGTAATTGAGGCCGCCGCCGACGCGCAGTTTCGGTGTCAGGCGGTAGGTCGTCCACAGGCTGGCACTGTGCAGCGGTGTCAGGCCGGGGCGGTCGCCTTTGCCCTGGGCGCCGGTGCCATTGGCGGGGATGACCACATTGCTCTCGTCAATCTTGGCCTCGGGGATCCAGGTCCAGGAGACAAAAGCATCCCACTTGGGCGTGATGCGTCCGGCAATGTCGATGTCCAGACCGGCCGCATGGCGCTTGCCGGACAACAGTTGCTGCGTCGCGGCGGTGTCGGGGTCGGTGTTGCGCTCGTTGTATTTCTCCGAGTAGAACAGCGAGGTTGCGAGCATGAGGCGGCGCTCAAAGAGGTCGAACTTGCCGCCGACTTCGAGGTTGCGGCTTTCTTCCGGCGGGGTGTTGGCATCTTTGGCGCTCGGTCCCTGGACTGCGTACTGGTAGACGTCACCCGAGGTGTTGAACGACGTGCCGTAAGACACATGGTAGGACGCCGAATCGCTCGGCTGGTACAGGGCGCCCAAGCGCGGACTCCAAAGTGAATCGGAGCGCGAGTTGCTCGCGCCGGCAGCCGTGTTGTAAGTGGCGTTGAAATTGTCGTTGCGCAGGCCGGCGATCAGCTTGACGGTGGGCGTCAGCTCCATGGTGTCCTGCACATACACCCCCAAGGTGCGAGCGTTGAACTTGTTCATGGGCGCATCGCCGCGCAGGTCGGGCCGTGTGTCGCCATCGTTGGGCGTGCCGACCGTCGTGAAGAGACCGCTGGTGACACCTGCGAAGTTGTTGTTGCGCAGGGCATCTTCGTTGGACCAGTCAACCCCGGTGATGATCTTGTGCTTCTTGCCCAGCCAGTTGAAGTCGTTGCTGTAGTCGCTTTGCAGCAGGGTCGTCGTGCTGATGCCGATACGTCCCTTCGGGTTGCGTTGCAGGCCCGTGCTGTCCGTGATGGCGGCGACTGACGTCGGGGCGGGCGCCCGGAAAACGACTTGGCTCGACCACAAGTCGCGCTCATAACGCCCGTGGCGCAAGGTGGTCTTGAGTTCGCCGCCGTCCGAGAAGCGGTGGACATGGTTCAGGGTGCCGTAGGTGGCTTTGCCCTTGTTGTAGTCGCTGGTCAGACCGTAGAAGTTCTTGGCATCCAGCTTGGTCTGGATTTCTCCGTTGCTGAGTATCCAGGGATGGTTGTAGTTGGGGCGGTTGTTGTACTCGAGATAGTACAGGCCGACCGAGAACTCGTCCGTCGTGCCGATGCCCCAGCGGTAGGTCGGGGCGATGCCCTTCTTGCTGACCTTGGCACCCCAGTTGTCGGCGTCATGCGTCATCACGTTCATGCGCAGTGCTGCGTCGTCGCCGGTCTTGAGGTTGAAGTCGCCCGTGACGCGCAGTTCGTTGCCGGTCCCGACCGTGGTCTTGACCTCATGCGAATTCATCAGGAAAGGCTTTTTGTTGACCTGATTGACCACGCCGCCGGTGGAGCCGCGGCCGAACAGCATGGAGGCCGAACCTTTCAGCACTTCCACCCGGTCGTAGTTGAAGGTGTCTCGTTCGTAAATCGAAGAGTCCCGCATGCCATCCACATAGATGTCGCCGGCTTGGACCAGCGAGAAGCCACGCAGGCGGATGTCCTCTTCGCCGGTTTCGCCGGCCTGGAAGGTCACACCCGCCGTGCTACGCAGTACCTCCTTGAAGTCATCAAGATTGCGGTCGTCCATCAGGCGTTCCGTGATCACGGTGATGGATTGGGGGATGTCACGCAGTTTTTGCTTGCCTTTGCCGATTTCCGTTTCGGTGGCCCGCAGCGATGTCTTGGAGGCGGGCGTCTCGGCCGTTTCCTTCACTTCCACGGTGGCCAGTGTCTTGCCGCTTTCCGGTATGGCCTGCTGGGCGAACGCGTTCATGGAACCGGCCAGCAGCATGGCACCCAAGGGCAGCAGCGTCGAGGGTGCTATTGGTTTGATAGCGTTGGGCGCCGTAAAGACGGGACGGAAAGCCGATTTCTTGCTGATTTTTTTTCGTTTTGACATGGTTGTAGAGCCTTGGGTGGATGAAGGTGGCTGGCTACAACCGGGCGCAATTCAAAACTGCGTGGCATGGCTTGCTGCGTGAAAAGTAAAGTAAAGAAATTATACACAAATACAAATCATTCTCATTCGTTTTGTGAATGCTTCTGCGCCAAGGGACCTGCACGCGCGAGCTTGATGGGCAAAGGCGTTGCAACGGCTAAGGCGTGCCGTGCTTGATGCGCGCCGGTAGGACCCGGAGCGTCAGATGCGTATCAGAGGGGAGGGCGGCAGGCTTGGTGCGGGCGCAGCGCACCCGTTATGCCCACCAGTTGCCGTCGCCGTTCATGCCGTACGGCGCGGAGTGCAATCTCAGTAAGTCAGCCGCTCAGGGCGGATTTCCTGCAGGATGGTGGTGGCAATCTCTTCGATGGACTTGGTGGTGGTCGACAGCCAGCGGATGCCGGCACGTCGCATCATGGCCTCCGCTTCGGCCACTTCGTTGCGGCAGTTTTGCAGCGAAGCGTATTTGGAATTCGGCCGGCGCTCGTTGCGTATTTCGCTCAGTCGCTCCGGGTTGATGGTCAGGCCGAAGATCTTGCTGCGGTGCGGCACCAGGGCGGGCGGCAGCTGGTGGCGATCAAAGTCCTCGGGAATCAGCGGGTAGTTGGAGGCCTTGAGCCCGTACTGCATCGCCAGATAAAGCGACGTAGGGGTCTTGCCGCTGCGGCTCACCCCAACGAGGATCACGTCGGAGCTGGCCAGGTCGCGGTTGGACTGGCCGTCATCGTGCGCCAGCGAGAAGTTGATCGCCTCGATCCGGTCATGGTAGGCCTGGCTCTTGCTGACATCGCTGAAGCGGCCGATGCGGTGGTGCGACTTGATGCCCAGCTCGATTTCCAACGGGTTGACAAAGGTGCCGAACATGTCGAGCAGCATGCCTTTGCAGCCTTCGGTGATGACCTTGTGGACTTCCTCGTTGGCAAGGGTGGTGAACACAATCGGCTTTTTGCCCTCGACTTCACCCGTGTGATTGATCTGCCGCACCGCCTGGTGGGCTTTGTCCACCGTATCGATGAAGGGCAGGCGAATACGCCGCATCTCGGTCTCGAACTGGGCGAGGATGGCATTGCCAAAGGTTTCAGCGGTGATGCCGGTGCCGTCGGAGATGAAGAAAACAGTGCGATTGGACATGGATGCAGGGCAAGCAGTTGTAGCCAGAGAGGACGGGTTGACAGGGCAAGCCGGCCATGGTTCTTGATCGTCGGAGCTTACAATACCGGCAATCCACCCGAATTTTCCATGCACAGCAACGCCCTACGAGAACAAGAGCAAAGGCTAGCCGTTGGCATGGGCGCCCCCAGTTCTCCGGAAGGACTGGCTTCAGGCGTGAACTGGTTTTTAACTTCTGGAGCTTTCCCATGTCTGCACTTTTCAGCCCGACCGCCCTGGTCGTCCCGTTTGAAAACCTGAGAATGACCGACGTCGAGGCAGTTGGCGGCAAGAACGCCAGCCTCGGCGAAATGATCTCGCAGCTGCCGCAGGGCGTGCGCGTGCCCACCGGCTTTGCCACCACGGCACATGCTTTCCGCGAATTCCTGAAGCACGACGGTCTGGCCGATCGCATCAATGCCAAGCTCGATGCCCTTGACACCGAAGACGTGCGCGCACTGGCCACGGTGGGCGCCGAGATCCGCGCCATGGTCGAGGCCCAGCCGTTCCCGGCGGACCTGGAAAAGGCCATCCGTGATGACTTTGCCAAGCTGAGCGCCGGCAACCCGCAGGCCACGTTTGCGGTGCGTTCCTCGGCCACGGCCGAAGACTTGCCCGATGCCTCTTTCGCCGGCCAGCAGGAGACCTTCCTGAACGTGCACGGCATCGAGGAAGTGCTGCACAAGATGAAGGAGGTGTTTGCCTCCCTCTACAACGACCGCGCCATCAGCTACCGCGTGCACAAGGGTTTTGCCCACGCCGACGTGGCCCTGTCGGCCGGCGTGCAGCGCATGGTGCGCTCCGACCTGGGTGCTGCCGGCGTGATGTTCACGATCGACACCGAGTCCGGCTTCGAAGATGTGGTCTTCATCACCTCCAGCTATGGCCTGGGCGAGACGGTGGTGCAGGGCGCCGTGAACCCGGACGAGTTCTATGTGCACAAGCCCATGCTCAAGGCCGGTAAGCGCGCCGTGGTGCGCCGCAACCTGGGCTCCAAGCTGATCCAGATGGTGTTCTCCACGCCGGAAGAAAAGAAAGCTGGCGGCAAGCTGGTCAAGACCATCGACGTGCCGACCGAGCAGCGCAACCGTTATTCCCTGACCGATGCCGACGTCGAGCAGCTGGCCAAGTACGCCCTGGTGATCGAGCAGCACTACGGCCGCCCGATGGACATTGAGTGGGGCAAGGACGGCACCGACGGCCAGCTCTATATCCTGCAGGCGCGTCCGGAAACCGTGAAGAGCCAGGCCGGCAACACGGCCGAGATGCGCTACAAGCTCAAGGGCCAGAGCGCGGTGCTGGCCGAGGGTCGTGCCATCGGCCAGAAGATCGGTACCGGCCCGGTGCGCCTGGTGCACAACATCAGCGAGATGGACAAGGTCCAGCCCGGCGACGTGCTGGTGACCGACATGACCGACCCCAACTGGGAACCGGTGATGAAGCGTGCCTCCGCCATCGTCACCAACCGCGGTGGCCGTACCTGCCACGCAGCCATCATCGCCCGCGAACTGGGCATCCCGGCAGTGGTGGGTTGCGGTGATGCGACCGAGACGCTCAAAGACGGCACCTTGGTGACAGTGAGTTGCGCCGAGGGGGACACGGGCCACATCTATGACGGCCTGCTGGAGATGGAAATCACCGAAGTCCAGCGTGGCGCCATGCCCGAGATCCCGGTCAAGATCACCATGAACATCGGCAACCCGCAACTGGCCTTCGACTTCGCCCAGTTGCCCAATGCCGGTGTCGGTCTGGCACGTCTGGAGTTCATCATCAACAACAACATTGGTGTGCACCCCAAGGCCATTCTGGACTATCCGAACATCGACGCCGACCTGAAGAAGGCGGTGGAGTCGGTTGCCCGTGGCCATGCGTCGCCGCGTGCCTTCTACGTCGACAAGGTGGCCGAAGGCGTGGCCACCATTGCCGCCGCCTTCTGGCCCAAGCCGGTGATCGTTCGTTTGTCCGACTTCAAGAGCAACGAATACCGCAAGCTCATCGGTGGCAGCCGCTACGAGCCCGAGGAAGAAAACCCGATGCTGGGCTTCCGTGGCGCCGCGCGTTACGTCAGCGCCGATTTCGGCGAAGCATTTGCCATGGAGTGCGAGGCGATGCGCCGCGTGCGCGACGAGATGGGCCTGACCAATGTCGAACTCATGGTGCCTTTTGTCCGCACGCTGGGCCAGGCCAAGAAGGTCATTGACCTGCTGGGCCAGCATGGCCTCAAGCGCGGCGAGAACGGCTTGAAGATCGTCATGATGTGCGAGGTGCCGAGCAACGCCATCCTGGCCGATGAATTCCTGGAGCACTTCGACGGCTTCTCGATCGGCTCCAACGACCTGACCCAGCTCACGCTCGGTCTGGACCGCGACTCCGGGCTGGAGCTGTTGGCCGCTGATTTCGACGAGCGCGACCCGGCCGTGGAAGCCATGATCAGCCGCGCCATCGCCGCCTGCCGCAAGCAGGGCAAGTACGTCGGCATCTGCGGTCAGGGCCCCAGCGACCATCCCGACTTTGCGCGCTGGCTGGTGAAAGAGGGCATCACCTCGATCTCGCTGAACCCCGACACGGTGGTTGAAACCTGGCGCAACATCGCCAGCATGTAAGCAAGATCGCAGGCAAATGGCAACGCTGAAAGTGATTGCGCTGTCATGAGGCAACCGGGCCGACTCTGCCGGAGGGCACGATGACGCCCGGTCGCTTCTCCCTGCGGGGCCTGCTCTTGCTGGTTTGGTTTGTCGTCATCTTTGGCGGCATTTACTTCGCGCGCGACCTGCAGACGGTGGTGATCGGATGGCCGCTCGGCTTCTGGTTCGCCGCCCAGGGCGGCGTTCTGCTCTTCATCGCCATCGTTGCCGTGTTTGCGTGGCTCAGCAACCGGCGTGAGCGCCACGGCGAACCTGCGTTTGATGATCGGGCTTATGCCGTCTACAAGCGCCGGCTGCACCGCAGCTTCACCAAATACGTTGTCTTTCTGCTGGGCTTTCTGCTGCTGCTGGCGCTGGCCGAGCAATTGGGCCTCTCCAAGCAATGGGTGGGGGCCATTTTCCTGTCTGCCACGGTCGTCCTGTATGCAGTGATCGGGATCTACAGCCGCACGGCGGATGCTGAGGAGTATTACGTGGCCGGCCGGCGAGTCCCCGCCTTCTACAACGGCATGGCCACGGCAGCCGACTGGATGAGCGCAGCCTCCTTCATCAGCATGGCAGGTGGGCTCTATCTGCAGGGTTATTCCGGCACGGGTTCGCAGCCTGGTGGCTTGGCCTATGTGCTGGGGTGGACGGGCGGTTTTTGCCTGGTGGCGCTGCTGGTGGCCCCCCATCTGCGTCAACTCGGCATTTATACGATTCCAGATTATTTTGCCGTTCGCTTTGGGGGGCATTGGCCGCGGCGTATTGCGGCCCTGGCGGCCGTCATCTGCTCCTTCACCTATGTCGTGGCCCAAATCTACGGCGTGGGCTTGATCACATCCCGGCTGACGGGCGTTCATTTCGAGATCGGGATTCTGCTGGGGCTCGGCGGGGTGCTGGTTTGCTCGTTCCTGGGAGGCATGCGAGCGGTGACCTGGACGCAGGTGACGCAGTATGTGGTCCTCATTCTGGCCTTTCTGATCCCCGTGTCATGGCTGGCCTACAAGCAGCTTGGCAACCCGCTGGCGCCTTGGGTGTATGGCCAGCAACTGGAAAAAATCACCCAACTCGAGAAACAGTTGGAGGCCTCGCCTGCAGAGCAGCAAGTCATTCAGGAGTACGCACGGCGCGCGCGGGATTTCGAATTGAAACTGCGTAATGTGGAAGTGGCGCTGGACTCCGAGCGCAAATTGCTCAAGGAGCGCTTGCGTCTCCTCAGTGAGGAACGTGCGGATGTCGAGGTGATTTTTGCGGCTCGGCGTGAACTGGCCCATTTGCCCAAAGATGCGGCTTCCGCACGTGAAACCTGGACCCGTGCCATGCAGGAAAACCTCAACCGGGCCAAGCCGCTGGGGGGTATGCCGCCCCATGCGCAGCCCTTTGCGGGTGACCCGAATGGCACGCCGCAAGAACAGCAGGCGTTCGAGCTGTCGCGCCGGAACTTCCTGGCCCTGATGTTCTGCCTGATGGTGGGTACCGCCGGGCTGCCACATTTGTTGACGCGTTTTCTCACCACACCGTCGGTGGCCGAAACCCGGACGTCGGCGGTCTGGTCACTGGTTTTCATTGCCTTGCTCTACCTCGCTGCGCCCGCGTTGGCGGTCCTGGTCAAATTCGAGGTCATGAGCAATCTGGTCGGGATGAACTTCGAGTCTTTGCCGGCCTGGATGGCGCAATGGGCCAAGGTGGACAGCGCTCTGCTGTCCATCAGTGATGTCAATGGCGACCATCGCTTGCAATTTTCCGAATTGAAGCTGGGCGCTGATCTGGTGATGTTGGCGACCCCTGAGTTGGGTGGCTTGCCTTATGTGGTGTCGGGCCTGGTCGCCGCCGGGGGGCTGGCGGCAGCCTTGTCCACGGCCGACGGGCTCTTGCTCACCATCGGCAATGCGTTGGCCCATGACCTGTACTTCCAGGGCAAGAATGACCGGGCCAGCGTGATGCGGCGCGTGATGTTGTCCAAATTCGCCTTGCTGGTGGTGGCGCTGGCTGCGGCCTACGTCGCGGCGCAAAAGCCCGCCGACATTCTCAACCTGGTGTCGATGTCCTTTTCCCTGGCGGGTGCGGCGTTTGTGCCGGCCATGGTGTTGGGTATTTTCTGGCGCCGGACTTCCAGAGCTGCCGTTGTCGGCGGGATGTTGGCCGGTGTCGGCGTGACGGTCTACTACATGGCGATCCATGCGGCGCCGATGCGCGCCTTGCTGGGCTTGCGGGGGGCAGACCTGTGGTTCGGCATCCAGCCTGTTTCTGCCGGGGTGTTTGGCGTCCTGGCGGGGTTTGTCGTCATCGTGCTGCTGAGCTTGGTGACGCGCGTCGGGTGCCAGGATGGACCCGAGCTCCAAAATCCCATATAATGGAGAGCTTCGCCTTGCCGCACCCATCAGACGCTGGGGCGGCTTTTCTGCCCGTAGAGTGCGGGTCATCCACAAGGAGTATCAATGCGTCATTACGAAATCGTTCTGATGATCCACCCGGATCAGAGCGAGCAGGTTCCTGCCATGCTCGAACGTTACAAGGGCATGATCACCGCCGGCGGCGGCAAGATCCACCGTGTTGAAGACTGGGGCCGTCGTCAGATGGTCTACATGATCAACAAGCTGGCCAAGGCCCACTACCTGTGCATCAACATCGAAGCTGACAAGGCTGTGATGGCTGAACTGGAGCATGCATTCAAGTTCAACGATGCCGTGCTGCGTCACCTGACGGTTCTGAAGAAGAAGGCCGATACCGGTCCTTCCTCCATGATGAAGACCGTCGAGCGTGAAGACGCCCGCAAGGCCCAGCAGGCAGAATTCCAGGCCTGATCTTCCGAATAGCGAGGAGTGAATCCCAGCGCCAACCAGCTCGTACTGACTGCCTGTATCGCCGAGGTAGCCCCTTTGCGCTACACCCCGGCCGGATTGCCGGCACTGGACCTGAAGCTCGAACATGAGTCGATGGTGCCGGAAGCAGGACAGGACAGGCGGGTTTTGGCCGGTGTCAAGGCGGTTGCCTTTGGTGCCCTGGCCGAGCGGCTTGCAAAGCAGGCCATTGGCAGTGTCTGGTGCTTCAGCGGCTTTGTCGCCACCCCTCGCAACGGCAAGAGCCTGGTGTTTCATATCCGAGAGTTCAGTCAAGATTAATTTCAGGAGGCCCCCATGGCCACGTTCAAAAAATTCAACAAAGACAAGCGCCCGAAGCGCAATACCCAGTCGCTGCTGTTCAAGCGCAAGCGTTTCTGCCGCTTCACCGTCACTGGCGTCGAAGAAATCGACTACAAGGACATCGACACGCTGCGTGATTTCATTGCTGAAAACGGCAAGATCATTCCGGCCCGTCTGACCGGTACCCGGGCCATCTACCAGCGCCAGCTCAACACCGCTATCAAGCGCGCGCGTTTCCTCGCGATGCTGCCGTACAGCGACCAGCACAAGATCTAAGGAGTAGACCCATGCAAATCATTCTGCTCGAGAAGGTCGTGAACCTGGGTAACCTCGGCGAGATCGTCAAGGTCAAAGACGGTTATGCCCGCAACTTCCTGATCCCCTCCGGCCGCGCCCGTCGTGCCACCGAAGCAGCCAAGGCCGAGTTCGAAGTCAAGCGCGCCGAGCTCGAAAAAGCCGCTGCTGCCAAGCTGGCTGAAGCGCAAGGCCTGGGCGAGAAGCTGGCTGGTACCGCCATCAAGCTGACGCAAAAGGCTGGCGTGGATGGCCGTTTGTTCGGCTCCGTGACCAACTTTGACATTGCCGAAGAGCTGAACAAGAACGGCTACAAGGTTGTGAAGGCCCAGGTGCGTATGCCCAACGGCCCGATCAAGACCATCGGCGACAGCACGGTCAGCGTGGCTCTGCACACCGACGTGGTGGTTGACATCACCGTCTCCGTGTACGGCGAATCCGCCTAAGCTGCAGTCGTCCCCATCAAAAGCCGCCAGGGCCTGCCTCTGGCGGCTTTTGTATTTGTGATGGGCGTTTTCGCCCATACATGCATTTGCACAGATTACCCACAGCTTGTGGGGTCAGTTGTCCCCAGCATGTTCCTCGACGATCGTGTGTTGAGGGCTTAGCATCGGGGATTACAAGGAAACCATCATTCATGTCAGCCGTATTGACCCCCGTAGATGACGACTACGGACAAGACCGACAAGTAGCGCAACTGCGTGTGCCGCCGCATTCGATCGAGGCCGAATCCAGTGTGCTCGGTGGGTTGCTGCTGGACAACGGTGCCTGGGACCGGGTCGGTGACCTGCTGAACGAGGGGGATTTCTACCGTTATGAGCATCGGCTGATCTACACCGCCATCGCGGCGCTGATCAATGCCACCAAGCCGGCCGACGTGATCACGGTCTTCGAGCAATTGCAAAGCCAGGGCAAGGCGGAGGAGGTCGGCGGTCTGGCTTACCTCAACTCCCTGGCCCAGTACGTGCCCAGCGCCGGCAATATCCGCCGTTATGCCGAGATCGTGCGTGAGCGCGGCATCCTGCGCAAGCTGGTGGCTGCCAGCGACGAGATCGCCACCAACGCATTCAACCCGCAGGGGCGTCCCGTGGCCGCCATCCTGGACGAGTCCGAGCAGAAGATCTTCAACATCGGCGAGGAAGGCTCGCGCATGAAGCGCGGTTTCCAGTCCATGGACACCCTGGTGGTGGACCTGCTGGACCGCGTGCAGGAGATGGCCGACAACCCGAACGACATCACCGGCGTGCCCACCGGCTTCTACGACCTGGACCGCATGACCTCCGGCCTGCAGCCGGGCGACATGGTCGTGCTGGCAGCGCGTCCCTCCATGGGCAAGACGGCGTTCGCCATCAACATCGCCGAGCACGTGGCGCTCAACGAAGGCCTGCCGGTGGCCGTGTTCTCGATGGAAATGGGCGCGGCCCAGCTGGCGGTGCGTATCGTTGGCTCCATCGGCCGCATCGACCAAGGCCATCTGCGTACCGGCAAGCTGACCGACGAGGAGTGGCCGCGCCTGACCGAGGCGATCGAGAAGCTGCGCACCATCTCGCTGCACATCGACGAGACCGCCGGCCTGACCGCCAGCGAGTTGCGCGCCAATGCCCGCCGGCTGGCGCGCCAGTGCGGCAAGCTCGGCCTCATTGTGGTGGACTACCTGCAACTCATGAGCGGCTCCAGTGGCGACAACGAGAACCGCGCCACCGAACTGGGCGAGATCTCGCGCGGCATGAAGATGTTGGCCAAGGAACTGGGCTGTCCCTTGATTGCGCTCTCGCAGCTCAACCGCAGTGTGGAAACGCGCCCCGACAAGCGCCCCATGATGAGCGACCTGCGCGAATCCGGCGCCATCGAGCAGGACGCGGACATCATCATGTTCATCTACCGCGACGAGTACTACACCAAGGACGCCTGCAAGGAACCGGGGGTGGCCGAGATCATCATCGCCAAGCAGCGTAACGGCCCGACCGGCACCGTCAAGCTGGCCTTCCTCAACCGCCTGACCCGCTTCGAAAACCTGGCCAGCGGTTACAGCAATGGCGATTTTTAAATAAAAAAAGGGGCTCCAGGCCCCTTTCTTATTGCGCGATTAGCTATTCTTTTTATAGCACTTCGCTGGCAAAGTCCGCCAGGCGCGAGCGCTCGCCGCGCGCCAGCGTGATGTGGCCGCCGTGCGGCCAGCCCTTGAACTTGTCCACCGCGAAGGTCAGACCGGACGATCCTTCGGTCAGGTAGGGCGTGTCGATCTGCGCCAAGTTGCCCATGCAGATGATCTTGGTGCCCGGGCCGGCGCGCGTGATCAGGGTCTTCATCTGCTTGGGCGTCAGGTTCTGCGCCTCGTCGATGATGACGTACTTGTTCATGAAGGTGCGCCCCCGCATGAAGTTCATGCTCTTGATCTTGATGCGGCTGCGGATCAGCTCGCTGGTGGCCGCTCGCCCCCATTCGCCGGCGCCGGTGTCGGTCTTGGAAAGCACTTCCAGGTTGTCGTCAAGCGCGCCCATCCAGGGGCCCATCTTTTCTTCTTCGGTGCCGGGCAGGAAACCGATGTCCTCGCCCACGCTCACCGTGGCGCGGGTGACAATGATCTCGGTGTAGCGTCGGTCGTCCAGCACCTGGGTTAGGCCGGAGGCAAGCGCCATCAGCGTCTTGCCGGTGCCGGCGGTGCCGGTCAGCGTCACGAAGTCCACTTCCGGGTCCATCAGCAGGTTCATGGCGAAGTTCTGCTCGCGGTTGCGCGCGGCCACGCCCCAGACGGAATTCTTGAGGTGGGTGTAGTCCTTCAGTGTCTTGAGCACCGCGGTCTTGCCGCGGATTTCGGACACGCGGGCGTACAGGCTGGGCTCGCCCGGTGCTTCGAAGTAGACGAACTGGTTGATCAGCAGGCTGGGCACGATCGGGCCATTGATGCGGTAGAAGGTGTGCGGGCCCTGCTGCCAGCTTTCCACGGTCTGGCCGTGTGTGGTCCAGAAGTCGGCCGGCAGCGCCAGCGAACCGGCGTAGAGCAGATCGCCGTCGTCCAGCGTCTTGTCGTTCTGGTAGTCGTCGGTGGCCAGGCCGAGGGCGCGGGCCTTGACGCGCATGTTGATGTCCTTGGACACCAGCACGACTTCACGCGGTGCGTACTGCAGGCGCAGCGCCTCCACCACGCCCAGGATCTGGTTGTCCGCCTTGCCTTGCGGCAGGCTGGTGGGCAGGGTGTAGTTCAGCGGCTGGGTCTGGAAAAACAGCTTGCCGCCGGCCTCGCGGTGGCCGGTGCTGTCGAGCTTGAGGCCGGCCGCAATGTCGGCGCCCTGGTGGGCATCGGCCAGCCCGTCGAGCATGCGGCTGGTCTGGCGCGCGTTGCGGGCGACCTCGGTCATGCCTTTCTTGTGGCCGTCGAGTTCTTCCAGCACGATCATGGGCAGGAAGATGTCGTGTTCCTCGAAGCGGAACAGGCACATCGGGTCGTGCATCAGCACATTGGTGTCGAGCACAAACAGCTTGCTCGGCCCACTGGACTTGTTTTTCTTCGGTTGGGGCGGGCTTTGCGTGGCTGGTGCCGTGTTCACCGGCGTGGCCTTCGCCTTGTTGCGGGAGGTTCTGGGGCTGGTTTTGCCGCGAACCGGCTGCGCTGGGGTGGCTACTTCGGCCGTGGCCCCGCCACCATGCTCGAACAGGTCACGGGCCTGCGGCTTGTGGTCGGCGGGGGGGGCTTCGAAGGCAGTAGCTGATTCTCTCGATGACCGGGGCTTGCTACGGGCCGGTGCATCAAAGGCGTCGGGAGACAGCAGGGCTGCGCGCTTGGTGGGGGCGGGAGGCAGGGGCATGGGGCGTAGGGCTCGCAAAAAGGTTACCGGATGTCGCCGAAAAAACAAAAAAGCCGCCTGGTAAACCTAGGCGGCTTTTCTGGGGGAGCGCAGTTGCAGTTTTCAACGGCATGAGTTCATTATGCATGAGCCAGAACGGCTGCGCATCCCTTGTTGCTGCATTGCATCAAAAGTCAGCCGACCAATCCGGTGACCGTTACAGGGGACCGCTTTTTTCATGTGCCGCATGACGACCAGGCGACTCCGTCGATACACGTCCCGGCAAATTCTGGCTGAGGCTTTTCGCCTGGAATGTCATGGGGGCGTCACCTTGCTCTTGCAAGCACCGACTAGGTCATAGGACAGACACACAGATGGATTGCGCCGAGTCGCTTGTCCTATCGGCCATCGATAGATACCCCGGTCGGCATGAGCGCGGGAAAACCCTCAGAGGGTTAGACCCGAAGTTGTCAGTTTTCCTGTTGGTTTGTAAGAAAACGGTAAGCGCGACGCCAACAATGCACTCAACTGCATGGACGGGTCCATATGCTTGCTGTCGCATCCGCTATCAAACTGATTGCCGAAATTGCCCTCATGGCCTTGCTGGGCCAGTGGCTGCTGGGCTTGTTGGCCGGGGCCAAGAAGGAGAGCAATCTCTTCTATCAGGTCCTTCAGATCATTGGTCGGCCTTTTGTGTCGGTGGCTCGGCTGCTGACACCCAAACTGGTGCTGGACCGGCATGTACCGCTGGTGGCTTTTCTCCTCCTGCTGTTCATCTGGCTCGGTGCCACGATTTACAAGATCCAGACTTGCCTTCAGATGGGCGTGGAGCTGTGCAAATGAGCCAGATGGCGAACTACCTTTTCCTCAAGTTGCAGGCCATTGCGCTGCTGCTCTTCAACCGCAGGCAAGAGGCCCTGGTGCGCTTCGACGAGATGCTGCGGCTGAAGCCTCAAGACCGCTACGCCCTGGCCAGCCGGGCACATCTGCTGTCACAACTGGGGCGCAAGTCCGAGGCGATCGTGACCCAGGACTTGCTGGCCCGCCATTACCCTGATTTGTCGGCCAGCTGGTTCAACCTCGGCTACATGCTGGAGGAGAACGGTCAACACGAGCAGGCTGAAACCGCCTTTCGCCGCGCCCTTGAGATCGAACCCAAGATGGATCGCGCCTGGTACGGCCTGGCCCTGGTGCTGATCCAGGAGCGCCGCTTTGACGAAGCGGTCGTGGCCCTGAAGAAAAACACGGAACTGCAGCCCATGAGCCCGTTCGGCTGGTATCAGCTGGCGCGGGTTCATGTAGATCGGCAAGAGCCTGATGAGGCGGTGAAGATCATTCGCCATCTCAAGGGGTTCGAGCCCAAGGTGGCCGCCCAGCTGGAACGCGAAACCGGGTTGCGCACGGCGTGACCTTCGTGAACCAGTTGAGCGGGCACTGGATGACCCCGGCGCAAGTCGGGGTCAGAGTTGATAAGCCGCGATCAGGCAGGCAGGCCACATAAGAGACAAGTGGTGATCGCGAAACGCCCGTAAGGGTTTTCTTGTTGGAGGTAGGTAAATCATGGGAAACATGGAACTGACCGAAAACCATCGACGATATTGGCAGAAGAACCTCAATATCACAGCTGTCCTGCTGGCGATCTGGTTCGTCGTGACCTTTGTCGTGGGTTACTTTGCACGCGATCTGAACTTCAATTTCTTTGGCTGGCCCTTCAGTTTCTGGATGGGGGCACAGGGTTCGCTGGTCGTGTACTGCCTGATCATCTGGTACTACGCCCGGTACATGAACAATCTGGACATCGAGCACGGTGTCCAGGAAATAGAGGAGTAACCCATGGCTGGAATGTTTGGCTCTGACGCTGGCACCCCCAGCGCCGCCTCTAACAAGGCGTTCAAGCAAAACCTGAACAAGGTGTACAAGTGGTACACGGGCGGGTTTCTGATCTTCGTGGTGGCCTTGGCCATTCTCGAACAGATGGGTCTGCCACGACAGTGGATCGGCTTCATCTTTCTGCTGGCCACCATTGGCCTGTATGCCGGCATCGGCATCATGAGCCGTACCACCGACGCGGCCGAGTACTACGTGGCCGGCCGCCGCGTGCCTGCCGTCTACAACGGCATGGCCACCGGTGCTGACTGGATGTCGGCCGCATCCTTCATCGGCATGGCCGGTACGCTCTACCTCACGGGCTACGGCGGTCTGGCCTTCATCATGGGCTGGACCGGCGGCTACTGTCTGGTGGCGTTGTTCCTGGCGCCCTACATGCGCAAGTTCGGCCAGTTCACCGTGCCGGACTTCCTGGGTGAACGCTACGGTGGCAACCTGCCGCGTTTCCTGGGCATTCTGGCTGCCATCCTGTGCTCCTTCACCTACGTGGTGGCACAGATCTACGGCGTGGGCCTGATCACCGCCCGTCTGACCGGTGTGGCCTTCGAGGTCGGCATTTTCCTTGGTCTGGGCGGCATTCTGGTCTGCTCCTTCCTCGGTGGCATGCGCGCTGTGACCTGGACGCAGGTGGCCCAGTACATCATCCTGATCGTGGCCTACATGATCCCGGTGGTGTGGTTGTCGGTCAAACAGACCAATGTGCCGGTGCCGCAAATCATCTACGGCTACCAGCTTGAGAAAGTCACAGCCAAGGAAAAGCTCCTGACCACGGACGCCAAAGAGCTCGAAGTTCGCGAGATCTTCAAACAGCGCTCGGCCTCCCTGGCTGAAAAGCTGAAGGATCCTGTGGCTGCGCTCGCTGCCGATAAAGCTGCGGCCGAGAAGAAAGTGGCCGATCTCAAGGCGGCGAATGCCCCGGTGACCGAGATCGCCGCGGCCGAGAAGGCGTTGTCAGGACTGCCCAAGGATGCCGATGCAGCCAAAAAGGCCTGGACGGCGGCCAAGGCGGGGGCGGACGTCAAGTCCAAACCGCTCAACGGTATGCCGCCCCATGCAGCCCAGTTTGCAGGCGACCCGAACGGCGATGCAGCGGCTCAGAAGGCTTACGACGTCTCGCGTCGCAACTTCCTGGCGCTGATCTTCTGCCTGATGGTCGGTACCGCTGCGCTGCCGCACATCCTGATGCGCTACTACACCGTGCCAAGCGTGAAAGAAGCGCGTGAATCGGTGAGCTGGTCGCTGTTCTTCATCTTCCTGCTGTATTTCACGGCACCGGCCCTGGCCGTGCTGGTGAAGTACGAGGTGTTCCATGTGCTGATCGGCACGCCGTTTGACCAGTTGCCCGCCTGGGTGCAGTCATGGAACAGGGTGGATCCGACGCTGCTCTCGATCGTGGACATCAACAAGGACAACCTCCTGCAGTTGAATGAAATGTCCATCGGTGGCGACATCGTGGTGCTGGCCACGCCGGAAATCGGTGGCCTGCCCTACGTGATCTCCGGTCTGGTGGCGGCCGGTGGTCTGGCGGCTGCGCTGTCCACGGCTGACGGCCTGCTGCTGACGATTGCCAACGCGCTGAGCCACGATCTGTATTACAAGATGATCGACCCGAACGCCTCGACCGCACGCCGCGTGACCATTTCCAAGGTCCTGCTGCTGGTGGTGGCGCTGTGTGCAGCCTACGTGGCGGCGCAGAAACCGGCGGACATCCTGTTCCTGGTGTCGGCGGCCTTCTCGTTTGCTGCGGCCGCGTTCTTCCCCTGTCTGGTGCTGGGCATCTTCTGGAAGCGCGCCACCGGCATCGCTGCCTCGTTGGGCATGATCGCCGGTCTGGGGACGACCTTCTACTACATGGTGACGACCCAGCCCTGGTTGCGTGGCATCTTCGGTGTCACGTCGCCGATCCAGCTCTGGTGGGACATCCAGCCGATCTCGGCCGGTCTGTTCGGTGTGCCGGTGGGCTTTGCCGTGATCCTCCTGGTCAGCCTGGTGACGCCGGCACCGAGCAAGAAGATCCAGGATCTGGTGGACCATGTCCGTTACCCGAACCTGAAGGCAAGTTGAAGTCAGCGTTCAGGCCTTCGGGCCTGAACGGCATCTGATTCCGTTTGGATGATGAGCCCGGCAATGCAAATTGCCGGGCTTTTTTCTGCGGGATTGGCATATCCTTCGCACAAGCATTCCTTGTAGGCATGACAGGAGAAGTCCATGCAAGCCAGCAAATCATCTCCGGCGCAAACGCCTTCCAGCAGTCTGCTGGCCAACTTGCGGCAGGAACTGGGGCGCTACACGCCGTTTTCCCAGATGGCGGCAGAGGATCTCGATTTTTTTCTCAGCCATTCTGAACAACAGTATTTCGCACCCGAAGAAACGCTGATCGAACCGGCCAGTGGCGAGGTGACACACCTGTTCTTCATCCGCCAGGGCGCGGTGAGCGGTACGCGCGGCCTGGCCGACCTGTCGGGCGGGGCCTTCCAGTACGAGGCAGGTGATCTGTTCCCGATCAGTGCCGCCATGGCCAAACGGGCCGTCACGGCCACCTATCAGGCTGTGGCGGATACCTTTGTTCTGGCGCTGCCGTGCAGTGCCATGCAGACGCTGGCCGAAAAGAGTGTGCCTTTTGCCGACTTTCTGAACCGGCGGGTACTGAAGTTTCTCGAGTTGTCGCGCCAGGCCTTGCAGGTGGCCTATTCCTCCCAGACCCTGGCCGAACAATCGCTGGAGACACGGCTGGGCGATCTGGTTCGACGCCCGCCGGTGACGTGCCGGCCTGCAACCGCCTTGCGCGAAGCGTTGACGGAGATGCAGCAGCGCCGCATCGGCTCGATGCTGGTGACGGGTGAACGTGGTGAACCGCTGGGCATTCTGACGCGCGAAGACATCCTGGGGCGCGTGACCTTGCCGTCGGTGCCGCTGGAGACCCCGATTCACGCGGTGATGGTGCAGCCGGTGCAGAGCCTGACCCATGAACACACGGCTGAGGATGCGGCTTTGCTGATGAGCCGGCACGGCATCCGGCATGTGCCCATCACGCGCGATGGCCTGGTCGTCGGTATCGTGTCCGAACGCGACCTGTTTGCCATGCAGCGCCTGAGTCTCAAGCACGTCAGTACCTCGATTCGGGGCGCTCCGGACATCGACACGCTCAAGCTGGTGGCGCAGGACATCCGCCGCTTTGCCCGCAGCCTGCTCAGCCAGGGGGTGCAGGCACGCCAGCTGACGACACTGATCAGCCACCTGAACGATGTGCTGACCGAGCGCCTGCTGGAGCTCAAGGCGGCCGAGCACAGCGTCGACATGAGCCGTCTGTGCTGGCTGGCGCTGGGCTCGGAGGGGCGCAGCGAACAGACCATTGCCACCGACCAGGACAATGCCCTGATCCTGTCCGACGACATCAGCGATGCGCAACGCGAAGCGGTGCTGGCGTTTGCCCGTGGTGTCAACGAGGCGCTTGATGCCTGCGGTTATCCCTTGTGCAAGGGCGGCATCATGGCCGGTAACCCGGCCTGCTGTCTGACATTGCAACAATGGCGCGAACGTTTTGCGCAGTGGATCGAGCAAGGTGCGCCGCAGGACCTGCTCAGCGCCAGCATCTATTTCGACTTTCGGCCACTGGCGGGCGACATGACACTGGCGCAGACCCTGCGTGCCGAGGTCAACCAGCGGGTCCAGAACGTGCCACGCTTCTTCAAACAGCTGGCCCTCAATGCGTTGACGCGCAGCGTACCGCTGAACTGGGTGGGCGGCATTGCCACGGACGAGAGAGGGCTGATTGATCTCAAGCTGCAGGGCTCGGCCATTTTTGTCGATGCGGCACGCTTGTATGGCCTGGCGCACAGTGTGGCGGCGACGGGAACGCGTGAACGGCTGGAGGCGGTTGGCCCGGTACTGGGGGTTACCGCCGCCGAATATGAGGCGTGGGTCCGTGGCTTCGAGTTCCTGCAAATGCTGCGTTTGCAGATCCAGCTTCAGAGCGGCGTCATGTCCGAGCAGCCCAATCACATCGAGGTTGCCAGCCTCAACGATATCGACCGACGCATTCTGAAGGAGTCGTTCCGTGTGGCGCGCTCCCTGCAGCAGCGGCTGCAACTCGATTACGAGAGGTAGACCATGGGCTGGATGAAATGGCTGACTGGAGGCGGGCGTCCGCAGGTCGATGAGCAGCGCTGGGTCATGCTCGATGTCGAAACCAGCGGTTTGAATCCACAGCAGGACCGTCTGCTCGCCATTGCTGCCATTGCGATGCGGGTGGACTGGCAACGCCGGCGCCTGACGGTCGACCTGGGGGACAGTTTCGAAGTGGTGCTGCGCCAGGATGTGGCCTCCAGCAAGGACAACATCCTGCTGCACGGCATTGGCGTGCAGCGGCAACGCGAGGGCGAGGCCCCCGCGGCAGCCCTGCAGGCTTTTGCCGATTTTGTCGGGCGTTCGCCTTTGCTGGCTTTTCATGCGGCATTCGACCAGACCATGATTTCCCGTTTCGCGCGTGCCCATCGGGGGGCAGACCTGCCTAATCCGTGGGTGGATATCGAGCAGTTGTGCGCTGTGACCCATGAGCAGGTCCGGGCCCGATCGCTGGATGAGTGGATGGACTATTTCGGCATCCGCTGCGCCGTCCGGCATCAAGCGGCGGCCGATACCCTGGCGGAATGCGAGGTGCTGCAGCGGATCTGGCCCCGTGTGGCAGTGCAGTGCGCCAGTTGGCATGAGGTGGAGCGGCTGGCGCGGCAGCAGCGGTGGATTGCCAGGGCATAGTCCCCAGGCTACCGACCGTGCCTGGCCCAGACGTCGTCCGGCAAGTTCCAAGTGCCTGCAGCAGAGGCACAAAAGCAAAAGCCACCCAGGTTGACCGGGTGGCTTTCAGGTGCGGGGCGGTTTGCTTGCGCCCGGCCTCTCGGGATCAGGCGGCAGCGGCTTTTTTCAGCACCTTGACGGCCTTGAGCACTTCGTCCACATGGCCTGGCACCTTCAGGCCGCGCCATTCCTGCTTGAGCTGGCCATCGGTACCGATCAGGAAGGTGCTGCGCTCAATGCCCTTGACCTTCTTGCCGTACATGATCTTGTTCTTGACGACGCCGAACATGTGGCACATCTTCTCTTCGGTGTCGGCGATGAGTTCGAAGGGCAGCTCCAGCTTGGCCTTGAACTCATCGTGCGATTTCATGTTGTCACGCGAAACACCGAACACGGTGGCGCCGGCCTTCACGAAATCCTTGTACTTGTCGCGGAACTGCATGGCTTCCGTGGTGCAGCCGGGCGTGTTGTCCTTGGGGTAG
The DNA here is from genome assembly GCA_030680575.1 of Hylemonella sp. Taxonomy (GTDB): domain Bacteria; phylum Pseudomonadota; class Gammaproteobacteria; order Burkholderiales; family Burkholderiaceae_C; genus Hylemonella. The sequence continues at coordinate 88,896 of JAUXVI010000054.1, forward strand.
AAATACAGCACAAGGGTCTGGCCGAGGTGGGAAGTGTTGGAAACCTTGATGCCGCTGGTGGCATTTGCTTCAAATTCCGGAATGGGTTTGTTTACAACGATCGCCATATGCCTTAAATCTTGTGTGACAGGAGCTGTCGTCAGAGTGGTCGGGGTTTACGCTGTGACAGCTCGGTTGCGTCCCCGACTCAATTTATCAATTTTACCTCGAAATCGATAACCTAGCGGTCGGGGGGTGCTAGGGGCTTTCCAGTAGCAGGGCGGCGACCACATGCCGGCCTTCGCCCGCCAGGATGTTGTAGGTGCGGCAGGCGGCCGCCGTGTCCATGGTTTCGATGCCGATGCGCCGCTCGGCCAGGGCCTGGAGCCAGGCTGGTTGGGGAAAGCGCAGGCGGTCGCCACTGCCGAACAGCACCAGTTCGGGGCCCAGTTCGGCCAGCCGGGCAAAGTGCGCGGCGCTCAGCTCGCTGAAGCGCGCGCACTCCCAGTCAAACCGCTGACCACGCGAACCGACCACCAAGCTGGTGGTGATTTTTTCGCCGTCCAGCCCGATCCAGCCCGGACCGTAGCCGCTGATGGTCTGAACGTCGAATTTGTCGGGCTGGAGTTTCATAGGAAGAAAGGAACTGTGGTCAAATTATAGGTTTCGCCCCGCTTTCAGCATCCCGGAGGGACTTTGAAAACCATACGTAAATCTGCCAAGCTGTCCAACGTGCTCTATGACATTCGCGGCCCCATCATGGATGCGGCCAAGCAAATGGAGGAAGAGGGGCAGAAGATCATCAAGCTCAATATTGGGAACTTGGCGGCTTTCGGTTTTGACGCGCCGGAGGAAATCCAGCAGGACATGATCCGCAACCTGCCCAATTCGGCCGGTTACTCCGACAGCAAGGGCATCTTCGGCGCGCGCAAGGCGGTGATGCACTATACCCAGCAGCAGGGTATGAAGGGTGTGACGCTGGACGACATCTACCTGGGCAATGGCGCCAGCGATCTGATCGTCATGGCCACCAATGCGCTGCTCGATGAGGGCGACGAGCTGCTGCTGCCGGCCCCCGACTATCCGCTGTGGACGGCAGCCACCAGCCTCTCGGGGGGTACGCCGGTGCACTACCTGTGCAACGAAGAGAACGACTGGATGCCGGACCTGAACGACATCCGCAGCAAGATCACGCCGCGCACCAAGGGCATCGTGGTCATCAACCCGAACAATCCGACCGGCGCCCTGTATTCCGAAGAACTGCTCAAGGGCATTGTCGATATCGCGCGCGAACATGGCCTGGTGATCCTGGCTGATGAGGTGTATGACAAGGTGCTCTACGACGGCGAGCACCACGTTGCGCTGGGCAGCCTGTCGGAAGACGTGCTGACGCTGACCTTCAATTCCCTCAGCAAGTCCTACCGTTCCTGCGGTTACCGGGCCGGCTGGATGGTGATCTCGGGCGACAAACGGGGCGCACAGGACTACATCGAAGGCCTGAACATGCTGGCCAATATGCGACTGTGTGCCAATGTCCCGGGGCAATGGGCGGTGCAGACGGCGCTGGGGGGCTACCAGAGCATCAACGACCTGGTGAAGGAGGGCGGACGGCTGCGCCGTCAGCGCGACCTGGCGTATGAGCTCATCACGGCCATTCCGGGGGTGACGTGTGTCAAGCCCAAGGCGTCGCTGTACATGTTTCCCCGGCTGGACCCCAAGGTCTACCCGATCGAGGACGACCGCCAGTTCTTCCTCGAACTGTTGCGCGAGACCCGCGTGATGCTGGTGCAGGGCAGCGGCTTCAACTGGCCCCAGCCGGATCATTTCCGCATCGTGTTCCTGCCGTATGAAGACGATTTGCGCGAGGCCATTGGCCGCGTGGCCAAATTCCTTGAAAACTACCGAAAGCGCCACGCGCGCACCTAATTTTGAAGACAGCGCGACAGCGCCAAAAACTGAGTCAAAGATGAAAGCAATACAAGTAGGCCTGTTGGGCATCGGCACCGTGGGTTCGGGTACCTTCAACGTGCTCAAGCGCAACCAGGAAGAAATCAAGCGCCGCGCCGGTCGCGGCATCGAAATCACCATGGTCGCTGACCTCGATGTGGCTCGCGCCCAGAGCATCGTCGGCCCGGACGTGAAGGTGGTGAGCGACGCCCGCGCCATCATTGCCAACCCCGACATCGACATCGTGGTCGAGCTCATCGGCGGTTACGGCATTGCCAAGCAGCTGGTGATGGAAGCCATTGCCGCTGGCAAGCACGTGGTCACCGCCAACAAGGCGCTCTTGGCCGTGCACGGCACCGAGATCTTCGCCGCAGCCTCCGCCAAGGGCGTGATGGTCGCGTTCGAAGCAGCCGTGGCTGGTGGCATTCCAATCATCAAGGCGCTGCGCGAGGGCCTGACCGCCAACCGCATCCAGTGGATCGCCGGCATCATCAACGGCACCACCAACTTCATCCTGTCCGAGATGCGCGACAAGGGCCTGGACTTCGACGTGGTGCTGAAAGAGGCGCAGCGCCTGGGTTATGCCGAGGCCGACCCGACCTTTGACATCGAGGGTGTGGACGCCGCGCACAAGGTCACCATCATGTCGGCCATTGCCTTCGGCATTCCGGTGCAGTTCGACAAGGCCTATGTGGAAGGCATCACCAAACTGGACGCGCAGGACATCCGTTACGCCGAGCAACTGGGCTACCGCATCAAGCTGCTGGGCGTCACCAAGCGTACGGCCAAGGGCATCGAGTTGCGCGTGCACCCGAGCCTGGTGCCGAGCAAGCGCCTGATTGCCAACGTCGAAGGCGCCATGAACGCGGTGGTGGTGAATGGCGACGCTGTCGGCACCACGCTCTACTACGGCAAGGGCGCCGGCGCCGAGCCGACCGCCAGCGCTGTGATTGCCGACCTGGTCGACATCACGCGCCTGCACACCGCCGACCCGCAGAACCGCGTGCCGCACCTGGCCTTCCAGCCCAACACGCTCGACCAGGCCATGAGCAACCTGCCCGTGCTGCCCATGAGCGAGGTGGTGACGAGCTACTACCTGCGCCTGCGCGTGGCCGACGAGGCCGGTGTGCTGGCCAAGGTCACCGGCATCCTGGCCGAGGCCGGCATCAGCATCGACGCCGTACTGCAGCGCGAGGCCGACGAGGTGGGCGGCGAGGGCGCGACCTCGACCGATCTCATCATCCTGACGCACGATGCGCGCGAAGGCACCATGAATGATGCGCTGGCCAAGCTGCAGGCGCTGCCGACGGTGCTGGCACCGATCGTGCGCATCCGCAAGGAAGAGTTGGCCGGATGAAGTACCTCAGCACCCGCGGCCATGCCGACCGCAAGCGTTTCTGCGAAATCCTGCTCGAAGGCCTGGCGCCCGATGGCGGCCTGTACCTGCCCGAGTCCTACCCGCAGGTGGACGATGCCACGCTGACCAAGTGGCGCAGCCTGCCGTATGCCGATCTGGCGTTCGAGATCCTGTCGCTTTATATCGACGACATCCCGGCCGACGACCTGCGCGCCATCTGCCGCAAGACCTACACCGAGGCAGTGTTCGGCACGAAAGAAATCGTGCCATTGCGCCAACTGGAAAACGGCCTGTACCTGGAAGCCCTGTCCAACGGCCCGACGTTGGCTTTCAAGGACATGGCGATGCAGTTGCTGGGCAACTTGTTCGAGTACGAGTTGGCCCGCCGCGGCGAGCAGCTCAACATCCTGGGTGCCACCAGTGGCGACACCGGCAGCGCGGCCGAATACGCCATGCGCGGCAAGCAGGGCGTGCGCGTTTTCATGACCAGCCCGTTTGGCCGCATGAGCCCGTTCCAGCAGGCGCAGATGTTCAGCCTGCAGGACGCCAACATCCACAACCTGGCAGTCAAGGGCGTGTTCGACGACTGTCAGGACATCGTCAAGGCCGTCTCCAACGACCTGGACTTCAAGCGCAAGTACAAGATCGGCACCGTCAACTCCATCAACTGGGCGCGCCTGGTGGCGCAGGTGGTGTACTACTTCGCCGGTTACTTCCAGGCCACCAAGAACAACAGCGAGCGCGTCAGCTTCACCGTGCCGTCCGGCAACTTCGGCAACGTCTGTGCCGGCCACGTGGCGCGCATGATGGGCCTGCCGATCGACACGCTGGTGGTGGCCACCAACGAGAACGACGTGCTCGACGAGTTCTTCCGCACCGGCGTCTACCGCGTGCGTGGCAGTGCCGACACGCACGAGACTTCCAGCCCGTCCATGGACATCTCCAAGGCCTCGAACTTCGAGCGTTTTGTGTTCGACCTGCTGGGCCGCGACGGCGCCAAGACCAAGGCCTTGTTCGGCGAGCAACTGGGCAAAACCGGTCAGTTCGACCTGAGCCAGGACCCGGCCTTCGCCCAGGCGCGTCAGCGTTATGGTTTCTCCAGCGGCAAGAGCACCCATGCCAACCGCTTGGCTACCATCAAGGACACGTTCGAGCGTTTCGGCGGCATGATCGATACCCATACCGCTGACGGCCTGAAGGTGGCGCGCGAGCACCTGAGCGCCGGCGTGCCGATGATCGTGCTGGAGACGGCGCTGCCGATCAAGTTTGCTTCAACCATCGTCGAGGCGCTGGGACGCGAGCCGGACCGGCCAGCCAAGTTCGAGGGCATTGAAAACCTGCCCAAGCGCGTGACGGTGCTCGAGGCGGACGTGCAGGCCGTCAAGGCCTACATTGTCGCCCATTGCAATTAAAATAGGGCTCTAGCCCTTGTGGAATAAGCGTGACCAGCTATCAAAAACATAGCTTTCTGAAGGTGGCCGCATGAAGGTCATCGGCTTTGCCGGCTATTCCGGCTCGGGCAAGACCACGCTGGTCGAGCGCCTGATTCCCGAGCTCAAGCTGCGCGGACAGCGGGTTTCCGTGGTCAAGCACGCGCACCACAGCTTCGACATCGACCACCCGGGCAAGGACAGCTGGCGCCATCGCGAGGCCGGCGCCTTCGAGGTGGTGATCGCCTCCGACCGGCGCATGGCGCTGATGCGCGAATTCGAGCAATCGACCGAGCTCTCGGTGCACCAGTTGATTGCCGAGCTGGATGAGCGCGTGGACTGGGTGCTGGTCGAAGGTTACAAGAACAGTGACCTGCTCAAGATCGAAGTTTGGCGCGCATCCACCGGCAAGCCGGTGCGTTACCCGGACGACGATTTCATCGCCGCCATAACCACCGACTCGCCCGACCAGTTGCCGCAGCCCACCGGGCTCGACGTGCTCGACCTCAACGATGCCGAAGCCGTGACCGACTGGCTGCTTCAGCACGCCGAGCGTTTTGACTACAGTCCCGAGTTGTACGCCGTATGAATGCCCCACGCCCTCCCTTGAAAGCGCTGGACGAGGCCCTGGCCGAGCTGCTGGCCCATGCCCAGCCGCTGCCTGGTATTGAAGACATCAGCACTTTTGACGGCGACGGCCGCGTGCTGGCGCGCGACATCGTCTCCGCTCTGCACGTGCCGCCGCAGGACAACAGCTCGATGGACGGCTACGCCGTGTGCTGCGCCGACGTGCGCGAGGCCGGTGTCGTGCTGCCGGTGTCGCAGCGCATCCCGGCCGGTGCCAGCGGTGCGCCGCTGCAGCCCGGCAGCGTGGCGCGCATCTTCACCGGCGCGCCGGTGCCGGCGGGGGCCGACGCCATCGTCATGCAGGAAGAGTGTGAGGCGGTGGGCGAGGGCAGTGTGCGCGTCAATGCCGTTCCCCAAAATGGCCAGTGGATCCGCCGCGCCGGCGAAGACGTCACTCGCGGTGCCGTGGTGCTATCAAAAGGGGAGCGCCTGGCGCCGTCTTCATTGGGTCTGGCGGCCAGTATTGGCATGAGCACGCTGCCGGTGGTGCGCCGCCCGCGTGTGGCGCTGTTCTCTACCGGCGACGAGCTGGTGATGCCGGGCGACATCGCGCCCGAGCACATGCCGCCCGGTGCCATCTACAACTCCAACCGCTTCTTCCTGCGTGCGCTGCTGCAACGCCTGGGCTGCGACGTCACCGACTACGGCATCGTGCCCGACCAGCGCGACGCCACCCTGGATGCCCTGCGCGACGCCGCGCAGCAGCACGACCTGATCCTCACCAGCGGCGGTGTCTCGGTGGGCGAGGAAGACCACATCAAGCCAGCCGTGCAGCAGCTGGGCGAGCTCGACCTCTGGCAGATCGCCATCAAGCCCGGCAAACCGTTTGCGTACGGCAAGATCTACCGCGATCAAGGTGCTGGGGCGCGCAGTGCGCAAGACGCCTGCCACTTCGCCGGCCTGCCGGGCAACCCGGTGTCCAGCTTCATCACCTTCCTGGTGCTGGTGCGTCCCTTCCTGCTCAAGCTGCAGGGCGTGGCGGACGTGGCGCCCGTGAGCGTGGCGCTGCCGGCGCATTTCGACTGGCCGCGTGCCGACAAGCGCCGCGAGTTCCTGCGCGTGCGCCGCAATGCGGCCGGCGGGCTGGAGCTGTTCCCCAACCAGAGCTCGGGCGTGCTGACCTCGGCCGTCTGGGGCGACGGTGTGGTGGACAACCCGGCTGGCCAGACCATTGCCAAAGGCGATACCGTGCAGTTCATTTCCTTTGCGGAGCTGATGGGATGAAAGTCAACGTCAAATACTTCGCCTCCATCCGCGAGAGCATCGGTACCGGCAGCGAACCGCTCGACACCACGGCTGCCACGCTGGGCGCGCTGCGCGACGAACTGATCGCCCGCGGTGGCGCCCATGCTGAGAGCCTGGCACGCGGCCGCGCGGTACGCGTGGCGTTGAACCAGGTGATGAGTGATGAGGCCACGCCCTTGACCGAGGGTGCCGAAATCGCCTTCTTTCCGCCGGTGACAGGAGGCTGACATGGCCAACCGCGTCTCGATCCAGACCGAAGACTTCGACGTCGGCGCCGAGATCGCGGCCCTGCGTGCACAGGACAAGCGCGTCGGCGCCGTCTGCACGTTCATCGGCACCGTGCGCGACCGCAATGACGGTTCGTCCGTCAGCGCCATGGAGCTGGAACACTACCCCGGCATGACGGAGAAATCGATCGAGGACATGATCGATGCAGCTTTCAAGCGCTTCGACATCTACGCCGCCCGCGTCATCCACCGCATCGGCCCCCTGCAGCCGCTGGACCAGATCGTGCTGGTGGCCGTGACCTCGGCCCACCGCGGCGAGAGCTTCCAGGCCTGCGAGTTCCTGATGGACTACCTCAAGACCCAGGCGCCGTTCTGGAAGAAGGAACAGACGCCCGAGGGCGCACGCTGGGTCGATGCCCGCGTCAGCGACGACAAGGCGCTGGCTAAGTGGGGCATCTCTTCTGGCAACTCGGCGGTCTAGTTTCTGAAGTCAGGCTGGCGCCACTCGGGCTTGGTTGGCACGCCGGGTGAGCGGGATACCCAGACTCCGGCGCACGCTCGCGGTGGATGACCTTGGCGCTTTACCATCTCTGCGTCAACACCACATTTTGCACTTGAACGGGTGGGCGATCGCGAATGGCGCCTGCGTCTGGGTACGCCCACTCACCCAGCTTGAACCGCGTGGTGGGTGCGCCAGGGAAGTCCGAATTCATCGCTGCTCCAACCTGGCTGGCATGAGCCGGGTGCTTGGGGACGTCCGGGCGCAGGCGCCATTCGCGGTTGCCCATCTTTCTGCTTGCTGGCACCGTCTTGATGCGATGATGGGCGCGCGCCTGCACCTGGGCCCGCGAGCGTGCGCCGGAGAACGGATCTCCCCAAGCGCCCAGCGTGCCAAGCTACTGGCGAGGCGCCAGCTGAATCGGTCCCGAACCAGCCGATCAACGCTGATTTGATGTTCATCAAGAACGTTTTCGGCCCCATCCCTTGAAATTCAGGGCAGGCACCCAAAGCTGCAGTGCAATCGGAGGATTTCATGCGAGTAGACAAACTGACCACCAAATTCCAGGAAGCCCTGGGCGAGGCACAAACCCTGGCCCTGGGCAACGACCACGCCTACATCGAGCCAGCTCACCTGCTGGTGGCCATGCTGCGACAGCAGGACGGCCCCAAGGCCTTGCTGCAGCGCGCCGGCGTCAATGTGAACGGCCTGACGACCGCCGCCGAGGCCGCTGTGAAGAAGCTGCCGCAAGTGGAAGGCCAGGAGCAGGTGCAGATCAGCCGCGACATGGGCATCCTGTTGCAGGCGGCCGAGAAAGAGGCCATCAAGCGCGGTGACCAGTACGTCGCCAGCGAACTGTTCCTGCTGGCCGTGGCCGACCACAAAGGTGACATCGGCCACTTGGCCAAGGCCAACGGCCTGACGCGCAAGTCGCTGGAAAGCGCCATCGAGGCCGTGCGCGGCGGCCAGAGCGTGGACAACCCAGAAGCCGAAGGCCAGCGCGAGGCGCTGAAGAAATACACCCTGGACCTGACCGAGCGTGCCCGCTCCGGCAAGCTGGACCCGGTGATCGGCCGCGACGACGAAATCCGCCGCGCCATCCAGGTGCTGCAGCGCCGCAGCAAGAACAACCCGGTGCTCATTGGCGAGCCCGGCGTCGGCAAGACCGCCATCGTCGAAGGCTTGGCCCAGCGCATCGTCAACGGCGAAGTGCCGGAAACCCTGCGCGACAAGCGCGTGCTGGTGCTGGACATGGCGGGCCTTTTGGCCGGTGCCAAGTACCGCGGCGAGTTCGAAGAGCGCCTGAAGTCCGTGCTGAAGGAAGTGGCGCAGGACGAAGGCCGCATCATCCTCTTCATCGACGAGCTGCACACCATGGTGGGCGCCGGCAAGGCCGAAGGCGCCATTGACGCCGGCAACATGCTCAAGCCCGCGCTGGCGCGCGGCGAGCTGCACTGCATCGGCGCCACCACGCTGGACGAATACCGCAAGTACATCGAGAAGGACGCCGCGTTGGAGCGTCGTTTCCAGAAGGTGCTGGTGGGCGAGCCCACCGTGGAGCAGACCATCGCCATCCTGCGCGGCCTGCAAGAGAAATACGAAGTGCACCACGGCGTGGACATCACCGACCCGGCCATCGTGGCCGCGGCGGAGCTTTCCCACCGCTACATCACCGACCGTTTCCTGCCCGACAAGGCCATTGACCTGATCGACGAAGCCGCGGCCAAGATCAAGATCGAGATCGACTCCAAGCCCGAAGTCATGGACAAGCTGGATCGCCGGCTGATCCAGCTGCAGATCGAGCGCGAGGCCATGAAGAAGGAAACCGACGAGGCCTCGCAGAAGCGCCTGGAGCTGATCCAGGAAGAGATCGGCAAGCTGCAAAAGGAAATTGCCGACTACGACGAAATCTGGAAGGCCGAGAAGGCCCAGGCCCAGGGCAGCCAGCACGTGCGTGAAGAGATCGAGAAGGTCAAGGCGCAGATCACGGAACTGACACGCAAGGGCGATCTGGCCAAGGTGTCCGAGCTGCAGTACGGCAAGCTGCCCGAACTGGAAAAGCGCCTCAAGGAAGCCCAGGCCAAGGAGGCCGCAGGTGAAGGCGCCGCGGGCGGCAACAAGCTGCTGCGCACGCAAGTGGGCGCGGAAGAAATTGCCGAGGTGGTGAGCCGCGCCACCGGCATTCCCGTGGCCAAGATGATGCAGGGCGAGAAAGACAAACTCTTGCAGATGGAAACCAAGCTGCACGAGCGCGTGGTGGGGCAGGACGAAGCCATCTCGGCCGTGGCCAACGCCATCCGCCGCTCGCGTTCGGGCCTGAGTGACCCGAACCGCCCGACCGGCTCCTTCCTATTCCTTGGCCCCACCGGCGTTGGCAAGACCGAGCTGTGCAAGGCGCTGGCGGGTTTCCTGTTCGACAGCGTGGACCATCTGGTGCGCATCGACATGAGCGAGTTCATGGAGAAGCATTCCGTGGCCCGCCTGATCGGCGCGCCGCCCGGCTACGTGGGTTACGAGGAGGGCGGTTACCTGACCGAAGCCGTGCGCCGCAAGCCCTACAGCGTGCTGCTGCTCGACGAGGTGGAGAAGGCCCACCCGGACGTGTTCAACGTGCTGCTGCAGGTGCTGGACGACGGCCGCCTGACCGACGGCCAGGGCCGCACTGTGGACTTCAAGAATACCGTCATCGTGATGACGTCCAATATCGGCTCGCACCTGATCCAGGCCATGGTGGGCGAGCCGTATGAAGACGTGAAGGACGCGGTGTGGGGCGAGTTGAAGAACCACTTCCGCCCCGAGTTCCTCAACCGCATCGACGAGACCGTGGTCTTCCACGCGCTTGACGCCGCGCACATCACCAGCATCGCGGCCATCCAGCTGCAGGCGCTGCAGGACCGGCTGGGCAAGATGGAGCTGGCGCTCCAGGTGTCGGACAAGGCCCTGGCCGAACTGGCCAAGGTCGGCTTCGACCCCGTGTTCGGCGCCCGGCCCCTGAAGCGCGCCATCCAGCAGCGCATCGAGAACCCGCTCTCCAAGCTGCTGCTAGAAGGCAAGTTCGCGCCGAAGGACGTGATCGCCGTCGACGTGGACCCGATCAAGAACCCGGGGCAGTTCAGCTTCGAGAAGGCCTGAGTGCCAGCGGCCGGGTGACCGGTTGCAGGGGAAAGAAGAACCCCGCCTCTTGCGTGAGCAGAAGGTGGGGTTTTCTTATTTAGAGGATGGAATTCGCCAAATCGCAGCCTTCATTCCTGAAATAGATCCGCCATTTGCGACCGCAGCCAGCGGTTTGCCGGATCGTGCTGGTAGCGCTCGTGCCAGTGCTGCTTGATCATGAAGCTCGGGAAAGCGATGGGCGGCGCCAGCAGCTTCACTTGCGCAATGCGCACCAGCGTCTGGGCCACGCGCACGGGCACGGTGGCCACCAGGTCCGTGTTGGCCAGCAGGTTGCCCAGGCCCGGCAGGGTGGGCAGGGAGAGGGCAATCTTCCGCTGGATGCCCTTGCGCGTGAGCGTCTTCTCGATCAGGTCCTGCCCGGTGCCCGCGGCAGTGACGACGACATGGCTCTCGCGCTTGTAGAGGTTTTCCGTCATGCGCGTGCCGATGCGCGGATGCGTCTTGCGCACGACGCAGGCGAAGTTCTGCTGGAACAGGTTCTGCTGGAAGAAGCCGGCGTCCAGCTCCGGCATGAAGCCCACCGCCAGGTCCGAGTCGCCGGATTCCAGCAGGCTCGCCGTGTCCGGCGTGATGCGCAAAATTTCAATCTGCACCGACGGCGCCCGTTCGCTGACGCGGTTGATCAGCGAGGGCAGGAACTCCAGGTGACTGAAGTCCGTCATGCTGATGCGGAACTGTCGCTCCGAAAGCGCCGGCTCGAACACCACCTGTTGCCGCGTGGCGGCCTGCAGGATCTGCAGCGCCTGGCGCAGCGGCTTGACCAGTTCCTTGGCATGCGGGGTGGGCTCCATGCCTTTGGAGGTGCGCACGAACAACGGGTCGTTGAACTGCTGGCGCAGGCGGCCCAGGGCCAGGCTGACGGAGGTCTGGGGCAGGTCCAGGTTCTGCCCTGCGCGGGTGACGCTCTTGGTCTTGTAGATCTCGTCGAAGATGGTTAGCAGCCGCATATCCATTATTCAAATTCCTGCTGATGTCTATTCTGATTATGCGATGGACGCAATAGTGGTCTGCGATTAATCTTGCGTTCGCTGTGCCGTGCGCACAGTCGCTGCCCCGTGGCGGCTTCCAGATGCAAGAACCACCCGTTGGGTGAACAAGGAGATTTTCATGCCTGTCCATCTGCAAAAACGTGCCTGGCTCAGTGCCCTGGCCTTGCTCGGTCTGCTTGCCAGTACGCCGCACGCATGGGCAGACACCTGGCCGAGCAAGCCGGTGCACTTGCTGGTCGGTTTCCCCGGTGGCTCTACGCCGGACGGCGCGGCGCGTGCCATTGCCGAGCCGCTGTCCAAGGCGCTGGGGCAGCCGGTGATCGTCGAGAACAAGGTGGGTTCTTCGGGCAACATCGCCACCGCCCAGATCGCCAAGGCGACCGACGACCACACGCTGGGCATCGTCATCAACGGCAACCTGACCTCGGCCAAGATGTTGTTCCCCCAGTTGCCTTATGACCCGGCACGCGACTTCACCTTTCTGACTTTGGTCGGTACGGCGCCACTGGTGCTGGTGGTGCAACCTGATGCACCCAGCGGCAAGGCCTTCTTCGATGCGGCGGCCGCGGCCGGTGACAAGTGGAACTACGGCTCGGTCGGCACCGGCTCGGTGGCGCACCTGGGCATGGAGTTGCTGAAGGCCCGTGTGCCTGGTCTCGCCGCGGTGCACGTGCCTTACCAGGGCAACCCCTTCGTCGTGACGGGCCTGCTGGGCAAGCAGATCGAGATGGCGCTCATGCCGCCCGGTATTGCGCAGCCGCAGATCAAGGCGGGCAAGCTCAAGGCCATTGGCGTCACCAGTAGCCGCAGCACGTTGGCACCCGACATTCCGCCGCTGAGCGACGCCGGCGTGAAGGACTTCCAGCTGGAGGTGTGGACGGCGCTGGTGGGACCGGCCAAGCTCAGCAAGGCGGCGCAGGACCGTCTGGCCATCGTGCTGCCAGCTGTGCTGCAGGAAGCTGGCGTGCGCCAGAAGCTGTTCAGCCAGGGCTGGCAGGCGCCGGCCACGGCCTCATCCGTTGCACTGAAGTCGCGCGTCCAGGACGAGGCGAAGATCATGCAGAACATCATCACCAGCCGCAGGATCAAGATCGAATGAGCGGCCAACCCACAATGCAGGAACCCAGCCGCACGCTGCCCGTCTACGGCGAATACGACGTGGTGGTGGTGGGCGGCGGGCCGGCCGGCTTGGCCGCTGCGGTGAGCGCTGCGCGCCACGGCGCCCGCACGCTGCTGGTGGAACGCTACGGCTTTCTGGGCGGCATGGGCACAGCGGGCGGGGTGACCAACTTTGCCGGCCTTTACGGACGCCGCAACGGCGAAATGCAGCAACTCGTGCATGGCGTGGTCAATGACCTGTTGGCACGCATAGATGCCTTGGGCGGCCTGAACAAGCCGCAGGATGGCATGCAAGGGCGCATCCGTGTTCGCTCTTATGACACCTCCATCTACAAGTGTGCCGCCGATCAGTTGCTGTTGGCCGCCGGCGTTGAGATTCTTTTTCATGCCTATGCGGCATCCGTCTTGAAGAGTGCAGACCGCATCGAAGCGCTGGTGGTGGAAACCAAATCCGGGCGCCAGGCGATACGCGGCCAAGTCTTCATTGATTGCTCGGGCGACGCCGATGTGGCCGCTTTCGCCGGGGTGCCCTATGAGGTGGGCGATGGCCATGGCAGCGGATTGTTCCCGAGCACCATGTTCCGCGTGGGCCATGTGGACGCCCCCGCTGCGCTGGCCGCCATTGGTGAATTCAGCGCCATCAACGACTACATGGCGCGCGCGCAAGCGGCGTTTCCTGGTCGTTACGCATTCCCCCGGATTGGGGCCATCATCCGGCCGCAAATCAACCCAACCGAATGGCGCGCCAATGTGACGCAGGTGAAGAATGCGCAGGGGCACGCCATGAACGGCGTGGACGCGCGGGAGTTGAGCGCGGGAGAACTGGAAGGCCGGCGTCAAACCGTCAATTACTTTGAATTCCTGCGTGAGCAGATCCCTGGCTTTTCAAAAGCGCAAATCGTGGAAATCGCGCCGCAGGTGGGTATTCGGGAAACGCGGCGCATCGAAGGGCTGTACGCGCTGACCGGGGAAGACATTCTGGGCTCGGCACGGTTTGATGACAGCATCGGCATCAACGCCTGGCCCATGGAGTTGCACCAGGACGGCCGCATTGACTGGGGTTTCCCGCGCGATGCCAATCGAAGTTACAACGATCTCCCGTGGCGCATGCTGGTGCCGCGAGCCGTCAGCAACCTGCTGGTGGCTGGCCGTTGTGCCTCGATGACGCACGAAGGCCAGTCGGCCGCGCGCGCCAGTGGCGGCTGTTTCGTCATGGGGCAGGCGGCGGGTACGGCGGCTGCCATGGCAGGGGGGCAACCACTGCAGCAGCTGAATGTGGCCCGCTTGCAAACGCAATTGACGCACGATGGCGCCTTGATTGAGCGCTGACTTCCAGGCGCTAAGACGTTAGCCATCACAAATGACGCTATGGGCGCAGGGGCAGTTCAGCTTCGAGAAGGACTGAGAGGTTGGTTAGCTAACTAGCCGAAACGGAAAAGAGAGCCCCGCCTCCTGCTCACGCAAGAGGCGGATTTTCTGTTAGCGGCTATCTCTTCGTTGTCATGCAGTGACCGTGGCCCAAATTCAGTCAGCATTTGGCTTCATCTGGGTGAATACATCTTGTATGTTGTCTGGTTGTAATGCCCAACGATATGCCGGATGCATTTCCCAGTCAAAGCCGAAATCTACAAACTGGTGAGAAAGGTAGCGGCTTTCCTCGAAGTATTTGCGCTCAATAAATTGCCCCACTTCCTTTCGTGCGGTAAGGAAGTTGATCTTGTACATGAATGCAGCCAAGCTCTTTTTGTCTGCGACTTTTCCATTGGCAAATTTGAAAACTCCCGACTGCATAACGTTTTCAATCTTTTTGAGCAACATTTCAGTCGTGTACGAATACCCTGAGCTCGCTTTCTTATCTTGACGTGAAGGCCGCATTCCAAAAAGCAGTCGTTCAATGTCAGGCAACTCAGATCGGTATTCGTTGATCGTGTCCTGCATTCTTCCTTGCGAATACTCCTCAAAGATGGCATTGAAATGGGGCGTGCTGATTATCGGAGCCTTGCTTTCAGATGCCTTTCGTGCCGCGAGAGTACATAACTTGACTAAGTCGCGAGGTCGCTTTCGAATGAGCGACATCAGCATTCTGTATGTTGGAATGCTCGCCCAATTACCTTTTCCCTCAAAGGTAGGTGCCATTACTGAGGCTAGGTACTGTGCAAGCTGAGGTTGGGATTTCTCTATCAGCGAGGCCGCATCGTGTGCTCTACCGTGAAATTGCTCGACTCGTTTGACCAATATGGCCAATATCTCGTGATTGGTCCATGAGTACCAAATCACTGAGCCTTCGATTTTGTCAGTCGATTCATCTGAAGTTCTCACGAGGTAATAGACGTCTGATCGAAGACTTATCCTAAATGAAACGCCCTTGCTTTCTGAGGCGATATCTCTTACAGCATTTATCAGCGCAGAGATCTTTCGTATGTCCTTCTTTTGGCCTTCCCAGCCTCTGTCCAAGTCATCCAGGTAAACATAAATGCGACCGTTTTTTAGAAATTGGTCAACGATGACTTTGTGCGCACTCTGAAGATTGACGTATTTGTCGGATTTAAAAGTTGACTGCAAGAAGTCAATGAACTTGCCTCCGTACTGATTTAGGCTAGCTCGCCAACCGTCAAACAAAATGCCAAAAGAGGCCAGCGCCTTTCGGGCAATAATTTCTGAAATTCCAACTTTCCACTCACGTATTAACTTCAGAAAGTCTTGCTCCTGATCGCCGATGCCTGCGATGTCGTCAGGCTTGATCATTATTGAGAGTTTTCCTTCAGCGGTCTCCTCCGCCATCGCGACCTTAAACAAGGCGGACTTGCCGATTCCTTTGTGGCCTACCAGAACTCTCAAGGGAAGATCGTTGCATACCTGTCCGAAAACGTTGCTCTTGAAATAGTACGCTTTGAGGCGATCAATGTCCTCATCTTCGGCGGCTTCGTGGCCGAACAGCTGCGCGATATTGGTTTCCGAAAACTCCATCACTATCTCCCCGGGTGCGTGTGCGGTGTCTTGCGCGATCCGATATCGTAGTGCAGTTTGGCTGTTTGACTAACAGCTCATCAGTCCCTTACCGTACGATCCGATTGCGTTTTCTATCCGCTACAGTTCAAATTTTCAGGGTGAGGTAAACGCAGCAGGTGTCGCGCGGCATTCTTTGCCCCGAACATCTAACAGAAAAGAGTGAGAGACATGAGCACCCTGATCTACACCCACCAAGCCTGTTTCAACCACCGCCCCGGCCCGCACCACCCGGAGTCACCCGAGCGGCTGGAAGCCGTGTTGGCAGCCTTGAAAACGCCGGAGTTCGCCGACGCCGTCTGGCGCGATGCACCGCTGGGCACCTTCGAGCAGGTGCTGCACATCCACACGCCCGACTACGTGGAGACGGTGCAGGCCGTCTCGCCTATCAGCGGCTACCGCGCGTTGGACGCTGGCGACACCATCCTGTCGCCCGGCTCGCTGGAGGCGGTGATGCGCTGTGTGGGCGCGGCCTGCGCCGGGGTAGACGATGTGGTGGCGAAGCAGGCCAGGAATGTGTTTTGCGCCACGCGCCCCTGCGGCCACCACGCCGAGGCGGATAAGGCCATGGGTTTTTGCGTCTTCAACCAGGCGGCCATTGCCGCCATTCATGCGCGCCAGCAGCACGGCCTGCAGCGCGTGGCGGTGGTGGACTTTGACGTGCACCACGGCAACGGCACGCAGAACTCGTTTTACGACGACCCGGATCTGTTCTACGGCTCCTGCCACCAGGGCCAGTTCTACCCGGGCACCGGTGCGAGGCACGAGACCGGCGTGGCGGGCAACATCGTCAACGTGCCGTTCCCCCGGGGCACCGGCTCGGCCGCCTTCCGCGCCGCCATGGCAGACGTGCTGCTGCCCGCGCTGCGCGAGTTTGCGCCCGAGCTGCTCATCATTTCGGCCGGTTTCGACGCCCACCACCTGGACCCGCTGGGCGGGCTGAAGTTCACTGACGAGGATTACCACTGGATCACGCGCGAGCTGCTGCAGGTGGCCGACGAGACGGCCGGCGGCCGCGTGGTGTCCGTCCTTGAAGGCGGCTACAGCCTGGAAGGCCTGGCCAGCGGTACCGCCGCACACGTGCGGGCTTTGATGGGGCGCTAACACCAGGTGTCGCTCTGTGACGACGGATTATGCTATTGATTCAGTAGCGTCTTGCGCATATTCCGTGAGGGCTGCAGGCCTTTTTGGTCTGGATATGGAGGTCGATGGGTTCGTTGGTTTCCACGTCATCGAGGCTGAAACTAGCGTCCCCACTTGCGACGCAGTTGTTCCTTTTGCTCGTTGGTCAGAATGGCGTCGATCCGTTTGCGCGCCTTGAGGGATGACTCAAACATTTCCTTCTGCGCATCCACCATGGTGCTGAACGCCTTGCGAGCCTCCGTCTCGTCCAGCCCGCCGGGGCCGAACATGTTGTTCATGTGGAAGCCTTGCTGCTGCATGTTGCCCATGAGCTGCCAGTGCGCCTTGGCGGTTTCCTCCTGGATCTGATCGATCTTCTTGCGCTGATCCGCGCTGAGGTCGAGCCCCCAGTAGTCGCCGCGCCCGGCATAGCCGCCCATCATGCCGGGACCCATGCCGTAGCCGCCTTGGCCGTAACCACCCATCATGCCCGGGCCCATACCCATGCTGCCGCCATAGCCCCCCATCATCCCGCTGCCCATGCCGTAGGGTTGGGACCAGGCCGAACCGACGAATAAAAGACAGGCCGCCATCGTTGTCAGTGCTTTTTTCACATCCATCTCCTGTGCAGTTGATGGGCGCTGAATCAAGACGCCGAGGGGCCGCGCCCTGAACTCTCCCCGGTATCTGCATTCTCTTCCTGCTTGCGGTGCCGTGCGCATGCCCACACTCTGCGTGCAGGCATCTTGAACGGAGGGGCTTGTTCAGCACATCGTTAGCAGTCGTCCGCGTGCCGGGTGCTGGATGCAGCGCGGCTGCAACTCGCCTCAGCTTGTTGCACGCTGGGGGCTTGCTGCCATTCCCAGCTCCAGTACGACAGCACCGTCGCCAGCAGCAGGATGGCGAGCCAGGCGTGGTTGCGTTTGGCCAGGTCGGGCCCCGTGCCTTCCATGCGGCCGGTGAGCATGGGGGTGGCCTGGTTGCGGCGTCGCATCACGCTCAAGGCCAGCAGCATGGCCAGGTGCGCCAGGACCAGCCAGAGGAACAACTCGCCCACGGCCTCGTGAATTTCCTCAAGCCATTCACCGCCCCAGTCGTGGAAGACGGCGTAGCCGCTCAGGGTCAGCGGTAGCACGGCAAGCAGCATGGCGATGACGGCCATGGCCATGGCCAGGTACTGCCCCTGGCGCCAGCTCACCTGGCCCGGGCCGGACCAGGCGGCTTTCACGCTGCGCAGCCAGAACGGGGCGTTGGCAACCTTGCCCCACAGCAGCGACAGCCGCGCCTGCCGCGGGCCGAACAGGCCATACAGGACGCGAAAGCCGAGCAGGCCGGCCATGCTGTAACCGAGCACGACGTGCACCAGGCGCAGGCGCTCGCCGTCGGCCGTGAGGTAGGCCCCGACAAAGCACAGGGCAAACAGCCAATGGAACATGCGGGTCGGGGCGTCAATCACGCGACGTGTTGTGCCGGCCTTGCGTGGCACCGGGCTGGCCGACAAGGCCGGGGAAGAGGCGGGGGCGGTGTTCATGGGGTCACTCCGGTTCATCGTCATTGGAAAGCGCGGCGGTAGCGGGCATCGAGGCCGCTGGGAAAACGCAACGCGTCATCGTCAAAACTGCCTTGCTCGGCGCGGGTGTGGCAGGCGGCGCAGTTGGCGGCGCTTTTCACGCTGGCGTGCTGCCAGACGGCGGCATCCAGCTTGCGGTGCTTGCGTTCAAACCAGGCTGAGCGGGTGATGCGGTCTTGCGGCGGTTCTTCGCGGACGCGTTTGTCGCTGCCCGCGTTGGCCTGCAGCCAGTGGCTGATCTGCTGCACGGTGGCCGCATCCAGCGCGGCGTCGGTGCCGTAGTGCTGCTCCAGACCCTGCATGACGCGATGCCATGAGCGGGCCGGCAGCAGGCCCGGCGGGTAGGCCAGATGGCAGGCGGTGCATTCCTGCTGGTAGCTGGGCAGCATCTGGCGCGGCTGCAGGGTCTTGCTGTCGGCAAAGGCTTCGCTTGCCATCAGGCTGGCGAAAAAAACCAGCACCAGTGCGCTCCACTTGAGCGCGAGTCCTGTTTGCGGTGTTGTTGTCATGGGGGCTCCAATCGGTTCAGGGTTTCAGGCTGTTCAGGTAGGCCAGCACGTCGGCTTTCTCGTTGGCACTGCATTCACGGCTCAGCACGTCCTTGCAGTTGCGGCGCAGCCACTTGTCGACCTTGGCCGTCTCGGTGAAAGCCTGGGGGTTGAAGGCGGGTGCCAGCGCGGCAATGGCCTTGCCCGTGCTGGCGTGCTTGCCCTGGCTGGTGGGGGGCGTGCCATGGCAGGAGGCGCAGGACCAGTCAGCGCCATGCTTGCTGCTGAAAAAGACCTTGCCCCGGTCGGCATTGCCGGGGGCGCTGGCTTGCGCATTCCAGCGGATCAGCTGCTCGGTGATGCTGGTGTCGGCAGCCTGCGCCGGTGGCAGCACCAGCATGGCGGCCAGCAGGCTGGCCAGGGGAATGAAGGTCTTGTTATTCATGGTTTGCTCCGTCGTGGTTTCGGTATGGCATGCATGGTGCGCGCCGCCACCTGTACCCGGACTGAAGGTGCTGTTCATCGGCGGTTCACTTTTTCCTGCGCAGAATGAAGCCTGCCCCGACGTACCGGTGCGCGCCAGGTGCGTGACCGTGCCGCTGGGGGAATAAGATGTCCCCAACGGAGTCCATCCATGCGTAACACCCTTGCCATTGCTTTGCTGCTGGCCGCCGGCTTGATGCCGCTGGCCAGCCAGGCCGAAAGTGGCCACGACCACGACCGCGCCCGTGCTGCCTTGCAGGCCGGAGAAATCCTGCCCTTGCCCGTCGTGCTGGAGCGGGTTGCCAAAGAGCACCCCGGCAATGTGCTGGAAGTCGACCTGGAGCGCGAGAAGAACCGGTGGGTGTACGAGCTCAAGATCCTGCAAAGTGGCGGCGGCCTGCTCAAGCTGGAGGTTGACGCCAAGGACGCCAGCGTCATCAAGCGCCGTGAGGAAAAACGCTGATGCGGGTACTGCTGGTTGAAGACGAGCCGACGCTGGCAGCGCAGTTGCGCCAGGTTCTGCAGGACGCCGGCTACACCGTGGACCATGCCGACAACGGGCGCGACGCCTGGTACATGGGCGGCGTGCAGGCTTACGACGCCGTGGTGCTGGACCTGGGCCTGCCGGTGATGGATGGCCTGAGCGTGCTCAAGCGCTGGCGCAGCGAAGGCATGGCAGTTCCGGTCCTCATCCTGACCGCGCGCGACCAGTGGCACGAGAAGGTGGCCGGCATCGATGCCGGTGCCGATGACTACCTCACCAAACCGTTTCACACCGAGGAACTGCTGGCCCGGGTGCGTGCCCTGATCCGCCGGGCCAGCGGCTTGGCGTCGCCGCTGCTGGCGTGCGGCCCCTTGTCGCTGGACACACGCAGCGGCCGCGTGATGCTGGACGGCCAGCCGGTCCACGTGACCGCGCACGAATTCAAGGTGCTGTCCTACCTCATGCATCACCCCAACGAACTGGTGCCGCGCACGGTGCTCACCGAGCATCTGTACGCACAAGACTTCGAGCGCGACTCCAACACCATCGAGGTCTTTGTGGCCCGCCTGCGCAAGAAGTTGCCGGCCACGATGATTGAAACCGTGCGCGGCCTGGGCTACCGGCTCAACCTGCCGGCCAATCCGGTCTGAGCATGAAGGCAGCCTGGTCGCGCTTCTTGCGCTGGCGCCTGCTGGGGGCCACGCTGGTGGCCGTCTCCGTGGCGCTGCTGGGTGCCGGCTTTCTGCTCTCCAGCCTGTTCCGCACGCATGTCACGGCGCAGTTCGAAGCGCAACTCCTGCGCCAGCTCGACCAGCTCACCGCCGCGCTGGAGCCCGACGCGCAGCAGCGCCCGCAACTCACCTCGTCCTTGAGCGACCCGCGCTGGCAGACACCGTACTCGGGCTTGTACTGGCAGATCGAGGCCCAGGGCGCGGCTGATGCAGCGGCCACCCCAGAGCGGCCTGTGCTGCGCTCGCGCTCGCTGTGGGACACCGAACTGCCGCTGCCCCGCGATACCCTCGGCCAGGCTGACGTGCATCGCCACCTGATCCCGGGGCCGAACGGGCAGGTGTTGCTGGCGCTCGAACGCAGCGTGCAATTCATCGCGTCGGCGCCAAGCGCCTCCAGTGCCGCCGCCCAGGCAACGCCAGGCTGGCGTCTGGTCGTGGCGGGCGACGTGGCAGAACTCGAAAGCGCGGTGGCCAGCTTTTCCAGGCAGCTCGGTCTTTCGCTGGCGGTGCTGGGGGCGGCCCTGCTGGCCGCAGCCTGGGCCCAAGTGACGCTGGGCCTGCTGCCGCTGCGCAAGTTGCAGGCGGCCGTGCAGTCCATCCGTCAGGGCCGCGAACAGCGCCTGGAAGGGGCGTTCCCGGCCGAGGTTGACCCCCTGGTGCAGGACTTCAACCAGGTGCTCGACCAGAACGAGCAGGTGGTCAAGCGCGCACGCCAGATGGCGGGCAATCTGGCGCACGCCATCAAGACCCCGCTGGCGGTCATCAGCAACCTGGCCGAAGACCCGGGCTCGGCGCCGCGTGCCTGGGCCAGCCAGTTGCAGGAACAGGTGGCCACCATCCGTCATCAGGTCGACTGGCATCTGGGCCGGGCGCGCGCCTCCAGTGCCGGCGTTGCCGGCCTGCGCACCGAAGTCGAGCCGGTGCTGCAGGGGCTGGTGCGTGTCATGCGCAAGGTGCATGCGCAGCGCGAAGGCCGGCCCGGGTTGACCATAAACGTGTTGCCGATGGCGGCTGGTTTGCAGTTCGCCGGCGAGTCGCAAGACCTGCAGGAAATGGCCGGCAACCTGCTGGACAACGCCTGCAAGTGGGCGCACAGCCGGGTGCAGCTGGTCGCAAGCCAGGCCCAGGGCCAGCTCCACATCACGATTGAAGACGATGGCCCTGGCTTGAGCGAGACCGAGCGCGGCCGCGTTTTTGAACGGGGCGTCAGAGCCGACGAGCGCACCCCCGGGACGGGCCTGGGTTTGGACATTGCCCGGGAACTGGCGGGTCTGTACCAGGGCGAGGTCAGACTGGATGCCTCCCGCCTGGGCGGCCTGAAAGCCGAGCTGATGCTGCCTGGTTTCAGCAAGCGCGATGCGCTATTGAATTAATAGCGTCGCGCACATATTTGACGAGGGCTGGAGGTATTTTTGATGCATAAAAAACCCGCTCTGCTTGCGCAGGAGCGGGTTGGGCGGTGGCTGGCTCAGAGCCGTTGTTGCCAGGCTGTTACTCAGCGATAAAACGCTTCGACCTTGCCTTTGAGCTTGATCATCAGCGGGTTGCCCTTGCGGTCCACCGTCTTGCCGGCGGGCACTTTGACCCAGCCTTCGCTGATGCAGTATTCCTCGACGTCCATGCGCTCCTTGTCGTTGAAGCGGATGCCGACGTCATGCTCGAACACGGCCGCCACGTAATGCGGGCTGCGCGGGTCGATGGAGAGGTGGTCGGGCAGGGTGGGGCGTTGGGTGGCTTCGGTCATGCTTGTTTTTGAGTTGGCACAAATCAGGCCTGATTTTCCATGAATTGACGTGGCCCGATGTCAATCGCCCAGGCCGACGAACACGTTTTGCACATCGTCGTTGGCGTCGATGGCCGCGAGGAACGCCTCCACTTCTTCCAGGGCCTCGGCACTCAGGCTGGCGGGGTCCACCGGATTCTTGGCCTTGTAGCCCAGCTTGGCCGACAGGACGGTGAAACCCTGCGCCGGCAAGGCGCGGCTCACCAGGTCGAGGTCGGTGGCATCGGTCAGGAACAGCGTGGTGCCGTCCTCACCCGGTTCGAAGTCCTGCGCACCGGCTTCGATGGCGGCCAACTCGGGGTCAGCACCGGCGGCGGCAGGTTCGGCTTCGATCATGCCGACGTGGTCAAAGTCCCAGGACACTGAGCCGGAAGTGCCGAGTTGGCCCTTGCGGAACAGCACGCGCATTTCGGGGGCGGTGCGGTTCACGTTGTCGGTCAGGCATTCCACCATCACCGGCACGCGGTGCGGCGCAAAGCCTTCGTAGATCACGTGGTCAAAGTTGACCGCCTCACCGGTCAGGCCGGCGCCTTTCTTGATGGCACGCTCCAGCGTGTCCTTGGGCATGGAGACCTTGCGGGCCTGTTCCACCACCAGCCGTAGGCGCGAGTTCAGGGATGGGTCGGCGCCGCCGCGCGCCGCGACCATGATTTCCTTGGCCAGCTTGCCAAACAGTTTGCCTCTGGCATCGGCGGCTTGAGCCTTGCCTTTTGCTTTCCACTGCGCGCCCATGTTGGATCTTTCTTGCGTTTGTGGCGCTTGAATGCGCCAGATTTGTTTTGTCGGGGCATGCGCACAGGTTCAAAGACGTGGCGCAGGACCGGGGGACCTGTTTATACACCCTGATGAAGGGCCTGACCTTGATGCGCCGCAGGTGGTGCTGACCTGTCCAAGCCAGGTTCCTGCTTGATAAGATGAGCATCCGGGTCATGTTGGAGCGTGACCTCAAGGGCCGTGAAGTCTTCATGAAATACGCAAAACCTGCGATGTCAAACCGACGGGCGCGAGTCGGACGGACCCTCTTTGGGCTGGTGGTCGTCTGGGCCGTCTCTTTGCTGCTGTCCCATGGGGCCCATGCCTCATCATTGAGCCTGGAGACCCAGGATCTGGTCGTCTCAGACCCGTCGGGCCAGATGACAGATGAGCGGCTCAAGGTACTTGCCAGCCAGGCGCAGGAAACCCTCGATCAGGTGTTGGCACTCTGGGAGGTCGATTCTGGTTCGTCCCGGTTCGGAAAAATCAGGGTGAAATTTGATGTGCCTCGGGGGCATGACTACTACACGAGTGTCTTTGTTGTCGCTTCGGATGGCGCAGGTGGGCGTCGTGCTCGTGTTGTCATGGTCTATGGCTTTGAGAAAGACCCCATGACCATGGCGCACAAACTGACCAGCGCGGTATTTCCGCACCCGGACAAACTGGTTCGCAACATGATGGGCGTTCCTGTTGAGGAGCGGATCGGCAACCGCATGTCGTTTCCTGGCTGCGGCCTCAGCAGCGACGACTGGGCTTTGGCCTTCTTGCGCGCCAATGAACTGTTGCCCATCAGTGACCTGGGGAGTGATCATGCCTCATGGGGCCATCAGATCAGCCCGGATGGCATTCCGCGTGTGGTGGACCGGATCAAGCAGACAAAGGGTTATGTGGAAGCAGGTTCTTTCGGTCGCTACCTTCTTCAGCAATACGGGGTTGCCAAACTCAAGCAGTTCTACCGACTGTCACTCCAAGGCGGCAGACCCTGGAAGGCGGTGTTCGGCAAGGAGGTGGCCGCGTTGGACCGCGAATGGCGGGATGCACTGACAGCGCAAGAGGCAAGCCGTGGCAAGAACGCAGACATCGTATGGGGGATGTTCAAGCAGAACCCCAACCAGGCGTGCACCCTGGTGCAAGATCATGTCGCCGGGCCGTGACGGTATGCAGGCCGCGCTGGCCGATGTCCGCGCCTAAAGACGCTTCAGCCAGGCGAGGCGCTGGTTGATCTTGTCGCGCCAGCCATGTGCCATCCCGGGGAGTTGTGCCAACGCTTCAAGCGCCGCGAGCGACGGCCGGTGTTCCGCCCACAGCCGCATGAATTCGTGCAGGGCGGGGGCGCCGGATGCGGGTTGAATCAGCGCCAACTCGTCCCCGGGGCTGACGGTGCCGGGCTGTTTGACGCGCAGGTACCAACCGGTCAGGTGACTTCTCGCAATCAAGGCCGCAACACCTTCACAAGCCAACCGCTCGTCGATCTTCCAGCAAGGGGTGCGCGGCTGGCTGACCTGGAGCAGGGCGGTGCCCAACTGCCAGAGGTCGCCGATGCGGACATCGTGTTCGTCAATGTCGGCGGCCGAGAGGTTTTCGCCCAAGGCACCGGGCACCAGGGCTGCGGCAATCTCCGGGAAGCTGCTGGCCAGACGCGCGTAATGCCTGCCCGGATAAAGGTGAACGGCCTTGTCCGGTCCGCCATGCACCCGTCGGTCTGCCTGCTGGTCGCCGACGAAGCCCTCTTCGGTCAAATCAACCGGACCCATAACGGGGGACTTGAACATGCCCGTGAGACGCCCTGACGTTGGCAAGGGCTGGATGCCGCCAGTGAAGATCTCTACTTGAGTTATCAATTTCAGTGGCTACCTATGGTTCAGACGCGCCAGAAATCTGCCGCACCATCCGGCAGACTTGCCAGCATATGGTCCAAGTCTTCTTCGTTGATGTTGCGACGCAGTGCCATGGCCACGTCGTGGATCGCGGTGTCCGGCGCAAAGTTGTGTGCCACCCGCAGGGACTGCACTTCCCGGGTCATGGCCGCCCGGTCGTCAAAGGCCAGGGGCGGCTCGTCCGTGTTCCAGTCAGCGACGAAGATGGCGCGCAGCACGGGCGGCAGCACATGGGCAAAACGGACGGCATCCTTGACGGTCAGCCGGTGGCGGAAGGTGTGCAGCACGCCCACCACCATGTTCCAGGCCATGTTGGTGGTAGCCAGCCCCGCAATGTCGCGCGCATCGACCATGAACTTGTCAAAGTCCAGCGAGGCGCGTTGGTACTCCGAGGGGATGGGCATACGCTTCCCGGCAGGCTTGCGAAGCGGTCAAGCCCGTTTGGGAATGTTCAGCCCCTTGGCCACCGCCGGCCGCGCCACAAATGCTGCCAGCACGCGCGTGACATTCGGGAAGTCCTGGATGCCGACCAGATCACCGGCTTCGTAAAAGCCGATCAGGTTGCGTACCCAGCCGAAGGTGGCGATGTCGGCAATTGTGTAGTCCCGGCCCATGATCCAGTCGCGGCCTTCGAGCCGCTGGTTGAGCACCTTCAGCAGGCGTTTGGTTTCGGCCAGGTAGCGGTCGCGCGGGCGCTTGTCCTCGTAGTCCTTGCCGGCAAATTTGTGGAAGAAGCCGAGCTGGCCAAACATGGGGCCGATGCCGCCCATCTGGAACATCAGCCACTGCAGGGTCTCGTAGCGCGCGGCGGGGTCGGCGGGCAGGAATTGGCCGGTTTTCTCGGCTAGGTAGATCAGGATGGCGCCGGACTCGAACAGCGCCAGCGGCTGGCCGCCCGGACCGTTGGGGTCGATGATGGCCGGGATCTTGTTGTTGGGGTTGAGCGAGAGGAATTCGGGCGACAGCTGGTCGTTGGTCTCGAAGCTCACCAAGTGCGGCTCGTAGGGCAGGCCGGTCTCTTCCAGCATGATCGAAACCTTGACGCCGTTGGGCGTGGGCAGCGAATAGAGTTGCAGCCAGTCAGGATGCTGGGCGGGCCATTTTCGGGTGATGGGGAAGTCGGCAAGGGTGGTCATGACAACGTGATGAGTGAGAGTGGAATGTCTGGCTCACTGTAGCCCAAGCAGGCTAAGCTTGCAGCGTTCTGCATTGGCGTACTGGTGTCAGGACTTGCACGCAGTGCTTCCGATTCAGACGACCTGGGTGCGACGAACGGAGAGGCCGCGTGCTGCGACGACGCACTTGCATGACGAACATGCAGTGTTGGTACGCCCTAGTCCAGCTGTTCGAGCTTGACAATGACCAACGACAGATTGTCGCCACTGCCACGAGCACGGGAGCGTGCCTTTTCGATCAGAAACTCGCTGGCTTCACGGGCTGACAGCTTGGACAAGGCTGCCCCAAGCTCTGTGCTGTTGAAGTAGTGCCAGACGCCATCGCTGCAGGCCATCAGGGTATCGCCAGGTGCCAGCTGCGGGATGAAGTGCATGTCCATGGGTGGGTCGTTTTCCGTCCCCAGGCAGCCCATCAGGATGTTGGATTGAGGATGGACGTTGGCTTCCTCTTCCGTGATGCTGCCGTTTTCGACCAAGGTCTGGACATACGAATGATCCAGTGTGCGCTTGATCAGGCGATCCCCATGGTAGTGGTAGACACGCGAGTCGCCGGCATGGATCCAGTGGCAATCGCCACCCGGGTTGATCAGAAAGGCCGCCAGCGTGCTGTGAGGTTCCTGTTCGGAAGAAATGGCGCTGAGTTTGATCACCAGATTGGCTTCCTGCACCAGTTGCTTGAGCAGCGTGGGTGCATCGTCGGTTTCCGGCGCGTAGCGATCAAACAGCTGTTTCGCGGTCATCATGACCTGGTCGGAGGCGGTGCGGCCCCCGCTGCGTCCGCCCATGCCGTCGGCAACGACTGCCAACACGCAGCCGTTGACGCGCGGGTGGTTCAAGAGCGCCACCTGATCCTGCTGGTATTCACGGTCTCCCTTGTGAATGCCGGTTGATGCGGTAAGTCGGTAACCTTTGCTCATGTTCAGCAGCCTAAAGGACAAAGTCCTCGATAAGTCGGTATGAAAGACGTATTATCGAAGCAAGCGGGGAGATGAGAATGGTTGCTTCCCCGGTTTGTCTTTTTGCTGCGACTTTTGGACTCCAATCTTCACTCCCCTGAACGTCATCTGATCGAATTGCGTATCGAGCACGCTGATCTTGACGCCATGATCGACCGCCTCTGTCAGGTCGTGCCACTCGACGAGCTGATGATCCGACGCCTCAAGAAAAGACGCTTGGTCCTGCGCGACGAAATCAGCCGGCTGGAACGTAGCCTCACGCCCAACGAGCCAGCCTGACGCATGAGTTTGCAGAACTTGGTACTGGAGGCATTTGCGCCTGGCAGCGTGCTGGCACGTGCTGTTGATGAGTTTCGGCTGCGATCAGGGCAAACCGACATGGCGCTGGCCGTCGCCCGGACGATAGAGCAGGGCGGGGCGTTGGTGGTCGAGGCCGGAACCGGCGTCGGCAAGACCTTTTCCTATCTGGTGCCGGCATTGCTCAGCGGTGAGCGGATTTTGCTGTCAACGGCCACCAAAACGCTTCAGGACCAGCTGTATGCGCGCGATTTGCCGCGCTTGATCACCGTTTTGGGGCTTCCGGTACGGACCGCCTTGCTCAAGGGCCGCAGCAGTTATCTGTGTCTGCATCGCATGGAGCTGGCTCGTCATGGTGTTTCCGCACCAGAGCCCATGATCCTCCGGGCTTTGGCTCGGATCGAGATCTGGGCGCAGCAGACCCGGACCGGTGATCTGGCCGAGCTGCCCGGGTTGGATGAGCGGTCGCCTGTCATCCCGCTGGTGACGTCCACGCGTGAGAACTGTCTGGGGAGCCAATGCCCGAAATTCCGTGAATGCCACGTCAATCTGGCGCGCCGTGAAGCACTGGCTGCGGATGTGGTGGTCATCAATCACCATCTGTTTTTTGCCGACCTGGCGGTACGAGAGTCCGGCATGGCCGAATTGCTACCGACGGTCAGGACGGTCATTTTCGACGAGGCGCATCAGCTCAATGAAACTGGCGTCCAGTTTCTCGGCCGGCAACTCTCCACCGGGCAACTGCTGGACTTTGCCCGAGACATGCTGGCCTGCGGTCTGCAGCAGGCCAGAGGATTGGTTGACTGGTCACAGCGCGTGTCAGTGCTGGAGCGTGCTGCGCGGGATTTGCGCTTGTGCGTCGGACGTGCCTATCCGGGGACCAAGCTGGGGTGGACAGGGGCGGCACCAGGAGAGATCGAGCCGCAGTCATGGCGTGATGCCTTGTCGACCCTGCATCAGGCCTGCCTTGAGGCGACGGCCGCCCTGTCGACGGTCAGCGAAATCTCGCCGGATTTTGTGCGTTTGCAGGAGCGGGCCGAAGCGTTGACTGCTTTGACCGATTTTTTCACTCGCGATTGCGAAGTCGGCTCGGTACGTTGGCTGGATGTCGGCGGCCAGTTGCGTTTGGTGGAGTCGCCGTTGGATATCGCTGCGGCGGTGCAGAACCGGCTGCTGTCGCCGCCAGAGACGGCGGAAACCGGGAAGTCCTGGATTTTCACGTCCGCCACCCTGGGCGACGATGCTGCCTTGAGCTGGTTCACCGAGCCCTGTGGCCTGACGCAGGCCGAAATTCTGCAAGTGGACAGCCCGTTCGACTATCCGCAGCAGGCGGCTTTGTATGTCCCGGCGAATCTGCCCAAGCCGGCGGATCCGGCCCACAGCCAGCAGGTGGCAGCCTTGGTCGCCCGCATGGCGC
Source organism: Hylemonella sp. (assembly GCA_030680575.1). Lineage (GTDB taxonomy): Bacteria > Pseudomonadota > Gammaproteobacteria > Burkholderiales > Burkholderiaceae_C > Hylemonella. The sequence goes on from JAUXVI010000054.1 coordinate 117,631, forward strand.
CCCTGCTGGGCGGACGCACCCTGGTTCTGACTACCACCTTGCGCGCTTTGCGCGCCATCAGCGAAGCCCTGCAGGCGCATTTGCCGCCAGAGGCTGGCCTGCAGGTTCTGGCCCAAGGGCAATTGCCCAAGCGTGAGTTGATGACACGTTTTCGGCAAGGCGCCGAAGCCGGGCAATCGGGCTGCATTCTGGTGGCCTCAGCCTCGTTCTGGGAGGGGGTCGATATTCCAGGTGAAGCACTGCAACTGGTGGTGATCGACAAGCTGCCGTTTCCGCCGCCCAATGATCCGCTGGTGCAGGCGCGTGCCAAACGCCTGGAGGAGGCCCGGCGTAGCCCGTTCAATGACTATTTTGTGCCGGAAGCAGCCGTGGCACTCAAACAGGGGGCGGGACGTCTCATCCGGCGTGAGACGGACCGGGGTCTGCTGGTTCTGTGCGACACCCGTTTGCAGAGCATGGGTTACGGGCGCCGCCTGTTGGCGGCCTTGCCGCCCATGCGCAGGCTCAAGACCGAGGAAGAGGCGCAGGAGTTCCTGGCGTCTCTTACCAGAGCTTCCACCACGGATCTGAGTTCGACTTGAAGCCTTGGCTCAGGTATTCGCTCTGAGGATAGTTTTTCTCAAGCACCCGTTTGCTGTCGTCACGCAGCTGCGGCATGTCGAGTGCCTCGTAGGACTTCACAAGAATGAACAGGGCCTCTTCAAGAGCCGGGGCACCTTGATAGTCGGTGAGGGCAAGCTGGGCGCGGTTGATGGCGGCCAGATAGGCGCCGCGCGAGTAGTAATAACGTGCCACATGCACTTCATACAAGGCCAGCGAGTTAACGATGTAACTCATGCGCAGTCGAGCATCGGTGGCGTAGCGTGATTCGGGAAACCGTGTGACCAGTTCCTTGAAGGATTCAAAAGACTCCTTGGCGGCCTTCTGGTCGCGCTCAGACAAATCCTGGCGCGTGATCGAGGAGAACATGCCCAGGTCATCGTTGAAATTGATGATGCCTTTGAGGTAGAGCGCATAGTCCAGGGCCGGGCTGGCAGGGTGCAGCTTGATGAAACGATCCAAGGTGGCAAGCGCCTGGGCCGGTTCCTGGTATTTGTAGTGGGCATAGGCCTTGTCGAGCTGCGCCTGCTGCGCCAGCGGTGTGCCTGCTGCACGGCCTTCCAGTTTTTCGAACAGGGGGATGGCCTTGTCGTAAGCTCCCGCACTGAGTTCGTCCTTGGCTTCGGCGTAGATCTTGTTCGGGCTCATGCTGGCCGTCTTGTCAACAGGCTTGGATGAGCATCCGGCGACCAGTACGGCTCCGGCTGCCAAGAGCAGGGTACTGACAACCGATAATTTGGTACGAAGCATTAAGGCCACACTCTCTTGAAAGAATCTAGTTTGATTATATCGAGCCCCCCTGTTGACGAAGAGCTTGACGACAGCGCCGACAGCCCGGTTGACGCCGAGTTGCGCGAGTGGGTCGTGGACGAGGCTCAGCACGGCATGCGCCTGGATCGTACCCTGGCTGAGTTGATCCCGGAGTTTTCCAGAAGCTACCTGCAGCAGTTGATCGAGGCCGGTGCGGTCACTCAAAACGGAGCCCCCTTGTGCAAGCCGGCACTCAAGGTCCGGGCGGGGGAGCGTGGCGTCATCGAATTGCGGCCCACGCCCCAGAGCCAGGCTTTCAAGCCGGAGGCCATGCCGCTGCAGATCGTGTTCGAGGATCCGCACCTGTTGGTGCTCAACAAGCCGGCCGGACTGGTGGTTCATCCGGCGCCGGGCAACTGGTCCGGCACCTTGCTCAATGGCCTGCTCGCTCATGATGTGCAAGCGGCGCAATTGCCGCGGGCAGGCATCGTCCACCGCCTGGACAAGGATACCAGTGGGCTGATGGTCGTGGCTCGCAGCCGGGCGACGATGGACGCGCTGGTGCGACTGATTGCCCAGCGTGAGGTGAGTCGCCAGTATGTGGCCTTGGCGCATCAGGCCTGGCGTGGCCCGGTTCGTCGAGACGTGGATGCGCCGATTGGGCGCGACCCCCGCAATCGCTTGCGCATGTCGGTGGTTGACTTGGCGCGCCATGCTGGCAAGTTGGCGAAAACCAGCATCGAACTGCTTGCCAATTGTGACCAGGGCTGCTTGGTGCGGTGTACTTTGCATACCGGGCGGACGCACCAGATCCGGGTTCACATGGCATCGATCGGTCACCCGTTGGTGGCTGACGAACTTTATGGTGGCGCTGCGGCAGCAGGGATGGAGCGGCAGGCTTTGCATGCCTTGCGCCTGTCGTTCGTCCATCCGGTGACGGGGCAAAACATGGTGTTTCGGGCACCGTTGCCGGATGATCTGCAGCAGGCCCTGCAGGCGTGGGGGCTGGGCTACAATGCCAATCAGGAAGACCCTTGAAGGCTTACCTCCGGCCCCGGCCCTTGCCGGGACGCCTTCGACCACAGGACGCACCAGTCCGTGGGTCGCACCTCGCTAACCACCCTGATAGTCGCATCCTCAAGATGCTTTTTTCTGGACTCGCAAGACCATGAATACGGCGGATGCCAAGCGTGTGCTGGAAACAGCCCTGATCTGCTCGCAGCAACCTCTGCAGGTACGGGATATGCGTACCTTGTTCAACGACGAGTTGGGGGTGGACACGATCAAACAATTGTTGCTTGAGATCCAGCAGGAATGGACCTTGCGTGGCGTCGAACTGGTGTGCGTGGCCACCGGCTGGCGTTTCCAAAGTCGCCCTGACATGCGTGAATACCTGGATCGCCTGCATCCGGAAAAACCACCGCGCTATTCGCGAGCGACGCTCGAAACACTGGCCATCATTGCCTACCGGCAACCCGTGACGCGCGGCGATATGGAAGATATTCGCGGCGTGACCATCAATTCGCTGCTCCTCAAGCAGCTGGAAGACCGAGGCTGGATTGAGGTGATTGGTCACCGCGAGGCGGCTGGCCGGCCGGCGCTGTACGCAACGACCAAGCACTTCCTCGACGACCTGGGGCTTGAGTCACTCGACCAGTTGCCGCTGATGGAAACGCCGGCGCAGCAAGCCGGCATGCTCGACATGCTGGGTGCGGCTCAGGAGTCTTTGCCGATGGATGCGTCGGATGTCGTGACTGAGCTTGAGCAGCCAGAGCCTGCTGGAGCCTCGGATGAACTCTTTGTATTGAGCGGAAATCAACCATGAGCGATCAAAACCCTTCAGCGCCCTTGCCGGCACCGGTCGGCGAGTCTGACGAAACTGAAGTCCCAAGAGCCGATAAGCCGTCTGAGGCGGGGGGCGCTAGGGTGAGCGATGCTGTCGAGGATTCTGCAGGTGCTTCGCTGTCTGGTGGGGCCAAAAAGGTCGCCCAAAGTGACCGCATTGGTGAGGCCGTCTACCGTTTTGAAGATGTGGTGTCCGGTCAGCTTGATGCTGATGAGGAATCGTCTGAGGTGACATTGGCACCCAAGCGGGTGCTGGCCCCCCAGGTGGAAACGCCCAAGCTTCATAAAGTGCTGGCACAGGCCGGCATGGGGTCGCGGCTGGAGATGGAGCAGCTCATCATGGAGGGGCGCATCTCGGTCAACAACGAGCCGGCCCATATCGGCCAGCGTATCCAGTTTGGCGACCACATCAAGGTCAATGGCAAGCCGGTGCGTTTTCGCATCGAACCGCCGCCGGCGCGTGTCATTGCTTATCACAAGCCAGTGGGTGAGGTGGTCACGCATGACGACCCGCAAAATCGTCCCACTGTCTTTCGACGTTTGCCCAAGCTGGCTCAAGGCAAGTGGCAGTCAGTCGGCCGTCTGGATCTCAACACCGAGGGCTTGTTGTTGTTTACCAGTTCCGGTGAGTTGGCGAACAAGCTGATGCATCCGCGTTTTGGCCTGGAGCGTGAGTACGCTGTGCGCGTTCTCGGTGCGCTGAGCAAGGAGGAAAAACAGCGCCTGCTTGACGGGGTTCAGCTTGACGATGGCACGGCCCAGTTCGGGTCGATCGAGGACGGTGGTGGTGAGGGTTCGAATTGCTGGTACCGCGTCACCATTTCCGAAGGGCGCAACCGTGAGGTGCGCCGCATGCTGGAAGCCGTGGGGCATGCGGTCAGTCGCCTGATCCGCATCCGCTACGGTGCCATGATGCTGCCGCGTGGCCTCAAACGTGGTGCCTGGATGGAGCTCGATGAGGGCGACATCAAGGCACTGATGCGCGCTGCGGATCGACGTGGCGAGTCAGGCGGCAATGCGGCTGGTGCTGCCGAAGGCGAGCGCGCCGATCGTCCTCAGCCGGCCGGCAAGCCGGGCGGTGGCGGTCGCAACAAGCGACGCGGTAACAACGGCAACGGGCCACGTGGTCAAGGCTCAGGTGCGAGCAATCCGGCGGCGCGCAAATCCCAGGGGCGTAAGGACCGTGGCGACCGCCCAAGTGGAGATGCCCAGCCAGACCCGATGAAGACGTCATTTGGCTACATCGGTGCCGACAGTTTTACGCGCCAGCGTCAAGGGCCGCGCCGCGATGGTGGCGGCGGAGGGGGTGGTGGCCAGCGCCGTGGTGGTGGGCGCGGCCGCTGATTGCCAGCGCCTGTGACGGCCGATAGGCTGTTTACAGAGGGGAATATTGGCCCGGGTCACGGGCTTGACTTCCTTACAGGTTAAAATCTAGGGCTTTGCCCAATGGGTAGAAACTGAACACCAATAACTCAGGAAAATCACATGTCTATCGAACGTACTCTTTCCATCATCAAGCCCGATGCCGTTGCCAAGAACGTGATTGGCCAGATCTATGCGCGCTTTGAAGCTGCCGGCCTGAAGGTTGTTGCCGCCAAGATGGCTCATCTGTCCCGCCGTGAAGCAGAAGCGTTCTACGCTGTGCACAAAGAGCGTCCCTTCTTCAAGGATCTGGTTGATTTCATGATTTCCGGCCCGGTGATGATCCAGGCGCTGGAAGGCGAAGGCGCCATTCTGAAGAACCGTGACCTGATGGGCGCGACCGATCCCAAGAAGGCTGCTCCCGGTACGATTCGCGCCGATTTCGCTGACAGCATCGACGCCAACGCAGTGCATGGCTCCGACGCTGCCGAAACGGCTGCTGTGGAAGTGGCGTTCTTCTTCCCCGGCATGAACGTTTATTCGCGTTAAACATGAAATGACGGCCAATCTGCTCGATTTTGACCTCGAGGGTTTGGCCCTTTTCTGCGAGCGGCTGGGGGAAAAGCGCTTTCGCGCCACCCAGCTGTTTCGCTGGATTCATCAAAAAGGGGCTTCCAGTTTCGGCGAAATGACCGATCTGGCGAAATCCCTGCGGGAGAAGCTTGCGACGACGGCCCATATCAAGGGGCTGGATGTCATCTCCCGGCAAATTTCCGCTGACGGCACCATCAAGTGGTTGTTTGATGTGGGCGACGGCAACGCTGTCGAAGCAGTTTTTATCCCCGAGGAAGATCGCGGCACGTTGTGCGTGTCGTCCCAGGCTGGCTGTGCTGTGGGGTGTCGCTTCTGTTCCACCGGCCACCAGGGCTTCAGCCGCAACCTGACAACCGGCGAGATCGTTGCGCAGCTCTGGTTCGCCGAGCATTTCCTGCGCGAGTATCTCGGGCGGCAAGACCGCATCATCACCAATGTGGTGATGATGGGCATGGGCGAGCCACTGCAGAACTACAACGAATTGATTCCGGCCTTGCGCATCATGTTGGACGACCATGGCTATGGTCTATCGCGCCGTCGCGTGACGGTATCGACCTCGGGCGTGGTGTCGATGATGGATCGTCTGGCGCAGGATTGCCCGGTGGCGCTGGCCGTGTCCTTGCATGCTCCTAACGACGCTTTGCGTGACAACCTGGTTCCGTTGAACCGAAAGTACCCGATTGCCGAACTGATGGCGGCATGCAACCGCTATTTGGCCCATGCGCCGCGCGATTTCATTACCTTTGAATACTGCATGCTCGACGGGGTGAATGACCAGCCCGAGCATGCTCAGCAATTGATTGCGTTGGTACGCCAGTACGCGACCGGAGGCGTCTGGTGCAAATTCAATTTGATTCCCTTCAATCCATTCCCTCAGTCGGGACTGGTGCGCTCGCCGCAAAACCAGGTGCTCGCCTTCGCCAAAATCCTCTCAGATGCTGGTATCGTGACGACCGTGCGTAAAACACGTGGTGATGACATCGATGCGGCCTGCGGGCAATTGGCGGGTGATGTCAAGGACCGAACACGGGTGGGTGAGCGAATCAGCCAACAGCGTACGGTGATGCTCAAGCCCGTGATGTCGCGAGACCGGAAATCGGAGGAGATGTAAGGCATGAAAATGAGCGAGACAGGATCGCGGCGGATGGCCATGCGCTTTTGGGGCGCCTGTCTGGCACTGGTGGCCATCATGGGCCTGTCCGGCTGTGCCACCACGGGGGGCGGGCCGGCGAATGGGAACCATGCGGATATCGTGACGGATTCGGATGAGCCCGAGGTTCGCAAGCGGGCTCGCATTCGACTGGAATTGGCCATTGGCTATTTCGAGCAGGGGCAGACCACCGTCGCCTTGGACGAAATCAAGCAGGCGTTGGTGGTGGATCCGGCATATGCCGAAGCCTACAACCTGCGCGGCCTGATCTACATGCGCTTGAATGACCTGCGGCTTGCCGAGGAGAGCTTCCGCCGGGCCATGGCGCTCAACCCTCGCGATGCCAATGTGACGCACAACTATGGTTGGTTGCTGTGCCAGCAGGCGCGCTACACCGAGTCTTTCCAGGCCTTTACGCAAGCGATTGCCAATCCGACCTATGGCGGGCGTGCCAAGACCTGGATGGCTCAGGGCCTGTGCCAGGTCAGAGCCGGTCAACGGGCCGAGGCCGAGTACAGCCTGACCAAGTCCTATGAACTCGATGCTGCCAACCCCGTCACGGGCTACAACCTGGCGACGCTGCTGTTCCAGCGAGGTGAGTTGGCGCGTGCCCAGTTCTACATTCGACGCCTCAACAACAGCGAGATGGCGAATGCAGAGTCCTTATGGCTCGGAATCAAGATCGAGCAGCGTTTGAATAACCGTGAGGCCAGAGAGCAACTGGCAGCACAACTCAAGAAGCGCTACCCACAGTCGCGCGAAGTCGAGGCCTATGAGCGAGGGGCATTCAATGAGTGAGGAGCCAGAACTGGTGCAGGAAACCGAAGCATCCACCGTGGGTGACGTTGTGGCTCCGCAGGCCACAGCGGGTGAACTGCTGCGTCAGGCGCGTGAGGCAGCCGGTCTGCATGTGGCGGCCCTGGCGGTGTCCATGAAGGTGCCGGTCGAGAAGCTGGAGGCCTTGGAGGCCGACCGGCTCGACCAGCTGCCGGATGCGGTGTTTGTACGGGCCCTGGCTTCCAGCGTCTGCCGGACGCTGAAAATTGATCCAACCCCTGTGTTGGCGTTGTTGCCGCAGACGACGGCACCCCAACTCCGGCCCGATGAGTGGGGCATCAATGCACCGTTTCGTGCGCCGGGTGATGCGACGGCAATGTCGCTGCGAGATCAAATCTCTCGCCCGGGTGTGCTGGCGGCCCTGGCGATCCTGGCGGCGGCACTGGTACTGATCTTCTTCCCTTCCATGGAGCGAAAGGAAGTCACCTCGTCCGAGGTGGTGCTTGCCACATCGACGCCGGCCAATGAGGCGACGCCAGCGCCAGGGCCGACCGAGAAGCCTGCTGATCAGCCTCTTCCTGCGCCGACGGCTCCAGCACTGGCTCCGGTTGAGCCGCCGGTCGCGTCTCCGGTACCGCCTGCAATCGTTGTGCCGCCTGTGGTGGCAACGCCAGCGCCGCCGGCGCCCGTCAGTGCTGCCGTGGCAGCACCTCAGGGTGGGGCGCCTGGCAATGGTGTGCTGGGCCTCAAGGCACGCGGGCCGTCCTGGGTCGAGGTCACGGATGCGCAAGGCGTGATCCAGCTGCGCCGTACGTTGGCGACTGGCGAAACGGTGAATGTTTCGGGTGCGTTACCTCTGTCGGTGGTGATCGGGCGTGCCGATGTCACAGAAGTCCAGGTACGAGGGAAACCGTTCAATCTGGACACCATTGTTCGCGAGAATGTGGCCCGTTTCGAGGTGAAGTAAGGTGCAGCCCTGTTTTCCGATTGATCAGGCTGCGCCGAAAGCGCGCCGCACACGTCAGGTTCCCGTGAGTTGGGGCGCGCGTGTTGTCACCGTGGGGGGTGATGCGCCGGTGCGCGTTCAATCCATGACCAACACCGACACGGTGGATGTCATCGGGACGGCGATCCAGGTCAAGGAACTGGCCCTGGCCGGCTCCGAGATGGTGCGTCTCACGGTCAACACACCGGAAGCCGCACAGGCCGTGCCGCATATTCGCGAGCAGCTCGACCGCATGGGCATCGATGTGCCCCTGATTGGCGACTTCCATTACAACGGCCATACCTTGTTGACGGCGTATCCCGCTTGTGCCGAGACGCTGTCCAAGTACCGTATCAATCCCGGCAATGTGGGCAAGGGAGACAAGCGTGATCGCCAATTCGGACAGATGATCGAAGTGGCCATGCGCTGGAACAAGCCGGTGCGCATTGGCGTCAACTGGGGAAGCCTGGACCAGGAGCTGCTGGCCAGTTTGATGGACGAGAACAGCCGGCGCCCCGAACCTTGGGATGCCAAGGCGGTGATGTATGAAGCGCTCGTGACCTCGGCCATTGATTCGGCGCGCTTTGCGCAAAGCATGGGGATGTCGGCTGAGCAGATCATCTTGTCCTGCAAGGTCAGTGGCGTTCAGGATCTGATTTCCGTTTATCGCGAGTTGTCCAAGCGCTGCGACTACGCGCTGCACTTGGGCCTGACCGAAGCCGGCATGGGCACCAAGGGGACGGTTGCGTCTGCCACGGCCCTTTCCATCCTGTTGCAGGAAGGCATTGGCGACACCATTCGTGTCTCGCTGACACCGCAGCCGGGTGAGGCGCGTACGCAAGAGGTGGTGATCGCCTCCGAGATCCTGCAGGCATTGGGCTTGCGCACGTTCGTGCCCAGCGTCACAGCGTGCCCCGGCTGTGGTCGCACGACCAGCACCACCTTCCAGGTGCTGGCCAAGCAGATCGATGATTTTCTGCGCGCGCAGATGCCGGTTTGGCGCAAGCAGTACCCGGGCGTTGAAGCGCTCAAGGTCGCGGTGATGGGGTGCATCGTGAACGGGCCGGGCGAGAGCAAGCATGCCGATATCGGCATCAGCCTGCCTGGTACGGGAGAGGCACCGGCTGCACCGGTATTCATCGATGGCGAAAAGCGCATGACCTTGCGTGGCGATGCCATTGCACACGATTTCCAGCAAGTGGTCGAAACCTATATCGAGAACCGTTTCGGTGCCCGCAAGGTATCTGAAGCTGCCTGAACAGATTCATGACAGAAAAGAAGATGGCCGCCAAGGCCGAGAAGCTGACCGCCGTCAAAGGCATGAACGACATCCTGCCTCCGGATTCTGCCCGCTGGGAATGGTTGGAGGAGCAGGTCCGCGCACTGATGGCGCGCTACGCCTACAGCAACATCCGCACGCCTATCGTTGAGCCCACGCCGCTGTTTATCCGCGGTCTTGGGGAAGTGACCGATATTGTCGAGAAGGAGATGTACTCCTTTGAAGATCGCCTCAATGGCGAGCACCTGACGCTTCGGCCCGAGTGCACCGCCGGGGTGGTGCGCGCGGTGGTCGAGCACTCCATGCTGTACGACGGTGGCAAGCGCCTGTATTACATGGGCCCGATGTTCCGCCATGAGCGACCGCAGCGCGGGCGCTACCGCCAGTTCCATCAGGTTGGTGCCGAGGCGCTGGGCTTTGCCGGCGCCGAGGTCGACGCCGAGTTGATTCTGCTGGCCGACGCCCTCTGGAAAACGCTGGGCCTGAGCGATGTGCGCCTGGAACTCAACAGCCTGGGGCAGCCCGAAGAGCGCAAACAGCACCGTGCGGCGCTGATTGCTTATTTCGAACAGCATGCCGACCAGCTTGATGAAGAGGCGCGTCGTCGCCTGCACCTCAATCCCTTGCGTATTCTGGATACCAAAAACCCAGCGATGCAGGCATTGGTGGAGGCGGCACCCAAGCTGCTCGATTTCCTGGGTGAAGCCTCGCTGGCCCATTTCAACCAGGTGCGTGCCATGCTCGATGCCAATGGCGTGGCCTACAGCATCAATCCGCGGCTGGTGCGCGGCATGGACTATTACAACCTGACGGTGTTCGAGTTCATCACAACGCGGCTGGGTTCGCAGGGCACGATCTGCGGCGGTGGGCGTTATGACTATTTGATTGAACAGATTGGCGGCAAGCCGGCGCCGGCAGTCGGCTGGGCTTTGGGGGTTGAGCGCGTACTCGAACTGCTGAAGGAGCAGGGCACGGCCAACCCCGCTCCGATCCTGGATGCCTATGCCATTGTTCCTGAAGTCACTGCGTTGCCGACGGCCATGGCATGCCTCCAGGCCCTGCGCGCCGCGGGTGTGCGGGTGCAAATGCATGCCGGAACGGGTGAGGGCATGGGCAGCATGAAGTCCCAGTTCAAGCGGGCTGATGCCAGCGGTGCCTTCTACGCCTTGATTTTCGGCGCTGATGAACTGGCGCAAAACCAGGTCACCGTCAAAGCCCTGCGCGACGGCAGTGGCACGCAGTCGACGTATTCGTTGGCGAACGTTGCCGATTGGGCGTCCCACCTACAATCGCGGTCTTGAAAGTAATACTTCCCATGGCACATCTCGATCTCGAAGAACAAGAACAGCTTGATCAGCTCAAGCATTTCTGGCGCCAATATGGCAACCCGATCACCTGGGTTCTCATCGCGGTGCTGGCGGCCGTTGCTGGTTGGAACCTGTACCAGTATTGGCAGCGCAGCCAGGCAACCCAGGCGGCTGCCATGTACGACGAGGTGGAGCGCATTGCCGTGACAGGTGATGTGGCCAAGCTGGAGCGCGCCCTGGGTGACATGAAAGACAAATTCGCCTCCACCACCTATGCCCAGCAGGCAGGGCTGCTGGCTGCCAAGGCTTACGTTGATGCCGGCAAGCTGGATGCAGCAAAGGGCGCCTTGCTGTGGGTTGCTGAGAAGTCATCGGATGAGGGCTACCAGGCGGTTGCCCGTCTTCGGCTGGCGAGTGTGCTGATTGAAACCAAGGCGTATGACGAGGCGCTCAAGCAGTTGGCTGGTGATTTTCCGGTTGACTTCGTTCCTTTGGCTGCCGACCGGCGTGGTGACGTCTATCTGGCTCAGGGGAAAAAGACTGAGGCCGTGGCCGAATACCTCAAGGCCTACAAGGGTCTGGGTGAGGGGAGCGAATACCGGCGTCTGGTCGATGTCAAGCTCGCAGCACTCGGCACCAGTGTCCAGGCTGACCGGGCTGCAGGGAGTGCCAAGTGAACCAAACATTGCATGGATTTTCCCGTGTGCTGCGTCATGCGCTGTTGACGGCCCTGGTGGTTTTCTTGGCGGCCTGCTCCAGTGGTCCACAAAAGCCGAAACCGGCCGAGCTGTCACCGGGCGTCGATCTGCTCGGTGTGCGTCAAGTCTGGATTTCCAAGATCGGAGAAGTCAGCTTGCCGCTGGATGTGCGCGTGGTGGACCAACGCGTGGCGGTGGCTGCATCGAATGGCACGGTCGCGGTGTTGGATGCCAGCAATGGCGCTGACGTCTGGCGCCTCTCGCTGGGAAGCCCCCTGAGTTCCGGGGTTGGCTACGATGGCCAACGTGCTGCCGTCATCACCCTGGGCAACGAGGTCGTGGCCCTGGAGGCCGGGCGTGAAATCTGGCGCCAGCGTCTCAACGCGGTCAGCTTGACTGCGCCCTTGGTGGCGGGAGGTCGGGTCTTTGTGCTCGGGGCGGACCGCACTGTCAGCGCATTTGATGGTCAATCTGGCCGTCGCTTGTGGCAGCAGCAACGCACGGGAGAGGCCTTGGTGCTGCGTCAGGCCGGTGTGTTGCTGGCCGTGGGTGACACGCTGGTGGTGGGCTTGTCGGGCAAGCTGGTTGGTTTGAACCCGCTCAACGGCAGTGTGCGCTGGGAAGCCGCCATCGCTTCACCGCGCGGCGTGAACGATATTGAGCGTCTGGTGGATTTGGTGGCCGGTGTCAGCCGTGAGGGTACGGTGATTTGCGCGCGTGCTTTCCAGGCGGCGGTCGGTTGCGTGGATGCAGCACGTGGCACCGTCTTGTGGACCAAGCCGGCAACCGGGGCTACGGGGGTGCGGGGCGACCGTGACTTCATTTTTGGCGCGGAGGCCGATGGTACGGTTGTGGCTTGGCGTCGTGCCGACGGTGAGCGCGCCTGGACGCAGGAGATTTTGCGCTACCGCAATCTGGGTGCACCCTTGGCCGCGGGGCGTTCCGTGGTGGTGGGGGATGGTACCGGCTTGGTGCATTTCCTCTCGCGTGAAGATGGCTCACCCATGGCCCGCGTCAGCACGGACGGAACGGCGATCGTCGCTGCGCCGGTGCTGGCCGGCAATACGCTGGTGGTCGTGACGCGCGGTGGCGGCGTCTTTGGCTTCCGGCCTGAATGAAACAAGGCTTTTCTGCATGAAACCGGTCCTGGCCCTCGTTGGCCGCCCAAACGTCGGTAAATCGACGCTGTTCAACCGGCTGACCAAGTCGCGCGATGCCATCGTGGCTGACTTTGCAGGCTTGACGCGCGATCGCCATTACGGCAACGGCAAATTGGGCAAGCACGAGTACATCGTCATCGATACCGGTGGTTTCGAGCCGGATGCTGGCGCCGGCATCTACAAGGAAATGGCCAAGCAGACGCGCCAGGCCGTGGCCGAGGCCGATGTGGTGATTTTTGTGGTGGATGCCCGTCAGGGGGTGTCGGCGCAGGATCACGATATTGCCAGCTACCTGCGCCGCCTGGGCAAGCCTTGTGTGCTGGTGGCCAACAAGGCCGAGGGCATGAAGGAGGGGGCGCAGCTGGTCGAATTTTTCGAGCTCGGCTTGGGTGAGGTCTACCCGGTTTCGGCGGCCCATGGCCAAGGCATCCGCTCCCTGGTGGAGCTGGCTCTTGAGCCACTGAATCTGCCGGATCCGGACGACGAGGAGGAGGCGCGCGATCCTGGCCTCATCAAGCTGGCGGTGGCCGGCCGGCCCAATGTGGGCAAATCAACCCTCATCAACACATGGCTTGGCGAGGAGCGCTTGGTGGCGTTCGATATGCCGGGCACCACGCGCGATGCCATCAGCGTGCCCTTTGAGCGAAACGGTCAGCGTTTCGAGTTGATCGACACGGCCGGGCTGCGCCGCAAGGGCAAGGTGTTTGAAGCCATTGAGAAGTTTTCCGTGGTCAAGACCCTGCAGGCCATCGAATCGGCCAATGTGGTGTTGCTGCTGCTGGATGCGACGCAGGGCGTGACCGATCAGGATGCCCACATTGCCGGCTACATCCTGGAAAGCGGCCGTGCCGTGGTGCTGGCGGTCAACAAGTGGGATGCGGTGGATGAGTACCAGCGCGAGCTGTTGCAGCGCTCCATCGAGACCCGGCTGTCCTTTCTCAAATTTGCGGATCTGCATCACATTTCCGCCAAGAAGCGGCAGGGACTGGGGCCGGTATGGACCTCCATCATTCAGGCACACAAGTCGGCCAACTGCAAGATGCCCACGCCGGTGCTGACGCGCCTGCTGCAGGAAGCGGTGCAGTTTCAGACGCCCAAAAAGACGGGCATCTACAGGCCGAAATTGCGCTATGCCCACCAGGGCGGGATGAACCCGCCGCTGGTCGTGATCCACGGTAACTCGCTAGAGCACGTGACCGATGCCTACAAACGGTTCCTGGAAGGGCGAATTCGCAAAGAGTTCAATCTGGTCGGGACACCGTTGCGCATCGAGATGAAAACTTCGCACAATCCCTACGCGGATTAGGAAAACGGCTAGTTTCCGCCCCTCCGTGAGGTTTTGCCTCATCTGCCCACCATGAAACAGCCCGCTGTGGTAAGGTGGCAACTTCTATAAAACTTTTGAACACGGAGAATATCGTGAGCAATAACAAAGGTCAGCTTTTGCAAGACCCCTTTCTGAACGCGCTGCGCCGCGAGCATGTGCCGGTCTCCATCTATCTCGTCAACGGTATCAAGCTGCAAGGCCAGATCGAGTCGTTTGACCAGTATGTCGTGCTGCTGCGCAACACGGTCACGCAGATGGTCTACAAGCATGCGATTTCCACCATCGTGCCGGGTCGCGCCGTCAATTTCTCCACCGGTGAAGCCGAGCCGTCTGCCGGTACCCCTTGATGCCATGTGGGGCGCGGACGCCTGAGAGACGATTTTTTTCTGAGCCTGTATCCAGGCTGCGTTCCATTTGACTGATTTGCCCGACAAGACCCCGGCACCGACCATTCTGGTGGGGGTGGACTTTGGTCTGCCCCATTTTGACGCCGAACTCGAAGAATTGGGCCTGCTGGCTGAAACCGCGGGCCTGAAACCGGTTGCACGCCTGACCTGCAAGCGCCGGGCGCCTGATGCCGCCCTGTTTGTGGGTAGCGGCAAGGCCGACGAGATCAAGCTGCTGGCGCAGCAACTCGGTGCCACCGAGGTGCTGTTCGACCAGAGCCTGAGTCCGGCGCAGCAGCGCAATCTGGAGCGCCATCTGGAGCTGCCGGTCAACGACCGCACCTTGCTCATTCTGGAAATCTTTGCCCAGCGTGCGCGTAGCCATGAAGGCAAGCTGCAGGTCGAGCTGGCGCGACTGCAATACCTCAGCACCCGGCTGGTGCGGCGCTGGTCTCACCTAGAGCGCCAGACCGGCGGTGCCGGTGTGCGTGGTGGCCCGGGTGAGAAGCAGATCGAGCTGGACCGCCGCATGATCAATGAGTCCATCAAGCGCACCAAGGAGCGGCTGGTCAAGGTCAAGCGCCAGCGCCAGACCCAGCGTCGCCAGCGCGAGCGCCGCGAAGCTTTCAATATTTCGCTGGTGGGGTACACCAACGCCGGTAAATCCACGCTGTTCAATGCGCTCGTGAAGGCGCGTGCCTATGCGGCCGACCAGTTGTTTGCCACGCTCGACACCACGACACGCCAGCTGTATCTCGGCGAAGCGGGGCGTTCGGTTTCGCTGTCCGACACGGTGGGCTTCATCCGCGACCTGCCGCACGGTCTGATCGACGCCTTCCAGGCCACGCTGCAGGAAGCGGTCGATGCCGACCTGCTGCTGCATGTGGTCGATGCCGCCAATCCGAACTATCCCGAGCAGATTGCGGAAGTGCAGCGCGTGTTGACCGAAATCGGTGCCGCTGACATTCCCCAGGTGCTGGTCTTCAACAAGCTCGATGCCCTCGACGAGGAGCGCCGACCGCTGCAGCTCGAAGACACCTATGACCTCGATGGTGTGGCAACCCCCCGCATCTTTGCCAGCGCGCGCAAAGGGCTGGGGCTGCAAGCCTTGCGGCATCTGCTGGCGCGTCGGGCCAGCGAGGCCGGCCGGGAATTACCGGAGAGGGTGGAGGCACTTTCGGCAGAAAATCATCCAACCGATTCCTGATTGGGCACAATCCAGCCAGAGACCTAGAAGAGACGAAACGATGAAACTCCAATTAAGCGCCTTTCGCTGGGCGGAATGGTCAGGCCGCATCCGGGGCATGTTCAATCTGAACGACCCTCGCTGGGGTCGCGGCGACGACAAGCCGGCCGACAACAACAAGCCTGAGCCGTCCCGGCCGGAGTCCGATCTGCCGCCGCCGACCAACGGTCAGGGGCGAGGCCAGAACCAGGGTTCCAATCAAGGCCCACCAGATCTGGATGAGCTGTGGCGCGACTTCAACCGCAAGCTCGGGGGCCTTTTTGGTGGCGGATCGGGGCGTGGTGGTCGTTCCGGCGGCACGGGCGGCGGCTTCCAGCCTGACATGAAGAATGCCGGATTGGGCATCGGCCTGATCGCCGGTATTGCCGTGCTAATCTGGCTGGGCACGGGCTTTTTCATCGTGCAGGAAGGCCAGCAGGCCGTCATCACCCAGTTCGGCCGTTACAAGTCCACGGTCGGGGCCGGTTTCAACTGGCGTCTGCCGTACCCGATCCAGCGTCATGAACTGGTGTTCGTGACCCAGATCCGTTCCGTGGACGTGGGGCGTGACACCGTGATCAAGGCCACCGGCCTGCGCGAGTCGGCCATGCTGACCGAAGACGAGAACATCGTCGAGATCAAGTTTGCCGTTCAGTACCGCTTGAACGATGCACGTGCCTTCCTGTTCGAGAGCAAGAGTCCGAGTGAGGCCGTGGTCCAGGCGGCCGAGACGGCCGTGCGCGAGGTGGTTGGCAAGATGAAGATGGATTCGGCGCTGTCCGAAGAGCGCGACCAGATCGCGCCGCGTGTGCGCGCGCTGATGCAGACCATCCTGGACCGTTACAAGGTCGGTATTGAAGTGGTCGGCATCAACCTGCAACAAGGCGGTGTTCGCCCACCCGAGCAGGTGCAGGCGGCTTTTGACGACGTGCTCAAGGCTGGCCAGGAGCGTGAGCGTGCCAAGAACGAAGCCGAGGCCTACGCCAACGACGTGGTGCCGCGTGCGTTGGGTACCGCTTCGCGCCTGAAGGAAGAGGCTGAGGCCTACAAGGCGCGTATCGTGGCGCAGGCCCAGGGTGATGCCCAGCGTTTCCGCGCCATCCTGACCGAATACCAGAAGGCGCCGCAGGTGACACGCGACCGTCTCTACCTGGAGACCATGCAGCAGATTTACGGCAATGTCACCAAGGTGCTGGTCGATTCCAAACAAGGGTCCAATCTGCTGTATCTGCCGCTGGACAAGATCATGCAGCTGAGTGCGAGCGAAGCGGCTGCCCAGTCTGCTGCGGCCGCTCCGGCAACGCCTGCCGCCCCCTCGATGCCCGCAACTTCGCCGCTCGATGCCCGCACCCGCGACGGTGCCCGCTCGCGCGACCGTGAAACCCGATAGGAGCCCAGAATGAACCGGGTTGGATTTGCAATTTCTTCACTGCTGGTGCTGTTGGCGCTGGCGAGTTCCATGCTGTTCGTGGTGGATCAGCGGCAGTTCGGCGTGGTGTATGCCTTGGGGCAGATCAAGGACGTGATCACCGAGCCGGGTCTGAACATCAAGCTGCCGCCGCCGTTCCAGAACGTGACCTACATTGACAAGCGCTTGTTGACGCTCGACAGCACGGACACCGAGCCGATGCTGACCGCCGAAAAGCAGCGGGTCGTGATCGACTGGTATGTGCGCTGGCGCATCACCGACCCGACCGAGTACATCCGCAACGTCGGCCTGAATGAAGCGGCTGGCGCCAGCCAGCTCAACCGCGTGGTGCGCAATGCTTTCCAGGAGGAAATCAACAAGCGCACGGTGAAAGAGCTGCTGTCGCTCAAGCGCGAGGCTCTGACGGCCGACGTCAAGGCCGAGGTGCTGGACAAGGTCCGCGGCGCCAAGCCCTGGGGTGTGGATGTGGTGGATGTCCGCATCACGCGGGCTGATTACGTCGATGCCATCACCGAGTCGGTGTACCGCCGCATGGAGGCCGAGCGCAAGCGGGTCGCCAACGAGCTGCGTTCCACCGGCGGCGCCGAAGGCGAGAAGATCCGTGCCGATGCCGACCGCCAGCGCGAGGTGACGATCGCCAACGCGTATCGCGATGCGCAGAAGGTCAAGGGCGAAGGCGATGCCGAAGCGGCGCGCATCTATGCCGAGGCCTTTGGTCGCGACCCCTCGTTTGCCCAGTTCTATCGCAGCCTGGAGGCTTACAAGACCAGCTTCAGCAAGAAGAGCGATGTGATGGTGCTGGACCCGTCATCCTCGGAGTTCTTCAAGGTGTTCCGTGGGCAGGCTGCCCCAGCCGGCGCGAAAAAGTAAGGCGTGGACAGCGACTCCTTCTGGCTGGCCCTGGCCCTGGTCCTGGTGATCGAGGGCCTGTTTCCTTTTCTGTCGCCCGGCGGCTGGCGCCGCATGTTCGCGCAGATCCTGCAGTTGAGTGATGGCCAGATCCGGTTTTTCGGTCTGTGCAGCATCCTGGCCGGCCTGGTCTGGCTGGGGTGGCAGGTGCTCTGAACGCTCCCTGAAACCAGCCTGATTTTGTCCGGGCGCCAAGCCCGGTAAAATCACGTTTTTAACAGCACCCCCAAATTCCATGTCTGCCTGGGTCCTGCCGGATCACATTGCCGATGTCTTGCCTTCCGAGGCACGCCACATCGAAGAACTTCGCCGCGATTTGCTGGACATGGCGCGCTGCTATGGCTACGAACTGGTCATGCCGCCGCTGCTTGAGCACCTGGAGTCCCTGCTGACGGGCACCGGCCAGGCGCTCAA
This sequence comes from Hylemonella sp., assembly GCA_030680575.1. GTDB lineage: Bacteria > Pseudomonadota > Gammaproteobacteria > Burkholderiales > Burkholderiaceae_C > Hylemonella. The sequence continues at coordinate 135,828 of JAUXVI010000054.1, forward strand.
CTTGCAGACCTTCAAGCTGGTCGATCAGCTGTCCGGCCGCTCCATGGGCCTGCGTGCTGATACCACGCCGCAGGTGGCCCGCATCGATGCCCATCTGCTGAACCGCCGCGGCGTCGCCCGCCTGTGCTACTGCGGTCCGGTGCTGCACACACGCCCGGCCAGCCCGCATGCGACGCGCGAGCCGCTGCAGTTCGGTGCCGAGATTTATGGCCATACCGGCTTGGAGGCCGACCTGGAGGCCCTGCAGCTCGCGCTGGACTGCCTCAAGGCGGCCCAGCTGCCCACATTCACCGTCGACATGGCGGATGTCCGCATCGTCAACGCGCTGCTGGCCGATGTGCGCGTCGAAGCCGACGCACTGGCCCAGTTGCACGCCGCACTGGCCGCCAAGGATGTGACGGCATTGACCCAGCTCACGCAGGACTTTCCGCCGGCCTCGCGCCAGGGCCTGCTGGCGCTGTTGCAGCTCTATGGCGATATTTCTGTGCTGGACAAGGCCGAAAAAGTGCTTCCGCCCTTGCCGGCTGTGCGTGAGGCGCTATCAAATTTGAAGTGGCTGGCCAGCCAGCTGGAAGGTACCCAGCTCAGCTTCGATCTGGCCGACCTGCGTGGCTACGCCTACTACAGCGGCGTACGTTTTGCCGTTTATGCCGAAGGCGCCAGCGACGCGCTGTTGCGCGGCGGACGGTATGACGAAGTCGGTGCCGTGTTCGGCCGCAAGCGGCCGGCGGTGGGCTTCAGCCTGGATCTGAAGACCCTGGTGGGGGCCGTGGCCACGCGCCCGTTGCGCGCCGCCATCCGTGCTCCCTGGAGCGAGTCGCCGGCCCTGCGGCAGGCGATTGCGCGTCTGCGCGGGCAGGGCGAAACCGTGGTCTGCGTACTGCCGGGCCATGAAAGTGAAATCGATGAATTCCAGTGCGACCGCGAGTTGATCGAGGTGGCCGGGCAGTGGGTGCTGAGCGCCATTTGAGTGATTGAGCACCGAAGCGTGGCTTGGGAACAGGTCATGCCGGCGCCGAAACCTTGTTTTGAGAAAACCGAAATGAATGCAACCAAAGGACGTAACGTCGTTGTCGTGGGCACCCAGTGGGGCGACGAAGGCAAGGGCAAACTGGTCGACTGGCTGACCGAGAGCGCGCAAGGTGTGGTGCGTTTCCAGGGCGGCCACAATGCCGGCCACACGCTGGTGATCAACGGCGTCAAGACGGCGCTGCACCTGATTCCCAGCGGCATCATGCGTCCTGGCGTGAAGTGCTACATCGGCAATGGCGTGGTGCTGTCGGCCGGCAAGCTGTTCGAGGAGATCGAAGGGCTGGAGAAGGCTGGTGTCGAGGTGCGCTCGCGCCTGCGCATCAGCGAGGCCTGCCCGCTGATCCTGCCGTTCCACGCCGCGCTCGACGTGGCACGCGAAGCGGCCCGCGAGGAAGGCGGCACCGAGAAGATTGGCACCACCGGCCGCGGCATCGGCCCGGCCTATGAAGACAAGATTGCCCGCCGTGCCTTGCGCGTGCAGGACCTCAAGTACCCCGAGCGCTTTGCCGCCAAGCTCAAGGAGCTGCTGACGCTGCACAACCATGTGCTGACCACCTTCCTGGGGTCGAAGAACTTTGCCTTCCCCGATGCGCTCAAGCCCTACCTCAAGGACGGCGAGGTGCAGTTCGACGCGGTCTATACCGAGGCCATGCGCCACGCCGAACTGCTCAAGCCCATGATGGCGGACGTTTCGCGCGAGTTGAATGAGGCGAATCGCAATGGCGCCAACCTGCTGTTCGAAGGCGCGCAGGGCACGCTGCTGGACGTCGACCACGGCACCTACCCGTACGTGACGTCCAGCAACTGTGTGGCCGGTAATGCCGCCGCTGGTTCCGGCGTCGGCCCGGGCATGCTGCACTACATCCTGGGCATCACCAAGGCCTACTGCACGCGCGTCGGCGGTGGCCCGTTCCCGACCGAACTCGACTGGGAAACCCCGGGCACGCCGGGTTACCACATGAGCACCGTGGGCGCCGAAAAGGGTGTGACCACCGGTCGTTCGCGTCGCTGCGGCTGGTTCGATGCGGCGCTGCTCAAACGCTCGGCCCAGGTCAACGGCCTGACCGGCCTGTGCCTGACCAAGCTCGACGTGCTCGACGGACTCAAGGAGCTGCTGCTGTGCACCGGCTACGAGCTTGATGGTGAGGTGACGGACATTCTGCCCATGGGCGCCGACGAGATCGCGCGCTGCAAGCCGATCTACGAGACCATGCCCGGCTGGAGCGAGAGCACGGTGGGCGTGACGCAGTACGACAAGTTGCCGATCAACGCGCGCCTGTACCTGCAGCGCATCGAGCACGCCACCGGCGTGCCGATCCACATCATCTCGACCAGTCCGGACCGGGACCACACGATCATGATGCGGCACCCCTATATTGCCGATTAGTCGTTTTTGATAAAAAGTGGCTGTTTGCCTTGTGGATATTGCGCAAGCAGCTACAAATAAAGGAGCATCCGGATGTTGACTGAAGACGGCAAGCACTTGTACGTGAGTTACGACGAGTACCACAACCTGATCGAGAAGCTGGCCATCAAGGTCCATCAGTCCGGCTGGGAGTTCGACACCATCCTGTGCCTGGCACGCGGCGGCATGCGTCCGGGCGACATCCTGTCGCGCATTTTCGAGAAGCCGCTGGCCATCGTCTCCACCAGCTCCTACCGCGCCGATGCCGGCACGATCCAGGGCAACCTGGACATTGCCAAGTACATCACCACCCCGCAGGGCGAAATCGCCGGGCGTGTGCTGCTGGTGGACGACCTGGCTGACTCGGGGCACACGCTCGATGCCGTCATGCAGATGCTGCGTGAAAAATATCAGGCCATCACCGAGCTACGCAGCGCGGTGATCTGGACCAAGGCCCATTCCAGCTTCAAGCCCGACTTCTCGGTGGAACATTTGCCGAGCAACCCCTGGATTCACCAGCCCTTCGAGAGCTACGACCGCATGCGTCCGGCGCAATTGCTGAATAAGTGGAAGATATGAAGTAGGCGCACCCCCAGGCTGCGCGCACTTCGTGTCGCTGCGCCACCCCCCTTGCAGGGGGCGCACCCAGCGGCCCGGCGAAGCCGGTTCCGCGGGTGCCCGCGAATAAGATAACTTCGTTCGCTTGGGATCGCGTTAAGCTCTGACTGGCTAGTTCCAAGGCAACGACATGAGCGACAAGAGCACCGAGCTGATCCACCATCCCTATACGCCGCCAGAGGGCTTTGCCGCACCGCAGCCGGGGGTGTTCAAGGCCTCGACGGTGATCTTTCCCAGCGTGGCGGCCATGCGCAGCCGGGAGTGGAAAGACAAGACCGGTTACACCTACGGCCTGCACGGCACGCCCACCACCTACCTGCTGGAGGAACGCCTGTGTGCACTGGAAGGTGGTGCGCAGTGCGTGCTGGTGCCCAGCGGCCTGGCCGCGATTGCCAATGTCGCTCTGGCGCTGCTCAAGAGCGGTGACGAGGTGCTGATTCCCGACAACGCCTACGGCCCCAACAAGGCGCTGGCTGAAGGCGAACTCAAGGCCTGGGGCATCACGCATCAGCTCTACGACCCGATGGACCCGCAGGACTTGGCGCGCCGCATCAGCCACAAGACGAAACTGGTCTGGCTGGAGGCGGCCGGCTCGGTCACGCTAGAGTTCCCCGACCTGCGTGAACAGGTGCGCGTCTGCCGCCATGCGAATGGTGGGGCCGGTGTGCTGACCGCGCTGGACAACACCTGGGGCGCCGGCCTGGCCTTCAACCCGTTCGATCTCGGTGACGGGCTGGGCGTCGACATCTCGGCCCATGCGCTGACCAAATACCCGAGCGGCGGCGGCGATGTGCTGATGGGCAGCGTGATCACGCGCGACGAGGCGCTGCACATCCGCCTCAAGCTCACTCATATGCGCCTGGGGCTGGGCGTCGGGGCCAATGACGTGGAGACGGTGCTGCGTTCGCTGCCCAGCTTGCCGCTGCGTTACCGTGCCCACGACCAGACGGCACGCGCCCTGGCCCGGTGGTGCCAGACGCGGCCTGAATTCGCCCAAGTGCTGCATCCGGCGCTGCCAGATTCTCCCGGCCATGCCCATTGGCAGGCGCTGTGCGGTGACGGGGAGGGCCGGGCAGCCGGCCTGTTCAGCGTACTGTTCGATGCCCGCTACAGCCAGGCGCAGGTCGACGCCTTTTGCGACGCGTTGCGCCTGTTTAAACTCGGTTACAGCTGGGGCGGCCCGATGAGCCTGGTGGTCCCGTACGAGTTGGCCAGCATGCGCCAGACATGGCCGGTGCATCTGGCACGCGGTCATCTGGTGCGCTTTTCTGCCGGTCTTGAAGCGGCGGATGAACTGCAGGCCGATCTGCTCCAGGCACTCGCCTCTGCCCTGGGCTGATCGGTCAATAGCCCTGCACGGGTTGGTGTTTTCCTGAGTAGCCAGCCGCGCGGGGTCTGGGTAGGCTTGCAACCCATGACCCAGATCAATTCCACACCTGATGCTTCCGGCCTGCCGGCGAACCCCACGCCCTATGTTCCGCCGCCGTCAGAAGGGCCGAAACGCGAGATCGTGGCACTCAGGTTTTCCGACCCGTTTCGCTGGCTGGCGCATGGCCTGCGCGACCTGCAGGCCGAAATGGGAATCGCATTGTTCTACGGCATGTGCTTCTGGGCCATGGCCATTACCTTGGGCATGGTGTTCCGACATGCGCCGGAATACACCATGTCGATTGCTTCGGGCTGCCTGCTGGTCGGGCCGTTCCTGGCCATGGGGCTGTACGAGGTGAGCCGCCGGCGCGAGCAGGGCCTGCCTCCCGATCTGGCCACCTCGCTGACTTGCTGGGACTCGCACATCGGTAGCATGGGCATGCTAGTGCTGGTTCTGATCGTGCTGGAGCTGCTCTGGGGACGAGCCTCGTTGGTGGTGTTTGCCGTGTTCTTCAACACCGGCATGCCGTCGACGGCTGGCGTTTTGCAGGCGGTCTTCAACCCGGAGAACTGGGAGTTTGTGGCGGTCTATATGGTGGTGGGCGGCGTGTTTGCCGGCTTGGTTTTTGCCACGTCGGTGGTGTCGATCCCCATGATCCTGGACCGCGACACCGATGCCATCTCGGCCTCGATCACCAGTCTGCAGGTTTTTTTCAATAACCTGCCGGTCCTGCTGCTGTGGGGGGCGCTGATCAGTGTGCTGGTGCTGGTGGCCCTGGTTCCATGGGGGCTGGGCTTGCTGCTGATTGGTCCCTGGCTCGGGCACGCGACCTGGCACGCTTACCGTGGAGCGGTACGCTGGGAAGCTTAGGTGCTCGAGGGGGCGTGCGGACTTCCATGGCGTGTCCAACCCGGGGGGACAAAGCAGGCGTTGAATGTTGCGCTTGTATGTTGCGCGATTTCCGTGCATTCTGAGCCTGTTTGTCTTTAAGGAGCAACCCTCATGAGTGATCTGCTCTTCGATCAGTTTCTGGTTCCGTTTTTCATCCGATTTTTCTTCGTGTTCAGCCTGATTGGCATGGCGACGGGGGCCGGACTCATCTTCTTTCCTGAGCGGATGCACCAAGTATTCGAGCAGGGGAATCGCTGGATATCGATGCGGCGCAGCATGAAATGGCTTGAAGTGCCGCGCGACATCGATATGGCCTTGTATCGCTTTGCGCGCCGGATGGGCGGCGTTCTGATTGCGCTCGCGGCGTACTCGACGTTTGTCCTGGTCACGCAGGTCAATGCCGGTAGCCTGGTGTCCGCCGTGGGCGCCGAGAAAGCGGGGGACCCCGCTCTGGTGTTGATTGTTGCTGATGCTGTGCGGTGGTTTCTTGTTGCGGGCGGGGTGTTTGGTATCGCGGTCATTGCCCTTGTGATTTTCTTTCCGGCGATGATTTCTCGGATGGAGACGCGGGTGGATCACTGGTATTCCACCCGGAATTGGCTTCGTGGCCTGGATGTGATGCACATGGGCGTTGACACCTGGGTTCGAAGGCATCCCAGCACCATGGGAAGCCTCATGGTCTTGGGGGCGCTGGTGGTGAACATCAATTTCGGCATCATGTGGTTCGCTCGAGGCTGAAACAACGCGAGGTGCTTCGTGAAATGTTAGAGTCACTCCATTAACTTGAGGACACGCATACTTTGGCTACACCCAACTACGGATACGAAAAGCGTCAGAAAGAACTCGCCAAAAAGCGAAAAAAGGAAGAGAAACTCAAGAGCAAAGCCGAGCGCAAGCTCGGCGGTGGTCCTGAGGACGGCGCAGAGCAACCCGATGGCGAGATGTCGGAGCCAGAGACACCGTCGCCAGACCAGCCCGCGCAGCCCTGACGCGCGGGCCTGGGCCATGCCTGTGGCCAAGGACTGTCAAATACGCCCGCTGCTTGTGCGCGGGCTTCTCTCAAGCAATTCCCAAACGAAATTCGCGCACCGACCGTCCTGGTGACGCGTCATTTGAAGCGCTGCGCGGTCAACCACCTGGGCCATACAGGTAGTCGTGCTTGTTCAGCCGCACCCCGTTATGCCGCAAGATGGCATATGCCGTAGTGATATGAAAAAACAGATTGGGCAAGGCCCAGTGTTTCAGATAGTCTTCACACCGTAAGGTCCGGGTTTGGCCATTGCCGGCGGGCATGGTGATGCTCCGATCACCAGCCGCATCCAGCTCGGTTGCCGACAGGCTGTCCAACCAGATCAGGGTCTGATCGATGCGGGCCTGCAACTGTTCCAAGTCAGTTTCGTCATTGGGGTATTTGGGTGGTTCCAGGCCCTGCATGCGGTGGCCCCAGATCTTGACCACGTCGCAGGCCACCGTCACCTGCCGTGAAAAGGGCAGCATGTCCGGCGCCAGCCGGGCCTGCATCAATACCTGCGGGGCGTAACCACGCGCCTTGGCATCGTCTATGCCTTTTTGCACGATGTGCCGCAGATTGCCCAAGGCCTGGCGGAACACCGGCAAGCTGGCCGAGGACAGGCTGATGCTCATGCCGCAGCGAAAGCCTGCTGCCGAGCCAGCAGTTCGTTCGCCAGCGCCTGCATCGCCTGCGCCGAGCGGTCCTGTGGGCTGATGGTCTGGGCCTGGGCATACTGTTTGAAGTTGCGTTGCATCGACTGCAAATACACCGGGTCATAGTGGCTCAGCAGCAGATCGCGCACCACCGGTTCAATCTGGCCGGCCCGGACCTGGGCTTTCCAGTCCTCAACCACCTGCTTGCCGCGCAATTGGGTCAGCGCATCGAGTCGTTCGCAAAAGGCTTCGCTGTCGCGCACGAAGAAGTCGTAGTCTTCCAGCAGCAATGCGACGCGTTGCTCATCAGGCAACAACAGGTTGAGGCACTGGCCGGCACGCATGGCCTCGATCAGGGCCGCCGGCACCGCCACATTGCCGACTTTTTTGCTTTCACTTTCCACAAACACCGGTCGTGCCGGGTCAAGCCGTCGCAGCGCGTCCCAGATGCGGGTGTCAAAGTGCTTTTGCGACGGCTGCGGCACACCAGGAATGGCGCCCAGGACGGAGCTGCGGTGGTTTGCCAGGGCTTCCAGGTCCAGCACCTGGGCGCCGGATTTCTCCAGTGCCTGTAACAGCCGAGTCTTGCCGGAGCCGGTGGTTCCGCAGATGACACGCCAGTCGAATTTCGGCGCCAGGCGCGGAATGTCTTCCAGCAGCGCCTGGCGAAAGGCCTTGTAGCCACCTTCAAGCAGGGTGATGCGAAAGCCGATCTGGCTCAGCACCAGCGAGAGCGAGCCGCTGCGCTTGCCGCCGCGCCAGCAGTAGGCCAGCGGCTTCCAGCCCTTGGGTTTGTTCAGCACCTCGCGCTCGATGTGGCTGGCAATATTGCGCGCCGCCATGGCTGCGCCACGCTTGCTGGCTTCGAAGGCATTGACCTGCTTGTACATCGTGCCCACCAGTTTGCGCTCTTCGTTGTTGAGCGTGGGCCAGTTGACGGCGTTCGGCAGGTGATCTTCGGCGTATTCGTCTTCGCTGCGGGCGTCGATGAGGGTGTCGAACTCGTCGAGGCGGCGCAGCGCCTCTTCAGCGGTGATGGTGGTCAAACTCATGAAATCAGTTTCTTCAATTCCGGCCAGACGTTGTCCAGCAGGATGGGTTGCGCTTGCTCGTTCGGGTGGATGCGGTCCGCCTGAAACAGCCGCGCGGCATCGGGTACATCGCCCACGCCCTTGAGCAGGAAGGGCACCAGCAGCGCCTTGTGCGTGCGTGCCACGTTGCGGTACAGGGCCGCAAAACGGTTGGCGTAGTCTAGGCCGTAATTGGGCGGCATCTGCATGCCCAGCAGCAGGACCCGGGCGCCGCTTTTTTGCGCGGCCTGCGTCATCCAGGCTAGATTGTCCTCGGTATTGGCCAGAGCCAGACCGCGCAATGCATCATTGCCGCCGAGCTCGATCACCACGATGCCGGGGCGGTGTTGCGCCAGCAGGGCCGGCAGGCGCGAACGGCCGCCAAAGGTGGTGTCGCCGCTGATGCTGGCGTTGATGACCGTGACCGGCTTCTTCTCGCGTGCCAGCCGCTGCTCCATCAGGGCCACCCAGCCGCTGCCGCGTTTCAGGCCATACTCGGCGCTGAGTGAATCACCCAGTACCAGCACGGTGCGTGAGATGGGTTCCGCAGCCTGGCAAAACCCTGTAGCCGCCGCCAGCAGGCCGATCACGATAAAGTAGCGTCGAAACAAAGAAAGCCTCATGTCTGAATCCATCATCTCCGTGGAGCACGTGTACAAGTCGGTGACTGACTCCACCGGCACCCTCGACATTTTGCGCGATATCGACTTCCACGTGCCGGCACGGCAGACGGTGGCCATTGTCGGCGCCTCGGGCTCGGGCAAAAGCACATTGCTGTCCATCATTGCCGGACTTGACACGCCCACACGTGGCTCGGTGCGTCTGGCCGGCCAGGACCTGTTCACGCTGGACGAGGATGCCCGTGCCGCGCTGCGGGCGCACAAGGTGGGCTTCGTGTTCCAGAGCTTCCAGTTGCTGGGCCATCTGACAGCACTGGAAAACGTCATGCTCCCGCTGGAGCTGGCCGGCCGCAAGGATGCGCGCCACGCCGCCACCGAGATGCTGGGCCGCGTGGGCCTGAGCCAGCGCCTGGGCCACTACCCCAAGGTCTTGAGCGGCGGCGAGCAGCAGCGCGTGGCCCTGGCGCGGGCCTTCGTGGTGCAGCCGGCCGTGCTGTTGGCTGACGAGCCCACCGGCAGTCTGGACTTTGCCACCGGCGAGAAGGTGATGGAGTTGATGTTCGAACTGAACCGCGAGCAGGGCACCACGCTGATCCTGGTGACACACGACGCCGGCATTGCGCGGCGCTGTGAGCGGCAGATCACGATTGAGGCGGGTAGGGCGAGTGGGTGAATATGGAGTCAATCGCGAGAGGAAAGAAGCCCGGCTTGCCGGGCTTCTTTATGCGTCAACGTAAAGCTAAGGGCGACCAGCAGCCGGCGAAGCTGGCTGTTGGGCGTCACTTTTTGAGCATCTTGTTGGTGAGAGTCAACAAATTTTTGTTCTCGCTCTCTCCGCAACATGGCGTTGTTTTGCAGAATATTTGAAACAATAAACAGAAAACGGAATGCATACGATGCCCATCAGTGCACCAGTCACCAAGGTGTAAAACACAGATTTCATAGCAATTGCCCCAATAGCCGTCAAGAATATGGGCAATATAAAAAACACCCAGCCAATTGCCCGTACTGTGCTGGCCTGTATTAAGAGTTTCGTGGCGCCCCCAGCCTCCCTGAGCATGAACTCATCTTCGCTAAGCCCGGGGGTGTAAAAACTTTTGTGTAAACGGTCAATTGGCAGGAAACTGCTGCACTCCCATGGAATTGCAACTAAATGACCGTCACGAACGAACTGATCGACAGCCTGCTGGCTGACTACAAGAAACCTGAAGACCTCATCGGT
>JAUXVI010000002.1 GCA_030680575.1 Hylemonella sp.
CCCGATCAGGAGATGAACATGAACACCCCTTTGTCCGACACCTTCAAGACCCAGCTGGTTGCACTGCGCAGCGAGACCGTAGAACAACTGCGGAGCCAGCGCGGCGGTGCGGTGAGCCGCGCAGAAAGCGCTGCCGATGCCTTGGGCGCAGCCAGCGACGACCAGGCCAGCGCGGATGCACAACGGGATGTGGCGTTTGCGCTGGAAGAACGCGAGTCGGCCGATCTGGTCGCCATCGACGCGGCCCTGCAACGCATCGCCGATGGCAGCTACGGCTTGTGCGTGGATTGCGGCGTGTCCATCCCGACCGCACGGCTGCATGCCAACCCCACCGCCATGCGCTGCGTGGATTGCCAGACCGCCCAGGAAAAGGATCTGGAAAAAGGCTGAAACATCGGCGCGGTCGGTATGCTCTGCGCCATGACGACCCAGAGCCCCACCCTCTCCACCCGAAGCCTGTTCCACTTCGCGTTCAACGTGACCGATCTGGAGGAGGCGCGTCGCTTCTACGGTGGCGTGCTCGGCTGCGCCGAAGGCCGCAGCACCTCCACCTGGGTGGACTTCGATTTTTTCAGCCACCAGATCTCACTGCACCTGGGTGAGCCTTTCAGCACGGCGCGCACCGGCCATGTGGGCGAGCACCTCGTGCCCATGCCGCACTTCGGTCTGGTGCTGTTGCTGCCGGAATGGAAGGCGCTCGCCGCGAGGCTGCAGGCAGTGGGCGTGGCCTTCGTGCTGCCGCCACAGGCGCGCTTCGAAGGCCAGCCAGGCGAGCAGTGGACGATGTTCTTCTGCGACCCTTTCGGCAACCCGATCGAGGTGAAAGGATTCGCTTCGCTGGAGCAGGTTTACGCGGCCTGAGCAGCGATCTTCTGTTCAATCGCGCCGAAGATCGACTGACCGTCCTTGCCCTTCATCTCGATGCGAATCGTGTCGCCGAACTTCATGAACTCGGTGGAAGGCTTGCCATCGAGGATGGTCTCGATCGCGCGTTTCTCGGCAATGCAGCTGTAGCCCTTGGTCCATTCCTTCTTGCCCTTGACCTCGGTGGCGCGGTTGCTGACCGTGCCCGAGCCGACGATGCTGCCGGCGCGCACATTGCGCGTCTTGCAGATGTGGGCGATAAGCTGGCCGAAGTGGAAGGTCATCTCCTCGCCGGCATCGCACATGCCCACCGTGCGGCCGTTCCAGACGCTCTGGATGGTCAGGCCCAGACGGCCCTGGTTCCAGGCCTCGCCGAATTCATCCAGCGTGACCGCCACCGGGCTGAAGGCCGTGGCCGGCTTGCTCTGGAAAAAGCCGAAACCCTTGGCCAACTCGTCCGGAATCAGATGACGCAGGCTGACGTCGTTGGCCAGCATCACCAGGCGAATGCCGTCCAGCGCCTGATCCGGCGTGCTGCCCATCGGCACATCGCCAGTGACCACCGCCACTTCGGCCTCGAAGTCGATGCCGTGCGCCTCGCTCACGCACACCACGTCGTCGCGGGGGCCGAGGAAGTCGTCGCTGCCGCCCTGGTACATCAGCGGCTCGGTGTAGTAGTTGGCCGGCACTTCCGAGTTGCGCGCCAGGCGCACCAGCTCCACATGGTTGATGTAGGCCGAGCCGTCAGCCCACTGGTAGGCGCGCGGCAGCGGCGCCATGCACATGTGCGGATCGAAAGGAAAGGCATGGCGCGCCTTGCCCTGGTTGAGCGCGTCGTACAGGTCCTGCAGCTGCGGCGAGAGGAAGTTCCAGTCGTCCAACACCTGCTGCAGATGGTTGGCAATGCCGGTCGCATAATGCGCGGTGCTCAGGTCGCGCGAAACGACCACCAGTTGTCCGTCACGTGAGCCGTCTTTGTAGGTGGCAAGCTTCATGGGGCAAAAATCTCTGATTCCGTATTGCTAAACTCGTTGAACCCATCGAAACGACGTTCGTTTCACTAATTACACCATGGAGAAGACACGCGCAGGCATCCAGTCGGTCGAGGTCGGGTTCACCCTGCTCGACGCACTGGCGCGCGCGCCCGGCCCGCTGATGCTGCGCGATCTGGCCGCCGCCGCCGGCATGAGCGCGGCCAAGGCGCACCGCTACCTGGTGAGCTTCCAGCGCCTGGGCCTGGTCAGCCAGGACGGCAGCACGCGCTACGACCTCGGCCCGGCCGCACTCAAGCTTGGCCTGGCCGCCATCACCCGGCTCGACGCCATCAAGCTGGCGCGCGAACGCATGCCGGCATTGATGGAGCACATCGGCCACACACTGGCGCTCGCCGTCTGGGGCAACTTCGGACCGACCATCGTGCACTGGGAAGAGTCGCCGCAGTCGGTCACCGTCAACCTGCGGCTGGGTGACGTCATGCCACTGCTGTCGTCCGCCACCGGGCGCTGCTTTGCGGCTTACGTGTCGCGCGAGGCGATTGCCCCGCTGCTGCGCGAGGAACTGGCACGCGCCCGGCAGCTCGGCCGCACCGACCTGCCGCGCACCCAGGCCGACCTCACGCTCATGCTGCGCCAGGTGCGCGAGCATGGCCTGGCGCGCGCGGTGGACTCGCTGCTGCCCGGCGTGGCCGGCTTTTGCGCACCGGTGTTCGACTTCGACGGCCATCTCGTACTGGGCATGGTGGCGATGGGCTCGGTCGCCAGTTTCGATACGGCCTGGGACGGCTCGGTGGCCACGCCGCTGAAAACGGCGGCACAACACCTGTCCGCCGAACTGGGACACCGGACTTGATCCGCCCGGTTCTGCCCCCACACGGCGGCCTGCCCGCAGCCCCCTGGCGAGCCTTGTCCTTGCTCAGCGCAACCATGCTGGCCGCGCACCTGCTGCTGCTGGGTGGCATGCACTTAGATGGCCTGCCGGCCGAGCAGCCCCTGCGCCGCCCGCTGATCACACGCACCGTGGTGCCAGCGCCCGTACCCGCCAAGCCAGCACCGCAGGCCGCAACACCGCGCCCCAAGCCGGTGGCTGCCCCCAAACCCCGGGCGGTCGACCCGACCCCCGCCCCCTCCCCCGATCAAGCATCAAATTCGGCCTCTGACGCCGTCGAATCAGCGCCGACAGCTATCAATTCAATAGCAGAAGAGTTGCCTGCAAGTGCCGCAGACAAGCCCGTGCCGACACCGGCCGTGCCGGTCGCCGAAACGCCCGCGCCCGCCGCGGTCGTCCCCGGCTCGCTGCGCATCAAGTACACCCTCTTCGGTGAAGTCCGCCAGCTGCCCTACACCGCCAATGCCGAACTGCTGTGGGCGCATGACGGCGAAAGCTACGACGCGCAGTTGGAGATCAGCGCCTTGTTCCTGGGCTCGCGCCGGCAGACCAGCCGCGGCCAGCTCACGCCACAAGGGTTAAAACCGAAACGCTTCGGCGACAAGGTGCGCAGCGAGGTGGCAGCGCATTTCGAGTACGACAAGGGCAAGGTCATCTTCAGCGCCAACACCCCCGAAGCCACGCTGCAGCCCGGCGCCCAGGACCAGCTCAGCATCTTCGTGCAGATCGCCAGCCTGATTGCGGCCGAACCGCAGCGTTATCCGAGCGGCACGGCCATCGAAATGCAGGCCGTGGGCCCACGCGAGTCCGACGTCTGGCGCTTTGTCGTCGACGGATCCGAACATCTGAATCTGCCGGGCGGCGCACAGGACACCCTCAAGATCACGCGCCCGCGGCGACAACCCTCCGACCTGATGGTCGAGCTCTGGCTGGCGCCGACACTGGGCTACCTGCCGGTGCGCATCAAGCTGACCCAGGACAACGGCGACTTCATCGACCAGCAATGGCGCAGCAGCGCCCCCCCCTGAGACGACAACGGCAGCCCACAATGGTGGTACGCTGTGTGTACCCTTGAAATTACCGGTCCGGCATCCATCTGAGATTCAAGACGTTGGGAGGAACCGTACACTATGCACACGCTTTACGACTCGGATACTTTCTCGGTCACGCACCTGGCGGCCATCGAGCCCGATGAAGCGCTGACCTCATTGGGCGGCACCGGCACCCCCGCCGAGCGGCCCGTGCTGCTGCGCCACGGTTTCGAGATCGTGGACAAACGCTCCGGCAAGGAGCTCTACCTCGACGGCTCCTGGGCCGAGTTGTTCCAGCAACGCATTGCGGCCTGGCAAGTCAACACCCCGACCGAAGAAGAAGTCGAAGACACGCTGGCGCAGTACGCCGAACTGGCACAGACGCCGCTGACCATCCACTGAACCCAACGCGTCGAGACGGGTCGACGCGCTGCTCACTCGCCCGCGCGCTGGTAGCGCCAACGGTACAAGGGCTCCAGCAGCAACAGCACAGCCACCAGGCGGCAGACCTGGAACGCCGTCACCACCGGCGCGCCCAATTGCAACACCTTGGCCGTGATCGACATCTCGGCAATGCCGCCGGGCGACGTGGCCAGCACCAAGGTGGCCGGATGCAGGCCCGTGGCCAGCGCCAACACCCAGGCAAAACCGGCGCACAACAGCACCATCACCAGTGTCCCGATGGCCACCGAGGCCAGCCAGCGCGGCGCGGTGTGCACAAAGGCCGGCGTGAAACGCACCCCCAAGCTGACGCCGATCACCAGTTGCGCCGCATTCGACAAGATCTTGGGCAGGGCCGACAGTTCGAGACCGGCCATGGTGAACGCCATGGCCGCCAGCAAAGCCCCCATGAACCAGGGGTTGGCGCGATCGAGCCGCTGCATGAGCCAGGCACCGGCGGCGGCGGCCAGACCGAGCAGCAGCAGGCCGTCCCCATGCACCTCGCGTGCCGTGCCAACGGCCAGCAGGTCCAGACCGTGCAAGCCGCTGAACTGCATGCCAAAGGGAATCAGCACCGTCACGATCAGCAGCCGCATGCTGTGCGCCGCCGCCACCAGATCGGCGCGGCCATGGGCACGCTCGGCCAGCAGCGTCATCTCGGAAGCGGCACCGATGGCGCCGGCAAACCAGGTGGTGGCCCGGTTCAGCCCGGGCAGGCGGTTCGCATGCAAACGCTGCAGCCAGGCGCTGAACAGCGCGCCCAGCCCCAGCGCCCAGACGATGCCCAGCCCGATGGCCCACCACAGGCTGAGCACCAGGGCCGTGACCTGCGGTGTGAAATACAGGCCGAGCGCCACCCCGATGGTGGCCTGCCCGGCATTGCGCAACGGCGTCCAGCTGATGGTGGGCGCGCGCAGGATGGATGCCAGGGCCGTGGACAGCAGGGGGCCGATCATCCAGGGCAAGGGCGTGTTCAGCCAGACACACAAGAGGGCTGCCAGCCACGCCAACAGCAAGGTGAGGGCGACCCTCAGGAAAAAATTCGAACGCATGAAAACCTTGGGAATTGCCCGTAGTATCGCCCGATGGCCCTCCCTGGTTTGCCCCGACTTCTCACTCTGTTGACCTGCGCGGCATTGGTCGTCGCTTGTGCCGGCCCCGTCGGACCCGACGCCAGCGAGCGCCTGACAGCCTTGTTGCCGGCCGACGCGATTCTGCTGGGTGAACAGCACGACGCACCGGATCACCAACGGGTGCACCGGGACGTGGTGCAGGCTCTGGCGGCGCGCGGTCAGCTGGTTGCACTGGCGCTGGAGATGGCCGAGCAGGGACACGATACGCGCGGCCTGCCGTCCGACGCCAGCGAGGCCCAAGTACGCAACGCCCTGCAGTGGAACGAGGCCGCCTGGCCCTGGCACGCCTATGGTCCCGCCGTGATGGCGGCGGTGCGCGCCGGCGTCCCCGTGCTCGGTGCCAACCTGCCGCGCGCCCAGATGCGCGCGCGCATGGCCGACGCGCAACTCGACACCCTGCTGCCCGGCCCGGCGCTGAAGGCTCAGCAACAGGCCATCCGCCTGGGCCACTGCGGGATGTTGCCGGAAAGCCAGATCACTCCCATGACGCGTGTGCAGATCGCACGCGACCTGGTCATGGCACAAACCCTGCGCGCAGCAGCGCAGCCGGGCCGGACCGTTCTGCTGTTGGCCGGCCGCGGCCATGT
Source organism: Hylemonella sp. (assembly GCA_030680575.1). Classification (GTDB taxonomy): domain Bacteria; phylum Pseudomonadota; class Gammaproteobacteria; order Burkholderiales; family Burkholderiaceae_C; genus Hylemonella. The sequence goes on from JAUXVI010000002.1 coordinate 5,941, forward strand.
GGACCGCAGTCTTGGCGTCCCGCGGCACCTGCCCCGAGAATTTCAGATCAAATCGATTGGAATCGGCGAAAACAAAGCGTCCCACGCTTCCAATTCAGTAGCATCTTTTGATCTGATCTGGCCTGCCGCCCCGGGGCCCGACATCGACTACTGCGCACAATTCCCGACACCTCGACCCCAGCCCGTCCCTTGACCACGCCGGACCCACGGCCTTCACCCGAAAATGGCGACAATGGCACGGTACGCGCGTCAAAAGCTGACGATCCGCACCAACCCACGCATCCTGCGACAATGAACTTTATGAGCCAAGTTTATATCCTGACCCTTTCCTGCCCGGACCGGCTGGGCCTGGTGCATGCTGTCTCCGGCTTTCTGCTGGAGCGCGGTGGCAACATCGAAGAAGCTGCGCAGTACAACGATCCGGCCACCGGCCTGTTCTTCATGCGTGTGCAGTTCGCCTGCGGCCAGGTCAGCTACGAGGACCTGCAGGTTCAGCTCAAGCTGTTTGCCGATCCGTTCCAGATGCAATGGAACCTGAAGGCCGCTGCACAGTCGATGCGCACCGTCCTATTTGTCAGCAAGGAAGGCCACTGCCTGAACGACCTGCTGTTCCGCTGGAAGATCGGTCTGCTGCCGATCGACATTCGTGCCATCGTCTCGAATCACCGCGACTTCTACCAGCTGGCAGCCAGCTACAACGTGCCCTTCCACCACATCCCGGTGACGGCGGCCACCAAGCCACAGGCCGAGGCCAAGCAGTACGAAGTGGTGCAGGCCGAAGGCGCCGAACTGGTGGTGCTGGCGCGCTACATGCAGGTGCTGAGTGACGACATGTGCCGCAAGCTTTCCGGCAAGGCCATCAACATCCACCACAGCTTCCTGCCCAGCTTCAAGGGTGCCAAGCCCTACTACCAGGCCCATGACCGCGGCGTGAAGCTGATTGGCGCCACCGCCCACTATGTGACGGCTGACCTCGACGAGGGCCCGATCATCGAGCAGGATGTGGCCCGTGTCGACCATAGCAAGACAGTGGAAGACCTGACGGCCATCGGCCGCGACACCGAAAGCCAGGTGCTGGCACGCGCCGTCAAGTGGCACAGCGAGCACCGCGTCATTCTCAACGGCCACAAGACCGTGATCTTCAAGTAAGCAAGCTCACAGCTCAAGAAAAACGCCTCGCAGCCGCAAGGCCCGGGGCGTTTTGTTTTCTGCCAGAAAGAGAATCAGGCCGTGGCCGGCACTTTTTCCGTGAAGCCCAGCTTGTCCAAGGCATCGGACAACTGCTTCACGCTGCGATCGGGCTGGTGCAACTTGTCCAGGCCGAACAGGCCGATGCGGAAGGTGCTGAAGTCGGCCGGTTCGTCGCACTGCAGCGGCACGCCGGCGGCAGTCTGCAGGCCCAGGCCCAGGAACTTCTTGCTGTTTTGCACTTCCGGATCGGTGGTGTAGCTGACCACCACACCCGGGGCCTTGAAGCCCTCGGCCGCCACGCTGACAAAACCGCGGCTCTCCAGCAGGGCCCGCACCTTGGCCCCGAGCGCGATCTGTTCCTGACGCACTTTCTCGAAACCGTAGAGCTTGGTCTCACGCATCACCTCGTCGAGCCGCGCCAGCGCGTCGGTCGGCATGGTGGTGTGATAGGTGTGGCCGCCGTTTTCATAGGCTTCCATGACCTGCAACCACTTCTTGAGGTCGGCCGCGAAACTGGTGCTGGTGGTGCTCTCGATGGCAGTGCGAGCGCGCTCGCTGAGCATGACCATGGCGCAAGCGGGTGAACCGCTCCAGCCTTTTTGCGGCGCACTCACCAGCACATCCACACCCGTGGCCTGCATGTCGACCCACATGCAGCCGGAGGCGATGCAGTCAAGCACGAACAGGCCGCCGACTTCATGCACGGCGTCGGTCACCTTGCGGATGTAGTCGTCCGGCAGGATCATGCCGGCGGCAGTTTCCACGTGCGGGGCGAACACCACGTCGGGGCGCTTGGCCTTGATGGTGGCCACGACCTCCTCCACCGGGCAGGGAATCCAGGACGCCTGGGAACCGCTGCCAACACGGCGCGCCTTCAGCACGGTGCTTTCTGCAGGAATGCTGCCCATGTCGAAGATCTGGGTCCAGCGGTAGCTGAACCAGCCGTTGCGAATCACCAGGGCCTTCTTGCCGGTGGCGAACTGGCGCGCCACGGCTTCCATGCCGAAGGTGCCGCTACCGGGCACCAGCACGGCGGACTTGGCTTTGTAGACCTCCTTGAGGATGCCGGAGATGTCCTTCATCACGCCCTGAAAGCGTTTGGACATGTGGTTGAGGGCGCGATCGGTGTAGACGACGGAAAACTCGAGCAGACCGTCTGGGTCTACATTGGGCAACAGGCCAGGCATAACGATCTCCGGGTAAGTGTGGTTCTTCTGGAAGGCTCGCGAAAAGCTTAGCACGCCACGTATTACCTTGGCATCCGGGGTATTACTCGGCCGGATGCATTCCCATGGCCTCGCCCAGGCAGATCGCCTGCCCCGGCGCCCACGCCGGATGGAAGCCGATCTGTCCACGCGGCCACAGCATCACCACCGTGGAGCCGAGCAGGAAACGGCCCATTTCTTCGCCCTGTTTCAGGCTCACATCCTGGCCCTCGTAGCGCCATTCGTGCACGGCGGGACGGCGTGGTGGATTGACCACGCCATGCCAGACGGTCGCCATGCTGCCCACGATGGTGGCGCCGACCAGGGTCAGCACCAGCGGGCCATGGGCGGTGTCAAACACACAGACCACGCGCTCGTTGCGCGCAAACAGGCCCGGCACGCCGCGTGCCGTGGTCGGATTGACCGAAAACAATTCGCCCGGCACATAGATCATACGGGTCAGCACGCCGTCGCAGGGCATGTGGATGCGGTGGTAGTCGCGCGGGCTCAGGTAAAGGGTGGCAAAGCTGCCGCCCTCGAACTGCGCCGCCAATTCGGCATCCCCCCCCACCAGCGCGGTGGTGGAATAGCGGTGGCCCTTGGCCTGGAAGATCTGGTCACGTTCGATCGCACCGAACTGGCTGATGGCGCCATCCACCGGGCAGATGAAATCGGCCGCCGCCAGTGGGCGGGCGTCGTCTTTCAGGGCGCGGGTGAAAAATTCGTTGAAGGTGGCGTAGCTGGCCGGATCTGGATTCGCGGCCTCGCTCATGTTCACACCGTAACGGCGGATGAAACGGCGGATGATGCCGGTGGTCAGCGCCCCCATGGGCGCTTGGGCAACCTGGCCGGCGAGCGCCGTCAGGGCCTTTTTCGGCAACAGATACTGGGGTAGCACGGCAAGACGATCGGACACGGTAGCTACCGCCAGGGTGAAAGTGAATGAACGTCAAATTATAGTGAGCAAGGCCTAGAATCTTTCCCCATGAACGCCACCACCTCCAGCCCCCAGGGCGATGCCACACAGCGGGCCGAACGGCAAGCGCAAGTTGTTCAGGCACTGCAGGCCGTGCTGCCCGCGCACGCCCTGCTTTGGCACAACGAGGACGTCACGCCTTACGAATGCGACGGCCTGACCGCCTACCGCCAACGCCCGCTGGTGGTAGCCTTGCCCGAAACCGAGAGTCAGGTACAGGCCGTACTCAAGACCTGCCATGCGCTGGGTGTGCCGATGGTGGCCCGTGGCGCGGGCACCGGTCTGTCGGGCGGCGCCATGCCGCTGGCCCAAGGTGTCACGCTGAGCCTGGCCAAGTTCAACCAGATCCTGAAGATTGATCCACAGAGCCGTACGGCGGTGGTTCAGGCCGGCGTGCGCAACCTCGCCATCAGCGAGGCCGCCGCCCCCTACGGCATGTACTACGCCCCCGACCCGTCGAGCCAGATCGCCTGCACCATCGGTGGCAACGTGGCCGAGAACTCCGGCGGCGTGCACTGTCTCAAGTACGGTCTGACCGTGCACAACGTGCTCAAGGTGCGCGGCTACACCATCGAGGGCGAACCGGTCGAATTCGGCAGCGATGCGCTGGATGCCGCCGGCTACGACCTGCTGAGTGTCCTGATCGGCTCCGAAGGCATGCTGGCGGTAACGATGGAAGTCACCGTACGCCTGGTGCCGAAACCGCAACTGGCACGCTGCATCATGGCCAGCTTCGACGACATGCGCAAAGCCGGCGATGCCGTGGCGGCCGTGATTGCCGCCGGCATCATCCCGGCCGGGCTGGAGATGATGGACAAGCCCATGACGGCAGCGGTGGAAGATTTCGTGCACGCTGGCTACGACCTCAACGCCGAAGCCATCCTGCTTTGCGAAAGCGACGGCACACCCGAGGAGGTGGAAGAGGAAATCGGCCGCATGAGCGACGTGCTGCGCGCTGCCGGCGCCACGGCACTGGCGGTCAGCCGCGACGAGGCCGAGCGGCTGCGCTTCTGGAGTGGCCGCAAGAACGCCTTCCCGGCCAGCGGCCGCCTGGCGCCCGACTACATGTGCATGGACTCGACCATCCCGCGTCGCCGGCTGGCCGACATCCTGCTGGCGATCCAGCAGATGGAAAAGAAATACGGCCTGCGCTGCGCCAATGTGTTCCACGCTGGCGACGGCAATCTGCACCCGCTGATTTTGTTTGATGCCAACGACCCGGACCAGCTGCACCGCTGCGAGCTGTTCGGCGCCGACATCCTGGAGACCAGCGTCGCCATGGGCGGCACCGTCACCGGCGAACACGGTGTGGGCGTGGAAAAACTCAACTCCATGTGCGTTCAGTTCAGCCGGGAGGAGAACGAACAGATGTTCGGCCTCAAGCGCGCGTTTGATCCGCAGAATCTGCTCAACCCGGGCAAGGTGATCCCGACACACAACCGCTGCGCCGAATACGGCAAGATGCTGGTGCGCGGCGGCCAGATCAGCCACCCGGACCTGCCGCGGTTCTGAGTCGCATGCGGCTGCACCCACCCCTGTTCACCCTGCGCTTGCCGAAGGGTTGGCAGGGTTTCGACAGGCTCAGCCGGAACGGAACCGCATGAACGCCCTGCGCGGCTTCGCCTGGTTATTGCTGCTGCAATCGGCTGGCGAACTGCTGGCGCATGGTCTGCACCTGCCCTTTCCCGGCCCGGTGGTGGGCATGGTGCTGCTGCTGTTTGCCCTGGGCTTCCAGGCCGTGCGCGAGCCGGTGGCGGCTTGCGCCGACTACCTGCTGTCGCACCTGTCGCTGCTGTTCGTGCCGGTGGGTGTGGGCGTCATGACGCACCTGGCGCTGGTGAGCGAATATGGCGTGCGGATGCTGCTGGCCATCGTGCTGTCCACCTGGATCGGCCTGGCCGTCACGGCACTGGTGCTGCGTGCGCTGACACAGCGTGCGCACCCGCAGGAGTAGGCCATGCCCAAGTTCGTCGAATTGTGGGTCTACCTCTCCACCACCCCGCTGTTCGGCCTCACCGCCACGCTGGTGGTGTACGTGCTGGCGCATGCGCTTTACGTGCGGCTGCAGCAGGCACCCTGGGCCAACCCGGTGCTGTGGACCGTGATCGCCATTGCTGGCGTGCTGCTGCTGACGGACGTCCCCTACCCGACCTATTTCTCGGGCGCGCAATTCATCCACTTCCTGCTCGGCCCCGCCGTGGTGGCGCTGGCCTGGCCGCTGTGGCAACGGCGCGAGGAGTTGCGCCGGCGCTGGGCGCCGCTGCTGCTGGCCTCGTTCATCGGCGGCTCGGCATCGGCCGGCTCGGCACTGGCGCTGGGCTGGGCCTTCGGCTTGCCCACTGATGTGCTGCTGTCGCTGGCCTCGAAATCGGTCACCGCGCCGGTGGCCATGGGCATTGCCGAGAAGATTGGCGGCATTCCGGCGCTGGCCGCCGTGTTCGCGGTACTGACCGGCATCATCGGCGCCTTGAGCGGCAAATACCTGTTCGACCTGCTGCGCGTACCCACCACTTCATCGGGCTGGATGGCGCGTGGCTTCGCCCTGGGTACCACCTCGCACGGCCTGGGGGCAGCGCGCGCGCTGCAGGTCAACGCCGATGCCGGCGCCTACGCCGGCCTGGCGCTGGGCCTGCAGGTGGTGCTGGCTTCGCTGCTGATTCCGTTGCTGTTCCGTTGGCTTTGAGCCAGGCTGCGTCAGGCAGCGGTGGTACATTGCTGCGCGATATTTCCGTTTTTCCAACTGGAGTGACACCATGATTTTTGCCTTCAAGCGCCGCACCCTGGGCTTGGCCGCTGCCGGCCTGCTGTTCGGTTCCCTGGCGGCTGCGCAGCCCGCCACCATCAAGCTGATGGTCGGCTTCCCGCCCGGCGGCGGCACCGACGCCATCGCGCGCGTGCTGGCCGACAAGCTCAAGGACCAGCTCGGCACCAACGTCATCGTGGAAAACAAGGCCGGTGCCGGTGGCCAGATTGCGGCACAGGCGCTCAAGGCAGCACCGGCCGACGGCTCGGTGCTGTTCCTGTCGCACGACCACACCATCTCCATCCTGCCGCTGGTCATGAAGAACCCTGGCTTCGACCCCGCACACGACTTCGTGCCGGTGGCCGGCTTCGCCAGCTTCGCCAACGGCCTGGCACTGTCGGGCGGCACACCTGCCAAGACCGTCAACGAGTACGTGGCCTGGGTGCGTGAGCAGGGCAAGGGCAAGGGCACGGTGGGCGTACCGGCACCGGCTTCCACGCCGGAGTTCTTCGTCAAGGTCATTGGCGAAAAATACAAACTCGATCTGCAGCCCGTGCCGTACCGTGGCAGCGCACCGATGATGGGGGACATGCTGGGCAACCAGATCGCCGCCGGTGTCGGCTCGGTGCCGGACTTCATCGAGAACCACAAGGCCGGCAAGATCCGCATGGTGGCGGTCATCGGCGCCAAACGTCAGGCCACCCTGCCTGATGTGCCGACCTTTGACGAACTCGGCCTGAAGGGTTTCGACGACCTGCCCTACTACGGCATCTTCGCGCCGCACGGCACGCCCAAGGCTACGCTGGACCGCTACTCCGACGCGCTGGCCAAGGTGATCGCCCTGCCCGACGTGCGCGAGCGCCTGACCGCCATGGGCCTGACCGTCGGCCACATGACATCACAGCAACTGGCCGCCCGCGAACGCGCCTATGCCAAGACCTGGGCCAAGATCATCAAGGACAGCGGTTTCCAGGCCCAGTAAGCCTCAGAAGCTCTCCCAATCGTCCTTCCCGGCCGCCGGCTTGGGCATCGGCGCTGGGGCCACAACGGCCGTCGATGCCGATGCGGTCTGGGCCGCCGCCGGTTTGACCGGTACGGCAGTCGCCTTGGCTGCGCTCATCCGGGCGGGGACCGCCGCAGAACGAACAGGCGCGGCCCCCTCGCGCAGCTTGAACACGGCCACGGCCTGCACCAGCTCGTTGGCCTGACCGCGCAAGCTGCTTGCTGCCGCGGCCATCTCTTCCACCAGCGCCGCGTTCTGCTGCGTCGCCTGGTCCATCTGCGTCACGGCTTCACCCACCTGGGCCACGCCGCTGCTCTGCTCGGAGCTGGCGGCACTGATCTCGCCCATGATGTCGGTGACACGGCGGATGCTGCTCACCACTTCGGTCATGGTGCTGCCGGCCCGGTCCACCAGGGCACTGCCCTGCTCGACACGTTGCACGCTGTCGTCGATCAGGGTCTTGATCTCTTTGGCGGCTTCGGCACTGCGACCGGCCAGGGAGCGAACTTCGCTGGCCACCACGGCAAAACCACGGCCCTGTTCACCGGCACGGGCGGCTTCCACCGCGGCATTCAGGGCCAGGATGTTGGTCTGGAAGGCAATGCCGTCGATCACGCTGATGATGTCGGCAATCTTCTTGGAGCTGTCATTGATGCCCTTCATGGTGTCGACCACCTGGGCCACGACTTCACCGCCCTGGACGGCCACGGTGGAAGCACTCTGCGCCAGTTGATTGGCCTGGCGGGCGTTGTCGGCGTTCTGTTTGACGGTGGAACTCAGTTCTTCCATCGAGGCGGCGGTTTCCTCCAGTGCGCTGGCCTGGCTTTCGGTTCGGGCGCTGAGGTCCTGATTCCCTTGGGCAATTTCGGCACTGGCGGTGGCCACCGACTCAGAGCCTTGCCGGACATTGGCCACCACACTGGCTAAGCCACTGCCGATCTGATTCATGGCACCCATCAACTGGCCCATCTCATCCTGCCGCGCCACCTTGAGTTCCGCGGTCAGATCGCCGTGCGCCAGCGCTTGCGCGGCCAGCGTCGCTCTGCCCAGCGGCTGTATCACCAGGGAACGGATCACCAGATAGAGTGCGCCCGACACAAGCAAGACCAGCGCCACGCCCAGGATGACAAACCAGTTGCGCAAGGTACGTACCTTGCGGGTGAATTCCTCGGCATAGGTGCCGCCAACAATCAGCCACTCCCAGCCTTTGAAATGGGTGAAAGCCGCCACCTTCTCACGTGGTTGGGTCTCGCCCAACTCCTTGTTGACCCAGGGATACTGAATCGTGCCGTTCTTGCGCTCCAGCATCTCCTTGATGAACTCGTGTCCATCGGCATCCTTGGCGTCGATAAAGCTCTTGCCCTCGGCCACCGGGTGCACCAGCATCTTGCCGTAGTTGGCACCGGGTCGCGAGTCCACCACATAGAAATAGCCGGTCTCGCCAATCTTCAGGCTGCGGATGGTGGCCTTGAGCTGGTTCTGGTAGTCGCTGTAGTCCAGACCGATGAAGGACAGGCCAATGATCTTGCCCTGCGCGTCCTTGATCGGATCGTATTGGGTGATGTACGGCTTGCCGAACAGGACCGCCGCGCCGTTGAAGGTGCTGCCCTCCAGCGTGGCCTTGTAGCCTGGGTGGGCCCGGTCGAGCAGGGTACCGATGGCGCGCTCGCCCTTGTCGTTCTTGAGCGAGGTGGTGACGCGGATGAAGTCATCCCCGGTCTTGGCAAAGACGGTTGCCACGGCGCTGGTGGACTGGGTGAACTGGTCCGCCACCGAGAAATCCATGTTCAAGGTTTTGCCGTTGAGCTTGAGTGTCGGCGCCGGTTTGCCGTTCACCTCGGTAATAGCCGGATCCAGTTCGAACTGTCCCTTGAGGTTGGACTGAAAGGCCTTGGCCAGAGCGCCGGCACGTAAGCGCAGGTCTTTGTCGGAAGCGTCGATCAGGTCGACGATCAACTTGGTTTCTTCCGCCACGTCCTCCGTGGCCAACTGCTCGATGTTCTTCATCAGGGCCAGACTGATCGCCAGCACAAAACCAGCGAACACCAGACCGACCACCACAAACACAATCAATGGGAGTTTTTTGCCCAAACTCAGGTTGCGCAGACTGACGATTTCCATACCGCCACCTTTCTTTTTGACGACAAAATATTTCTTATTTTATCATTTTTACCCAATTTAGAAGAAAATATATGCATGCGCTCTGCATAGTGCTCTCCTTCTGCCTCTATCGGCAGCAAGCCCCGGGCCAAGCTCAGGGCTGCACCAGCACGATCTGGAACGTCGGCTCGAACGGCGGCACATGGCACTCCACGATGTCGCCCGGCGCCACCTGCAGCTTGAGCCCAGTCACATCGGCATGAATGGGCAGCGTGGCACAGACACGATCAACCAGCACGGCGGTCAGGATCTGCCGCCCGCCCTTGGCCAGCAGGTACTGCACCGCCTTGTTCAGGGAAAAGCCCTGGTACAGCACGTCATCCACCACCACGATGGTGCGGCCTGTGAGGTCGATATCGGCATGCTCGGGTTGCTCGGTGAGCCGGGTTTCCGGGTGCAGCAGCGTCAGGTCGTCAGCGTAGCGCTTGATCAGCAGATCGAGCCGGGTGATGTCTGCGCCGGGCAGCAGTTTCTGCAGCCGCACCAGCAGCCCATCCGACAACGGCGCCCCACGGCGGCGCACCCCCACCAGCGTAACGCCGGCCGCGCCGTGCAGCTTGGGCATCAACGCCACGGCCATGGCGTCGAGCACGCGCTCCAGCGCGGCGGTGTCGTAAATCGTCGTCGGCAGTCCTACAGTTGAGGTCATCTGTCACTCCTTGCCTACATGCGTCGTCGCGTCCAGAATCGGTGTGCCGGCCCTTCGTTGTCTGATCGTAGCAGTTGGAACCTGCCGCGACGCTCGCCTGACTTGCATCAAGGCTCGGACCCGACGGAGCGGGTCCTACCGTTCATCGCGCGCCAGGCGTCAGGCGCTTGATTACGACCCGGCCAGCCTCACTTCCAAGCGAGGAAGTTTTTCGAGGGAGTCCTGCATGTCTGCTGTTCGCCAACCCGCCGTTGCCGGGGCCTTTTATCCCGGAGAGGGACGGGCCTTGGCCGCCACCGTGGCCAGCCTGCTGGCCGCGGCGCATGCCGAGACGCCGGCCGATACCATCAGCGCGCCGCCGAAGGTGCTGATCGTGCCGCACGCCGGCTACATCTACTCCGGCCCCATGGCGGCACAGGCCTATGCCCAGTTGGCTGCCGTACGTGCCACGATCCGGCGCGTCGTGCTGCTCGGGCCGGTGCACCGCGTGGCGGTGCGTGGTCTGGCGCTGCCGGGCGCAAGCACCTTTGCCACGCCGCTGGGCGAGGTCAACATCGATCAGGATGCCGTCGCCACCTTGGCCGGACTGCGCCAGGTGGTGGTCAGCCCGGCTGCGCATGCCCTGGAGCATTCGCTGGAAGTGCAACTGCCCTTTCTGCAAACCGTCCTGGACGACTTCAAGCTGTTGCCATTGGCGGTGGGCGACGCCACGCCAGCCGAAGTGGCGCAGGTGCTCGAAGCCCTGTGGGGCGGGCCGGAGACGCTGATCGTGATCAGCTCCGACCTCTCGCACTACCTGCCCTACCGCGCGGCCCAGAACATCGATCAGGACACGGTGGAGCGCATCCTGGCGCTGCGCGGCCCGCTCAGCCACGAGCAGGCCTGCGGCGGCACGCCCATCAACGGCCTGCTGCTGGCGGCACGACAACACCACCTGCAGCCGCAACTGCTGGGTCTGTGCAACTCCGGCGACACCGCTGGCGATAAACAGCGCGTGGTCGGCTATGCCGCCATCGCCTTCATGGAGCCCACCCATGGCACCCACTGAGTTGCACCCCGAAGCCGGGGCCACCCTGTTGCCGCTGGCCCGCGCCACGATAGCGCGCGAGTTGGGGCGCCCGCAAAACGCAGATGAGTCGGCGCACTGGCTCCAAGCCCCCGGCGCCTGCTTCGTCACGCTGACGCAGCAGGGCGAACTGCGCGGCTGCATCGGCTCGCTGGAAGCGCACCGCCCCTTGCTAACTGATGTGAAGGTCAATGCACTGGCCGCCGCTTTTCGCGATCCACGTTTTGCCCCGCTGGCCGCGCACGAACTCGAACGCACCGAGGTTGAAATCTCGCTGCTGTCGTCCATGCAGGCACTGAGCTTCGGCAGCGAAGCCGAGGCGCTAGCGCAATTGCGCCCCGGCATCGACGGCCTGGTGTTCGAGTTCGGCGCCCGCCGCAGCACCTTCTTGCCGCAGGTGTGGGAACAGCTGCCCGAGGTTCAGGACTTCATGGCCCAGCTCAAACGCAAGGCCGGCCTGCCCGCCAGCTTCTGGCATGGCGAGGTGCGCCTGCAGCGCTACACGGTCGCCAAATGGAAGGAAAGCGAGCTGCGGCTCGCCGATGCGGCATGACGACCGCTTTGGACCTCGACCGCTACCCGGCGCGCTGGTGGCACGCCATCGACGACGGCCGCCTGCAGTGCGACCTGTGCCCGCGCGACTGCAAGCTGCACGACGGCCAGCGCGGTGCCTGCTTCGTGCGCATGCGCGAAGGCGCGCAGATGATCCTGACCACCTATGGGCGCTCATCCGGCTTCTGCATCGATCCAATCGAAAAGAAACCGCTCAACCATTTCTACCCCGGCAGCAGCGTGCTGTCCTTCGGCACCGCCGGCTGCAACCTGGCCTGCAAGTTCTGCCAGAACTGGGACATCAGCAAGTCGCGCGACATGGACCGCCTGATGGACCAGGCCTCGCCCGAAGCCATCGCACAAGCGGCCGCTGAGTCGGGTTGCCGCAGCGTGGCCTTCACCTACAACGACCCGGTGATCTTTGCCGAGTACGCCATGGACGTGGCCGATGCCTGCCATGCGCGCGGCGTGCAGACGGTGGCCGTCACCGCCGGCTACATGCACGACCAGGCACGGCGCGAGTTCTACGCCAAGATGGACGCCGCCAACGTGGACCTGAAGGCCTTCAGCGACGACTTCTACTTCAAGCTCACCGGCTCGCACTTGCAGCCGGTGCTCGACACCCTGGTCTACCTCAAGCACGAGACCCAGGTCTGGTTCGAGATCACCACGCTGCTGATCCCGGGCCACAACGACTCGGACGAGGAAATCACGGCCATGTGCCGCTGGATCATGCGCGAACTCGGCCCCGGCGTGCCGCTGCATTTCTCGGCCTTCCACCCCGACCACAAGATGCCCGATGTGCCGGCTACGCCGGCCGCCACGCTGGTGCGCGCACGGCAGATTGCCTTGCAGCACGGCCTGCACTACGTCTACACTGGCAACGTGCGCCACCGCGAGGGCGACACCACGTACTGCCCGCACTGCCAGGCCGCGCTGATCGAACGCGACTGGTACCAGATCGTGCAGTACCGCCTCACACCCGCGGGCCACTGCCCTGACTGCGGCACGGCAGTGGCGGGCCGTTTTGCCGAACAGGCCGGCAATTTCGGCCGCCGCCGCATTCCGATCGTGATGGGTGCCTGATGCTCAGCAACGCAGGAGGCCAGACCATGATGAAGCCGGCACTCGAACAGCTCGTCCACATTCCGGTGGACAACGTGCAGATCGAAGGCATGCTGGAGTTGCCGGCCAACGCCCAGGGCATCGTGCTGTTCGCGCACGGCAGCGGCAGCAGCCGCCACAGCCCCCGCAACAATTTCGTCGCCAAGGAACTGCATGCGCAGCACCTGGGCACCCTGCTGCTGGACCTGCTGACCATCGCCGAGGACCTGGACTACCAAACCCGTTTCGACATCCCGCTGCTGACGCACCGCCTGCTGGTGGCCACGCGCTGGGTCTTGCAGCACCCGGCAACGCAGCGCCTGCCGATCGGCTACTTTGGTGCCAGCACCGGTGCCGCGGCCGCGCTGCAGGCAGCCGCCGCGGTCAGCGACACCATCAAGGCGGTGGTCTCGCGCGGCGGCCGTCCCGACCTGGCCGGGCATCACGACCTGGCCCGTGTGGCCGCGCCCACCCTGCTGCTCGTCGGCGGGCACGACCCCGAAGTGCTGGAACTCAACCGCGAGGCCCATGCCCGGCTGCACTGCGAGAAGGAGCTGTCCGTCATTCCCGGTGCCACCCACCTGTTCGAGGAAGCCGGCACGCTGGAAGAGGTGACGCGCCAGGCCGCCGCCTGGTTCAGCCACCACCTGCGGGGGATCTGACGAACACCCCCAGGCTTGCTCGCTGCGCGTAGCCGCCACTCCCCTTGCAGGGGGCAACGCCAGTGGACCAGCAGAGCCGGTTCCACGGCGTTTCCCGGTTAGACCGTTCGTTTGCCGCGGATCGCACTGAGTTAGTGCCCCTCACACTAATTCACCTTGAGCAGGGCGATGACTTCCTCGTCTTCCACCTGCGGGAAGTGGCGGTAGAACTGGCCCACCGCCTGGAAGAATTCCGGTGCTTGCAGGCACACCACCTCGTCGGCCATCTCACGCACTTTTGCCAGCGTGTCGGGCGGTGCCACCGGCACGGCACACACCAGCCTGGCTGGTTTTTGCTGGCGCAGGCCGTGCAGCGCCGCAATCATGGTGGCGCCGGTGGCCAGGCCGTCATCGATGACGATCACCGTGCGCCCGGCCGGGTCGATGTGCGGCCGCAGCGGCGTGTACTGGGCGCGTCGCTGGCGGATGGTCTCCAGTTGTTTGCGTTTTTCCTCGGCCAAGTGCTTGTCGTCGGCGCCCATGGATTCGGCAAAGGGCGCGATGTAGGTCCAGCCACTTTCATCGACCGAGCCGACGGCCAGCTCGGGCTGCCAGGGGGCGCGCAGCTTGCGCACCAGCACCACGTCGAAGTCGCCGTCGAGCCGCTCGGCAATCAACTTGGCCATGGGCACCGCGCCGCGCGGGATGGCCAGCACCAGAGGCTTGTGGCCTTGGTAGGCAGCCAATTTGACAGCCAGTTGCTCGGCTGCCTCCAGTCGATCACGGAACATGGTGACTCTCCCGCAAAATAGCGAACATGCCGCCCGCCTTGTCACACGATATCACCCTCATCGGCGCCCCGACCGATGTGGGCGGCGGCCAGCCCGGTGCCGATCAAGGACCGCAGGCTCTGCGCGCGGCGGGTCTGGCCGCTGCCTTGCAGGCGCTTGGGCTGCAGGTGCATGACAGCGGCGACCTCAGCGGCCCAACCAACCCGCATCACCTGCCGCAAGACGGCTACCGCCATCTGGATGAAGTGATCGCCTGGAACCGGGTCGTGCACGATGCCGTCGCCCGCTCCCTGGCGCAGGGCCGGCTGCCGATCCTGCTCGGTGGCGACCACAGCCTGGCCATCGGCTCGATCAGCGCGGTGGCTCGCCATTGCCGTGCGGTCGGCAAACGCTTGCGTGTGCTCTGGCTCGACGCCCATGCCGACTGCAACAGCCGGCGTACCAGCCCCAGTGCCAACCTGCATGGCATGCCGCTGGCCTGCCTGCGCGGCGTTGGCCCGCCGGCGCTCACGCACCTGAGCGGCCAGGTGCCGGCCCTGCACGCCGATACCGTGTGGCAGGTCGGCGTGCGCAGCGTGGACGCCGGCGAAGTTGATCTGGTCCACCAACTCGGCCTGACGGTCTTCGATATGCAGGCCCTGCACACGCTCGGCATGCGCGAAGTGATGACCCGCGCCTTGGCCGGCATGGACGAATTGACCCATCTGCATGTGAGCTTCGACGTCGACTTTCTCGACCCCGGCATCGCGCCCGGCGTCGCCACCACGGTGCGCGATGGCCCCAATCTGTTGGAAGCGCAACTGTGCATGCGCATGATCGCCGCCAGCGGCCGGCTCGGCTCGCTCGACGTGGTGGAGCTCAACCCGATACTGGATGAGCACCAGCGCACGGCCGACCTGGCAGTCACGCTGATCACCACACTGCTTGCCCCGCCGTGACAGCACCACGGCCGTCACCTGACGGCTGCCGCAAACGCGTCAGCCTAGGCGCCAGGACATGGCGGCCACGGCCATGAACAGCGGCGCGGCCAGAACCACCACCACATTGAGGATCATGGCCGGCAGCAGACGGTCGGGCTCGTCGTCGTAACGCAGCAGCCAGCGCCCCATGGGCCAGGCCAGAACCATCGGCGCCAGCCCCCACAAACTGGCCGCCGGCAGCCAGCGCAACACAACGGCGGCCAGCAGCCCGGCCGCCGCCAGAGTATGCAGGACCAGCACCAGCCGTGCCGCCCAGGGCCGGCCATGCACGATGACCAGATTGCGCCGGCCCACCGCCCGGTCCGCCTCGCGGTCGGGAAACTGGTTGAGCAGCAGCAGCGCACTGGCCAAGCAGCCCGGTACCCAGGAAGCGGCCAGCGCCGCGCCCAGGTTGTGACCACCCAGGGCCACATGCGTGCCCGCCACCATCAGCGGCCCCACGCCCAGCCCCGGCGCCAGCAGGCACAGCAAGGGGTGGCGCGTGAGCCAGGGGGTGTACAACAGCACCAGCAGCACGCCGGCCAGACCGATGGGCAGGATGGCCCAGCCGCGCAGGCGCAGCACCTCCCACCCCACGGCCAGCGTCAGCCCCAGCGCCAGCAACCCCACCACCAGCACGGCGCTGGCCCACTGCGGGTGCGCCGGCAGCGCCCCACTGCCGCCGGAGAACGGCGTGCGCCGCGTGGTGGCATCCAGCCCACTGCGGAAATCGGCGTATTCGTTGAGCATGTTGACGCTGATGTGGGCACACAGTGCGCCCACCGCCACCTTGGCCAGCAATGCGCCGTCCAGCGGCATGCCGATGCGCCAGACCGTGGCCAGGCCCAGCAACAGGCAAGCCAGGGTCAGCAGCAGAAACGGCAGGCGCGCGGTATCGCGCAGCACAGTCAACAAAACCATGACGGTCGTTTTTCCGTCAGGTGGCCGCGGCGTAACTGCGGCCACCAAAGATGGCCGTGCCCACACGCACCAGCGTGCTGCCGGCATCAATGGCCGCTTCCAAATCGGCCGTCATGCCCATGGACAGGGTGTCCAGCGCCAGGCCGTCCGCCTTTATTTGGTCAAACAAGGCCTTGGCCCTCATGAATACGGCGCGGGCAGCTATGAAATTAGGAGCAGGCTCCGGAATACACATCAGGCCGCGCAAGCGCAGCCGCGGCAGCGCGGCAAGCTCGCGCGCCAGCGCCAGGGCCTCAGCCGGCAGCACACCGGACTTCGTGGGGCCGCCATCGACGTTGACCTGGATGCAGACCTGCAACGGCGGCAGTTCAGGCGGCCGCTGCTCGCTCAGGCGCTGGGCAATCTTCAGCCGGTCCACCGTGTGGGCCCAGGCGAAGTGCTGCGCCACCAGCCGCGTCTTGTTGCTCTGGATCGGGCCGATGCAGTGCCACTCCAGCGGCAGATGGCTCAAAGTCGCCATCTTCTCGACCGCTTCCTGGATGTAGTTCTCGCCAAATGCCGTCTGCCCCGCGGCATGCGCCTCGGCCACGGCGTCGGGGCCGAAGGTCTTGGACACCGCCAGCAGGCGGACATCACCCGGCTCACGCCCGGCCGCAAGACATGCGGCGGCGATGCGCTTACGAACGGTTTCGAGGTTGGCGGCAATCGTGGTCATAATTGCCCAAGCGTATCAAAAGACGTCTTCAAAGATAGAGGGACTCGTGGACATTACCCAACTGCTGGCCTTCAGCGTCAAGAACAAGGCGTCCGACCTGCACCTGTCGGCCGGCCTGCCACCCATGATCCGTGTGCATGGCGATGTGCGCCGCATCAATGTGGAGCCGTTGGACCACAAGCAGGTCCACGCCATGGTGTACGACATCATGAACGACACCCAGCGCAAGAACTACGAAGAGTTCCTGGAAGTCGACTTTTCCTTCGAGATCGACGGTCTGGCGCGCTTTCGTGTCAACGCCTTCAACCACCAGCGCGGTTCCGGCGCCGTCTTTCGTACCATTCCGAGCAAGATCCTGACGCTGGAACAGCTCAACGCGCCCAAGATCTTTGCCGATCTGGCACTGAAACCCCGCGGTCTGGTGCTGGTCACCGGCCCCACCGGCTCGGGCAAGTCGACCACGCTGGCGGCCATGGTCAACTACCTCAATGAAACCGAATACGGCCACATCCTGACGGTGGAAGACCCGATCGAATTCGTGCACGAGTCGAAGAAGTGCCTGATCAACCAGCGCGAGGTCGGGCCGCACACCCTGAGCTTCGCCGCGGCCCTGAAGTCGGCATTGCGCGAAGACCCTGACGCCATCCTGGTCGGTGAAATGCGCGATCTGGAAACCATCCGCCTGGCCATGACGGCGGCCGAAACCGGCCACCTGGTGTTCGGCACGCTGCACACCTCCAGCGCCGCCAAGACCATCGACCGCATCATTGACGTGTTTCCCTCCGAAGAAAAGGAAATGGTGCGCGCCATGCTGTCGGAGTCCCTGCAGGCGGTGATTTCGCAGACGTTGTGCAAGACCAAGGACGGTCAGGGGCGCGTCGCGGCGCACGAGATCATGATCGGCACGCCGGCCATCCGTAACCTGATCCGCGAAGCCAAGGTGGCGCAGATGTACTCCAGCATCCAGACTGGCAACAACGTGGGCATGCAGACGCTGGACCAGAACCTGACCGAGCTGGTCAAGCGCAACCTGATCAGCCCGGCCGAGGCGCGCGGCAAGGCCAAGATCCCAGAGAACTTCCCCGGCTGACTATGGCGCACCCCCAGGCTGCGCGCACTGCGTGTCGCTTCGCCACCCCCCTTGCAGGGGGCAACGCCAGCAGTCCGGCAAAGCCGGTCCTGCGGTGTTTCCCGTCTTGCGAAACCCTACGCTGAAGAAGGAGGTGCTCTCATGGAGCGCGATCAAGCAACGAAATTCATCAACGATCTGCTCAAGCTGATGATCAGCCGCAATGGCAGCGACCTGTTCATCACGGCCGACTTTCCGCCTGCCATCAAGGTCGACGGCAAGGTCACCAAGGTGTCGCCGCAGCCGCTGAGTGGCGCGCATACCCTGGCGCTGGCGCGCTCGATCATGAACGACAAGCAGGTAGCCGAGTTCGAGCGCACCAAGGAGTGCAACTTCGCCATCTCGCCGCCGGGCGTCGGGCGCTTTCGTGCCAACGCCTTCATACAACAGGGCAAGGTCGGCATGGTGCTGCGTGTCATTCCCTCGCTGTTGCCCACCATCGACACGCTGGGGGTGCCGCAGGTACTGAAGGAAGTGGTGCTGGCCAAACGCGGCCTGTGCATCCTGGTCGGCGCCACCGGCTCCGGCAAATCCACCACCCTGGCCGCCATGGTGGACTGGCGCAACGAAAACTCCTATGGCCACATCATCACCATCGAGGACCCGGTGGAGTTCGTGCACCCGCACAAGAACTGCGTGGTGACGCAGCGCGAGGTCGGGCTGGACACCGACAGCTGGGAAATCGCCCTCAAGAACACGCTGCGCCAGGCGCCCGATGTGATTTTGATGGGCGAGATCCGCGACCGTGAGACCATGGAACACGCGGTGGCCTTTGCCGAAACCGGCCACCTGTGCCTGGCCACGCTGCACGCCAACAGCGCCAACCAGGCGCTGGACCGCATCATCAACTTCTTCCCCGAAGAACGCCGCCCGCAACTTTTGATGGACCTCTCGCTCAACCTGCGCGCGCTGGTCTCGCAGCGTCTGGTGCCGAAGCAGGACGGCAAGGGCCGGGCTGCGGCGGTCGAGGTGATGCTCAACACGCCGCTGATCTCTGACCTGATCTTCAAGGGTGAAGTCGCCGAGATCAAGGAGATCATGAAAAAGAGCCGCCAGCTCGGCATGCAGACCTTCGATCAGGCGTTGTTCGATGCCTACGAGAACAACATCATCAGCTACGAAGATGCCCTGCGCAACGCCGACTCGCTCAACGACCTGCGTCTTCAGATCAAGCTCAACAGCCAGCGCGGCAAGTCGCAGGACTTGAGCGCAGGCACCGAAAACCTCGCCATCGTTTGAGGGCCACTGGCGTAGGTACGTAGCGGCGCGACGAAACCGACCACCCCTTCTCACGTACCATCTCGTCCGTTGCGGGTGTCCGTCACCCGCGCCTTGCGCCGCATCCCGCTCGCAAGGCCACATCACTTTTGGAGACATCATGGGCAGCACCAACCCCAAAACCTACGACGCCACGCCCGCGCGCAAGGTCGCCTTTCTCGGCCTCGGCGTCATGGGCTACCCGATGGCCGGGCATCTGGCACGGGCCGGCCATGCGGTCACCGTCTACAACCGTACACCGGCCAAGGCCCAGGCCTGGGCCGCAGAATTTGGCGGCCAGCATGCGGCGACACCGCGCGAAGCAGCAGCGGGGGCCGACTTCATCTTCGCCTGCGTCGGCAACGACGATGACCTGCGCAGCATCACGCTGGGCGCCGACGGTGCCTTTGCCGGCATGGCCCCCGGTGCCATCTTCGTCGACCACACCACCGCGTCGGCCGAGGTGGCGCGCGAGTTGGCGACGGCAGCGCGCCAGATCGGCCTTCAGTTCATCGACGCGCCGGTGTCGGGCGGCCAGGCCGGTGCCCAAAATGGCATGCTGACCGTGATGTGCGGCGGCGACCCGAAAGCTTTTGACGCTGCCAAGCCAGTGGCCATGGCCTTCTCGCGCGCCTTCACCCTGATGGGCGCCAGCGGCGCTGGCCAGCTGACCAAGATGGTGAACCAGATCTGCATTGCCGGGCTGGTACAGGGCCTGAGCGAAGCCATTGCCTTCGGCCAGAACGCCGGCCTGGACATGCTGCAGGTGCTCGACGTCATCGGCAAGGGCGCTGCGCAAAGCTGGCAACTCGACAACCGCGGCAAGACCATGGTGGCAGACCAGTTCGACTTCGGTTTTGCGGTGGACTGGATGCGCAAGGACCTCGGCCTGGTGCTGGAAGAAGCCAAGCGCAACGGCTCGCGTCTGCCGGTCACGGCACTGGTGGACCAGTTCTATGCCGACATCCAGCAGATGGGTGGCCAGCGCTGGGACACCTCCAGCCTGATCAAGCGGCTGAAATAGCACACCCCCAGGCTTCGCGCACTTCGTGTCGCTACGCCACCCCCCTTGCAGGGGGCAACGCCAGTGGACCGGCAAAGCCGGTTCCACGGCGTTCCCCGACTAGATTGCTTCGTGCGTTGTCAACCTGCGACGCGCACCATAGAAGCGCTGAAACAAACAAGGCGCCCGCAGGCGCCTTGTTTATTTCTGGATCACTGAAGATTTACTTCTTCTTTTCGTTCTCAGCCGGCTTGGGCAGCATTGCCCGCAGCTCTTCCTCACTGATGATCTCGAACATGCGTACCACCTTCTGCACGCCGCTGGTACTGCGGGCCACATCGGTACCGCGGTCGGCCTCACGCTGAGTGACACGGCCCATCAGGTAGGTGACGCCGCGCTCGGTAACCACCTTGTAGGCGCTGGCATACAGGTCGCGCGCATCGACCAGCGCCGCCTTGACCTTGCCGGTGATCAGCGAATCGCTGGAGCGCTGCGTGAACGACGAGTTGCCCATGACGCCCAGCTCATTGACGATGGCGCGCACATTCTCGACCCGCGACACCACCTGCTCGGCCAGCTGCTTGTCCTGGGCGCTGGGCACTTCACCGGTCAGCAGCACCTGCCGGTTGTAGCTGGTGATGTTGATGTGGACGCGGTCGCCCAGGTTCTCGCGAATGCGGGCGGCGGCGCGCAGCTCGATGCCTTCATCCTCCAGCTGCGCGCCCGAGGTACGGCGATCCACCGCCACCAAGCTGCCCATCACGGCACCCCCAACCATGACCGGTGCGCAAGCGCTCAAGGTTGCAGCCACGCTGGCCGCCAAAAGGGTCGTCAGACAAAATTTGCGGGCGATTGATTTCATGTCGGTGTTTCCTGTTCTCCAAGCAATTGGGCATCGACCGCATCGCAGATGCAATGCAGCGCCAGGATGTGGACCTCCTGGATGCGCGCCGTGCGCTCATGCGGCACGCAGATGTGCACATCGGTATCGCGCAGCATCTGGTTCATCTTGCCGCCACCGCGGCCGGTCAGGCCGATCACCACCATCTCGCGCTCGTGCGCGGCCTCGATGGCTGCCAGCACATTGGCTGAGTTGCCACTGGTGGTGATGGCCAGCAGCACATCGCCGGGCTGGCCCAGCGCCCGCACCTGGCGCGAGAACACGGCATTGAAGCTGTAGTCGTTGGCGATCGCCGTCAGGATCGAGGTGTCGGTGGTCAGCGCAATGGCCCCCAGTTCGGGGCGCTCGCGTTCGAAACGACCGACGAATTCGGCCGCAAAGTGCTGTGCATCGGCGGCCGAACCGCCATTGCCACAGGCCAGCACCTTGCCGCCGCTGGTGACGCAGGCCAGCACGGCCTGTACCGCGTCGGCAATCGGTTTGCTCAAGGACTGCGCTGACTGGTATTTCAGGTCGGCACTGTCGATGAAGTGTTGTTGGATGCGTTGCTCAAGCATGGGGCAATGATAACTGTGAAGGCTTGTCCACACCGGGGCGAGTGCTTGTTTCAGTCTGTAAAGGCGGCCTGCAGCCACTGCACGCCTTCGGCCTCCAACGCCACCACGTCGAAGCGGCAGGGTGGCGGCTCGCGCCAGCGCAACAGGTAGTGTCGCGCCGCAAAGATGATGCGCCGCTGTTTCTGGACACTGACGCTGGCGGCCGCACCCCCGTGGTGCGAACTGGCACGTTTTCGCACCTCGACAAACACCAGCGTGCCGTCCGGTGCGCCCATGATGAGGTCGATTTCACCGCCGCCGCGCCCGGGCGTCCGATAATTGCGCTCCAGCAGACGCAGCCCGGCGCGCTGCAAATGACGCAGTGCCTGCTCTTCGGCCGCGTCGCCGGTTAGCTTGGTGGTTGGGCTGTCGCCGGCCACTCGCCATTTGGGGAACACCATTGAATGCTTCTTTCGCCTCCGCCCTGACCGCCTCACATGCGGCCGCTGCTTCACAGCATTATCCTCAAGGGGCGCTGTATGTGGTGGCCACCCCGATCGGCAATCTGGCCGACATCACGCTGCGTGCACTGCATGTGCTGCAACTGGTCGACACCATTGCCTGTGAGGACACGCGTCATACCCAGAGCCTGCTACGCGCCTACGGCATCGATCGCAGTCCGCAGCAACTGCTGGCACTGCACCAGCACAATGAAGCGGAAGCGTCACAAAGCGCGATAACGCGGCTGCGCGCCGGCCAGCGTATCGCTTATGTCAGCGACGCCGGTACGCCGGCCATCAGTGATCCGGGCGCGCGCCTGGTGGCGGCGGTACGGGCCGAAGGGCTGCCGGTGGTGCCGCTGCCGGGTGCCAGCAGCGTGACGACCGCTTTGAGCGTGGCCGGCATCGCCAGCGACGACGTGATCGGCTTTGTATTTGCCGGTTTTTTGCCTGCCAAGGCCAGTGAACGTGAAGCTGCGGTCCAGACGCTGATCAATGAAAGACGCGCCGTGGTGCTGCTGGAAGCGCCGCACCGCATCGAAGCGCTCGCGGCAGCCCTGGCTGCGCTGGGCGATCGACCTCTGACCATCGGGCGCGAGTTGACCAAGCAGTTCGAGGAGATCGCCACCGTGGCAGCGGCCGAATTCAGCCCCTGGTTGGCTGCGCAAGCGAATCGCACCCGCGGCGAATTCGTGTTGGTGCTGCACCCGGCGCCTGTGCCGGCCCAGACCGGCGAAACCGAAGGACTGCACATCCTGAAGCTGTTGCTGGCTGAACTGCCACTCAAGACAGCCGTCAAGCTGGCCGCCGATATCAGTGGCGGCTCGCGCAACGCACTCTATGACGCGGCGCTGGCACTGAGGCAGTCCGACAAGACCTGACGCACGCCTATTGCTGCACCAGACGCTGCAGGCAGTCGATCTCCTTCAGCGTCGCCTGCGCCTTTTGCCGCAGGTCGTTCATGGCCTGCGTATTGACCTTCATGCCGCGCAGGAGCTGGTCGGCCAGCGGCTGCCAGGCGAAGTACTGGTTCATGATGTCCCAGAAGAAGTCCGAAGCGGTCCAGGCCATCTTCCCCATGGCAACCACCTGCCAGAGCCGGTTACCGCCAAACCAGTCCTTGCGGCTCAGGAACTTGTCCTCCAGCCAGGGTAGGTCCAGCAGAATCTTGCCGCCCAGGCGGGTCGCCTCCAGGCCGCGCTGCCAATCCGCCGCCTGGCGCGTTTCCTGCTCCCACTTGACGATGTCCTTGCCGTAATTGGCGCCCGCATAAAGCGCCAACAGCCGTTCCAGCGAGGCGGCGGCGGTTTCGTACTGCCCCCGCAGCTGGCTCATTTGCTCGATGTCGCCTTCAATCGCACGTCGGGCCGCCTCGCTGAGCGGGCCATTGCGCAGGGCCTTCTGGCTCTCGATCATCCGGTCCAGTTCGGCAAGGCGCACCTTGCGCAGATCGGCATACTTGGCCAGCGGCAGGTCCGTCAGCAGCCCAACGACGAACTCGTAGGCCCGCTCGTTGGCCGCCTCGTAGGCCTGGGTCAGCTCCTGCGTCAGCTGCTCCATCTCGGCGCGCTGGCGCGCATTCAGCGCGGCCAGCTTGCGCAACGCCTCCTGGATATAGCGCAGCCGGTCACGCGCAGCCGCCAGCTTCTGCGCCAGCACTGCCTTGCTGGCGCCTGGCAGAGTTTCCTGCGGCAGCAGGGACACCTTACAGGCGCCGCCAGCGGTTTCCTTCGCTGCCGGCTCCCGGGACGATGCGGCCACGGGCACCGGGACCTCGGCTTGCCGAACCTGGAGCTTGAGCAGGTACTCCGAGGCACGCACCGGCTCGGCCTGCACGTCCCGGTACGCCTGATCCAGCACCTCCAGCTGCGCGGCTGCCGCCTCGCGCGACTGGGGGTTGCGCTTGAGCGCATCGATCTGTTGCGCCGTCCTGTGCAGCAGGGTCTTCTGCAACTGGACGTTCACCGGCGCCGCGGGCAGCCCTTGAACTTCTGGCACCGCAATGCCGAGCTTGTCCAGCTGGGCACGGGACAGGCTGCCGTTCATGGCCTGTGCGCTGAGCTCCGCCAAGTGGCGGGCCTGCTCCATGTCACCATCGCGCAGGACTTTGACGGCCTGCTGCCCCAGGCTGGCGCTCAAGGCCAGATGATCGACGGCGCGCGTCTCGCTCTGCGCCGAGGGGGCGACCACTGCCCACTTGTTCGCAGGCTTGAAGCTGACACCACCTTCGGTAGTCAGGTAGGTGGTGAGTTCCGCCTTGCCGTCCGGCAACACGCGGAAGGATTGCGACAGGATGCTGAGCAATGGAAAATCATCCGGTGCGCGCCATGGCGTCTGGGCCACGCTGCCCAGATCGGGGGCGAGCTTCTCCGCCTGCAGCCACTGGGCCAGAGCAATCACCTTCGCCGCCTCCCGCACCTTGTGGAAAGCCGGGACGATGCGCGCGTACGCATCAAAGTTCTTCATCAAGTGGTTGGCTTTCCACAACGTGTAGAGATCGGGTGTGTCGGCGTCGGCGGCAGACAGGTCGATCAGGTCCGTCGCATCCGCGGCACGCACGCGCATGGTAGCGGCACCAAAATCGATGATGTTGCGCCCGGGCGCAACGGCCATTTGCACCGTATCGGGCTCCATCCAGATGCGTGCCGACTTGGCATCGCCCGCGGTCGGATTCTTGACCCGGTGTTCCGTCTTCAAGATGAATCCGGGCACACGGGCAAAAAGTTCGGGCTGGGTCTCGATGCTCTTGAACGCATAGTCCGCCTCGAACATGATGGAGGTCAGCTGCGATGCCGGGTCGAGGTCGATCGGCTCAATGCGCGAGCGCGCCGCCTGCAGCTTGGGAAACGCCAGCAGACCCGCCGGATCGGACAGGGTGATGCGATGGAACGCCTGGTGCATCAGGCTGAAGCGCGCGTTCTTCGGCTGGTACGGCATAACGCCCTGGTAGACACGGATGACGTCCTGCCAAGACATGCGCTTGGCCTCGTAGTAGGACCGCAAGGTCTGAATGTTGTCCTTGGAAATGGAGGCTGTGCGCTCACCGATGGCCTGGAACGCCGCCACCATGGCTGCGCCGTAGGTGTCCTCGCCGCCATTGGCAGCGAGGGTCGCCGCCTGATCGCCGCGACCCAGGGTCTGCAGGGCCTGCATTGCCGCAGCGGGCGTCTGCTGGTAGAGCAGGATGAGCGCGTCCGCCACGTCGCCATGGCCCAGGGTGCGGTAGGCCTTGGCAATCGGCGCGCGCAGGACGGCCGGGGGGAACAGTTCCGAATACCCCTCCCGCTGGACGTCAAGCCGCGCAAAGTTGTACCAGCCCGCGTACTCCTCGGGTGCAATGCCGTAGAGACGTGCGAGTTCGCGCACCATCAGCTGGCGGTCACGCTCCAGGCCAGGATGGCCTTGCACGTGATCGACCATCTGATTGAACGGAAAGTCCCGCAGCTTGGCCGTAATCTCCGGCCGCATGTCCTGCAACAGCTGTGCCGTGGCGGCAGTCGGCTTGATGTTGAGGCGGGGCGTTGGGTAGGCCAAGGCGGTCTTGAGCAAGTCCAGGTAGGGAATGGCCCCTGTCCTGAATTGCGGGTCGTAGCGCCCCATGATCGCTACTTGGCCGCTGGCGGGATCCAGAATGACGCGCTCCAGCACATTGAAGGCATCGAGCGCATCGACAGCGGAGGGTGCATCGTCTGCCACGGCCTGCTGCACGCCCGGCACAACGAAGGCCGTGTCGATCGGCCGGACGGTCAGACGGACATGGCCCTGCACCGTAATCATTGTCTCGATGCGCCGCCCGTCTCGTCGGACCGACAGATTCAACGGCGTGAACAGCGGCAGGGTCTCCCGTTTCGCCAGCCAGTCGCGTTCACTCAGGACCGTCTCGCCATTGATGGCCAGCAACACATCCCCCGGCTGCAGTCCGGCCTCGGCAGCAGGCATGCCGGCCCGGACATTGCCCAACAGGACGCCACCGCCTTCGGCATCTTTCGACTGAACGCCCCAGACCGAGGACTGCCGGGGCGGCATGTCCAGCAACGCCAACAACACCGGGTCCACCGCCCGCCCAGGCGCCCCTGTTGCAGCAAGATCCGATGTTTGGGCCTCTCTGCGCCGGATCTCGGCCAGAAACAGCTCGGCTGAAACGAATTCACTGGTCGTTGACGGCCCCTTGACGGTGGCAAAAACCTGACTGGCTGCCTGCGCCAACTCGATCGCACCGCGTCCATCGCCAGCCTGCAGCTTCGCCAAGGCGTCACGCTGGCGGGACCAGGAGTCCCGCTTGGCCGCGATGAAATCAGCCATGGCCAAGGCCGACTGCTCCGTCTCGAGAGCACGGGCAAAGTCGCCCTGCGCTCCCTCGAGGTCATTCAGGAGCACACGCGCAATCGCGCGATTACCCAGCAAGCTGGCGGTCCGCAACCCGGTCACGAAACCCGACCTTGCGGCCGCCAGTCCGGCCTCAAAATCGGCCAAGGCACCGCTGGCATCGCCCTGCACTGCCCTTGCCATGGCTCGCAGATCGTAGCCCGCATCCGGCGGCATGAGGAACGTGTTGGCCTTGATGAGTGCTTCTGCATCTTCAATGGCCCCCGCCGTATCACCCAGATGCAGCCGCAGCCGGCCACGCCAGTAGTGCAGGGTCAGGGTCCCGGTTTCGGCGAACAGGAAGCCCCCCGGACCGCGCTTGAGGCTTTCGCTGGCGAACTGCTCGGCTTCGGCGTATTGCCCGCGATTCACAAGCTGCTGAACCTGGCCCACATCGTCCGCCCAGTCGGCCGCGGCGTTGCCCGCAAGGCAGAATGCCAGCAGCGCCAGGACCAGCCGAGGTAGAAACCCGCTTGCAAACGTATTCATGATGTCGGTCCCAGTGAATGACCAAGCCGCGCGGCTGCCGCGCCGAAGCAGGCGTTGCCCCCAGTGTGGGCTCATTATCCGGGCAACCCAATCCGACGAAATTGTCCTACGTCAAATCAGGAGCTGGGCGGCAAACGGGAGATGCTCAAGGTATGGTCGGCGCTGACGGTGAAGAGGTTCACACTCAACAAAACATAAAGGCCAATAAGGCCACGTCTTCGCCCAGATTCAAGGCCACGTAGCTAGCCACCCGGTAAACCATGTAGACCACGGTATCCATCGATGGCTCTGGTGACTGGGTGAAAGACAAAGTGAGCTGGAAGGTGCCGGAATGTAAGCAATGTCATCCGGGAAAGCTTGATCTGGTGCGGCTGGCGGGGATCGAACCCACGACCTGGCTTCGGAGAGTTAAAGAATTGATGCGCATGCATACGCATTAATCGTCGGTATCCCGTTCGTTTCGGCGCAATGCGGTGTTAAGTTATTGATTTATCAAGAGTTTTTTGACACGCCTGCAAACACCGCATTGTACCGATCTCGACTGCCTGTCACAGCACAACACCAAAATTCGTGGACGTAACACCGACGCTCCACTCCAAGACAGTCTGACTATTGGTCGGTTTTAGAGGTGCGGCCGGACCCTCGATGGCCTCGAGAACAAGGTGGGGAGCTCACGCCCATGAAAAAGTACACGCAGGTCAGTTGTGCGCGCCCCCGAAACCTAGAGGTGGATGATTTTTGATGATCGCCAACACACAAGTGTTTGGCCTGTAGGAATCTGTAGGTTTTAATGTGGGAAGGCGGTAATACTTTCTCCAAGATTAAACTTAATGCCCTCGTTGCACTTCCAAATTCTTGTATTAGTCCGCTCGCTCCGGCGCATTAGCCGTCGGGGCGGCTCCGCATTCGCAGTAGTCCTTATGGTCTTACTGCTTCTGGCGAGTACCAAAGACGTCTGGGCTACGAGCCATGAGCAGTTCATCCTTCGCAGCGCCTACTGGGAAGACACGGGCGGGCAGGCCAGTTTGGAGCAAGCGCAGAGACAAGCCCTTATCCCTTATCAGGGCATATTGAATCGCGGCTACACCGATTCGGTGCACTGGATCCGGCTGACCCTCGCAGCCAGCACAGCTCCCATCGGCTTGCAGATCTCACCATCCTGGCTCGACGAGATAACCCTCTATGACCCAGCTTTGCCTGGAAGACATTTGACAGCAGGTGACCGTCATCCTGTAGGAATTAGCGCATCGCAGGAACTGGGCTACACCTTCGAATTGCCAGCGGCCTCAGCTCAACGCGACGTCTGGCTGAAACTGCGTAGCACCAGCGCACATCAACTCGTCGCGGAAGCCATGCCGACCGATCAATTGCAGGTTATTAAGACCCGCGCAATTGTCTGGGTGGCCTTGTATACAGCACTTCTGCTGATACCGCTGCTGGTGTTGATAGGCGTTTGGTTTTTTCAGCGAGATCGAGTTCTTGGAGCTTATCTGGCGAGGCACGCCATGTTCATGTGTTACGGAATGGGCTTTCTCGGACTGCCCGGAACACTTCTATCTAACATTCCTGTCCCACCAGGCTTTTGGGACATTACGTTTTCACTTTCCGCTGTTACCACTCTGTCGCTGGGGTTGTGGTTCGATATTGCTCTCTTGTCCACTTACAACCCAAACCGTTACCTGCTCAGGCTGCTCAAGATTCTGGCATGGCTCAGTCCGGGACTGGCAGTGCTCTTACTGTCTGGCTACCAGCGTCAAGCGTTGCAACTGAACGCGCAAGCGGTGCTGCTGGCTTCGCTTCTGGTATTTATCTCCGCTTGGTCAACCTCCCCCGATCCGTCAGTGGAACGGCTCGTACCCAAGAAGGTCATCTTTAGCTATTACGCACTCGTCACCGTTAGCCTGCTCATTGGACTGTTCGGCGTGATGGGCTGGTCACAACCGCAGGGCTGGACAAGGTATTTACTTGTCTTACATGGCTTGGTGTCACTCTTGCTGATGACCGTGATCCTGCTCGTCAGGGGCCATCGTCAATTCCAACACAACCAACAAATCAACTGGAAGCTCCAGAAAGCGCAGCAGGATATGGAACTCGAGCAGCGCCGCCGACATGAGCAATCGCAGTTTCTTCACATGCTGATGCATGAGCTTAAGACTCCGCTGGCCGTCATCTCACTGGCTCTGGGCACCAAAAATAATCGCGAAGCAAACCTCGAGCATGCCGGCCGCGCTGTGCAAGACATGAAGGCCATCATCGATCGCTGCGTGCAGGCAGACCAAATGGGGCAACTCACCCTGACCCAGCACAATCAGGCGGTGGATCTGCCCGCGCTGATCCGCCAGCTGGGGCACAAGATCCCCATGCTTGAATCGCGTCTGCAATTCAACGTGCCGTGCGACCTGCCAAGCCTGCATACCGACCAACAGCTGCTGCAGATCATTCTGAACAGCCTACTAGACAACGCCGCGCGCTATAGCGATCCGGTCACCCCCGTCATTGTTACCCTGCGGGGTGTCAGCCTGCGGGGCAATCCCGGTCTTGTCGTACGAGTGGGCAACATCCCGGGGCTGGCCGGATGGCCCGACGAGCAACAGCTCTTTAGCAAGTACTACCGCTCCAGCGGGGCGCAGCGCGAATCCGGCTCCGGCCTGGGTCTTTACTTGGCACGGCAACTGGCCAACAGCCTGGGTGGGTCGCTGGATTACACCCCCAGCGCACAACACGTGGAATTTGTATTGTGGATACCTCTGTCCCTCGACTGAACATCGTGCTGGTGGAGGACCACGACGTCCTTCGTCAGTTACTCAAGCAGGCACTTGAAGAAGCCGGACACCAGGTGGTTGCGCTGTCATGTGCCGAAGAGCTTGAAGATGAAGCCTGTGGCCAGCCAGCCGACGTTTTCCTAATCGATCTGAACCTGCCCGGGGAAGACGGTATGAGCCTGACTGAGCGAGTGCGTGCTGCCTATCCATTGGTCGGGTTGATC
Source organism: Hylemonella sp. (assembly GCA_030680575.1). Lineage (GTDB taxonomy): Bacteria > Pseudomonadota > Gammaproteobacteria > Burkholderiales > Burkholderiaceae_C > Hylemonella. The sequence continues at coordinate 35,783 of JAUXVI010000002.1, forward strand.
ATGGTTACAGCCCGAACCAACCTGAATGACAAGCTTGAAGGCTATGCCCGCGGTGCCGACTTGTACCTGACCAAACCTATAGAAGTTCAAGAACTGTGCGCCGCCGTAGCTTCAATTGGTCATCGCCGCCAGAGGGTGGACAATTTGCTGTCGCAGCAGCAATCGTTCATCCTTTCTCAGCAGCACATGACGCTGACCAAGTCCGGTCACGCCCCGGTGAGCTTGAGCGCTGGAGAAACCGCCATTCTGGCAACGTTTTCCCGAGCCCCCGGTCAGCGCGTCGCCTATTGGCAGATTGCCGAAACATTGGGTCTGGACCTACAAAACTATGCCAAAGCCAGCTTGGAAGTGCGCATCGTGCGTTTGCGCAAAAAACTGGTTGAGGCTGGCGCGGAATCTGGCTGCATCGAAGCAGTGCGCGGCCACGGTTACCAACTATGCATTACGCTGCAGGTGGTCTGACAGCGCCACAGCACCGGGACCCAGATCGTCCACAAGTGTGGTCGCATAACCCCCAAATCCTTGCTCATGGCAGGCATCTTGCCAGATGCTGAATCGCACTTGCCGGTCAGCCCAGACACATGTCCGGACTGTCAGTCTTCGGTTGCTTGCGCGAACTTCGTAGTCCTTGATGAGGCCTCCGAAGCTATTGGCCAGCCACACGGCGCAATGATGTGCATTACCTTGGTCCCCCAGAGCGCCTTGCGATCCTGGCTGTGTAAGCCTGCGAGGTGAGCATCGAATGACCTTCGAAGCAGCCATCTGAGATGGCCCGGGCAAGTCTGGACCATCCTTGGTTGTAGGTTTTGGTAGGCATTCAAAGAGAGCGCGACCTACTCTTGGAATCTTCTGCTGATCAACCAAGAGCACTTCACGCATGCGCGCCCGTTACACCCCTCCTCTTTGGCCTCTGTCTCTGGTGCTGGGACTGCATGCCACTGGCTGGACTCAAACCACGCAGACTGACGCCGGCAGCATCCGCCAGCAGATCGAACAACAACGCACCGTGCCTCTGCCACGCGCGGTGCCGCAGCCGCGCATGACACCACCGCCCGAAATCCAGCCGCAGACCGGCATAACCGTGCGTATCCGGGAATTTCGCTTTGCAGGAAACACCTTGCTGAGTAGCGAACAATTGGCTGCGTCGGTGGTGGACTTCTTCGACCGCGAGCTTGATTTCTCAGGCTTGCAGCGCGTCGCCGACGCGATAGCCGCCGCCTACCGCGAAGCCGGCTGGATCGTGCGGGTGTACCTGCCCGAACAGGACATCAGTGCAGGCGTGGTGACCCTGCAGGTCATCGAAGCGAAATTCGCCGGCGTGCGCTTTGAGGGCGAACCGCCCAAGCTGGTCATGACATCCGAGATCGAGGCCTACTTCAACAACCGCCAAGCCACAGGACAACCGTTGAACGCGACCGAACTGGACCGCGCCTTGCTGCTGGCCGACGACCTGCCAGGTGTGAGCGTAGCTGGCACGCTAGTGCCGGGAAAAGCCGACGGGGAAACAGCGCTGGCGTTGCAGACGACGGGTGAGCCCCTCATCTATGGCGACGCCAGCCTGGACAATACGGGAGCCCGATCGACCGGCAGCGATCGCCTAGCTGTCAATATGGCCATCAACAGCCCTGGCGGCAGGGGCGAACTGGCGAACATGAATTTGCTGCAGTCCCAGGGCATGAATTACGGCCGTGTGGGCTTGACGGTGCCTGCTGGCCACAACGGTCTGCGACTCGGAGTGAATGCGTCGGATTTGACGTACAAGGTGATTGATGGCCCCGGCTATAACAGCGCCGCACAGATCCAGGGCCGTTCGGGCAGCATGGGATTGGACTGGAGTTTCCCGCTGGTGCGTGGCCGACTGCAGAACTTGTACTTGTCGGGAGGATTGGAAAACAAAAATTTCTACACCAAGGACTCCCAGGTGCGCTCCGACTACGAGAGCAACAGTCTGCGCATGGGACTTTCAGGCAACCGCTTTGATGATCTGGGCGGCGGCGGCGCCAACAGCGCCTCAATGCAGATGGTCTGGGGCAGCTTGGGCAACATGCGGTCGCACGCACTCAAGGACACCATCGGGCGCGAGTACAGCAAGCTCAACTACAGCCTCACCCGTCAGCAAACCCTGACAACGGACCACTCGCTTTTCGTCAGCCTGCAAGGTCAGTTTGCTACCCATCTGCTCGATTCTTCCGAAAAGTTCTACATCGGTGGCGCGCAAAGCGTACGCGCTTATCCAGCCAGCGAACTCGGCGGGGAGCGTGGCCAGGTGTTTAGTGCTGAATGGCGCTGGCGTGCGAATCCGGTCTGGGTGCTCACCACCTTTGTGGATCACGGCTGGGTCACCTCACTGCCTGCAACATCAAGCGACACGCAGACTACAAAAGCCCTTCAGGGCTACGGCCTGAGCGCAGCCTGGCAAGGACCCATGGGTATCAGCACCCGCTTGACCTGGTCACGGCGCGATGGCGTTAATCCCCAACCTATGTTAACTGGCGCCGACAGCGACGGCACTCGCAGGGAAGACCGTCTGTGGTTCAGTATCAGCATGCCTTTCAGCTACACGCCATCAGCAACAAGTCCGGCAGTTGGAGCCTTCTCGTCCGCACCCTTGCCTGCGTATGCGCAGGCCACCGAGAAAGCGTCTATCCCATCGGAGGCGTCGTCAACCACGATCACAGAGCACAACCCGCACGACGTCCTCATGGCCACATTGGATGCTTGGCGTCACGATTGGGAAAGAGCTGACGTCAGCGCCTACCTTAATCACTACGCTGAGGAATTCAGGCCTGCCGATGACACAAGCCCAGCAAGCTGGGCCAAGCAGCGCAAACAACGTTTGCAAGCAGCCGGCCGAATCAATCTGAGTCTGAGCGACATCACTGTCAGCATCGAAGGTGGGCAAGCCACCATCCGCTTCGTGCAGGACTACAAAGCACGCCGATACAGCGACCGCGTACACAAAACACTGCAACTGCGCCTACACGACCAAGCTTGGCTCATTGCCAGCGAAAGCACGACACCAGTGCAATAAATGGGACAACACGCATGAAATTCAAAACTGTCTCCGCATCAAGGGTGCGCTCACTGTTATGGGCCTTGGTGGCCTATGCCGTCGCAGCCCAGGCGCAAAGCAGTCCACCGTCATCAACCGCCCATTGGATCAATCCCATGAACACTGAAGCCCAGACTACCGCCTTCTTCTACCAAAAGCCCATCGTGCTCGACCGCGTACTGCACAAGGAACTGCGTCTCAAACCCGCCGACGCGCGCTTTGCCAGCAAAAACCAGGCCGTGCCCCTGGTGGCAGCCGAGTTTCCCGAAGCCTGCCTTGAATACCCTATCGTCTTCGCCAAAGGTAACGACGGTCAGTGGCTTGCCCTGGCCCTGACCGGTTTGCAGGCTGGCGCCAACGCCTTTGTTGATGTCAAAGGACAGTGGAGCGCCCGTTACGTACCTGCCAGCGTGCGCCGCTACCCCTTCATTCTGGCTGAGGGCGCACCGGGACAGGGTGACCAGCTCAGCTTGGCCGCCGACTTGGCCGCCCCGCAGCTGGGCAGCGAGGGCGAGCCTCTTTTTGACGTCAAGGGTGAACCGACCGAACTGGTTCGCAACCTGATGGTCTTGCTGGCCGATTTCCAGAACCAGGCCAAACAGACCAACGCTCTGGCGCAGAAGCTCGATGAAGCCGGACTCTTGACGCAACAAAACCTGCAGGTGCGCCTGGGCGATGGCCGCAACGCCGTGGTCGACGGCGTGTGGATCATGGATGAAGTCAAGCTACGCGAACTGCCAGACGACAAGGTGCTCGCCTGGTTCAAGGGCGGTGAGCTAACCGCCATCCACGCCCACATGCTCTCGCTGCGTAACTTGGTGCCTCTTCTCGAACGCAGCCAGCCGGTAGTGACCGACAAGCCAGCCAATAGGACGATCCGCAAGTCCGCTGGCAAAACCAAGGCCGTCTGACGCCCCAACAAGCCCAAACAAGAAGTTCTACGCCCCCCGGCGACCCCTAGCCTCAAGAGACCCCAGAGAGCAACCATGAACAAGACTTTCCGTAGCGTCTGGAACGCCAGCAAGCAAGCCTACGTGGCGGCCGCCGAAACCGTGTCGGCCCGGGGTAAACCTTGCTCGAGCAGCAAGGTTGGGGCGGTGTTGGCCGGTTTGCTCGGGGGCTTGTTGACGCTGGGGGCATTCGCCCAGACGCCACCGCCACCCAACGCCTTGCCTACGGGGGGAAAGGTCAGCGCCGGCCAGGCCAGCATCAGCCAGAGCGGCGCCAACATGGTCATCCAGCAAGGTAGTGACCGTGCGGCCATCAACTGGCAGACCTTCAACGTGGGCAGCAACGCGCAAGTGCAGTTCCAGCAGCCCAGCGCCAGCAGCGTCACGCTCAACCGCGTGATGAGCGCAGACCCCAGCCAAATCTTTGGACGCATCTCGGCCAACGGTCAGGTGATTTTGACCAACCCCTCGGGCGTGTACTTCGGGGCCAGTGCGCGCGTAGACGTGGGTGGCATCATCGCCACCACTCACGGCATCAGCGATGCCGACTTTATGGCCGGTAAGAATCGCTTCGAACGCAACGGCAGTACGGGTAGCGTGATCAACGAAGGCGAACTCAAGGCCGCTCTGGGCGGCTACATCGCTCTGCTCGCGCCTGAGGTCCGCAACCAGGGTGCCATCATCGCCCAGATGGGCACCGTGGCGCTGGCCGCTGGCGAGGCCATTGACTTACACTTTGACAGCAACAATCGCCTGACCAGTATCCGCGTTGAGCCCAGCCAGATCCAGGCGCTGGTGGATAACCGCTATGCCGTGGAAGCTCCCGGTGGTCTCATCATCTTGAGCGCCCAGTCCATGGATCGGCTGGTCGGCGGCGTGGTCCGAAACAGTGGTCGCATTGAGGCCAATGGCCTGCAACAGCAAGGCGGGCGTATCATCCTTTCGGCCAGCAAGACCGTGGAGAATACCGGCAGCATCAGCGCCAACGCCACAGCAGGCGCCACAGCGGGTGAGAGCGGCCCGGCGGGCAAGATTGAGATCAGTGCAGCCGAGGTACTCAACAGTGGCGCGATTAACGCCATCGGCAATGCCCTGCAAAGCGCGGGTAATGCGTTCATTCAAGCCACCAACTTTTCACAGACCGCCATTGGTCGCATCGACCTGAGCGCGCCGCAGCAAGGCGGCACGCTGGGCATCCAGACCACCGGTAAAGCGCAGTTGCAAGGCCAGGTGGACGTGTCCGCCACACAAGGCGCATCCAGCCGGGGTGGTCAGATCGAGATCCAGGCGCAAGGCGAAATCGAAGTCACCGATGTCACGCTGAATGCCAGCGGTGGCGAGGGGGGGCAAATCCGTCTGCGCGCTGCAGCAGACCAACAACCCGACAACCCCAACCCACTGCCCAGTTCACCCGACGCACCGGGCCAGGGCCGTCTGGCCATCATGGGCAACAGCACCTTGAGCGTGCGTGGTCGACAAGGACGCGGCGGCAATGCAACCCTGCTGGGTGACCGCATTGAGCTGCTGGACAACACAGCCATTGATGCGACCGGTGCCATCGGTGGTGGCAAGGTGTTGGTGGGTGGCGATTGGCAGGGGGGCAACGGCGTGTACCAGGCCACTACAGTCACCATGACCGAAGGCGTCAGCATTGACGCCAGCGCCACGCAGCAGGGCGACGGCGGCACTGTGGTGCTGTGGAGCGATGTCAACAAGACCGACAGTGTGACCACAGCACAGGGACGCATATACGCCAAAGGCGGTGCCAACGGCGGCCAAGGCGGGCAGGTGGAAACGTCGGGCGGCACGCTGCTGTTCAAGGGCCTGTCGATCGAAACCCAAGCCGCCGATGGCGGCGCGGGCCAATGGCTGCTGGACCCGTACAACTTCTTCCTGGATTCGGGAGAGCTGGGCACCATTGCGTCTAACCTGAACGGCAGCAATATCGCCATTTCAACAGCATCGTCCAATACTGGTGGCGCCAGTGCCGAATCGTTTGGCATGGGGCATCTGGTCTTTCAGAGCGACTTCAGTTATTCGGGCAGCAACAGCAGAACTTTGACGCTGACGGCCAACAAGGATATCTGGGTCAACGGCAATATCACCGCTACAGGTTCGGGTGCGCTGGGCCTCGAATTCAACGCCTCTGCTGGGCGCGTTCTTCTCGATGGTGACGTTTCGACCCGGGGCGGGGCGGTCTCGTTTAACACGACGGCAGTTCACTTTCAAAAGACCAGCGGAATCCAGTCAATCACGACGGCAGGCGGCAGCTTGAACTTCAATGCTGCGAATATCAACTTGCTCATGCAATCGGCTGGCGGATCAGTGGTGTTCGACACCGGGGCGGGTGCCTTGAACCTAGGCAGTGGAAGCGTCCAATACACGAACACCCAATATTCGATTTCCAGTCCTACGCTGATTCACAGCGGATGGGGAGGCGCCAAGACAGGTTCCGACGGGGTTCAATCGTACGGTATCAATATCGTTGCCGGCAAGGAATACACCACGCGTCTGTATTTCTGGGACAGTTGGGACAATGAAGCTGGCGAACTGCATGTCAGACGCAGTAGTGACGGGGGTTATGACTATTATTTCCAAGCATATAGAACAGTCAACGGCAGCTTTACCGTTACCAACTTATATGGCAACGGCGCTCAATATTCGTTGAGCGGCGCTTCGGCGATGGGTCGCAATAGCAGCTTTAACGACCAATATGCTGAGGTGACCTTTGTCGCCAAAAACTCTGGCACCTTGACCACCTGGACCAATCTGAACGAGGACATCAACACCGAAAGCTTCGAGTTGTACCAGGTACGTGAAACAGGCTTGGCGTCGAATTCGGGGTACAACGTTGGCGGGCGAGCGCTCTCGCTCGTTTCCACCACGGGACAAATTTCCGGCACCAAGAATATCTCCGGTCTATCTGCGCTCACGGTCAACACCAACAACTCCAGCAGTACTTTGAGTGGGGTGGTTTCAGGAGCTACCAGTCTGACCAAAACCGGAGCCGGCACTCTGACCCTGACGTCCAACCAAACCTACTCCGGTGCAACCACCATCAATGCCGGCACCTTGGTGCTGTCCAACGATGCCCCAACCAAAGGGACCAGCGGGTTCTCGGGTGCAGGGGAACTGCGCATTGAGTCTGCCAGCAGCAGTTTCACAAACGCCTTCTCCACGTCGGGGTGGGCTTTTGTTTCCACGCTCGGTAGCCTGACGGTCGGCAAAAGCACCAACACCGCCGATGTCACCGTCGCCAGTGCCACCAGCATTGCCGGGCCGATCAGCATCTACGGCGGCCAGGTTCAAGTTCAGCAGGGTCTGACTTCTTCCGGCGCCATCACCCTCCAGGCGAACACCACCGATGTATTGATCGACGGCGCCATCACCAACGGGGCCAGCAGCCCCACATCGCTGAACATCCAAGCCGTTCGCCACATTCGCTTAGGCAGCAATGCCAGCATCACATCCAGCAACGCCGCTATGGCCACCCAGTTGTGGGCGGACACCAATAAAGATGGCGACGGCATTGTCTATATCACCAGTAGCGGCATCAACACCAATGGCGGCGACTTGACGTTCGGCAAGAGCGGACAAACGGCCACTATTGGCGTTCAATCCGTATTGGTCGGCGGCGATGTGTTCTTTCAGCGCTCGTCTGCGCAAACACTGAGCACAGGCGGTGGTGCGCTCAATGTCTATGGCGAGACCATCGTCGCCAACACAAATGGTCTGACGATCAATACGAACAATGGCAATGTGAACCTTTACGGTTTGCTGAACTCTGGTAACGCCTACGAGTTTGTGACCGTTACCTCAGGCGGCAGTTGGGACAATGCGCGGACCGCTGCGAAAAACAATACCTCAGGCGGAAGCGCTACTGGCGACAGCTATCTGGTGACCATCACTTCTCGTCTGGAAAATTCCATTGCTGGCTTGGCTGCCAACTACAAGGGTGCCTGGATTGGCGCCTATCGGCCCGATACCAATAGCTATGCATGGACCTGGGCCGATGGCCCGGAAGCGGGGAAAGTTTTCTTCACCGAAGCGAGCACTGGTGGAGGCACAACTACCGCCGGCTATTACTCGAACTTTGGGACCGGCGAGCCCAATGGTGCCTTGGGCAGTAGAACAAATGTCGAGTCTGTAGGCCAATTTTTTGGCTCTGCTGGCCAGTGGAACGACTTGAACGTCAACACCACCTTCAGTAGCACGCAGTCGAATCAGTACGCTGTGCTCGGTTACGTGCGCGAAACCAATCTCGCTGCATCGCCCGTCACCATCAACGCTGGAACTGGCGCGCTCGCCATTCAAGGCGGCGTAGGATCTTCCAAAGCGCTCGCATCGCTCAACGTCACCTCCAGCAGCACCACCGTCAACGGCAACGGCCTGGTCACCACGGGGACGCAAGCGTACAGCAGTGCGTTGACAGTTAATGCGGGAAGCAACAACCTACTGTTGCAGGCCAGCACCATCACGGCTGGTGGCGCGCTGAGTGCCGCGGGCGCTAACATCAACCTCAACGCCAACCTGAGCAGCACAGCCAGCGGCGCTGGCATATTGCTCAAGGGATCGGGCAGCATCACCCAAGCCGCGTCGAAATCTGTGAGCTCCAAAGGCGGTGCTATCACCTACTGGGCTGACAGCGATGGCGTCAACGGTGGTTATGTTTGGTTCAACGCAGGCAGCAGCGTGGACACCACCACGGCGGCCAACATCGTGGTTTCGGGCGGCAATGTGGCTGACATATCAGCCCTGAGCGCAACAGGCTTTGCTTCAGGCAGCACCAGCGTGATGGGCAACGGCGTGACGCTGGATGCTGTGTCGATGAACTCCTACGGCGGCAACATCCTCATTCGGGGCAAGAGCGCCACGACCGTGACCAACTACATGTCGTCTGAGGGCTTCATGGGCAGCGTCGATGGCATTCGCGCCCATGGCAACGTGAGCATGGACAGCGGCACCGGTACCCTGAGCCTCTGGGGTTACGCGCAATCGACTACCGGGGCGAGCAACGGCATCGAGTTGAGTGCAACAGGCACATCGACATACAAATCCTCCTCGACTGCGGCCAATGCCATCACGTTCGAGGGTACTGCCACCACCACGCCAGGCAATGCCTGGGGTGTGTATCTTTCGGGTAACGCCACCCTGCTGGCTACCGGAACGGGCGGTGGCATCAGCATTACCGGCAAGGGCTCCCGGCAATCCGGGGTGGTCGTGACTTCCGGCAGCGCCGTACTGGCTTCCGACGGAACCATCGCCCTGACCGGATCGGGCTACGGCACTGGCTACAACGCGGTGGATATCGCCACCGGCGGCTATGTGGGACTGAAGACTGGCACCCTCAATAGCTCGGCAGCCAACATCGTCATCACGGGCGACAAACTGGCCAGCACGGGCAACCTGGCATCCTCCGGCCAGTTGACTCTGCAGCCTTACAACAACTCCTTCGCCTCGGCCTTCAGCACCAGCGGCTTGACCCTGAGCACCCCTTTCAGCAGTCTTACCATCGGCAAGAGCACCAACACCGCCGACATCACCATCGCCAGCGGCTACGGTGCTTCCATTGCCGGGCCGATCACGGTGTATGGTGGGGCCATTGCGATTGATGGCGCGCTGATTACCAGTGACAGCAATATCAACCTGCATGCCACAGGTGCAGTGATGCAAACCGCGGCCATCACTGCCAACGGCCTGGGCTTGCACGGAACCGGCAACTTCACGCTGACCAACAGCGGTAACAACATTGTGACCTTGGCTGCCGGCAGCAGCACAGCCCGCATCGGCAGCTTGTCGTTTGTGGATGCCAGCGACGGTCTGACGATTGGCTCAGTCAACCCCACAGGCATCTGGGCTGTGAGTGATGTGAAAGTAGAAACCCTCAGCGGTGACCTGACGCTGAGCGAAAGCATCAACACCCTGAGCACCAGCGCCTCAGCAGTGGTGCTCAATGCGGGCAAGAACACGGCTGCGGGAACCATCACGGGCGGTGATGTGAAGGTGACAGGTTCACCCACCATCACCACCGGCACGGGCGGGCGCGCGACCATTTATACCGGCAGCCTAAGCGGCAGCACGGGCGTGGTCACCAGCACGGCCATCGCCACAGATGGCCTGGTTACTTACGGCTCGGGGCACTTCCGTTACGGCAGTGACGAAAGTGTTACCAATTACGGCTCAGCGCTGGGCCCAGGCACCTACGTGGTCTACCGCGAACGCCCGACGGTGACCGTCTCGGCAGACAACCAGACCATCATCTATGGCGATAGCCCCACGCTCACCGCTTCGGCGGCCACCAGCACTTTGGTCAATGGCGACATCTTGAGCAACGCAGTGCCCTCGTTATCTGCGACAACAGTGTGGAACGCTGATAACACGGCCTCGGCAGCCGCTAGCGACAACAGCACGGCCTACTACGACGTGGGTACCTACACGCTGCGTCCTGGCAGTCTGCCTGCTACGAGCAGTCTTGGTTATGGCCTGACGGCTGCTAACGGCACGCTGACCGTCGGCAAGAAAACCTTGCAAGTGGTGGCCAAGGACGATGCCAAGTTTGTTGGTTATACAGACACTGGAATGCCCGGTTATGTGAGCTCGCCTGGTTATGCAGGGGTGGATTACAGCGGGTTTGTACCGGGTGAAAATATTTCTCAGGTGAATACCACCAACTTGACTGTGACTCGGACTAATACGGGGACTGACACAGTAGGGTCGTATGCAAATGTCTTGCAAGCTGCGGGGTTGACGAGCAGCAACTACACGTTCAGCTATGTCAACGGACGCTATGACATAGTGGACGTTAACAAGCTCTTGGTGCGAGTAGCTGATTCAACCATGACTTATGCCGGTCAGACGCCGACTTTGAATCTCAGCACAAGCAGTGCGAGCTATATCTCCACCAGCGGCGGGGTTGTGGTGCCAATGTCTTGGGACGCGACCAACAACCGCTGGACCGATAACACTAATACAGCCACTTGGAACTACGGACTGAGCAGTCCCAATGTTGGCGTGCGCGCCGTTACGCTGGAAAATTTTGCAACAACCACAGCTTTGCTCACGGGCGCAGTCGTGACAGGTGCAGTCACGGTGACACCCCAAACTTTGAGTCTCTCGGCTTCTAAGGTGTACGACGGCAGCCTCAGTCTTGGATCAGGCTCCAGTGGCGCGACTCAAACTGGTGCGGTGACTTTGGGCAACGTCGTTATCGGTGAAACGTTGACGTACTCGGCCGCCTATGCCAATAACAAAGACGTTCAGACCGCGTCCAAGTACATCACAGCCATCACGATTGGAGATGGCACCAACGGCCTGGCAAGCAACTACCAGTTGCCTTCACTGGCCTCGGCTGCTGCAAACTCCAACACTGTGAGCATCACGCCCCGTGCACTCACGGCCTCGGCCGGCAAGACCTATGACGGCTCTAATGTCGTCACGACCAGCACCACACTGGGCAATCTGGTCACTGGCGAATCCTTGTCGATCAACAGCGCTACGCTCAGCAGCGCGCATGTGGCAGACAACGCAACCAACTATATCAACAGCCTTTCACTTGCGGATAATTCGGGCTTGTTGAGTAACTACGCTTTGCCTAGCCTGACGGCACGGTCGGCAGACAACACCGCCTCCATCACAGCTCGTCCGATTCGGGCGAGCCTGACCAATACCGGCGTCAGCAAGGTGTATGACGGCAGCGACTCGGCCAAGGTGGGTGACGGCAGTGCGGCTAACGCGGCATTCGTGCCTCTGTTTGCGGTCAGTAATGGCGTGAATGGCGATGCGTTTGTGATCAGCAACACAGGTGCAGCCTACAACTCGGCCAATGTGGCGGGCGCTACGGCCTTGACCGCCACAGGTTTGTCGATTGACAGCTTGAGCGCGACGACCAGCGCCTCACAAACCAGTGACTACAGTCTGCTGAACACCAGTGCTAGCGTGAATGCAAGCATCACGCCCCGCGCAGTGGCTGTGTCGGGTAGCAACGTGAGCAAAGTGTACGACGGCACCACGGCGATGAACGGGGTGAGCATTGGGTTCACAGCAGTGGCAGGGCAAGCAGAGTCAGGCGTGATTGCCGGACAGAGCCTGACGGTCAGCGGTGGCACAGGGGCTTTCAGCTCTGCCAATGCAGGCACAGGCAAGGCCTACAGCCTGTCTGGCTTCACTCTCTCAGCGGGTGTGGGAACAGACATCAATAACTACAGCTTGCCGGGTGGTGGCAGTTCGGTTATCTCAGGTAGCGACGGGGTGATCTATAAGCGCCCACTGAACGTCACATTCACCGGCGACACGCGCGTTTACGACGGCACCACGGAAGCCACTGTCACCCTCAGCTATGCGAATGGGGCCTACGCTCCGGTGCAAGGCGACGATGTGCAGGTCAATTACACAGCGGCTTACAGTAGCAAGAATGTAGGTGCTTCGGTGCCCTTGAACCTCAATGTATCTGGTTTGAGCGGAGTGGCTGCGGGCAACTATCACATCACTGTGGATGCTCTACAGTCCCCAACGGTTGGCAGCAATGCGGGCAGCAATAGCGCTACCGCCACCGGCCAAATTACCCAGCGCGATTCCGTGACTTGGGTGGGGGGGAGTTCTCTCAACTGGTTCGACCCATTGAACTGGGCGCCGACCAGCAACCTGTCTTCCACCGGTGTTGTGCCGGATTTGGCCAACGTGGCCGAAGTCATCGTGCCGAACGGCATAGCCGTTAACTTTAACGCTGCAGGCACCGGATTGGCGGAGGCCAACCAGCCGGTGACCATCAGCAGCCTGCAGGGCTCGGGGGCTACATTGAATCTTTCTGCTGGCACCCTGAACCTTGGGCAAGGCGGTGGCACGCTGGCCAACTACGCCCAAACCGGTGGTGCTTTCACCAGCACGGGCGTTTTGACTGTCAGCAACAGCTTTTCTCAAAGTGCCGGAACACTGAGTACTTCTGGCATTGGTGCGCACATCGGCATCACACAGACTACGGGTGATATGAGCTGGGTCAGCTTGGTCTCCGGTGGCAATTTGAAGCTGGACAGTGCCGGAAAAATCACTTTTGGTACCACCACCGTCGGCGGCAACTTGGTGAGCATCACCCATGGGGCCGGAGCTGCGGGTGGGGTTCTGCAATCAGGCAGCACATCACTTACGGTCGCTGGCAAGTCCACGTTCATTGCTGACACGGGCATCCTGCAGAATGCGGTTTTGACAGGGGTAAATGATTTTGTGGGTGCCGTGTCGTTCACATCGGCCAATGCAGGCAGCTGGAACGGCGTGGCGATCAAAGACACCAATGCCCTGACGCTGGGCGATGTCACGACGACCGGCAAGCTCGACGCCACAGCGGGCGGAGACATCACCCAGGACAGCACCAGCCCCAACAAGATCGTGGTCGGTGGCGACACGACGCTGAACTCCACTACCGGCGACATCAAGCTCGATGGCGCCAACAACGACTTCAAGGGCATGGTGAATGCCGAAGGCAAAGACATCACGCTCAACGACACCAACGGCCTGAAACTGGGCAACATCGATGCTACCGGCAAGCTCGACGCCACAGCGGTGAACGATCTGAACGTGAATGGCTCGGTCAATGCAGACACACTGAAGCTGGACAGCACCAACGGCAGCATCACCGAAGGCACGAACGGCAAGCTGATTTTGGCCACCGGACCGACCGACTTGAAGGCTAAGAATGACATCACCTTGGACGGAGCCAACGACTTTAAGGGAACGGTGAATGCCGACGGTGGCAATATCAGGCTCAAGGACACCAATGCTTTGGCGCTGGGCAACGTCACCACGCGCGGCGATCTGACGCTTGACAGCACCGGCACATTGGACTTAGGTGGCAGCACGGTGCGGGGCGACCTGAGTGCTAACACTCACAACGGCAACATCTCCCAGACGGGGCCATTGCTCGTAAATGGAAAAACAGACCTTAATGCTGGCACGGGCGGTGTGACCTTAACCAATCCTGCGAATAATTTGCGCGGCGGCGTGATGGTCACGGCTGGCAGTTACAGCATCGTCGGCGATGCCCGCAAGAGCGCAGGACAAGCCCAGGAGAAAATTTTGAGCAGTTTGTCTACCCCCGCCTTGCCCGGACTGCCTGGATCGGGAATATCGACCTCCGCACCACCACAACCTTTGATATTGACCCAAAACTCGGTGAGTACTGCGTCAGCGGATAGTTCTGCCAATGCCACGAACAACTCGGGGGTCTCGATCGACCTGCGGGAGGCACCAGCTCCAAGTGCTTCCATAATGGCTGCCGTTTCTTTGCCCAAGGGAACGGCCACAGCGGGAACAGGCTTTAACTTCGAACTGCCAGAATCCATCCGCGCCTTGGAGGGCAATGGTGCATCTCCCCAAGCCAGTCTGGCCGATGGCTCTGCGCTGCCTTCGTGGCTGCGCTTTGATGCGAAGACTTTGCGCTTTGAAGCGACAGCCGTGCCAAATGGTGCTTTCCCATTGCAACTTGCACTTTCGATTGGAGGGCAGCGCGTGCTGGTGGTTATTTCGGAGAGGACAGACTCAGTGTGAGTGAAATTCAGCCTGCCGATTTTTTTGGTTGTCAAAAGATCCGGATAGGCTCTATGCACCTTGAGCCAAGCCTCACTGTTTAAGCCAATTCTTTGGCGGCTGACAAGCGCTCTAGGTTCACTGCGCAGAATCCAGCTTGCCAAGGCGAGTCGTTATGCTCAAATCCAGCGGTGGCATTAGTGCACCCGAGCTGGCTCCACTCCACAGAACACTCCAGGAGCATGCGTAACCGCAGCTCCACACTCAGAGGTTGAAGTCCTAGCGACCAGTGCACGTGTTGCTTGTTCCGACCTCATTGCGACGCAATTTGTCGTATCAAAATCGATACCTTCTCCTTCAACGCATATTTAGGAGAGATGAAACATGGGAGCACGTGATTCACAGTGGTCAAGACCTGGGCCATGACTCTGTCTCCACCCACATGACGCAACAGCGACTGGCGCAAGCGCAGCAGTGGCGTGGGCAGATCCAGGAACGGTGTGCCATTGCGCAGTGCCCCTGGCTTGCGTTGCACCAGCTCGATGTAGTGCTGCCAGTCGTAGTTGGTCTGTCCACGGGTGTACAGCCGGGTGTGACTGGCAACCACCGCGTCTTGCGCCACCACGTCCACGCGATTCGGATACAGACGGGTGCTCACCATGTGCCCGGCCCACTCGCAAGGCACCGAGTAGCGGTTGCGCGCCACCGCCACCAGGCAGGTGCTGCTCACGCGAGCCGGTTTCTCCACATAGCCATCGAAGGGCTCGGGCATGCTCATGAGGTGGTCTCGCTCCAACTCCAGCATCTCGGCGACCGTGAACTGCTTGTGCTCGGGGTGTTCGGTATCGGCCCAGATGGCGCGGCAGCGTTCGCCCAGCCAGGCATTGAGTTCGGTGAAGGTGCCGAAGCGCTTGGTGCCAGCCTCGATCCAGATGCGCCGGCGGCTGTCCTGCACGTTTTTCTCCACCACGCCTTTCTCCCAACCGGAGGCCACGTTGCAGAAGTCCGCATCAAACAGGTAGTGACTGCACATGGCGTTGAAGCGGGCGTTGACAATGCGCCCCTTGCCCTTCTTGACCTTGTCCACGGCAGTCTTCATGTTGTCGTAGATGCCGCGGCGCGTGACACCGCCCAGCGCATGGAAGCTGCGCGTATGGGCATCGAACAGCATCTCGTGGCCCTGGCTGGGATAGGCCACCAGCCAGAAGGCCCGACTGGCACACAGTTTGAGGTGTGCCACTTGCATGTGGTGGTACACGCCACCGATGAGCAAGCCTTCTTCGCCCCAGTCGAACTGGAACGCCTCCCCGAGCTCAAAGCTCATCGGAACAAATGCCTTGGCAGGGTTCTTGGCAAACTCCTGCCGCCAGGCCCGGATGAAGTCGGTCACCCGGCTGTAGCCGCCTCGGTAACCCTGAGCCTGGATCTGGGCAAACAGGGCACGACCGCTGCGCCTGGCATGTTTGGGCCGCCGGGCATCGGCCTTGAGCGCTTGCTCCAAGGTGGCCTCAAACGGGGTGAGCTTGCCGTCGCTGCTTTGCCGTCGGTACCGGGGAATGACATCGCCGGGCGCCTTCAGCCATTTCTTGACCGTGTTGCGCGAGAGTCCCGTGCGCTTTGCGATTTCGCTGTTGGAGAGTTGGTCGCGCAATTTCATGCGCCTGCCTACCTCTTTGCCAAACACGAAGAGTTCGACAACCTGGTGCTCACCGGGATGTGGTTCGCAACGTGGCTGTACTTCAACCGGCTGCTCAAGCGCCGCAAAAAGGATCTGGAGCTCATAGCAGCTGCAGAGAACGCAAAAACGCAGCGCAACAAGCAGGCCGGTCTCGTGCGGTCCATCGTCAAGTCTGAACTGGAAAAGGCTGCAACGAACCGTGGAGTTGCGGCGTCTTGACAAAAGACGCCGAAACTCTATATTCGGAGCTATCGATGTTTCCTAATTACCAGACGATGAACGCCAACACCACCATTACAATCCTGAACACAGTCGTGATCATCGGGATAGCCTTGGCGGTGGTCGGATCGCTCTACCTTCGCAAAAGCAACAAATCGCTGCACCAGCGTGCGTTGAAAGCAAAGGCAGAAGAACTCAATTAACGGGCCAGAGCGCCACGAATTGGCAGACCCCTCAGTCGAAAGACTGGGGGGTTTTGCTTTTGGAGCTCCAGGATGGTCATCGGAGCCAGATAGCGGCCAAGCGAGTATCACATTGCATACTCCAGGAATTGCAGGTATCATTCGTGATACATGAAAACAACCCCGCTTCAGCTACAGCAACTTGGCCGTACCTATAAGGCCATGCGGGAGAACCGCGGGCTGACGCAAGCGCAGGCGGGTGAGTCGGCCGGCATTCCTCGCTTGGCAGTGATCAAGATTGAGGCAGGCCGCGGCAATGTATCCATTGGTACATACAACAAGCTGGCCACCGCCTTGGGCGTGGATCTGACACTTCGACCGCGCACCAGGCCAACGCTCGAAGAAATGCAGGCTCTCTCATGAGGCAGAGCATGCGCGTCACCACGCCACTGGGCGACAGCGGCACGCTGTCACTGGAGGAGGGCAACTACCTGTTTGGCTACAGCGGGCAAGCCGAGAGCGCGGCAGCTGTTAGCCTTCTGATGCCAGTACGCTCCAAGCAGTACGAGAGTCGGGAGTTGCATCCGGTCTTCCAGATGAACCTGCCCGAGGGCTTCATGCTGGAGGAGCTTCGCAATCGGCTGGCCAAGACACTGCAGCTCGACCCGATGGTGTTGCTGGCTATCAGCGGGTCACAGGCGCCCGTCGGGCGCATCCGGGTGGATCCATCCGAAGTCCTGCGCGGCGTCATTCAGCGCCAAGAGGCCAGGGGAGAGCGTTTGACCGAGATCATGGAATGGGATGGCAAGGAGAACATCTTCGCCGAGTTGGTGGACAAATACATCACCCGGGCTGGTATTTCCGGGGTGCAGCCCAAGGTTCTCGTGCCCGAAGCGCAGGACTTCGCTACGGGGGCTGAATCACGCGCGACGATCCCGACCGCTGACCTCATTGTGAAAAGCGGTCGCCAACAGTTCCCGGGGCTGGCAGCAAACGAATTCCTGTGCATGACGATGGCAAAGGAGGCCGGCATTCCGGTACCAGAGTTCTACCTGTCAAAAAACAAGGAACTCTTCGTCATGAGGCGCTTCGACAGGACGCCGCAGGGCACACCGATCGGTTTCGAGGACATGGCCGCGCTTGCCGGCTTGTCATCGAGCCAGAAATACAGCAAGAGCTACTCGTTCGTTGCGAATCTGGTCACGCTCTTCGCGTCGCCATCGCATGTCACCGCGTCACTCAGGACCCTCTTCGACATCGTGGCGCTTTCCTGCATGGTCGGCAATGGCGATGCGCACCTGAAAAACTTCGGCCTGCTCTACACCGACCCTACCACCGAGGACTGCACAATCGCACCGGCCTACGACATCGTCAACACAACGGCCTATATACCCGAGGACGTCCTGGCACTGGAGCTGCGCGGGCAGAAGTCGTTCTTCTCCACCAGAGAGGGGCTGCTCAAGTTTGCCGGCGAGTGTCGCGTCCACGACCCGTCCAGCCGGATACAAGAGCTGATTCTGACGGTCGACATGGTAGTGCGCAGGCAGGAGGAGATCGCCAGCACGATCCCCCATGTGGTGCGCGCTATCCGAGGCCACTTGGAGTCCTTCGAGCGGACATTCCTCGGCTGAGCGCGCACCAGTACAGCTACATCTTTTTTCCAAGGGACGAAGAGTACGAAAAATGAAAAAGATCGCGGCAACCTGATCAACTCAGGCGTGAATCTCTGTCCCATAGCGAATCAAGCTACCGCCAGATTGGTGGTGCTAAATCGACGGGCCAGCATCTCGACATGGATGATCTTGTCGGCAGGTAGGCCGCCACTGGCTTCCCAAAGCTCAGGCACCAAGGTTTGAAGCTTCGTATCCAGAGCTTCTAGCGTTTCGGACTCCGTTACCAAGCCAGGCACATCGTCAGACGATGCAACCCAGACACCAGCATCGGCATCCCACTCGGCACGGACAAAATAAGGCTTGGACATGCCTGCAAAGTACGGCAATGTCGTCGAAGTTGTCCACGGAACCGGCAGCAGCACACAGTGAAGTGTCGCCCTCTAGAGGTACTAAGTGTTGCCGTTGCCTGAATATTGACAGTGGTCAGTTTTCGGTCGGCGGCAACAGAAGTCCGAGTCCAAAGAAAGAGATGCCGCCTGCTCAACCGAGGATTGTTCGCTCGAAGGACGCCAGTTGGCCTCGGATTTCTCGCGCCACATGGGGGATCGTGCTGGCGACCTCTTCCTGTGTACGCAAAACCATATCGGCCGTCAGTACCTTACTGCCGGCAGTTCATCCTGCACGCCGGTTGCCAATACAAGCCTAGCCGTATCCACCATGCCAGAGCCGACTCGAAAGATGAAACTCAGCTGGCTGCTCGTTGCTGAAACGAGGCGCGTACGATCTCGGCTGCACGGGCCACGTGGGCGGCGGCCAGCTGCGCGGCAGTCTGAGCATCGCGCCGCTCGATGGCCTGCACCACTTCTTCGAGTTCGGCCAGCGTCTGCGGCAATCGCCCAGGTGAGCCCAGCGACACCCGGCGCAGCACCGACACCCGGTTATTCAACTGGGTCAGGATATCGCCAATCACCCGGTTGCCACACCCCTCCAGCAAGGTGGCATAGAACGCATTCTTGGCGTCCAGCAAGTCCTTGGGCGTGGTGGAGGCCTGCGGAGTTCGCAGGAATTCCAGCGACGCCCTCAACCGGGCGATCTGGGCCTCGCTGGCGTTTCGGGCAAAGCCGGCGCAGGCTAGACTTTCCAGCGCGCCGCGCACTTCGTACAGCTCGTTGGCATCCTGTAAGGACAGTGTTGCCACGACGGGCCCTTTGTACGGGATCATGGTGATCAGGCCTTCAGCCTGCAAGTGCTGCAAGGCCTCACGCACCACTGTACGGCTGATACCCAGGGACTGCCACAGGTCGCGTTCAACCAGCCGCTGACCGGGCGCGAAACGGCCGGTCAGGATGGCCTCACGGATCTTGTCCGTCGCCCGCTGGCGTAAGGACACGACCTCACGGGACAAATCCATATCGAGCGATTCGGACAAGTCTTCCATATGTTTCTTACCTACTAACAACGATACGTACAAGGGACTGCTGCGAGGCCGCAACCCAGCCGGGACGGGTGCCGCAAGGCGAGTCGAGAGACCGGCGCAAACCCTGGCCCACACGGCCGCGCGTCCTGACACGAAGGCGCTGCATCATAGCAGTCGCCGCTGCGGCTCGGCCTGCGCGGCCCTCCTTGGACTCACGCCCGGTTGAACCACACAGTTTGCGCATTCATGAACTCATGCACACCGAAATACGACAGCTCGCGGCCATAGCCGCTTTTCTTCACGCCGCCGATCGGCACACGCGGGTCAGAGGCAGAGAAGCTGTTGACAAACAAGCCGCCTGTCTCCAACTGCCGCGCCAGCGCGGCAGCCCGCGCACGGTCGCGGGTCCAGAGCGCGCCGCTCAGGCCGAACTCGCTGTGGTTGGCCAGTGCGATGGCATGCGTGGCATCGCGCGCGGTCATCAGTGAGGCCACTGGCCCGAAGAGTTCCTGGTCGAACGCCGGCATGCCTGGGGCCACATTCGCCAGGACAGTGGGCGCGTAATAGTTGCCCACGCCGGCGATCTTGTCGCCGCCCAGCAGCAACTCGGCCCCGGCCGCTAGGCTGACCTGGACTTGCTGGTGCAGCTCGTCGCGCAGGTCGTAACGAGCCATCGGTCCGATGTAGGTGTTGGTCTGCAGCGGATCACCAACCACCAGCTTGCGCGTAGCATCCAGGAAACGCTTGGTGAATGCTTGGGCAATCGGCTGCTCCAGGATGATGCGTTTGGCCGCGATACAGACTTGACCGGTGTTTTGGAAGCGCCCAATCACCGCTGCCTGGACTGCGGCATCCAGGTCGGCGTCGGCTAGCACGATAAAGGGATCGTTTCCGCCTAACTCCAGCACCGTTTTCTTCAGCGCCGCGCCGGCCTGGGCGGCGATGGCCGCTCCGGCGCGCACGCTGCCGGTCACCGCCACACCGGCGATGCGGCGATCGGCGATTGCGCGTGACACTCCGCTCGGCGTGACGTTGAGCACCGAGAAGGTGCCATGTGGAAAACCTGCCTGCTCGGCGCATTGCGCCAACAGGTAGGCGCACCCCATCACATTGGGCGCGTGCTTAAGCACATAGCCGTTGCCGCCCAGCAGAATGGGAACCGCGCCGCGCAGGGCTTGCCAGTAAGGGAAGTTCCAGGGCATGACGCCCAGGATCGGACCGATGGGCAAAAAGGAGATATAGGCATCTGGCCCCACTGGGGTGGTTTGGTCGGCCAGCAAAGCCGGGCCGTGCTCAGCGTACCACTCGCACAGCAACGCGCATTTCTCCACTTCGCCAATGGCCTGGGCTATGGGCTTACCCATTTCCAACGTGGCAAGTCGGGCCAATGCGGGTGTCTGCTGGCGCAGCACAACGGCAAACTGGCGCAGCACCTGCTGACGCTGGGTTAGAGGGGTATCGCGCCAGTGCCGCCATCCCTGGTCGGCCTGAGCCAGCGTGGCCTCCACGGTGACGTCATCGGCGTAGGGGTAGCGCGCCAACACAGCTCCATCCAAGGGGCTGCGAGATTCGGCGTAGTCATTCATAGCGGTCAGTTGGGCTGGTGACACAAAGTGGACTTCGTAAGGGAGAATGCGTGCCATGCACGCTCAAGAACAGGATGCCCCGACGCCCGAAGGCGTCAGACGTGGGATGCCCTTGCTGGCATCCATGCTGGCTCACTCGATCTTGGCGCCAGCAGCCGAAAGCACCGGGGGCCAAGTCTTTAGTTCTGCGTCGGTGTGTTGGCGCAGAGCTTCGGGCTTAAGACGATCCCCTTGGGGCAGGATCACGCTCATATCTGACAGACGTTTGACCACTGCTGGCGTGGCCAAGGCGCTGCGAATGGCCTTGTTAAGACGCTCTATCACCGCCGTGGGGGTACCCTTGGGGGCGTAGAAGCCATGCCAAACGGCCAACTGGAGGTCAGGCACACCGGACTCAGCGAAGGTGGGTACCGCCGGAAGCGTGCTCAAGCGTTCCTTGGTGGCCACGGCATAGGGTTTGAGCGTACCGGCCTGCAGGTATGCGCTTGTGGCGACCGGCTGGTCGCAGATCATGTCCACGGTGCCGGCCAGAACGTCGTTCAGCGCCGGGCCGGTTCCACGGTACGGCACCAAGGTGGCCGTAGTCTGAGTAGCCTTCGCCAGGAGCACCGCGCACAAGTAGGAGGTGGCACCCACGCCAGCGTGCGCGATTTTCACGTCGCCGGGCTTGGCCTTCATCAGTTTTACTAATTCAGCCACGGTGGCAGGGCCGAAGCGGCTGTTTCTCACCAAGATCATCGGCACATCACCTGCCAAGGCGATGGGCTCCAGGTCTTTACTGACATCGAAGCTCAGCTTGCTGTACAGCGAGGGGGCGATCGCGATGCCCATGTTGTGGAACAGCACGGTGTGGCCGTCATTCTGGGCTCGGGCCACCTTGGCCGTACCGATGGTGCCACCGGCACCTCCTAGGTTTTCCACCACCACGGCCTGGCCGAGCTCACGCGCCATGGCCTCGGCCAGCACACGGGCGATCACATCGGTCGATCCACCCGGAGCGTAGGGCACCACGATGTTCACAGGCTTGTTGGGAAAGGCTGCCGCGCTCAGAGACAGCAGTCCGCAGGCAATGGCCAGCAGCGATTTGAGTAGAGAGTTCACTATGCGTTCCTTTAGAGAAAGAAGAGAGGCCACCGGCTAGATCCTTGCCGCCATCGGCAGCTAAGAACGACACAGGCGATGGAGCTCAACCTGCCTGCTGACCGACGTAGGCATACAGCTCGGTGTGATCAGCCTGGGCACCGAGTGCGCGCGATGCCTCATCGGTCATGCCCGACACCTTCTGCGCCAATGTCATCGGGTGCTTGACCGACTGCCCCAGTGAGGCGGCAATGCCCACATCCTTGGCCTGCAAGGCCAGCGAGAAGCCGGAATTGAAGGCGCCGTTGAGCATGTATTGGTGCGCCTTGTTCTCGGTGGTGTTGTTCTTGCCGGTCGAGGCGTTGATCACATTTACGATCAACGCGCGATCTATGCCGAAGGCTGCGCCCACATGGATGGCCTCTGCGGTGGCAATCAGCGCCGCTGCCGAGACATAGTTATTCAAGGCCTTCAGCGCATGGCCAGCACCCACCGGACCAACGAAGGTGATGGCTTTGCCCATCACTTCCAACACGGGCTTTTGCGCCTCGAACAGCGCGGGCTCACCGCCCACCATGATGGCCAGGGTGCCGGCTTGCGCTTTCTTCACGCCGCCGGAGACTGGGGCATCGATCAGTCCTAGACCCAACCCGGCCAGGTGTGCGGCCAGCGCTCGAGTGCGCGTTGGGTCGGCCGAGCTCATCTCGATGATGCAGGCGCCGCGCGGCAGGCTGGGAGCCAGCTCCTTGACCACAGCATCGACGATGTCGGAGTTCGGCAGCATGGTTATCACTGCGGCGCAACCGGCAAAGTCAGCTGAGCCGCTGGCAGCCACCGTGCCAGGGTGCGCCTGCACAAAAGCCTGCACCACGGTGGAATTGGCATCGCGCACCACAAGGGTGTAGCCCGCGCCGTGCAGCAAGTGGGCCATGGGTTGACCCATCATGCCCAGTCCGATAAATCCGATGTGGCTCATGACTGCTCCTTAGATGTTCATTTCCTTGAACACTTCAGAGGCGACGCGGAAGGAATCGATCGCAGCCGGCACGCCGCAGTAGATAGCGACTTGCAGGAACACTTCCTTGATCTCATCCTTAGTCAAGCCATTGTTGATGGCACCGCGCACATGCAGTTTGAGCTCGTGCGGACGGTTTAGGGCCGAGATCATGGCCAGGTTCAGGAACGAGCGGGTCTTGCGCTCCAGGCCCGGGCGGTTCCAGACATCACCCCAGCAGTACTGGGTCACCAGCTCCTGCATATCGATGTTGAAGTCGGTGGCGTTCTTGATCGAAGCATCCACATACTCAGAACCCAGCACTTGGCGGCGCATGGCCAGGCCTTTGTCAAACAGGTCTTGGTTTTTGGGGGCGTAGGGACGGGTCATGGTTGGCTCCTTTGCATCAATGGGCAGGTTAAAGTGAATGTGATACGATATTATCGTCTGAATGTCAGACAATATATATCCGTAGAAACACGTACATCTACTTGGCGCGCACGGCGTCCCACCACCATGGCCGACTACCTGATCTACCACAACCCCAACTGCGGCACCTCACGCAACGCGCTGGCTCTGCTACGAGAACGCAGCATTGAGCCTCAGATCGTGGAATACCTGAAGACGCCGCCCGACGAGGCCACGCTGCTGGCACTGGCGCAACGCATGGGGCAGCCGCTGTGGCACCTGCTGCGCGAGAAGGAGCCACTGTGCGCCGAGTTGGGTCTGGCGCCGGGGGCTTGCAGCGAAGCCGAGTTGGCGCGCACGATGGTGCGCCACCCGGTGCTGATCAACCGCCCGATCGTGTCCGGCCCGCTGGGCGTTCGACTGTGCCGTCCGTTCGAGCTGGCCCAGGAGATCCTGCCGCCGGCTTGAGGGAGTCGCCACACAGCGTGGCCGGCCGGCCCCCTTGGCACACCAGGGTCCGCAGGCACCCACAGATCATCGCGGCCGCAGCATTGGCCAGCGGGGTACTGGGCCGGGCCAGAGAGGTGGCAGTACAAAAATCACGACTGGAAATCAAATGAAAAGTCCCTTGTGGACGGGGTGGAGATACGTCAGGCCTGGGCCTCGCCGAGTAGGCGTAGGGCGCGCAGGTACACCGGCTTATCGATCATGCGGCCCGCGTGCCGGATGGCGCCCTGCCCCTGGGCTTGCGCGGCCTCGAAAGCAGCCACCAGCTCTCGGGCCTGGGCCACGTTCTCAGGTGTGGGTGTGTAGCAGGCATTGATCGCCTCCAGGAACTTGGGGTGCACCACCACCGCGCCGCGAAAGCCTAGGCTGCGGGCTTGCGCCAGCACCTGGGCGAACTGCTCGACCTCGCCCAGCTCGGCGATCGAGGCCACAAAGCCGATGGGCTGGATGCCGGCGGCGCGGCAGGCGTGCAGCACCATCAGGCTGGGTGCTAGCAGCGCCTCGGGCGTGGGCAGGCCGCCGCAGTCCAATGAGAAGTCTTCGCTGCCCAGCATCATGCCCATGGTGCGAGCATCGGCCGCCGCGATCTCGTGGAGCCGTGGCAACGCGAGGCAGCTTTCGATCTGCAGCAGAAATCGCACGCCGCCTGAAGGCATGCCGGCGGCGCGCTCCAGGTCGTCCACTAAGGCACTGAGCAGTTGCACATCGCGTGGGTGCTCGACCTTGGGCAGCAGCACCAGCGCCAGACCGGGCATGACCGCGCTGCGCAGGTCGCTCACGGCGGTGTTAAGGTCGCCATTGATGCGCACTGCAGCGGCCTGGCCGGCCTGCACGATCTGCGCAATACCGGCGACCAGACCCTCACGCGCCAGGGCCTTGCGCGCGGGGTGGGTGCCGTCCTCCAGGTCGAGGATCACCACGTCGGCCGGCTTGGCCACGGCACTGGCCAGCAGCCGGGCGTTGTCGGCGGGCACAAAAAGAAAGGAACGTCGCAGTGGCGTGCTCATGTCGGCGTCTCCTGGACCGGCTGGTCGAGCCAGCGCTCATTATCTTGACCGATGGTAGGCGCGGCACGGCGAATCGGGGGGCGCCGGCCGTTGATGCGGTAAGGCGCAGCATGGATAGGCAGCGTCTGGCCGTCTGGGGTTAGGGTGGGCACCAGCAACTCGCGTTCATTGATGTAGGGATCATGCATTAGGTCGGTGATGTCGCAGATCGGGCCGGCGGTGATGTCGCGCTCGGCGAAGAACTGCAAGGCCTCCTCCAAGCTAAGCTTGACCAAGTGGCCCTGGATCAGATCGTCCAGCGCATCGATGTGCTTCAGGCGCGCCTCGTGGGTGGCAAAGCGCGGGTCGCTCAACCCCTGCGGGTAGCCGATGCCCTCGAACAGCCGCGCCAGCGTACCCTCCATGCCGGCGGACAGCGCGACCCAGCGCTCATCGCGTGTCCGGTAGACATTGCGCGGCGCATGCGTGGGCGAACGGCTGCCCGAGCGGGGCACCGCCGCGCCGGTGAGCTGGTACTCGGCGGCCTGCGGCCCCAGTATAGAAAACAGCGGCTCGAAGAGCGACAGATCGATCTCCTGCACCTGCGGCTCAGCACAAGCCTGCTGCCGGCGCTGGGCCGCCAAAGCCAGCGTGGCGCCATACAGGCCGGCCACCGAATCGGCCATAGCAAACGGCGGCAGCACCGGCGGACGGTCAGCGTAGCCGTTCATCGCGGCAAAGCCGCTCCTGGCCTCGATCAGGGAGCCAAAGCCGCCTTTGTCGGCCATCAGCCCGGTCTGCCCCCATCCCGAGATGCGCACCAGCACCAGGCGCGGGTTCAGGCGCTGCAGCGTGGTGCGCGACAGCCCCATGCGCTCCAGCGTGCCGGGGCGGAAATTCTCGACCAGGATGTCGGCGCGCGCGATCAGCCCATGCAGCTGTGCCATGCCGGCCTCGCTGCGCAGGTCCAGCGCCACACTTTGCTTGTTGCGTGCGTAAGCCAGCCAGTAGGTGCTTACCCCTTTGCGTCGCCAGCCGCGCAGCTCGTCACCCTTGCCTGGCGGTTCGACCTTGACCACATCAGCACCTAGATCGGCCAGCACATGGGTCAGCAGATTGCCCGAGACAAGTCGGGAGAGGTCAACCACGGTCAGCCCGCCGAGTGGTATTGCCTCGTGGTCAGCAGTGGCGTTCATGTCGGCTGCGGCCTGTGGTGTGTTCATGTCAGCCCTTGAAACGAGCGTAAAGGACGCATCCTAGGGCGGCCTGGGTTATTTGGGAAATAGATTTCACAACTACAAGGTAGAATTTTTCCGTCTACCCCATCAGCTTCTTGCCCGCCGTCAGTTCAGCGCAGGTATTTGAACGTGCCCACCGCACTGGCCAGCAGCAGGCGTTCGTCCAGCCAGACCTCGCCTCGCGAGAAGTAGACGCTGCGTCCCTTGCGCTCGACAAAGCCCTTGGCCACTAGGCACTGACCTTCGCCCGTATCCAGAAAATTGGTGGTCAGCGACAGCGTGACGTTGCGCAGCGCAAGCTCACCCTCTGGAACATACAGGCCGCTGTAGCCGCACACGGCATCGAGCAGGGTGCAAATCAGGCCGCCCTGAATGCGGCCGATGCGGTTGAGGTGGTTTGGCGACACCTGCAGCGTCATCTCGGCGTAGTCGCTGCGCCAGTCGGTCAGGCTGACGCCCAGCCATTGCAGAAAGGGGTTGTCGATTGCTTGCATCGGTGCGTTGGCCATGGAAGTCAGGAAGGTAAGACGCCGCCCACAAACCGCGGGGCGGGTACAGAGAGGCCGGTGCGCCAGCAGCGCAAAAGCACCGGCCCGGAATCATACTGCGCACGCCCTCGTCAGGACGTACGCGGCTCGGTCAGCGAGACGATGTCCAGTCCTGCCGGACCACAAGAGCAGTAATGTTGACAGGTCAGTGGGTCATGGCCGGCGATGATGTGATCTGGAGATTCAGCCAGCTGTTCCACCAGCTCATAGGCGCTGAGCATCTGGCCGGCATCAGCCACGATCGGGAACGGTGAGCGCCGACGCAGGTTCTCCAGGTAGTGGGAGGCGTCCGAGGCCAGAACGATCCAGCCCCGCTTGGTGTGCACCCGCACGATCTGCAGGCCCCGGGTGTGTCCGCCCACCCAGTGTACGGTGATGCCCGGGCGCAGCTCGTAGGCGCCATCGTGAAACGCTAACCGCTCCTGAAAATTGGCGTAAACCAGGTCGCACACATCGGCTGGGTCGTAGGCGTTACGCAAGAAGGCGTGGCGCATCTCCTTGCCGGTGGCAAAGGCCATTTCACGCTCCTGCAGGTGGAACTGCGTCTTGGGCAGCAGTCGGGTGTTGCCGGCGTGGTCATAGTGCGCATGGGTGATCACGGTCTCGCGGATCTCGTCCAGGCGCACGCCGGCCGCCTGCAGCGACTCGATGGGGCAGCGCAGGAATGTGCGCTTGCGCTGCTGCGCAGCCGCGGCGTTGAAGCCGGTGTCCACCAAAATGGTCTCGTCCCCGCTGCGCAGGAACCAGACGAAGTAGTCCATGGAGGTGGCCGCATCATGGATGTCGTGGGCGATGAAATTCTCGCGGGCCTTGCGCTGCACGGTGGCGTAGCGCAGCGCGAAGGCGTCCCATTGTTTCAAGCTCATCCGATGGCTCCTTCCTCTCCCCGTGCACGGGCCTGCAACGCCGCTAGCGGAGAGCGCAGGTAGGGTAGCAGGCCGTCTGGATTTTCCACCATAGGAAAATGGCCGAAGCCCGATATTTCCTGAAAATGCGCGCCTGCAATCGCTTGCGCCACCTGCTGTGTGTCGGCCGGCGTGGCCGAGTAGTCGTAGTCACCGGTGAGCAGCCACAGCGGAGTGCGCTGCGTGTCGATGTCCTGCGTGTGCTGACGGGCATCAAACTCGTCACTGTAAAAAACCAGGTCACCGTCGTAGACGCTGGGGGCAGATTGCGAGTAGATCCAAGTGGCGTGGTCGCGTCCCGAGGCTGGGCTGTGGGGACTTAGCAGCGCCCCCACCCAGGCCGCACTCAGCCGCCCGCCGTGCACCTGGGCATGGTTGAGGTACGGCGATCGCCGCCCTGGCGAGTGGAACGGCGTCTCCAGCAACACTGCTCCGATAAAGCGCTCAGCGTAGCGCGCCAGCAGCGGCAGGGCGATTGCCGCGCCCATCGAGCAGCCCATCAAGACAACCCGCTCCAGCTGCATCGCATCCAGGTAGCGCAGCACCCAGTCAATATACTGGTCCTGGCTCAGCCGCCAGGTCCAGTTGGCCTGGCCCGCAGGCAACGGCGAGCGGCCATGGCCCGGCAGATCAAAGGCGTGCATGCGCCATTGCGCCCGCAACTCCGGCTGGGCCATCAGGCCGTGCCATTGACGCGCATCCGAGCCGGCGGTATGCAGCATCAACAAAGCCGGCGCATCCTGCTCGCCGCATGTTTCGCTGTATGCCCAGATCCCTTGTGCTTCGTCCAGCGCCACGTAGCGGCCCTGGATATGAGTCAGCGCATCCAGATGGCGAGGCGCAACAGCCGCCGCCTGGGTGGGCTCACGCAGGGCGGGCAGCAGCCGCTCCAGCATCGGCAGTGCCTGGGCCCAGTGCAATTCGCTGCCCTCGACACGCACGCCGTCGGGCCGGCGGCGCAAAGCCCCCCAGGACTGAAAGCCCACGGTGGGGCGCGCCACCAGAGCCTGGGCCCAGACGGCAGCACTGGCGCAGCAGGTGACCTGACCCGCCCCCGGCACGCCCGGGTGCAGCACTAGGCGCTGTCTCGGCTCGGCCGATTCGGCCTGCACCTCCAGGGTGACGCCCACCGGGCAGGCCGCCAGATCGGCCTGCACCACCGGGTCGGCCAGAGCGCGTGTCAGCGCGGCTTGTAGCGATTGAAGATTCATGCTCCGTCCTCTTGTCTGCGTCCACTGGCCGATTCAGATGCCTAGGTAGGCCTCACGGATGCGGCTGTCGTTGAGCAGGTCGCGCGTGGCACCTTCGAGCACCACCTCGCCGCTTTGGAGCACGAAGGCATGCTGGGCCACCGATAGCGCCAGCTTGGTGTTCTGCTCCACCAGCAGCATGGTCACGCCGGTCTGGTGAATCGCCACCAGGGCATCGTGCAGCTCCTGCACGATCTTGGGGGCCAAGCCGTGGCTGGGCTCGTCCAGCAGCAGCAAGTTGGGCTTGCCCATCAGCGCGCGGCCGATGGCCACCATCTGCTGCTCGCCCCCGGAGAGGGTGCCGGCCAGCTGGCGTCGGCGCTCGCTCAGACGGGGAAACTGGGCGTAAACCTGCTCCAGTGTGCTGCGCAGCTCGTGCGGATGGGCGCGGCGGTGATAGCCCCCCAGCCAGAGGTTCTCCTCCACCGACATGGCGGGAAACACATGGCGACCTTCGGGCACATGAGAGATGCCGCGCTGCGGAATCTGATGCGCGGCTAGGCTCAGCAGGTTCTCGCCCTGAAAGAGGATCTCGCCAGAAATACGCGGCAGCAAGCCGGAGATGCAGCGCAGCAGCGTGCTCTTGCCGGCGGTGTTGGCTCCGATCACGGCCACGAAGCTGCCGGCCTCGACCTTGAGGTTCACTCCGTGCAGCACGTCGGCACCGTCGTAGGCGGCGCTTAGGTTTCGAATGTCAAGCAAGCTCATGCGTGCGCTCCAGCGTCCATATCATTGCCCAGGTAGGCAGTGATCACATCCGGATTGCGGCTGATCTCCTGGGGTGTTCCTTCGGCGATCTTCTGGCCGAAGCTCAGCACGAGAATGCGTTCGCACAGGCTCATGATGGCGCGCATATGGTGCTCGATCACGATGAAGGTCAGCCCTTCTTCGCTGCGCAGCTTGCGGATGAGATCTAGGATCTGGTCCATTTCCGCATGGTTGAGCGCGGCCATCACCTCGTCGAGCAGCACGATGCGCGGCTGCGTGCTCAGGGCACGCGCCATCTCCACCAGGGCTTTTTCCGGGAAGGTCAGATCTGCCGCGCGCTTTTCGGCGATGTGCGCCATACCCACTTTTGCCAAGTTTTCGCGCGCGAATTCGCGCGCCTCGGCCAGCGAACGCCGCAGCAGCCCGCCGGTGAGCACATTGTCCAACACGGTCATCTCGGGAAAGAGCGCCACGTTCTGAAAGGTCTTGACCATGCCCTGTTGTGCAATGCGGTGGGGCTTGAGACCTGTGATGCGCTCCCCGTCAAGGATCACCTCGCCGCTGCTGGGCTTAATCAATCCCATCAATAGATTAAACGAGGTAGTTTTACCGGCGCCGTTGGGGCCGATCAGACCGAGCAGCTCGCCCTTCTGGACCGAGAAATCCAGGTTATTCACAGCAGTGAGGCCGCCAAATCGGCGCGTCAATCCCTCGACGCGCAAAATAGGTTGTGTAGTCATGTCAGGCTTTCCTCGTGACCAGCCGGCGGTACAGCGCTTGAAGTCCGCGAGGTTCGAGCAGGATGATGAGAATCAGGATCAGGCCGAAGGCCAGTTGCGACACCCCGGCCCCCACCCCGGATAGGGTGGCGTTGAACAGCTCCTCCAACGGCAGCAGGAACAACGCGCCGATGATGGGGCCTGCCACGGTGCCGATGCCGCCGATGATGCAGATCAGGGCTACCCGTACCGAGATGCTCACCAGCGAGAACACCGAGTCCGGGTCGAAGAAGAAGTTGAACTGTGCATACAGAACGCCGCAGCCACCCATCAAGGCGGCCGAAACGGTGGCTGCCACGATTTTGGTGCGGGCGGTATGGATACCGATCACCTCAGCCGAGTCCACGTTTGCCTTTACCGCACGCAGCTCATAGCCCAGTCGCGAGCGGCTGATCTTCCAGTAGATGGCGGTGCACACCAGCAGGGCCACCAGCATCAAATAGAAGTAGGAACGGGTCGAGGCGAACTGCATCAGCGCAAACCCCGCGTCGGGCACCAGCGGCACGGAGATGCCCACCGGGCCGCCGGTCACCGAAGTCCAGGTGTTGCCGATCGAGCGCATCACCTCGGCGAAGGCCAGTGTGGCCAGCGCGAAGTAGTGCCCCTTCAGGCGCATGGTGGGCAGGCTCAGCAGCGCACCGGCCAGCCCCGCTACCCCCATGCCTGCGACGATGCCAAGCCAGGGTGACAAGCCGAAACGGGTCAGCAGGATGGTGGAGGTGTAGGCCCCCAGACCAAAGAACGCGGCATGGCCCAGCGAGATCTGGTTGGCCAAGCCCCCCACGATATTCCAGGCCTGTGCCATGGCGGCAAACAGCAGCAGCAGGGTCAGCACCCGCAGCAGGTAGCCGTTCTCCGACAGTGTCCACGGCAAGACACAGACGACGGCCAGCGCAGCCAGTAAGAGATAGACGTTACGTTTCATGATTTCCAGCGCAAGAGACCTTCAGGGCGCAGCGCCAAGGTCAGGATAAACACGACAAAGAGCACAAGGTTCTGCAGCTGTAGCGGCAGGTATAGACCTGAAACCGACTGGATCACTCCCACAGCGAGTCCACCTACGACCGCGCCCAGCACATTGCCCAAGCCGCCGAGCACCACCACCGTGAACATCAATACGGCAAATTGCTCACCGGCGGCCGGCGAGACCGTGAGGTAGGGCAGGATGATGGCGCCGCCGAATGCGGTCAATCCCACACCCAAGCCCACGGCCAGTCGGTAGACACGGTCGGGGTTGATACCCACCAACCGAGCGGCCATCGGGTCTTGCGCAGTGCTGCGGACGGCGCGCCCCCACCAGGTACGCGTGAGCACCCACCAAATGCTCACACCGGCCAACACGGAGGCGCAAAACGCGATGCCATAGGGCATGCTGACAATCAGTCCAAACGCCTCGATTGCCTCGTTTTGGTACCACGTCTGCACCGAACGGAACTGCGAGCCAAAGGCGATCAGTGCCAGATTCTCGATGACGATCAGCAGACCCACGGTCAGGAAAATCTGGGCCACCTCGGGTGCCTTCAACACCCGCCGTATTAGCCACTGCTGAATCATGTAGCCCAGACAAAAGACCACGCCAAACGCTAGTAGCGAGCCGAGCAGCGGATCCAGGCCCAGCTTGCTCCAAGCAAAGTAGGCGACGTACATCCCGATCATCAGGAACTGCGCCTGGGCGAAGTTGACGATCGAGACTACGCCGAAGACCAGCGTCAGGCCAATCGATATGACCGCATAAACCCCACCGAGCATCAGCCCGTCGAGGATGGCTTGTAGCAGTGCCATTCGTGTGCCCTCAGACGTTGCGCGTGATCAACTTACCCTTGGCGAACTTCTGTGGCCAGACCGTCACCAACTCCTTGTTCTGCCACTGCACCATCACCGGCTCTGCGTGAACGTTCAGGCCTGTTTCGTCAAAGCGGACCTGTCCGTTGGTCATGGTCTTCGCCCAGCCTTGGTTGAAGGTGGTTGTGCGCAGTGCCTGCGATATATCCTCAGGCTTGGCTGACTTGGCAACGTTGATCGCTTGGGCAAGTACGTCCATGGCCACCGCGTTTTCCTGCGCCTCGTGCACCATGATGGACTTGAAACGCTTGCGGTAGCGATCAGTCGTGGCACTGTCCAAGTCATAGTTGGCCGAGCAGATCGACAACACGCCCTCGGAGTATTCGCCCAAGGCCTGCGCGAAGTCGGGAATCACATAACCCGCAGAGCCACCCACGATCGGGATGTTGATGCGCTGCTGACGCAGTGCACGCACGATCAGCAGGCTGTCATTCAAGTAGGACACCGGAAACACCATCTGCGCCTTGGAGGCACGCAGCTTGTTGATCAACGGCGTGACGTCAGTGATGCCCAGCGGGTAGGCCTCGTCCATTACGATCTCCACGCCCGCAGCCTTGGCCGCAGCGCGCAGGCCATTGGCCGTGGAGGTGCCAAACGCCGTGTCCTCGAACATGATCGCCACCTTGTTCACCTTGGACGCGCCACCTGCCAGCTCCAAGGCATAGTTGAACTGGGCACGGCCGATTACGCTACCCTTGGAGGTGACTTGGAACACGTTCTTGAAGCCGCGCCCGGTGATCTGGTCCGAATACGACATAGTCAGCAGCGGCACGCGTCGGCGCTCGGTCACCTCCTGGACGGCCAGCGTCAGCGAAGAGGCAAATGCGCCAATGATGGCGCAACAGTCGTTCTCACCGATCATGCGCTGCGCCACGGTGGCTGCATTAGCCGGGGCGGAGGTTGAATCTGCAACCACCAGGTTGACCTTGGCCCCTCCCAGCGCCTTAAGGCCGCCCGCGGCGTTGAGCTCCTCGACCACGAGCTCGATACCCTGACGAGAGCTGATACCGAATTGGGCATTTGCGCCCGACAGCGGCAGGATCACGCCCACATTGACCGACTTGGACTGCGACAGCGCCGACAACGGCAAAGTACCGACCAAACCAGCGGCGGCCAGCCCCTTGAGGGCAAGGCGACGGTCGGTGGAGTTCTGGGAATCACGCATGAGGGTCTCCTGATAGTTGTTGAATTAAGTGAGAAATTATGACTTCTGACTGCTTGTCCGTCAATAAGATTGACAGACAATCTATCAATATTTTGATCCATGTCCACTTGGGACCTTCAAAAATCCCCCGGCTGGCCTCGATAAATTCCATATGGCGGAATTTTTTGTGCGGGGTATACACTCGGCGGATCACCTGCGGGCGGGCTGTCCCGTCCGATGCGTAAGGATGGTTCAGGATGACGGGGAACATGTCCGTAAGAGGTACACGGAACTCTGAACCCAACAACAAAGTGACCCGTTCGCCTCTCGGGGCGCTTGAGTAACTGACGATGCAACTGCTGCAGCGGCTCGGGCATGGTCTTGAAGGGCGCACCGTTGCGAAGCGCCTCGGGTTTGGGCTCGATCAGGCTGATGTAGTGAGTCCAGTCATAGATCGTCTGCTAACACTCCTGAATAGAAGCGATTACCGACCTCATAGCCATTTCGCTGATGGGCTTCATGCTCGATTTGGATTGCGCCACGTACCCAGCCGAACTTTCCCCTCGTTTTGAACGATTGAAAGAGAAAATTTGCTCATTTAATGAGCGTCGGCTCGAAACTGGCAGCGGCAAATAGAGAGGGGATGTGATGTTTCTTTGGCCGCACGCCGGCGCCAAGCATCCCCGTTTAAGCCAATTCTTTGGCTGACGACAAGCGCAGGAGGTTCTCTGCGCAGATTCCCTTCATATCCTTGCTGATGCCGTTGTAACTGGCAGCAGCTTCCCAGAAGGCCAGTGCAGCGCTGCAGGCCACCATCCAGGCCTCCCGCTCCTGGGGCTTGGGCAGGCGCACCTCGTACTGCAGGCGCGGCAGCTCGCCGCCTCCCATGGGCGCGTACATCATCGGCAGCATGTCGTACACGGGCGCGAGCTCCAGGCGCGTACCAGGCACGAAGCTCAGATTCCCCTTGTGCATGTCGCTGTTGCCGATCAGCTGCCCATACCACCAGATGCGCTGGATCAGGCCGACGCACTCGGCATCAATGAGCTTGAGCGCCAGCAGCCTCTGGGCAAGGTCCGCCCAGTTCTGGGTCGCCTGTCCTATCATGGCGTCATCCACGCTGCTCAAGCTGCACAGTGGGCTTCGGCCCCACTCGCCATGCCGGTCGAAGCGCTCGACCTCCAGCATCACGCGGGTGCCCACCTCCAGCACACGGCTGCGCGCGGCCGCCACGCCCAGCAAACGGGCATGCTCAAGCCCCAGGTGCTCACACACCAGAAGATCGGCCCAGCGGCTGACAGCTCCCCCCGCCGCTCCGGCATCGCGCTCGCCTGAGAACTTCACGATCACGTGAGGCGTGCCATCCTTGCCAGAAGGGGACTCCCGCCGTGCAGTGAACTTTGGAAACTCGCCGCCTGCGCTGGAGCCGGCACCCCCCAGGGCACTCGCTTTGTCCGCAAGATCCGCATAGGCCTGGACCAGTTCGCTCTCCTGCAGGGCAGGCGGACGGCTCCCCTTGCTGTCCAGCCACTGCTGCAACGCCACGTCCCCCACGATCAGGTTGCCACTGGTGTCCGCACCCCTGCGTGTCAGGATGTGCAGCGCGTCATCGTCGCCCCATTCGGTGGGGTTGGTCGACACGCCAAGGTCGGCGGCAACCAGACGGGCGAAGCTGCGTCCCAGAAAGCCCTGTGGCCGCATGTCCTGCAAGGGGTAGGGCAAGCCTGGCCAGAAGCCACGGCGGTACTCCTCGTCCACCGGCCAGCCCATGGCCTGAACGTCCAGCACAGAGCCATCCGGCCACGCCAGATCGAGCTGGCCGACATGGCCGGCCCGGCCATCCCTGTCCACCGCGTAGACCGGGAAGCGCCCCGGCACACCACGCAGTGACCGGCGCCAGTAGTAGCAGCGGCTCGGGCCGCGGCCGACAGCCAGCACCTGGTCGCCCAACTCGCGCAGCATGCGTGAGATCGTAGGTTGGCTGACCCCCAGCTTGGCCACCAGATCTTGAGCCTTAAGTCCGGGCTGGGCCTGCAACAGCTTGGGCAGCTGGTCCCGTTGAAGTTGGTTTTTGACGCGCATGACTTTTATTATGAATAGATATATGAATAAGTCAAAACAAATATTCTCTATGCGATACGGATATGACAAGTTGATACGCGGGCTTATTTTGAATAGATTATTGAATGACGGCCGTAAATTTACGAGACGTGTAGGCCCCTACCGGGGCTGGTGTGGCCAGCACGCAGATCCGTGAAGAACCAGAAAAAAGTCGCGGGCTTTCGCGAGAGGCTTGGGGCTGGCTGGCGGCAAGGGCGCCAAGGATGACCTTCACCCCATGCGTATAGGTGAAAACCATAGCCACCTCTATCCGTATGCCGTAACAGCATTTGGCAAATCCCTCAGACTGCCGACTTACCGGACGCGGGAAGCCGTCAGTGGCAGTTGCTGTGTCGGGATACCAGTCCGATCAAGGCCCTACCCGTTCTGTGCAGTCGATTCAATTAGCTCAAGGCGCACAGAACCGGTCCGGATCTTTTGACAACCTCAAAATCGGCAGGCAGAATTTCATTCACGGCATTTCGACAATGCCGTCGCTGATCTTGTGTCAGCCATCAACAGCATGCCGCATCAGCACTTTGACTTGCTGCGGCCGCTGGCTTTCCAGGCCAGCCATAAACCGTTCCCGTACTCATAGTCGGGAACCGACTAGGAACCTTTCGCGGTCCTAGTCACAGCACTCCGCAGCGGCACCGGCAGCCGCCTGCCACCCCATCCCCCCGATTGTCCTGATCTGTCATCAGGCAGTTGTTCGCGCTTGCCGGAAGCGCGCTCTTTCTGCTTCTGGAACCTATATGCCTACTTTGCTTGAAGACCCGTGCACGACGGTACTTGACATTCCCATTTCGACGACGACCGCCACTGTGGTTTCAACACTGGCGTCCATGCTACAAGCGGAGTCACTAGACTTCTCAGCGCTGCCGGTCCTGGTCAACACCCGCCGTTGCCTGCAACACGCCATGAGGGCACTGCCGGCCGCCAACGAACCAATGGCCGATGCCTGTCGCAGCCTCGATGCCGCCATTGACGAGCTGAAAAGCCATCAGCTGATTACTCCGGGGGTGACTGCCGGGTTCATGCCCGCGAACCGACCGGCCTTGAGATTGCTGTCGAAATTGCCTGACCGAGCTCCTGACCAGTTGACACAAACGGTGGGCAATCTCCTGATCACCAGCTGGCTGACCGACCTGCCGTTGCCAAGGCAACGGTGCGAAAGTCTGAACGCACTATGCCGCGCCGTTCGAGACGAGCCCAGTCTCCTCAATGAACAGACCAGCACCCTTGAGTTTTTGCTCCATCGAAGTCGCAAGGACTTGCTGGAAACGCTTGCACAGCACGTTCTAACCAAAGACAAAAACATTCTGAGATTCAACAGCCTGCTGACCAACCATTTGCGGTCCGATTTGTCGAGTGCGCACGCCGAGCGCCAGCGGGACTCGAACTTGCGGCACTTCCTGGCTGGTAAAGCGTTATCGAAAGCGATAGCCAAACTCCTGAACGCCATGACCGCTGGCGATTCGGAGGCGCTTGTGACGCTGATCGGGTTCAGCTTGAACCTTCACTGGGATCTCCTCTGCCAGGTTCCACTGCATCAGGGCAACGACGGCCAAGGGCACATCTTTTGGCTAGATCCTGTTGGAGGCGTTGCGTATTTAGATGTACGACCCCTGCTGCGTGAACTCGGACAACCCATTGATGGCTGCGAAGTTACCAGCGACACGCTCCGCCTGCCCTTGCCCAAGGTACTTGCCGAGCATCTGAAAATTGCAACAACCGTTCGGCCATCGGCATGCCGCTTGGGTGAGCTATCCGATGAAAAAGCATCTGAAGGCGGCACGCTGGCCACGGCCCGAACCGATTCGCTTCGGACCCAGCTCATCCGCAGCGGCCCATCTTTGGCAATCCGTCGGACGGCCAACCGAGCCGTAGCCGCCTATGGCTTTCTTGCATTTCATTTATTGGATCATTCTGACCTGCCATATCTTTGCGTTTCCGAGGAGCAGATCTGGCGACTTCGCGCTCAAGTGTTTGAGATGGCTGGTTTGGGCGCCGCGGTAGCCGTAGGCTCCCCGTTGCCAAGCAGAGTTGGATCGACCCGTACGGCCCGCGGGGACACAGTGCGTGCCGTCTTCGCCGAGCTCGACGCGGCAGTGTCCGAGGTGCGTGTCGGTCGCCGCTACGGCCTCTCCAGCCTGATCGAGCACCACAACCAATACGCCCGCCGTGTCGGCATGTTTCTGCAGTTTGTCGCGGGGGCGCGGGCAACACAGACTTCTGGTTTTTTGGCGTCCAGTTGGTTCGACGGTTCGCTATTCGGCTACCTGGATGACAAAGATGTCGGCGCCGCGGGCGGACGCACGCCCATCCCGATCTCGCCGACAATGACATTGCAACTGAAGCTCTGGCGCCGCCACCTACAGAGCCTGCAAGGCCGCCTTATCAAACAACTCGGATACCGGGCGAGTGCCACGTCGGCACACATTGAGGCCATCGTACGACGTGAACCGGTGCCGCTGCTGTTCCTGCTCGACGTTGACGGTGCGCCGCAACCGATGCGGACGGAATATCTTTTCACCGGGCAGGCGACCAATCTGAATCGGGACTGGGGCAGGCACGTGATGGCATCCAGTTTGACGGCGATCGACCAGCCGTTGGCCGATGTTCATTTTTTTCTGCGGCACCAAGGGGGTGGCATCAACCCCCAATCCGCACTTGGGACCGAGGTCCAGATCGATCGCCTGCTTCGCACTTCACTGACCATCGACTTGATCCTCCGGGACCTAAACATCCTTCCTTTGGCAGGACTGGCGGGAGAAGCCCGATGAAATGCGCGCCAGTGACATCTGGCTACGTCCCACAGCATCAGGACCGTGGCCCCATCCTCCGACAAGGGGCTGACGATGCCGTCTGGGCACTCAACCTTTACTCGGGTGCAGCAGCCCATAGGTTTCAACGATTTGTGCAAGACTTGCCATCTCATTTGGCCCATATTTCCCCCACAGTGGGGTTCCTGCTATGCGCGATCGCATACGACTGTGTGCTTGCTGAGGGCGACCTCATTGCCATGGCACAGGCGGCATCTTCGGCAGTGCCTCCAACTGTCGGATCCCGTGTCTCGTGGATGTCCACGCGAGAAGCCTATGTGCACCTCGATGCACGCTGCCTGTCAGTGCGATCCCGCCTCATCGTCCGGCGCTTGCCGTCCGAGGTCGATTGGCCAGCCACGTTGACAGAGCTTCGTGGCTTTCTAAGGACGAACTACCCAGAAGTGGACGACACGGACGACGCACGAGTGCTCACCAAGGTACTCATCGACGCGCGTACATAGTGGTATTTGCATCTCCCGCTGTGCCTTTTTTCACACGTAATGGGCGCGGTGCGGATGCCAATACTTGATGAGACGGTGCTGCGGCGTGTGAAAAACGGAACTGCGCAGCACGCTTTTCTGCACACTCCATCTGACGAGGCGCTTGGCGCTGCACATGATCACGCCCTTGATAAGCTGCTGGACATCGCGTCGAACGAACTGCTGGCTCACCCCAAGCAGACAATCTGTCAGATTCAGTCGATCTTCTCGATCAGCACAAACCGCGCCGGCCTCCGCCTTGCCACTCACCTTAATGCCCGAGAGTTGCACGACAAGCTGACACTTGCCATTGACTTGATGCGGTCCGAGGGCTGGGTTGCTTCTGTATTGTTGAGTTGGGCCGTTCACCTCCTGAACGTGGGCAGTGTGCGCAAAGCCAACCCGGCCATTTCCACTCTCGCAGCTTACGTAAATGTTCTGCTGGAGCCGCTGGCCAACACACTGCGCCAGCTGAAATTCCCCCCTGCGCTGTATTCGCAGGATGATTGGGTAACGCTGTTCGAGGAACTTCGACAACACACGACGTCAGGTCAGCATGCGGCCGCGCTTGCCTCGCTCCATCACTGGGCTGTGCGAACCTATGGTTGCGACCCGATGCCCGACGTGATGTTTCAGACCGTCGAAGCCACACGGGTACACACCAACCTCATCTGGCCAGATGAACAGCAGCGCGCCCTGGACCTTGCGGCCACGGTGTCGCCTGATGAGCGGGTATGCCAGCAGGTGCAGGTCATGCTGGCCTTGGGATCGGGCGGTCTGTTTCGCATCGGCGAAATCTCTGGGCTGACCACCACGGACCTACAGGATGGCGACAACGGTCTGTGCGTGCACCTCAGCCCGGGGCGTGGCGTCCATGGTGGGAAGAGTCGCGCGGCGCGGCGCATCGTCCGAATTCATGATCCGGCACTGATTGCCCTGATCACTCAATGGCGCGTGCGCCGAAATCTGGAATCGGGACTCGCTCCGATCGAAGCCCTCCTGCTTTTTGGAGACCCTCATACGCCACGCAAGCTGTATCGGATGGGGCATTGCATCCGCCTCGTTAACGACATTCTGAGACGCGCCACCGGTGACGACAGCGTGTCGTTCCACTCCCTGCGTCACGCCGGCGCCACCGCCCGTGCTTACACCCTGCTCACCCAGGCCCAGCCACCTTCGGCCGTGTCGCCACTCGACGAGCTGTGCCATGAAATGGGGCACGCGACCCGCCACACTTTGTGGTCGACATATTTCCACCTGCCCGAGTTTGCATTACGCGAGGCCAGCGATTTGATACCGTCTATCGCGGCACTCAGCGCCGAGGAGGCTGCTTTTTGGCTAGACCTGACACCAGCGGCGCTGCGCCAGCGCGCATGCAGGGCAGCGTCCGAATCTGCGTCGACGGCAGCTCTCTACCTTCAATGGGTACAGCAACTAGCCGACGGCGCATCTCCAACGCAGCGTCGACCGGGTGAGTGCAAGACCTTTCAACTGCCAACGGCAGCACCGCCATGCACCAACGCCTCGAAGGATTTGCACTGGGTTCGCCAGGCGCTGGCAGTGATTGCTCAAGGCAGCACGAGTGAGACCGCTTGCATGCTCTTGTCTTGTGCTCCTGAGGGCCTTCGGCTTTTGTGCCTAGCGATACAGCTGGCGCTCGGGTCTCTGACGACCGTCGGTAGGAACCAATCTCCGCCATTGCTTCTCGCCTCTGCTGACACCGACCATGCGCTTGAGTGGGCACGACAGCAGATCACATGCCAACACTGGGCCTTTGAACTCGGATCCAATGCCCTGCTGCAAGTCTTGGCGATTTACCTTGAACGGAACGCGCACACACAGACGTGCGCTGAGGCTGCCTTGGCCTGGACAAAGATGCGACGACGAAACGTGTTGTCTATGCACGATCCGGTGGCCACGCAGGCCATGCTTCACCTGCTCAGACAGGCCAATTTTCCTGCCGATGCGTTGGTTGTTCGCATCCAGGCTGAGACCGATAGCAGCAACGAGGGGTTACTGCGAACTGAGTCTTCAATGCGCGAGATCCGCGCTTCTGTTCAGCTAGGCGTTGGCGCGTCGGTTCGCATTGAGCGCGTCAGGCCTCGCCGCGGCCAACCAGATCTCTACCTGGTCGTGGGCCGCTCACGCCTGACGCCAGGAATCAGTGCGCCTTCAGCTTCTTTACGCATGTGCGAGTTTCACGGACTGCTCTTTTCGTTATGCGTTTATCAATCGATGACCAAAGGAATATCGCAACCATGAGTACTGGTGTTTTTAGTGTGTTGATGGGCCATGCTGCGAAGCCAACTGAGCTCGCATCCTACGTTCGACGCCTCAAGCGTGTGGAACAAGGCATTGAGGATCTTTTGGCACCGATCCGCCTGAGCAGCGATATCAGGCTGTTCAGAAGAGTCGAGCCCGAAGGCGAGGAGTGGCTGGACGTCCACGTTGAAGAAGGGGCTCAGCGCAGCATGGTCCCAGAGTTGGAGCGTTCTCTAGGAAGCATGCTGAGAGACCTCGACATTGAGGGTGCACTCGCCCAGCAGCGTGTCAGGCTGGCCCTTGCGTTGCTGACGGAACTGCAGACCAAGCGCCAGTGGAACACTGGCGAATTTCTGGACGTG
The DNA here is from genome assembly GCA_030680575.1 of Hylemonella sp. Lineage (GTDB taxonomy): Bacteria > Pseudomonadota > Gammaproteobacteria > Burkholderiales > Burkholderiaceae_C > Hylemonella. The sequence continues at coordinate 77,415 of JAUXVI010000002.1, forward strand.
GTGGAGCGAGGGACTCTCACCCGTGCCGGGCGACACATGGGCGATGATCAGGGCAGACTCATGGTTCGCACCCCAGACGGACAGAGCTCCTCCACGTTACTACCCAATCGGCGATTCAGCGCGTTACGTGCCTCGGCAATAGACCTGCAATTTCGTCCATTGAAAGTCGGCATCGATGGGGCCCAGGTGTGGCTTAGCAAAGCAACTCATCGCTTGGTCACAAGTCGTTCACGCCGTATCGAGTTGAATTGGCACGGCGACGTCAGTTCAACCTTTGCCGATGAACTGTTTCATGCAGCCAAGGTTCAACATTGGGTCTGGGCCAGATGCCGGGTAATCGACAACCGGGATGGTATCGCCAAGACTCTGCTAGTGGAGAGCATGCACTCCCTAAACCCGTCTTGAAGTGATTTCCGCAATCGGGGATTGTCTCCACGAAGAAGATCGTGAAGACTATGTAAAGAGTGTCGCTTGATGTAGGCTCGATGCGGCGCTAATGCAACAGTGAGTTCCAAGTGGGCGTTACACGCCTGACCCGAGATACGGATTGACGTAAGCCATGCCTTGCTCCCACTTATTCTGGCCGCTTGATGGCGGCAATGCTGTTCGGCGGTGTCCTGGGGCCGCTTCCGCTCAAGTTCGGCGTGACTCATCCCAACGGCGCCACGGCATCGCCCTTGTTGAATCTGGAAGCCATACTCATACTCGGGCTAGCTAGGCTAGTTATTAAGAAAAACGTAGGCCGGCGAATTGTGCTGAGGATGTTGGCCTGTCACTAGTAGCAGTGGAGCAGCCACGTTGCTCGTCTTCTAGACCAGCCGTCCTGTACGGGATTGATCTTGCATATTTTATGTGCGCACATTAAAATTAATGCGCATATTAATTCAATGTCAAAACAAAAGCAGTACCAAACCGTCCTTCGCAGTTCAGACAACTACAGCGAAATGACAGATGCACGGGGTCGTCATTTTCAGCTGCAGTCGCACTGCCTCAAAAACACCCGGGACTTGCGCACGCTGCTGCTGGACGCCGCGTATAGGCTCCAGGCTCAACCTGACTTCGTTGATGCCCACATCTACCTGCACGGCTGCACGCTTGCCAAGACACGGGTGGAAATGGAATTCGAGCAATTCAGACGTATCGCTCTGTCGCACATCGCGAAGCGCATCGTGCTTCACGACATCCGAGCCACGGCAAAACAAATGCCGATACTCACCATGGATGGCGCACCCCTTATCAGCGCCACCTCCAGAAAACCCACCAGCGCCAGCCAGGAAGCCGTCGTGGCTTACTTACTACAGCGCCACCTCAAATCCCTTCGCGGGGTCACCCTCAACACCATCGCTGCCGAAACCAAGGCCAGCCTGCCCACCATCTACAAAGTGCTCAACACCTATGAGCACTGCATAGATAAAGATCCAGAAGATAAAACTCTTCGCTTGCGCTACTTTGCCCAGAACGACTGGCTCCACTGGATTCAGCGCACCAACCAGCTCTCCTGCGTGTACTTCGTCGACCGCTCTGGAACTCCTCGAAGTGCCAACCGGTTGGCCAAATATCTTGCCCGCTTGCAGCGCGACGACCTCGCCATAGGCGGTCTCATGGGGGCACTACACCATCTGCCGGCGTTGGACGCAACCAGCTCCCCGCAACTGGACATCCTGGTGCACGGCACCCGGAGAGCGGATCTGTCGTTCATCACCGATATCGACCCCGGCTTGGAGCAATTTGCAGGACGTACCGAGGTGGCCCATGTCGTGGTCCACTTCATCGACCGCCCAGCACCTCTCTTTGTGCGCCAAGATGGGCAGAATTGGGGTTCATTGCCTGATTGCATAGCCAACATGCAAAAGGCGGGCTTAACGCACCAGGTCAATGACGCATTACAGCTGATCAAGCAAGGCCTGAATCCATGAGCGGCACCATAGTGATGCTTCCGGCGAGGTGGACTTCTCGCTGCCCAGTGAGCGGATGATCCGGGCCTTGAAACAGATCATCTCTTGGCGCGGTCGAGACCTGCACAGAGCATATTGGCTGGAGTGTTCGTTGCTTTGCCATTGGCGCAAGAAACTGAGAATGCGCAACTATGCAGCCAGGCTGCACAGTAGTTAGATGACTTCTGAGCAATTCATAGAGCGCCGCTAGTTTCAGTCAGGAAACACTACGTTTACAGAGGAAGCATTGAGCAGATTCAACATAACCATGCTATGCATTTCCGCAATCGGCATCGTGATCGCAGCTTCGATATTTGCTGGAATTTTCAGGCGAAACAAAAGCACTGACCACGATTAAAGCTGCGAGTACTAACCTGACCACGGTAGCCGAGGCGGCCAAGAAGCACAAGGTCAGCGAGCCCACGATTAAGGCCAGGATTTCATCCCCCATTGCAAACTCTGCAATCATGGTTGCAACCACGCTAGAGATGACGATCATTGCAATCGTGATTGCAAATGTTGCAACCATGGTCGCAACTGAGAAATGATGGACACCATCGATTCGGCAGGGTATCCATGCGGGCTCCAGCAGATTTTGCGTGGTGAATGACTATTAGTCCGTGACCACGAAAAATGGAACGCGGTCTTGAAGTCCTCTCCGTTTTCGGTCAACCTAGCCGACGTGATCACTCTCCACATTGGGCGACAAGCATTTTTCATGAAAACCATTGCAATCGACGGAGACGGCGTACTGCTGGACTACAACACCGCCTATTCACAGGCGTGGTTCAAGGCCTTTGGCGAACATCTCATCCTGAACAACCCGCGGTCCTATTGGCCTATGGAGCGCTGGAATGCACGGCGGCTCGTGAGCGACGAGCTGGAGCAATTCCGCTCGGCTTTTGATTTGGAGTTCTGGAGCACGATTCCGGCCGTTCCGGGTGCCCTGAAGGCTTGCCAACGTCTTGTAGACCAGGGCTACACGTTGGTCTGTGTGACTGCGCTGGCCGAGAGGTTCTCCGATGCCCGGGCCCAAAACCTGCGTGCTCTGGGTTTTCCGATCTCTCGGGTCATCACGACCAGTGATGAGATCGCCGGAGGGAGTCCCAAGGCAAAAGCCATTGCGGACCTTAGCCCGGTCGCCTTTGTGGACGACTATGCCCCTTACCTTGTTGGTGTGGACCCACAAGTGCACCTGGCTCTGATCCTGCGTGATCCGGTGGGAAGTCCCAATACCGGTGAGCTATTGGACATCCCCGATTCCAGTCATACAGATCTCCTGGGTTTTGCGGACTGGTGGCTATCCCGGGAAGAACCCTGGACCGGGAGGAACGGGAAGTCACCCCGCAGTGTGAACCTATGAATGCTCGATCCAACAAGCGAAGAATCTGCAGAAGGTTTCATAGTCGATTCCACGGCGATGTCCCTTGGCGATCTGCAAAAGAACAGGCGTGGCTGGATACTGTTGCCATAGGTCGGGAGTTTGGCAGCGCGGACTATCACCGGTTTGAGCAACTCGACGGTTACGCCTGGGATGTCTTCGGCGACATGGCGCTGGCCCAGCAATGGCTGTCCCGGCCACATCCTGCCTTGGATGGAAAGACACCCAATGAATGCGCCCGCAATGACCTGGATCTTCAGAAGGCATTGGAACTACTAATGGCTCTCAAGCGTAATGTCGTCATGACATCAACCAGCAAGCCAATGCCGACCAATGGAAATCACGCATGGTGATTCACCGTGCCCAACAAAGAACATCCCGAATCCGTCCTGTCGGTAGATAGAGCAAGGCAAATCCATGCCCCAACGTCGCACACATAGAACCCCCTTCGACCGCCGCGCTCGCAAGGCGCAGAAACGTACGCACTGGCAAGCTATGGGAAAAATCCGTCGCGCTACGCCCGTGCTTGGGGGACGCTTTTACACGCATAACTACATGCACGGGGAAAACGGTTGGATCGATGGCTACTTCCTGGGCAAAAAGAAGCCCGTCTTCTACAACTTTTCCCTTCAGACCGTCTTTTACGCCTACAAAGAATTGGTGGAAAGCCGCGCATGGGACCTGTCATATGCGTTAGCTCCACTTGAATTAGATTTGTCGATTTTTGAGCGCACCGTTAAAGATCCAGTATCTGGCCTGTACGTCACTTCCCCTCGCGAGCCGTACCGCTATCCAGAATTAAATGGCATGACCAGATACGAATGGACGCAAGCCCAGTATCAGCGGATTGCCGATAGCCAAGAGATTCAGGTGTTTGAGCACTGGACCTTGCATCGCGACTATCACAGCGGCATTGGACTGCATGCAACGATTGATGTTCCATTACTGACTGTTGATGCGGTCAATGCATTCATTGACCGTTTCCTGCTGTCCGAGACTGATTTCATGGTGCAGACACCCCGATCATTCCGGTTTAACGAGATTTCTCACTGGGGACTGGAGGCGAATTCCATTTGTGATCCCTGGGATTGGGGCAAAGAAGCAACGTCGGATCCTGGGCCGTGAATCTGCTCGCTGTTCCCGCACATCAAAAAATTGCCATGACCGGCCTCGAATTGATCAATCTCCTGAATGATCGGTGAAATGGTCTGAATGGCTCGAAAAACCGGGCGGGTCAAACACTCCTCGAATTCCCGCCCCCAATCAGTATCAAAGCTTAGGGGCTCGTTTCACACGGTACTCGACCGGCGGGATCGCCCCTGAGGATTCATGGGGTCGATGTCGGTTACCCGCGCTCAAGCAAATGCTCCAGATAAGCAACCACTTTGATCAATCCTTCCTGGGTGGATATTGCAACCAGAGGAATCTCGTCGATGGCACTGTTATGACTCCGAAGCCATAGACCAACCTGCTCTTGGTCATGACCTAATTGAGAAGCCAACGCTTCATGCACGCGAATGAGCAACAAGCAGCGTTGACCCGCTTCAGTGCCTGGTTGAAACGCTGAATCTGGTTTGTCGAGTTGTTGGACCGACATCCCGATCGCTGTGGCAAGTTCCCGCTTGTTCAGGCCGAGCGCCTTCGCTGCGTTGAGTGTCGCTTTAATCAGAACCTTTGCTGAATCAGGATTCATAACTTTCCTCCATTTCTTCATATTATTTGAACGTTGCATAAGCGGCATCCATTAGACTGCCGATAGACACCAACACCTTTGTTGAAGGTCCGCCATGAGCAACTTCGCCGCCCAATTGAAATCCGAAATCCAGCGTCTGTCTCGCAAGGAGATCCGCTCCGAAACAGCCTCCCTTCGCAAAAGCACGACAACGTACCGCGCCGAGATCGCTACCCTCAAGCGCCGGATTGCCGTTCTGGAGGCTGCACTCAAGAAATTGGGCAAGACGGCCCCGGCAAGACCCGTCGAATCTGAAGATCCCACAACTCTGCGCTGGCGAGCTTCTGGCTTTGCCTCTCTGCGCAAGAAGATCGAACTCTCAGCTGGTGACATGGGCAAGCTGCTGGGCGTGACCGGTGCGACCATCTACGCTTGGGAAGCCGGCAAATCCAAACCACGCGCCTCGCAACTGGCTGCCATTGCCCGTGTTCGCAAACTGGGCAAGCGCGCAGCTGCAGAAATGGTGGCTGCGCTGCAATAGCCAATCACCGACTAAGGCGGACTGCGGCGGCCGGGGCGCCATCTAGTCTTCCCGCCCAGCCTTGCTCAAATTGGCCAAGACCGCGCGCCCCTCTGCTACGACCTCGATATTTATGCGTTCGCCAATGCGCCAGTCTTGGTCGGCCAGCAGACTCTTCGGTACCCCAGCCGACTATTAGCGGAACAGCTCGATCGCTACGCCCAGAGGACCCTTCACCAGAGCGGCAACTTTTAGCGGAGCAGCGCGATCACCCCTCGGCGCCATTATCTTTACCCCAGCCGACTATTAGCGGAGCAACGCGATCGCCACGCCCAGAGGACCTTACACCAGGGCGGCGACTATTAGCGGAACAGCGCGATCGGCCCCTTGCACCATGACCTCCACCTCATCCGGCTATTAGCGGAGCAGCGCGATCGCTACGCCCAGACGCCCCTTCACCAGGGCGGCAACTATTAGCGGAGCAGCGCGATCACCCCTCGGCGCCATGATTTTTACCCTAGCCGACTATTAGCGGAGCAGCGCGATCGCCACGCCCAGAGGACCTTACACCAGGGCGGCAATTATTAGCGGAACAGCGCGATTGGCCCCATTGCACCACGACCTCCACCTCATCCGACTATTAGCGGAGCAGCGCGATCGCTACGCCCAGAGGACCCTTCACCAGGGCGGATCTATTAGCGGAACAGCGCGATCACCCCCCATTTGCTCTAGTTTTCACGTGAACTTCTCTCTGCGTGGTGAATAACTAGTAGTCATTCACCACGATCAGAGGGGGCGGCCACTGCTGAAGGTAGTAGTCATTCACCACGAAATCTAGGCTGGCTGAATTCTGTCTCTTCTTAGCCTACTCAACTATTAGCGGAACAGCGCGATCGCCACGCCCAGAGGACCTTACACCAGGGCGGCGACTATTAGCGGAACAGCGCGATCCGACCCATTTGCTCCAGTTTTTCACGTGAACTACTCCCTGCCTGGTGAATAAGTAGTAGTCTTTCACCACGATTGAGGGGGTCGGACACTGCTGCCGGTAGTAGTCATTCCCCACGATCACAGGCCTGAGATGCGCTGGCCTTGGCTGCAATTGGTAGTCAACCGACTTCCGGTTCGCCGAGTTCCGTGAACTGCCTTTGCCCATCCCGGACAAGGATGAACAAGACCGCATCGTTGCCTTCCTCGACCAGAAAATCGCTGAGATCGATGCCACGATTGCGAAAAAAGAGCGGCTGATCGAGTTGCTAGACGAGCAGAAGCAAGGATTGATAGACCAAGCGGTTACGGTTGGGAAAAACCTCTGTTTTTCGCTCCAAAAAACAGAAATTCCCGGCTTGTCGGCCATTTCATCTGGTTGGTCACTTCGTAAACTCAAACACGCATGCCAGTACCAAGAAGGCCCTGGAATCATGGCCTCAGACTTCAAGGAGTCGGGGGTCCCACTAATTCGCATTGCTGGGGTTAAGGAGGCTCAAGTCTCACTTGAAGGATGTAACTTCCTAAGTGAGCTGAAAGTGAAACGGAGATGGGACCACTTCCGGCTGAATAGAGGTGACTTGCTAATTAGTGGGAGTGCGTCGTCAGGAACCGTCTCAGAAGTCACCGCAGTAGCTGAGGGGGCTATCGCCTATACCGGCTTGTTTCGGATAACGCTTAACCAGCAATTGCTTGAAAAAGATTTTGCAAAGCTTTACTTCGCGTCATCTGCATTTAATAAGCAAATGGATCTTTTCAAGACAGGGGTGGGGCTTCAACACTTTGGTCCATCTCATCTATCGCGAGCATGGATCGCGTTGCCAGCTCTGGATGAACAAAAAGAAATCGTTGAGTTTGTGGCTGAGCGTGCCATTTGCATCGACGAATTGATCTCAGCGACCGAAAAGGTGATCGACTCTCTTCATGGTGGTAAGAAGAGCTTGATCGCGTCTGTTGTTCTTGGTCAGGTCAAGGTCTGAATATAGAGGGAAACATGGTCAGCCAAACCAACGAAGCCGCACTCGAAACGCACATCGAAAATGCCCTCGCCAAGGACAGTTACTGCATTGGCAATCCGGCTGACTTTGACAGAGATTTTGCCATCGACGGCAAACTCTTCTGGCAATTCCTCGAAGCCACACAGTCCAAGGAACTGGCGAAGCTGAAGGATCGACCGAACTGGCAGCGCCTGCTGTTGGAACGTCTGAACAAGAAGATCAAGAAGGACAGCGTACTTGCGGTCCTGAAGAAGGGGCTGGACATCGACGATGCTCATTTCGATCTGCTCTACCGGCTGCCTTACAACGACTTGAATCCGGAGGTCGTCGCCAACTTTTCGGCCAACATCTTCAGCGTCACCCGGCAGGTGCATTACAGCGAGTCCGACACCTTCAAATCGGTGGACATCGTGCTCTTCGTCAATGGCTTGGCAATTGCCACGCTGGAGCTGAAAAACCCATGGACCGGACAGAACGTCCACAACGCCATCAAGCAGTACCGCACCGACCGCGACCCACGTGAGCCGTTGTTCGAATTTGGCCGCTGTCTGGTCCACTTCGCGGTGGACCCAGACGAGGCCTACATGTGTGCCCAGCTGGCGGGAAATGACAGCAATTTCTTGCCTTTCAACAAGGGCTTCAACTTCGGTAAGGGCAACCCGGTCAACCCGAAAGGCCACAAAACAGCCTACCTGTGGGAAGACATCCTGTCGCGCAGCAGCCTGACCAACATCATCGAGCAGTTCGCCAAGTTCACCGTCGAGAAGGACAAGAAGACGGGCAAGGAGCGCAAGGCGCTGTTCTTCCCCCGCTATCACCAACTAGATGTGGTGCGTGGCATTCTGGCTGACGCTAAAGAGCACGGCGTCGGTCAGACCTACTTGATCCAGCATTCGGCGGGCTCCGGAAAGTCCAATTCGATTACGTGGCTGTCCTACCAGTTGGTGGAGCTGTACGACACGGTAGGCAGCGCCAACGTGTTCGATTCCGTGGTGGTCGTGACTGATCGCCGGGTACTGGATACCCAGCTCAAGGACAACATCAAGCTCTTCTCCGAGACCAAGAACATCGTTGCTCATGCCGAGAGCGCCGCCGAGCTGAAGGCGCATCTGGAGCTGGGCAAGAAGATCATCATCACGACAGTACAGAAATTCCCGTTCATCGTGGACGGGATCGATGATCTGACCGAGCGCAACTTCGCAGTCATCATCGACGAAGCCCATTCTTCGCAATCCGGCAGCGCCTCCGACAAGCTGAACATGACGCTGGGGGCGGAAGACGAGGAAGTGCCTGAAGACCTCCAAGACAAGATTCTTGCAGCCATGAAGGGCCGCAAGATGAGCCAGAACGCTAGCTATTTCGCCTTCACCGCCACGCCTAAACCGGCAACGCTGGAAAAGTTCGGACGACAAGGTGCGGACGGGAAGTTCTACCCCTTCCATCTGTACTCCATGAAACAAGCCATCGAGGAAAAATTCATCCTCGACGTGCTGGAGAAGTACACGACCTACAAGAGCTACTACGAAGTCCAGAAATCGGTCGAAGAGAACCCGCTGTTCGACACGGCCAAGGCGCAGAAGAAGCTCAAAGCCTTTGTCGAGGCAAGCCCCAGGACCATCGAAGTGAAAGCCAAGATCATGGTCGATCACTTCATGAGCAATGTCTGGCAGGCCAAGAAGCTCAAGGGCAAGGCTAAGGCGATGGTCGTCACGCGCAACATCGAATGCGCGATTCGCTACTTCTTCGCCATCCGCACCGCCCTGCAGGAGGCCAACGCGCCTTTCAAAGCGCTGGTCGCCTTCTCGGGCGAGAAAACTGTTGATGGCATCAAGTACACCGAAGACGGACTCAACAGCATTTCCGCCCGTGACTTGCCCGAAGAATTCGAGAAGGACGATTTCAAGATTCTGGTCGTCGCCAACAAATACCTGACCGGCTTCGATGAGCCCATGCTGCACACCATGTACGTGGACAAAAAGCTGCAAGGGGTACTCGCGGTACAGGCGCTCTCACGCCTGAACCGCTGCAATTGGAAACTGGGTAAGACCGACACCTTTGCCTACGGGAGATACAGATCAACAGACCACAGTACCCTGCTTTGGGCATATGAAACCCGATCTGACCCAGCAGCAGGCAGAGCTCGCAGAGTAAAGACGACTGGACGGACCGGTTGTCGTTGGAAACATTCTCACGTTGCGGCGCTCCACTTTCTTGGCGCAAGTCCGATGGTCGCTACTGAGCTGTTTTGGTGTTCGTCGTCCGAGTCCTGGCACAAGCTTGGCACAGACAGGGCACAGACCACAGCAGGGCAAGAAGGGAGACGATTGGTCTGATTGAGAGCAGTGCCCGGCGTCGGCACAAGTGGTCACTTCTTGATTGAAATCATTTCCTTGAAGTGAGCGAACGCCCTTGCAAAAAACAAGATCTGGTGCGGCTGGCGGGGATCGAACCCACGACCCTCGGCTTCGGAGGCCGATACTCTATCCACTGAGCTACAGCCGCAACTCTAAAAAAGACCAATACTCGTTTGTGCTCGCGCCGCAATGATGACCATAGGCTTCGGAGGCCAATACTCTATCCACTGAGCTACAGCCGCATGTCCGAGCACCCCGCATTGTAGGGGGTTTCGGCCGGGGCGGCCGCTATAATCGCTTGCTGATTTATATCAAGCCCCCAGAATTATTGAGGACACCATGAGCGACAACAGCCACGAAGAAGCCCACACCGGCCCGATCAAGACCCCCAAGCAATTGGTGTGGGCATCCATCTTTGCCTTCGTGGTTCCAGTGTTCATCATCATCGGCCTGGTGCAATACGTCACGTCGGCTGCCAAGCCCGCTGCCGGCGCCGTGAACACGGAAAAAGCCATTGCAGAGCGCCTGCAGAAAGTGGGCTCCGTCGAGATTCGTGACGCCAACCGCCCGCTCAAAAACGGCGAAGATGTTTACAAGGCACAGTGTGCTGCCTGCCATGCCACCGGTGCCGCTGGCGCGCCCAAGTTCCAGGATGCGGGTGCCTGGGGTCCCCGCATCAAGACCGGCCTGGATGCCCTGCTGGCCTCCGCCCTCAAGGGCAAGGGCGCCATGGCGCCGCAAGGCGGCGGCGATCACTCCGATGTGGAAATTGCCCGCGCCGTGGTCTACATGGCCAATGCAGCTGGCGCCAAGTTCGAAGAACCCAAGGCTCCTGCAGCGGCTGCTGAAGCCAAATAAGCGTCTTCCACGCGCATATAAAACCGGTCATCGACCGGTTTTTTTATGCCAAATCACGCTCAAACCCTCTTGAAATATGCGCCTCTAGCTATATTTTTGATAGCGATTCCGGGCTTGTGACATAAACGAATCGCTCGGGCATGTGCTGCGCGAGCATTTCCTCCAACGTCCACAAGCCGGCCTGTACGGCGTCCGCCGCCAGTGCCACGTCCTGTGTGTGCACCAGACCAAAACCGAGATCGGTCAATAAGTAAACGCGGCCCTCTTCGTCCATCAGGCATTGCCGCACCTGCGCCGCTTGCCCGGCATGGGTCAATACGGTGAAGTCCGGCTGAATACGCCAGATCCAGGGGGTGGCCTCCAGTTCGACGAAGACCCGTTGTGGCCCGTTCTGGAAGAACCAACGCCCTTGCGCATCGGCGCCGTAGTTGCGCTGGATGAAGTCGATCAGTTTGTCATGTCGCAACTGTGAGCCTTTGGCGACCGTGCCCCCGCCAGCGAATGGTCCGGCGGCTTGCGCCCGCTCATCGCGCATGTACCAGTTGCCGCGAGCATCCAGCCCAAGCCAGCCATAACAGTCCGGCACATTCGGCCATTTGGCCATGGCCTGCTTGACGATGTCATCCATGCGCCACCCCCGTTTGCCCTGCTGCCTGCAGCAGCCAGGTTCCCACTGCATCCGGCATAGGGCGCACATGGCCTGGCCAGCGCCCACCGGCAAAACCCACATGACCCCCGTGTTTCGGTTGCCACAGTGTGACGTGCGACCCCACTTCACTCTCGCACGGCAGACTGGACGCGGGCACAAAGGGATCGTTCTTCGCATTGACGGCCAACGCCGGAATGCGGATGCGCGCCAGGTGCGGCTTGGCCGAGGCGCGTAGCCAGTAGTCATCCACGTCCTTGAAGCCATGCAAGGGGGCGGTAAAGACATTGTCGAACTCGTACAGATCGCGCGCGGCCCGCAGGGCCTGAACGTCAAACAGGCCCGGGTGCTGCGCCAGCTTCTGCAGGGCTTTCGGCTTCATCGTATTGAGAAACATGCGTGTGTAGACCAAACGGTTAAAACCACGGCCGATCGCCTGGCCGCCGGCTGTCAAGTCGAGTGGCGCGCAGACCGAGGCCACCGCGGACACCATCCGCGTCGCCGACTCGCCCATCTCGCCGGCCCAGCGCATCAGCGCATTGCCGCCCAACGACACGCCGACCGCCACGATGGGCCCGGGGTGCACGGCACGAAGGCGCGCCAGGATCCAGCCGACCTCTTCAAAATCACCGGAATGGTAGGCGCGCGGACCCAGATTGATGTCGCCGCTGCAGCCACGGAAATGCGGCACCGCATACGCCATGCCCCGCTCACGCGCGAAGTCGGCAAAGGCCTGGGCATAGTGACTCTGCGATGACCCCTCCAGCCCGTGAAACAGCACCAGCAAGGTCTCCCCCGGTTCTGACGGCTGCAGCCAATCGACATCGATGAAGTCGCCATCCGGCGTGCGCCAGCGCTCGCGCCGGAATTGCGGGCGCAGACCCAGAACCGGCCGGGCGTAGAGCGCCGGCCAGATGGTTTGCAGGTTGCCGCCTGGCAGCCAGGCGGGGGCGGTGTAGTTCATGTGCAGATTCGATATCCCTGTGTCGATTTTCCGCCATCTCGTACGCCAGCCCGGGCTGCAGGTGTATGCTTGGCCCCCGCTTCTTGTTGCAGGAGTTTTCCATGATGCGCTGGCTTTTCACCTTGATCGCTGCTCTGGCCCTGAGTGGTTGCGGCTACAACGATTTTCAACGGCTCGACGAGCAGACCCAGTCGGCCTGGAGCGAAGTGCTCAACCAGTACCAGCGCCGCGCTGACCTGGTGCCCAATATCGTGGCCACGGTCAAGGGCGAAGCGGCCTTCGAGCAGGAGACGCTCACGCGCGTGATCGAAGCACGCGCCAAGGCCACCGCCATCCAGGTCACGCCCGACACCCTGAACAACCCGCAGTCACTGCAGAAATTCCAGGCGGTCCAGGGAGAGCTCAGCAGCGCCTTGAGCCGGCTGATGGTCGTCTCCGAGCGTTACCCCACCTTGCAGGCCAACCAAGGTTTCCGTGACCTGCGCGTCCAGCTCGAAGGCACGGAAAATCGCATCACCATCGCCCGTAACCGTTACATCCAAGCGGTGCAGGAATACAACGTGCTGGCGCGCAGTTTCCCCAGCAACCTTACTGCCATGCTGTTTGGCTACCAGACCAAGCCGAATTTCGCCCCGCAGAACGAGGCGGCGATCTCCTCGCCACCCGCGGTTGACTTTGGCAAAAAGTAAGTCTTCCCTTCCTTTCTGACGTCCTATGCTTTTGCTGCGCTGGGCCCGTCGCTGCGGCTTCACTGTCTGGCTCTTGGCCGCTTTGGCAAGCGCCGCCCAGGCTCAGGCCGTGCTGCCGGTCCCGGCCTTGACTGCCCGGGTGATGGACCAGACCGGCACGCTCAATGCCGCGCAGTTGAGCGCCCTGGAAGCCAAACTGGCTGGTTTTGAGCAGACGCAGGGCTCCCAAATCGTCATCCTGCTGGTGCCAACCACGCAGCCTGAAGACATCGCGGCCTACGCCAACCGGGTCTTCAACACCTGGAAGCCGGGCCGCGCTGGTCTGGGTGACGGGCTGCTGCTGGTGGTTGCCAAACAAGACCGCAAGATCCGCCTTGAGGTGGCACGCGCGCTGGAGGGAGCCATCCCCGATCTGGCTGCCAAACAGGTGATCGACGAGACACTGACACCCCATTTTCGTCAGAACGATTTTGCCGGCGGCTTGGATCTGGCCCTCGATCAGCTGGTGGCGCTGATCCGTGGCGAGGGCCTGCCGCCCCCCACCAGCCCACCCCGCGCTGCCGATGCGGGCATGGAATGGATGGACCTGGGCATTCTGCTTCTCGTCGCGGTCCCCGTCGTGGGCTCCCTGTTGCGGCGCATTCTTGGGCACAAGCTTGGCACACTGGCCACCGGCGGCGCTGTTGCTGCCCTCACGTTTGTCTTCACGGCCAGCTTGCTGCTGGCCGGCATGGCTGCGCTCCTGGCCGTCCTGCTGACATTCATCGCCGGCACCCCGCTCGGCAGCGCCTTGCTGGCCGCCAGCCAGCAGCGTCAGCACCACGGCGGCCGCTGGGGCGGCGGTGATTTCGGCGGCGGCTTTGGTGGGGGATTCGGCTCGGGCGGTGGCTTCAGTTCCGGCGGCGGTGGTGACGGTGCCGGTGGCGGCGCCTCGGGAGACTGGTGATGATGAAACGATTCCTCCGTCTATTACGCCACCGCTGGTTTGATGAGAGAACCGTTCGACGCACCATCCCGTCTGATGTGCGTGAGCGCCTGCTTCAGCGCGTTCGCGCCAGCGAGCAACGCCACAGCGGCGAGATCCGCATCTTCATCGAAGCCGGTCTTCCCATGGGTTATCTCTGGCTCAAAGCCGAGACACGCGCCATCATCCGGCAGCGGGCACTCACACTGTTTGGCAAGCTCCGGGTCTGGGATACCGAGCACAACAATGGCGTGCTGATCTACCTGTTGCTGGCCGAGCGCGCCATCGAGATCGTGGCCGACCGCGGCATCAACCGCCACCTCAGTCCACAACAATGGCAGGGCATGATCTTGCGGATGCGCAGCGCCTTCCGCGAAGGCCAGTTTGAAGAAGGGCTGACACTGGCGCTGGAAGAAATCTCCGCCGTACTGGTGCAACACTTCCCGCTGCAGGCCGGAGCCGCCAACCCCAATGAGTTGCCCGACGCGCCTTTGATCAGCTGAGCATCCTGCTACAGGTGGCCCTAAAAAAACAAAAGCCCCGCGCGTGACCGCCGGGGCTTTTGTCATGCTGCAGACTGGAAGATCTGCAACGCAGTAGCTGCTTACTTCTTCTGACGGTATTTGCGCAGTGCTGCGATCTGGGCTGCCATGATGGCCAGTTCGGACTGGGCCTTGGCCAGATCGATGTCGCTCTTGGCGTTCTTGAGGGCTTCCTCGGCAGCGGCCTTGGCCTCGTTGGCCTTCTCTTCGTCCAGGTCCTTGCCACGCACAGCCGTATCCGACAGCACGGTCACGCAGTCGGGTTGCACTTCAAGAATGCCACCCGCCACGAAGACAAACTCTTCGCTGCCGTCGGCCGCCTCAATGCGCACCGAGCCCGGCTTGATGCGTGTGATCAGCGGGGTGTGGCGCGGATAGATACCGAGTTCACCCGCTTCGCCCGGCAAGGCGACAAAACGCGCTTCGCCCGAGAAGATGGACTCTTCGGCGCTGACAACATCAACGTGGATGGTGTTCATAATTTCTCCTGAAGGATGTTGCTCAAAACTGGCTGCCGGTCACTCGCGCGACCGGCCACTCAGCTTCAGGCCATCTTCTTGGCTTTCTCGAAGGCTTCGTCGATGGTACCGACCATGTAGAAGGCCTGCTCGGGCAGGTGATCGCACTCGCCAGCCACAATCATCTTGAAACCACGGATGGTTTCGGACAGCGGCACGTACTTGCCCGGCGAACCCGTGAACACTTCGGCCACGTGGAACGGCTGCGACAGGAAACGCTGGATCTTACGGGCGCGGGCCACGGTCAGCTTGTCTTCCGGGGCCAGTTCGTCCATACCCAGAATCGCGATGATGTCACGCAGTTCCTTGTAGCGTTGCAGCGTGCCCTGCACGGCACGGGCCGTGGCGTAGTGCTCTTCGCCGACGACGTCGGGCGACAGCTGGCGGCTGGTGGAGTCCAGCGGGTCCACGGCGGGGTAGATACCCAGCGAGGCGATGTCACGGCTCAGCACCACGGTGGAGTCCAGGTGGGCGAAGGTGGTGGCAGGCGACGGGTCGGTCAAGTCGTCGGCCGGCACGTACACGGCCTGGATCGAGGTGATCGAGCCCACCTTGGTGGAGGTAATACGCTCTTGCAGGCGGCCCATTTCCTCGGCCAGCGTCGGCTGGTAGCCCACGGCGGAAGGCATACGGCCCAGCAGGGCGGACACTTCGGTACCGGCCAGGGTGTAACGGTAGATGTTGTCCACGAAGAACAGCACGTCACGGCCTTCGTCACGGAAGGACTCGGCGATGGTCAGACCAGTCAGGGCCACGCGCAGACGGTTGCCCGGGGGCTCGTTCATCTGACCGTAGACCATAGCCACTTTGGACTCGGCCAGGTTCTCCAGGTTCACCACGCCGGAATCGGCCATCTCGTGATAGAAGTCGTTACCTTCACGGGTACGCTCACCCACACCGGCGAACACGGACAGACCCGAGTGCGCCTTGGCGATGTTGTTGATGAGTTCCATCATGTTCACGGTCTTGCCCACACCGGCACCACCGAACAGACCGACCTTACCGCCCTTGGCGAACGGGCAAACCAGGTCAATCACCTTGATACCGGTTTCCAGCAGTTCCTGCGAGGGGCTCAGCTCGTCGTAAGCGGGAGCCTTGCGGTGGATCGAAGCCGTGTGTTCCTGGCTGACGGGACCACGCTCGTCGATCGGCGCACCGAGCACGTCCATGATGCGGCCCAGCGTGGCCTTGCCCACCGGCACCGTGATCGGCTTGCCGGTGTTTTGCACCATCATGCCGCGGCGCAGACCGTCAGAAGAACCCAGGGCAATGGTACGAACGATACCGTCGCCGAGCTGCTGCTGCACTTCGAGCGTCAGGGTCGAACCGTCCATTTTCAGGGCGTCATAGATGCTGGGCATCTTGTCGCGTGGGAACTCAACGTCCACCACGGCGCCGATACACTGAACAATTTTTCCCTGCACTTGCGAGTTTGCTTGAGCCATTTTTCGCTCCAAAAATTTGAATCTTTAACTTGACAAAGGTCAGACTGGAGATGCCGCTTACACAGCAGCCGCACCCGCCACAATTTCCGACAGCTCTTTCGTGATCGCGGCCTGACGCGTCTTGTTGTAAATCAGCTTGAGTTCGCCAATCACGCTGCCAGCGTTGTCGGTCGCGGCCTTCATGGCCACCATCCGTGCTGACTGTTCCGATGCCATGTTCTCGGCCACAGCTTGGTACACCAGTGCTTCCACGTAACGCACGAGCAGGTCGTCAATGACAGACTGCGCATCCGGTTCGTAGATGTAGTCCCAGTCGTGCTGCGGACCGCTGGCCTGCGCCTCGGCCTGCATCTTGGCTGCAGACAGCGGCAAGAGCTGCTCCACCACGGGCTCCTGCTTCATGGTGTTGATGAACTTGGTGTAGCTCAGGTACACAGCGCTGACCTCGCCACGGGTGTAGGCATCCAGCAGCACCTTGACGGGGCCGATGAGCTTGTCCAGATGCGGCGTGTCACCGAGCTGCGTCACATGCGACACGACCTTGGCGCCAATGCGGCCCAGAAAGCCCAGGCCCTTGTTGCCAATGGCCACGGCCTGCGTGGAAACGCCCGCACTCTGCAGCTCGCGCAGCTTGGTCGTCACACCACGCAGAACGTTGGTGTTCAGACCGCCGCACAGGCCCTTGTCGGTGGTCACGACAATCATGCCGGCGCTCTTGGCATCGTTCTTTTGCATGAACGGATGCACATACTCCGGATTGGCCTTGCCGAGGTTGGCGGCAATATTGCGCACCTTCTCGCTGTACGGACGAGCGGCATGCATCCGCTGCTGCGCCTTGCGCATCTTGGACGCGGCCACCATTTCCATGGCCTTGGTGATCTTCTTGGTGTTCTCCACCGATTTGATCTTGCCGCGTATTTCCTTACCTGCTGCCATGCTTGGCTCCTTAAGCGTTCAGGTCGGGATCAGGCGAACGACTTCTTGAATGCCACGATCGCGGTATTCAGTTCAGCCTCAGCATCCTTGTCCATGGCCTTGTCAGCTTCCAGCTTGGCCAGCAGCGCAGCGTGCTTGTCCTTCAGGTAGCCGTGCAGGCCGTGTTCGAAGGGCAGGACCTTCTTGACGTCGAGGTCATCGAGGTAACCCTTGTTCACGGCGTACAGAGAGGCGGCCATCAGGCTGATGGACAGCGGGCTGTACTGGGCCTGCTTCAGCAACTCGGTCACGCGAGCACCGCGGTCGAGCTGCTTGCGGGTGGCCTCGTCCAGGTCGGAGGCGAACTGCGCGAAAGCTGCCAACTCACGGTACTGGGCCAGGTCGGTACGGATACCACCGGACAGGTTCTTGATCAGCTTGGTCTGGGCTGCACCACCGACGCGCGACACCGAGATACCGGCGTTGATGGCGGGGCGGATACCGGCGTTGAACAACGAGGTTTCCAGGAAGATCTGGCCGTCGGTGATCGAGATCACGTTGGTCGGCACGAAAGCGGACACGTCACCAGCCTGGGTTTCAATGATCGGCAGTGCCGTCAGCGAACCGGTCTTGCCCTTGACAGCGCCCTTGGTGAAGGCTTCGACGTAGTCGGCGTTCACGCGAGCAGCACGCTCCAGCAGACGGCTGTGGAGATAGAACACGTCGCCAGGGTAGGCTTCGCGGCCCGGGGGACGACGCAGCAGCAGCGACACCTGACGGTAGGCCACGGCCTGCTTGGACAGGTCGTCGTACACGATCAGGGCGTCTTCGCCGCGATCGCGGAAGTATTCGCCCATCGTGCAACCGGAGTAGGCCGACACGTACTGCATCGCAGCGGATTCGGAAGCGGTAGCTGCCACGACGATGGTGTAGTCCATCGCGCCGGCCTGCTCCAGAGCACGCACCACGTTCTTGACGCTGGAGGCCTTCTGGCCGATCGCGACATAAACGCAGGTCATGTTCTGACCCTTCTGGTTGATGATGGCGTCAATGGCCACGGCGGTCTTACCGGTCTGGCGGTCGCCAATGATCAACTCACGCTGGCCACGACCGACCGGCACCATGGCGTCGATCGACTTCAGGCCGGACTGCATCGGCTGATCCACCGACTTACGCGCGATCACGCCCGGAGCGACTTTCTCGATCACGTCGGTCATCTTGGCGTTGATCGGGCCCTTGCCATCGATCGGCTGACCCAGCGCATTCACCACACGGCCAATCAGCTCGGGGCCGACCGGCACTTCCAGAATACGGCCAGTGCACTTGACGGTGTCACCTTCGGAAATGTGCTCGTACTCGCCCAGAATCACGGCGCCGACGGAGTCGCGCTCGAGGTTCAACGCCAGGCCATACGTGGGCAGGCCATCGCTGCCAGCCGGGAATTCGAGCATTTCGCCCTGCATCACGTCGGACAGGCCATGG
Organism: Hylemonella sp.; assembly: GCA_030680575.1. Lineage (GTDB taxonomy): Bacteria > Pseudomonadota > Gammaproteobacteria > Burkholderiales > Burkholderiaceae_C > Hylemonella. The sequence continues at coordinate 96,284 of JAUXVI010000002.1, forward strand.
ATGCGCACGATGCCGTCGGTCACGGACACCACGGTGCCCTGGTTGCGAATATCGGCGCTGGAAGCCAGCCCCTCAATGCGGCTCTTGATCAGATCAGAGATTTCTGCGGGATTGAGTTGCATGACTCTTTCCTTCTTTCGTTAGTTGGGCAAACAGCCGGGCTTGCGCCTTAGGCCGTGAGAGCCACTTTCATTTGTTCCAGACGGGCTTTGACCGAAGTGTCGAGCACCTCGTCACCCACCACCACGCGAATGCCGCCAATCAGGTCGGCATCGAGCTCGACCTTGACGTTGAGCTTGCGACCGAAGCGCTTTTCCAGCGCAGCGGACACGTCGGCCAGGGCCGCGCCATCGACCGGGAACGCGCTGTAGACCACCGCGTCTGACGAACCACCTTGTGCGTTCTTGAGGGCACGGAACTGCGCAGCGATTTCAGGCAAGGCATTCAGGCGGCCGTTGTCGATCACGGTGCGCAGGAAGTTTTTGGCCTGCTCTGGCAGCGCGGTCTTGACAATGCCGCTGATCAAGTCGAACACCTGGTTCGTCGTGACCTTCGGATTGCCGGCAAATTGCTGCAGGCCGGCATCGCCGGCGATCACAGCAAGTTCTTCCACCCAGGCGGCAGCACCGTTCAAGTCTGCACGAGCGGACTTGAACAACGCTTCAGCGTAAGGGCGGGCAATGGTGGCAAGTTCAGCCATGGTTCACCTTACAGCTCGGTCTTCAGGCGATTGAGCAGATCAGCGTGGACGCCAGCATTGACTTCCTTGCGCAGAATCTGCTCGGCGCCTTTGACGGCCAGCACGGCGACCTGCTCACGCAGGGCTTCACGTGCCTTGGCAGTCTGCTGCTCGGCTTCAGCCTTGGCAGCGGCGATGATCTTGTTGCCTTCTTCGGTGGCGCGGGCCTTGGCTTCTTCGATGATGCCTTGGGCGCGGCGCTCCGCGTCAGCCAGACGCACGGCCGTCTCGTTGCGCGACGTCGCCAGTTCGGCCTCGACACGCTTGTTGGCGTTGGCGAGTTCAGCCTTGGCTTTGTCGGCGGCAGCAAGACCGTCGGCGATTTTCTGGGCCCGCTCGTCGAGTGCCTTGGTGATCGGGGGCCACACGAATTTCATCGTGAACCACACCAGGATCGCAAAGACAACCGCCTGCAGGAACAGGGTTGCATTAATGTTCACGGCTTGATTCCTTCTTCTGCGTGAAGGGGTCCGTCGATTACTTCAGAACGAAGGGGTTGGCGAAGGCGAACAGCAGAGCAATAGCCACGCCGATCAGGAAAGCGGCGTCGATCAGACCGGCCAAGATGAACATCTTGGTTTGCAGTTCGTTCATCAGCTCAGGCTGACGAGCAGAAGACTCGAGGAACTTGCCACCCATCAGGGCGATACCAATCGAGGCACCGATAGCGCCGAGACCGACGATCAGACCACAAGCCAGTGCGACGAGGCCGAGAATGTTTTCCATGAGAAGCTCCTAAAAGTTTGCGGAAAAGAAAAGTGAAAAGAAAGAGAACGAGAAAGAGTTACATCAATGTGCGTCGTGCGCTTGACCGGTGTAGATCAGCGTCAACATCATAAAGATGAAGGCTTGCAAGGTGATCACCAGGATGTGGAACAAGGTCCACACGGTTCCGGCGATGACGTGGCCGATAGCCAGGCCGACACCGGTTGCCGACAGCGCCCAGCCGCCGCCCATCAGAGCGATCAACATGAACACCAGCTCACCTGCAAACATGTTGCCAAACAACCGCATGCCGTGCGACACGGTCTTGGCAAGGTACTCGATCATCTGCATCAGGAAGTTCACCGGGTACAGAGCCCAATGATCACCAAAGGGCGCAGCAATCAGCTCATGCGCCCAGCCGCCCAGGCCCTTGATCTTGATGTTGTAGAACAGGCAGACCAGCAGCACCGAGCAGGACAGACCCAGGGTGGTCGACAGGTCAGCGGTCGGCACCACACGCATGTAGTCCTTGAAACCGAGCGCCGGGCCGGCACTGTGCCAGATGGAGGGAATCAGATCGACCGGCAGCATGTCCATGGCGTTCATCAGGAAAATCCAGACGAACACGGTCAAGGCCAAAGGGGAAATGAGCTTGCGGCTCTTGGCGTTGTGAATCACGCCCTTGGCCTGGTTTTCCACCATCTCCGACAGCAGCTCCACCGCCGCCTGGAAGCGGCCCGGCACGCCCGAAGTGGCTTTGCGCGCTGCATTCCAGAGCACAAAACAACCAATCACACCCAACACCAGGGAAAAGAAGACCGAATCGAAATTGAAGACACTGAAGTCCACAATACTGGTCTGCTTCACACTATTGAAGGAAAAATCCTTCTGCAGGTGCTGCAGGTGGTGGACGATGTATTCGCCGGCCGTCGGGCCATGTGCTTCAGCAGACATAAATCACCAGTTCGTCAATTCAAATCTTTACGATCGACTTGCGGCGCGCCGGATGCAACCACATGGCCACCCAGTACACCTTCATCGCCACCACAAAGCCGGCCAACAAGGCCAACCAGCTCAGATCAGGAACCAGCCTGGGCGCCGCCAGCAGCATCGCCACCGTCAACACCACCTTGACCAGTTCCCACACAAAAAATCCCGCCAGTGCAGCACCTGCCACACCCGCCTGCCGCGACAGCCCGCGCACCATCAAGGCCGCCGGAACCACCACCGCCAACGCGCCGTAGCCCGCTGACCACGCCACTTCAGGCCGGCCACTCAAAACCCAGGCCAGCGCTGCCACCAAGGCACCCGCCGCCATCTGCCACCCCACGATCCGCCAAGGCGAAAGCAATGGGTTGCCTTCTCGCCACTGGCGCGCCTGTTCGGCCGTCAGCGGCTTGAAATCCGGCTCAAGCGCCTCATCTATTTCATCTGCAAAGTCCGGCTTTCCTGGCTGTGGTGTGGTTTCAGACATCCTCAACGGCACCCCAAGTTACAACCGTAAACCTTTGCAAAGCCACTGATTATACTAAGTAATATCCCTATCCCAGATCATTCCCGACTGAAGAGACAGGAAAAAACTGTCAAAAGACTTTTGCCCGCCGGCGGGCACGGCGCCGACCCAAGAGCCGACACCGATCAACTCACACACCACTCTATCTATGTATACCGCCATCAAGTTTCTGCATCTGGTTTGCGCCATTGTCTGGCTCGGTGGCATGACCTTCATGCTGCTCGCGCTGCGTCCGGCCCTGGGCGAACAGTTGGCGCCACCGCAGCGCCTGCCCCTGCTTGCTGGCGTGCTGCGCCGGTTCTTCACCTTGGTGTGGGGCGCCGTTCTTCTGCTCCTGCTCAGTGGCGGCTTCATGATGAGCCAAGCCGGTGCGTTGGCAATGCCGATCGGCTGGCACCTGATGGCGGGCATCGGCGTTCTGATGTGTCTGATCTTCGGCCACCTCTACTTCGGCCCCTATCGCCGCCTGCAGTCGGCGCTGGCCGCAGCCGACTGGCCCGAAGGCGGCCGGCGCGCCAACCAGATTGCCCTGCTGGTGACCGTGAATTTCTGGTTGGGCTGGCTGGTGCTGGCCGCCATCACCTTCCTGGCCTGAACGAATCCCGCACCGCAAGCCCGCCATGCTGCCGCCCCTGCCCTGCTACCTGAACGGCGACTACACACTGTTGCCGGACGCCAAGATCAGCGTCATGGACCGCGGCTTCATCTTTGGTGACGGTGTCTACGAAGTGCTGCCGGTCTATGGCGGCTGCCCGTTCTGCTTCGAGCAGCACATGGCGCGCCTGGAGCGCAACCTGGCCGAGCTGCGCATTCCGAACCCGAACACACGGGCGCAGTGGCGCGAAATTGCTACCAAATTGATAGCTGATTACGCAGCATCCACGGGCACCAAGGTCGAAAACATTGATCAAATGGTGTACATCCAGGTCACGCGCGGCGTGGCACTGCGCGACCATGCCATGCCGGAAGGCTTGACACCCACGGTGTTCGTACTCAGCAACGCCCTGAAGGCGCCGACGGCGGAACAGCGGCGCGACGGCGTGGCCTGCGTCACCGCCGACGACTTTCGCTGGCAGAAGGCCCACATCAAGAGCGTGAGCCTGCTGGGTGCCGTGCTGGCGCGCCAGATCAGTGTTGACGCCGGCGCGGCCGAGACCATCATGTTCCGCGACGGCTTCCTGAGCGAAGCCGCCGCCAGCAACGTCTGGGTGGTGAAGGACGGCGTCCTCATGGGCCCGCCCAAAGACAATCTGGTGCTCGAAGGCATCCGCTACGCCCTGCTGGAAGACATCTGCCGCACCCAAGGCATTCCGTTGACACTGCGTCGCATCAGCCGGGCGGAAGTGCTGGCGGCTGACGAGGTGCTGCTGAGCTCGGCCACCAAGGAGGTGCTGCCGGTCAGCCGCATCGACGACCAGCCGGTTGGCAGCGGCCAGCCCGGCCCCCTCTATGCCCGGCTGTATGCCGGCTACCAGGCCATCAAAACCCGATCGCGCAACGAACAGCGCCATCAAGATCGCACGGAGAATCCATCGTCATGAGCCAGCCCCCCTCCTCCGCCACCCCTGGCGGCAACCCGCGTGCCGACACGCTGATTGAATACCCCTGCCGCTTCCCGATCAAGGTCATGGGCGACAAGGTGGACGGCTTCGTCCATACCGTGACCACGATCGCGCACGCCTTCGACCCGGTGTTTGATGCCAGCACCATCGAGTTACGCGAGAGCAAGGGCGGCAACTACCTCGGCATCACCATCACCATCACGGCCACCAGCCGCGACCAGCTTGACGAGCTGTACCGCACACTGTCGACCCACCCGATGGTGAAGGTGGTTTTGTAGCGGTAATACTTTCACAAGATTAAGCAATTCCGTTTTTGTGAAAATTATTTGACTTTTATTTTTATAAAAATAGAATCGTGCTTCTTCAATGAAAGTTTGCACGATGACTAATTCGCAGCGCGCGGGGCGCTACGTTCAGCAATCAACGGGTTATCGAGCGTTCATTCCTGAGCCGCTGCCGCCAATTCCCGACATTGAGTTTGATGGCGAGCTGCGTACCCTGCTGTCCCAGGCTGACCGGGACATTGCGCGTCTGGACGCCATTGCCGCACTGCTGCCCAACCCCGACTTGTTTGTGGCCATGTACGTGCGTCATGAGGCTGTGCTGTCATCGCAGATAGAGGGCACGCAGAGCACACTGGAAGACGTGCTGGCTTTTGAAGCGCAGGGCACCAGCAACGACAACCCCAAAGACGTCGAAGAGGTGATCAACTACGTGCGCGCCATGAACCATGGCCTGCGCCGATTGGACGACCTCCCCTTGAGCCTGCGCCTGCTGCGCGAAATTCATGGCGAGCTCATGCACAACGTGCGCGGGGGAGAAAAAACGCCAGGCGAGTTTCGCACCTCCCAAAACTGGATCGGGCCGGCTGGCAGCACGCTGGCCAACGCCTCTTTTGTCCCGCCGCCACCGCATGCGCTGATGGATGCCTTGGGGCAGTTGGAGAAATTCCTGCACGACGGCAAGACCACCGTGCCGCTGCTGATTCGCTGCGGCCTGGCCCATGCCCAGTTTGAAACCATCCATCCCTTTCTGGATGGCAATGGCCGCGTCGGGCGCTTGTTGATCACCCTCATATTGTGTGAAGAGGGTGCCTTGTCACGCCCACTGCTGTATCTGTCGGTTTTCCTCAAGGCGCATCGCGCCGAGTACTACGACCGCCTCACCGCCATTCGCAACCACGGCCATTGGGAGCAGTGGCTCAAGTTCTTCTTGCGCGGTGTGAGTCAAACCGCCCGTGCCGCCACCCGCACCGCCACCGACATTGTGAACATGCGGGAAGAGCACCGCAGCGCGGTAATGAAGAGCCCCAAAGCACTCAAACTGCTCGACAGCCTGTTTCAGCAGCCGCTGGTCTCGCCCAACCGGATTGCCGACATCGTCGGCTGCACCCACCCCACTGCCGTCAAACTGGCGCGCGATTTGGAGGCCCGCGGCTGGCTGCGCGAAGTCACCGGCTTTGAGCGTAATCGCCTCTACCGCTACCAGCCCTACATGGAACTCTTTCACCGCGAAACGGTGGAAGCCACCTTTGCCGCCCAGACGCCCTAACCGACCCACCTCTATCCATGCCCACCCTCGACTGGCTCAACCGCGCCGCCGCCTTCACCACCGCCGCCCGCGTGCCCTACCGGCTACTGGACCAGGTATCTGTCCACACGCCCGCCGCTAGGGAAAACTCAGACCCCGTTCAGGCTGAGCAGGTCGAAGCCGCCGACCCTTCGACCAGCTCAGGGCGAACGGGCATCACCGACAACCTGCTGATTCAAGGCGACAACCTCGAAGCCCTCAAGGCACTGCTGCCGTTCTATCGCGGGCAAGTGAAGTGCATCTTCATCGACCCGCCTTACAACACCAAAAGCGCGTTCGAGCACTACGACGACAACCTGGAGCATGCCCAGTGGCTGAGCATGATGCTGCCGCGCCTTCAGCTGTTGCGCGAGCTGCTGCGCGAAGACGGCTCAATCTGGGTCACGATTGACGACAACGAGGGGCATTACCTCAAGGTGCTGATGGATGAGGTGTTTGGGCGAGGAAATTTCTTGTGTGGCATCGCGTGGGAAAAGCGCTATTCACCACCACCAGACACAAAAGACTTTGGGTATGTGCATGACCAAATTCTTGTGTACAGGCGCTCACCCAGTTTTCAGCGCAACCTAATGCCAACAACTGATGCGCAAACCGATAGGTACAAAAACCCCGATGCCGATCCACGTGGGCCATGGAAAGCAATGGACTACACATGTCGCTATTCAGCGACCGAACGTCCAAACCTGAACTATGCGATTAGGCAACCCAATACAGGCGCCGAAATTTGGCCCAAGCCAACGCGCGTTTGGGCTATGTCTCGTGAGGTGCATGCACGGAACGAAGCGGAAGGCCGCATCTGGTGGGGCGCATCAGGCACAAACAATGTGCCTGCTCTCAAAAACTTTTTGACGGAGGTTACGCAAGGCATGATGCCCATGTCTCTGTGGAAACATGAGTTAGCCGGACACAATCAAGACGGCAAAAAAGAGGCCCTTGCTTTATTCTCCGATTCGCCATTTTCTACGCCGAAGCCCGAGCGTTTGCTGTCGACTCTCTTGCAGATAGCCACCAACCCCGGCGACCTCGTCCTCGACAGCTTCCTCGGCTCCGGCACCACCGCCGCCGTCGCCCACAAGATGGGCCGGCGCTGGATCGGCATCGAGATGGGCGAGCATGCCGCCACCCACTGCCTGCCGCGTCTGCAAAAAGTCATCGATGGCGAGCAAGGCGGCATCAGCAAAGCTGTCAACTGGCAGGGCGGCGGCGGCTTTCGTTTCATGCGCCTCGGGGATACGGTGTTCGACGAGCGTGGTCGCATCCACCCCGCTGTGCGCTTTGCCACGCTAGCCGCTTTCGTCTGGCAGCAGGAGACCGGTAGCGCCTTTGACTCCGCTGCCGCCCAAGCGGGCACGCCCTACCTGGGCACGCACTATGTTTTTGATAGCCACCTGCGCACAGAAGACGGGGGCTCAGAGCCAATTTTGCCCATCAAAAAACCGCAGTTCGCCTGCTACCTGCTGTTCAACGGCATTCTGGGCGACAAACGCCCGGCCAGCGGCAATGTGCTGACGCAAGCCGTGCTCGACGCCCTGCTGGCCCTGCACGCCACCACCCCTGAGCCCGCCGCCCCCCTGCTGGTGTACGGCGAAGCCTGCCGCCTGGGGGAAGAGCGCCTGAAGCAGGCCAACGTCACATTCCGCCACATCCCCTACGATGTGAAAGCCAGGTAACCCGTCATGCCAAGTTTTCAACTCAAGTCCTATCAAAAAACCGCACTCGACACGCTGACCCGCTTTGCGCGGGCAGCGCAAATGAAAGGCGCGGCGCTGGCCTTTGGCGAGTTGACGGGACGGCCGTACAACCCCGACCCGTTTGGCGAGACGCCCTGCGTATGCCTGCGCATTCCCACTGGCGGGGGCAAAACGCTGATGGCGGCACACGCCGTGAACGTGCTGGCGCAGGCGTGGTGCGCAACCGATGCGCCCGTGGCGGTGTGGCTGGTGCCCAGTGACACGATTCGCAGCCAGACCCTCACGGCCCTGCAAACGGCAGGCCACCCATACCGCGAGGCTTTGGAGGCCAGCTACGGCGCCGATGTGCGGGTGTGCGTGCTGGAAGACCTGGCCCATATCGCGCCGCCTGACTGGGGCCAGCGCGCCGTGGTGGTGGTGGCGACCATTCAGAGCTTTCGGATTGACGACACCGACAAGCGCAATGTGTACAGCTTTTCGGAAAGCTTTGAGCGGCACTTCAAAGGCTGTGATGAGCAGCGTCTTCGGGTATTGCACGATTTGCCTGACGCAGTGGTCACGAGTGAAGAAGCGGCCAGCGATAGAAGCGGCGTGCTCAGCGGTTTTGTCGGCCAGCCGCGCTGGAGCCTGGCGAACTGGCTGGCGCTGCATGCGCCGCTGTTGATTGTGGACGAGGCACACAACACCAAGACCGACAAGAGCTTCACGGCACTCAAGCGCCTGAACCCCAGCGCCATTCTGGAGCTGACGGCGACGCCCATCCCCGCCAAGACCAATGTGCTGTACCACGTGAGCGCCCAGGAGCTGGCGGCGGAGAGCATGATCAAGCTGCCGATTGCGCTGGCCGAACACCCGCAGGGCTGGCAGCAAGCCGTGTTTGCCGCCGTGCAAACCCAGCGCGCACTGGAAGGCGAAGCGCTCAAGGACGAGGCCGCCGGCCACGGCTATGTGCGGCCGATTGTGCTATTCCAAGCGCAGAACGAGAACGATGCGGTGCCGCCCGCCGCCCTGCGCAAGCACCTGGAAGATGAGCTGCATATTCCCAAAGAGCAGATCAAGGTAGCCACCGGCGACACACGCGAACTGGAAGGGCTGGACCTGGCCGCGCGCGACTGCCCGGTGCGCTATGTCATCACGGTGCAGGCGCTACGCGAGGGGTGGGACTGCCCGTTTGCCTACGTGCTGTGTTCACTGCAAAAGCTCTCCAGTGCCACGGCGGTAGAGCAGTTGCTGGGCCGGGTGCTGCGCATGCCCTACGCCAGCCGGCGCGGGCGCGAGGCTCTGAACCGAGCTTATGCGCATGTCTGCGAGGCGCAATTTTCCACGGCTGCCCATGAGCTGGCGGACCGGCTGATCAACAACATGGGGTTTGAGGCGCTGGATGTGGCCTCGATGGTTGTGCAGCAGACCGCGCTGCCACTTTTTGAAGGAAATCAGCCCTCTGCCCCCATTCCACCTGCGCCAGTAGCTACCAATTTTGTAGCGCCATCACCCTCCCCCGAACTGCAGGCTGCCACTGGCGTTGAGATCACGCAGATTGCGGGCGAACAGGCCGTGGTGGTCACTGGGCACATCAGCACCGAGGTCGAGGCGCTGTTGATCGCGCAGGTGCGCGGCCCGAAGAAGCAGGAACAGGTGCGCGAGAAAGTGGCGCAACACAACGCCTTGGTTGCGGCCCAGACGGCACCGGCTTCGCGCGGCGAGCACTTTGCACCGATTCCGACGTTGGGCTATCGAAGCACTCCGCAGGGCCAACTCTGGCCGCTGGAGCGAGAGGCCGTGCTGGAGGCGGTGGAACTTGATCTGCTCACACCGGACGCGGTGCAACTGCCTGGTTTTCAAGTGGTGGAGCAGTCCAACACCTTCGAGATTTATCTGAAGGACTCGCACGTCAGATTGCGCGCGGCCGATCCCAGCCAGATTGCTTTTGACTTCGGCTCCAGCACCATCACGGCAGACGACCTGGTGCGCTGGCTCGACCAGTCCTTGTTTCAAAAGCTGCCGGAGTTCACGCAAGGGCAGCGGACCACCTATTTCGCGGCCGTAGTCAATCATCTGATCCATGAACGGGGTTTGACACTGGTGACCTTGGCCAAGGCCCGCTTCAAGCTCGCGCAGGATATCGAAGCACGCATTGGCGACTTGAAAGACAAGGCGGCCAAGACGCAATTCCGGCAGTTGGTGCTGGAACAAGCCTGGGACATTGAGCCCGACTGGACGCGGCCACTGACGTTTGAAGCCAACCGCTACCCGGTGCCCGCTGGCTCACGCTATAGCGGGCGCTATCAGTTCAACAAACATTTCTACCCCGTTCTTGCGGATTTGAAAGACGGTGGCGAAGAGTTTCTGTGTGCCCAGTTGCTGGACAACCATGCCAAGGTCAAACATTGGGTGCGAAATCTTGATACGGCCCCTTGCGGCTTTGCACTCGCCACATCAAAAGGTCGATTTTTCCCAGACTTCATCGCCGAATTGATCGATGGCCGCATCGCCGTTGTGGAATACAAAGGGGCTCACTTGCTGAATGACCCCTATGAAATTGAGAAGCGGCAAGTCGGCGAGCTGTGGGCTCTGAAAAGCCAAGGGCGTTGCCTCTTTGGGCAGATTGCCAAGCAACGCGACGGGGTGGGAATGTCCGGCCAACTGGACGCAGTGCTGGCATGACCATCGAAATTCGTCAACTCGGCCGGGTCGACTACACGCCCACCTATGCCGCCATGCAGGCGTTCACCGCCGCGCGCACGGCCGACACGCCGGACGAGCTCTGGATCTGCGAGCACCCGCCGGTGTTCACCCAAGGGCTGGCCGGCCTGGCCGGCCATGTGCTGGTGCCGGGTGACATTCCGGTGGTGGCCACCAACCGCGGCGGCCAGGTCACCTACCATGGCCCGGGCCAGGTGGTGGCCTACCCGCTGATTGACCTCAAACGCGCCGGCTACTTCGTCAAAGAGTATGTCTATCGCGTGGAAGAAGCCGTCATCAAGACACTGGCGCACTTCGGCGTCACCGGCCACCGTGTGGCCGGCGCCCCCGGCATCTATGTGCGGCTGGACGACCCCACCGCGCATGCCCTGCTGCCGCAACGGCCGCAGAAGTCGGCACTCGGCACCGCACCCGATTTCACCGGCCTGGGCAAGATCGCGGCCTTGGGGATCAAGGTCAGCCGCAATTGCACTTACCACGGCGTGGCGCTCAACGTGGCCATGGACCTGGAACCCTACTCGCGCATCAACCCCTGCGGCTATGCTGGGCTGCAAACGGTGGATCTTTCTACAATTGGGGTGTCCGTCGACTGGGCGGATGCAGCCACTGTTTTGAGCCAGAAACTCGCCACTTACCTGGTGCCTTGAGCGCCCCCACACCATGAGCACCCCTGAATCCAGCACGGCCCGCCCCACTGTTCGTGAAGAACAAACTGTCGACAACTACGACCCGTCGGCCAAGCAGAAGGCGGCCGCCAAGCTCTCCCGTATCCCGGTCAAAGTGGAAACCGGTGAAGTGCTGAAGAAACCGGACTGGATCCGCGTCAAGGCCGGCTCGCCGACCACGCGCTTCTACGAGATCAAGGACATCCTGCGCACCAACAAGCTGGTGACGGTGTGCGAGGAAGCCAGCTGCCCCAACATCGGCGAATGCTTCGGCAAGGGCACGGCCACCTTCATGATCATGGGCGACAAGTGCACGCGCCGCTGCCCGTTCTGCGACGTCGGCCACGGCCGCCCGGACCCGCTGGATGTGGATGAGCCGGACAACCTGGCCAAGACCATTGCCGCACTGAAACTGAAATACGTGGTGATCACCAGCGTCGACCGCGACGACCTGCGCGACGGCGGCGCCGGCCACTTCGTCGAGTGCATCCGCAAGACACGCGAACTCTCGCCCGACACGCAGATCGAGGTGCTGGTGCCCGACTTCCGCGGCCGCGACGACCGCGCGCTGGAGATTCTGAAGGCCGCCCCGCCGGATGTGATGAATCACAACCTGGAAACCGTGCCGCGTCTGTACAAGCAGGCCCGCCCTGGCAGCGACTACCAGTTCTCACTCAACCTGCTGAAGAAGTTCAAGGCGCTGTTCCCCGACGTGCCAACCAAGAGTGGCCTGATGGTGGGCCTGGGCGAGACTGACGACGAGATTCTGGCGACGATGCGCGACATGCGTACGCACAACATCGAGATGCTGACCATCGGCCAGTACCTCGCACCCTCCAATTCGCACCTGCCGGTCAAGCGCTACGTGCACCCGGACACCTTCAAGATGTTCGAGGAAGAAGCCTACAAAATGGGCTTCACCCATGCGGCGGTAGGCGCCATGGTGCGCAGTTCGTACCACGCCGACCAACAGGCGCATGCCGCGAGCCTGGCGCGATGAGCACACGCCAGGTCACCGACGAACTGGAGCTGCTGCAGTCGCTGGTCGACCTGCCGCAGCATCCGCGCATCATCGAACTGGGCTGTGGCGCGGCCCACTTGTCGCGCAAGCTGCTGCAGCGCTTCTCCGCCTGCGACGTCACCGGCCTGGAGGTGGACGAACGCCAGATGGCAAAGAACCAGCTCCAGCCGCAGGAGCGACTGCATTTCGTTCAGGCCGGCGCCCAGGCGATTCCGTTTGGCGACAGCGCGTTCGACTTGGCGCTGATGCTGAAGTCGCTGCACCACGTGCCGCTGGAGCTGCTGGACCAGGCGCTGAATGAGGTGCATCGCGTGCTTCGACCGGAAGGTCTGCTGTATGTGTCGGAGCCGGTGTTTGCCGGCGCGCTCAACGAGGTGATGCGCCTGTTCCACGACGAAGAGATCGTGCGTGCCGCCGCCCTGCGTGCGGTGCAGGCGGCGGTGGCCTCTGGCGCCTGGGAACAGGTGGACGAGGTCTTCTTCGAGACCCCGGTGCATTACCGTGACTTTGCCGAATTCGAGCAACGCATGATTGGCGTCACCTTCGTCAACCACCGGCTTGATACCGCCACGCTGGCGGCGGTGCGCGAGCGCTTTGAGCCGCACATGACCGCCGATGGTGCCCACTTCGTGCGGCCGATGCGCATCAACTTGCTACGCAGACGTTAGCCCCAAAGCAGCGACATTCAGCTATTAATTTAATAGCTGCTGACGCATACAAATAAAGGCCTTTGGGCCGATTTCATTCATATCAGGCAGGTGCCATGGCATCCCAGGCCTTGATCGCCTCGGCCGCGTACATCAGCGCCGGGCCACCGCCCATGTAGACACACACGGCCAGCATCTCTTCCAGCTCGGCACGTGTGCACCCCAGCTTGTGCAAGGCTTTGACATGAAAGCCGATGCAGCCCGAGCAGCGCTGCGTCACGCCAATGGCCAGCGCCATCAGCTCCTTGTGTTTGGTGCTGAGCGCACCCTCGGCCATGGACGCGCGTGCCAACTGGCCAAAACCGGCCATCGCGTCGGGCTGCGCCTTGCGAAAGGGCGCCAGACATTCGTTGATGTCCTGAATCAGGCCGGTGTGATCGAAGGTGCTCATGAAAACTCCGCGAGTTGATACCCCTCGGAGTTTGCAAGCACCCGGTCGCTTCCGGCTTGATACAGCTCAATCCAGCACGTCAACCGGCCAGCAGCGCAGCCGGCTCGTCATGCGCCAGCACCGCCTGCGCCCAGGGCGTGAGCTTGGTGGTGTCGGCGCGCAGCACCTCCTGCTTGACCGCCAGGATTTGTGCCGGGTGCATGGAAAAGCTGCGCAGGCCCAAGCCCAGCAGCAGGCGCGTCATGGCAATGTCGCCGGCCATCTCGCCGCAGACGCTCACTTCTTTGCCCTGGGCCCGGCATTCGGCAATGGTGTCAGCCACCAGACGCAACACCGCGGGATGCAGCGGATCATAAAGATGCGCCACCGACTCGTCGGCACGGTCGATCGCCAAGGTGTACTGGATCAGGTCGTTGGTGCCGATGGACAGGTAATCGAAGTGGCGCAGAAAGGTCTTGAGCATCAGCGCCGCGGCGGGAATCTCGATCATGGCGCCCAGTTTCACCGCGCCAAACGTGTGGCCGTCGCGCGCCAACTCCGTCCTCGCCTGCTCGATCAGCGCCAAAGTCTGGCGAATTTCGCTCAGGTGCGCCAGCATCGGGATCAGCATCTTCACCGGGCCGTGCGCCGCCGCGCGCAGGATGGCGCGCAACTGGGTCACAAACATGGCCGGGTCGGCCAAGCTCCAGCGGATGGCGCGCAGACCGAGCGCAGGATTGAGGTAAGCCGTCTCGGGGAGGTTGCCGTCCATCGGCTTGTCGGCCCCCACGTCCACCGTGCGAATGGTGACCGGCAGACCGTTCATGCCCTCGACGGCACGCCGGTAGGCCTGGTACTGCTCCTCCTCGTCTGGCAGCTGGTTCTGCCGCCCCATGAACAGGAACTCGCTGCGGAACAGGCCGACACCTACCGCGCCCGCCCGCATGGCAGCCGGCGCGTCTTCCGGCATTTCGATGTTGGCCAACAACTCGACCCGCTCGCCATCCAGCGTGACGGCTGGCGTATTGAGCAGCCGGCCCAACCGGCTGCGCTCCAGTTCGACCTGGCGCTGCTTGTAGCCGTACTCGGCCAGGATGATGGGCGACGGATCGACGATGACCACGCCGGCATCACCATCGATGATGACCCAGTCGTCCTGCCGCACCAGCTGGCTGGCCGTTCGCGCGCCCACCACAGCCGGAATATCCATGCTGCGCGCCACGATGGCGGTGTGCGAGGTCTTGCCACCGACATCGGTGACAAAGCCGGCGAACACGCCCTGCTTGAACTGCAGCATGTCGGAAGGCGACAACTCATGCGCGATCAGCACCAGCGGCACATCGGTGTCGTCGAGCTGCAGATCCTGCTGTGAAGACTTGCGTCCACTGCGCGCCACCGTGGGAATGGTCGGCGAGGCGACCCCTTGCATGGCGCGCAGCACCTTCTCTGTGATCTGTTCCAGGTCGGCCTTGCGCTCGCGCAGGTACTCGTCCTCCATCTCGTCGAACTGGCGCCCCACCATCTCCAGCTGCGTGGTCAGCGCCCATTCGGCGTTGTAGAGACGGTCTTGGATCCAGTGCTTGACGCCACCGATCAACTCGTCGTCCTGCAGCATCATCAGATGCACATCGAGCAGCGCCCGCAGTTCGTGGGGCGCGTCCTTCGGACCGAGCTGCGAGATGGTCTGCTGCAGACGGTGGATTTCCTCCACCACAGCATTGCGACCGCTGCGCACCCTGCCGATCTCGCTCTCGACCTGCGTCGGGTCGATGAAGTAATGCGCCACATCCACACGGCTGGAAGCCACCAGCACGGCTCGCCCTATGGCGATGCCGCGCGCAACTGCTAGGCCGTGGATGGAAAAAGTCATGGCGTCAACGTCGAGGGTTTCGCCTTGGAACGATCCCGAGGCGCAGCGCAGCGCCCACGGTGGGCAGGACAGCACACGCCACAGGCAACCGCAGAGAGCAACATGTCATTCTCCTTCCCCGAACTTGTCGTCGATCAAGGCCAGCATGGCATCAACAGCCTCCTGTGCACGGTCGCCCTCGGCATCGAGCTCCACGGTGGTGCCCATGCCGGCCGCCAGCATCATGACACCCATGATGCTCTTGGCATTGACACGGCGCTCACCGCGCGCGATCCAGATCTCGCAGGGAAAGCTGCCCGCCAGCTTGGTGAGTTTGGCGGAAGCGCGGGCATGCAGCCCGAGCTTGTTGCTGATGGTCGCACTGGCCTTGATCATTCGTTCTGTTCCTCGTTGTCTTTTGGGTCCGGCTCGCTCACGCGCTGGCCTCCACCTGCATCACGCCCTGGCTGCCGCCGCTGACGGCACGCGCCGTCAGTTCGTCGATCGGCTCGTGCTGGTAGGTCACCGCACGCAGCAACATGGGCAGGTTCACGCCCGCCACCAGCCTGGCCTGCACGCCGCCGAGCAGTTGTCGTGCCACATTGCAAGGCGTTGCCCCCATGACATCCGTCAGCAACAGCACAGACGCGCTGCCGAACTTGGCCGTCACGACTTGCCGCGCGGCAGTCAGGGTCTCCTGCGCCGAGGCATCGGCGGACACATCGAATGCCAGCACATCGTCCACCCGTTCCGGAAAGACATGGGCCACGCACTGACGCAGTGCACTGGCCAGTGGGGCGTGGGCGATGATGAAGATGCCGTTGTTCATGACGCAGTGGATGCACCATTATGGCTTTTTGCCGCCAGGAAATACATGTAAGAGACGATACACAGTGTCAGGTACACGGCCAGCGCGCCCTGAAACGCCTGCACCGGCGGCCAGCCGAGCGCCTGCAAGCCGTCAATCAGCAGACCGATACCCCACTGCATGACAAAAATGCCTGCAAAAATGACCAGGTTGTAGGCCGAGAGCGCCCGTCCTGCCAGGTCAGGTGGAAAGGCCATGCCGACCGCTGGCTGCGCCAGTGAAATGAAGGTGCTGCTGACACAGAACAGTGCCAACAGCAGGCCCGTCGATGACGACAGTGCATCCCCCGCGGCGCAAATGATCGCCAGCAGCAAGAGGCTGAAGGGAACCCCCCATCGGATCAGGCGGTCAACATGCAAGCCTCGCTTGGCCAACCTCGGATTGACGACGCCCCAGACCCAGAACGTCACCAGCATGGCCACATTGAGCCAGAACAGGCCGGTGGCAGCCTGCACCGGCGTGTAGCCCGCCACCCGGATCATCCAGGGCACGGCCCACAGCGTCTGGATGGCCACCATGCCCCCGTAATTGAAGAAGCCGATGGGCGTCATCTTGCGGAAATAGGGGTGGCGCCACACTTCTGCGTAGCTGCGCTGGGACGCCGCTTGGCCTGCCGCCGGGCCGGCGGCAGGCCAAGCCGGCACCTGCCAGGCAATCATGGCCATGGCCAGCACGGTCAGTGCGCCCAGCCCCCAAAACAAAGGGCGCCAGCCCAGCAGCGGCATGAGCCACTGCACGGGCAGTGTGGCGGCCACCATGCCCATGGAGCCGGTCATCAACATCCAGGAATTGGCCCGCAACTGTGTGGTCGCGCCAAACCAGCGCCGATAGCCTGTCAGCGGTGCCATCAGGCAGGCCCCCAAACCAGCGCCACACAGGATGCGCGCCAGCAAGAGCCCTCCAAAACTGGTGGCCCATGAAAACGCCAGGCAGCCCGCCACTGCCACCGCCAGGAAACTCAGGATCACCTTTTTCGGGCCGTGGCGGTCCAGCCAACTCCCCAGCGGCAATTGCATGGCCGCGAAACCCAGAAAGTAGCCGCCGGCCAGCAAACCCAGCTCCTGCGCATTCAGCGCAAATTCTTGCGTCAGCGTCGGTGACAGGGTCGCCGTGATGGCACGGATCAGGGCGGAAAAGAAATACGCAAAAGCAAAGGCCAGGAAGACCACCACGGCGCCTCGCCGCGACAACATCGTCATTGGAATTCGAATCCTGAAAAGAACGGCTCGGCCATGTCCGGCTTCACCTGGTCAGCATAGATGACCGCGTGATAGAGGTTTCCCCCCTTCGAGAACCACACGGCCTGCGCCGCCACGGCGCTGCCGTCGGCACGTCGACCCCGGGCTGTCAGCCGCACGGGCTTCGGCTCGGTTGCCGCCCCCTTCGGGTTGTAGCTCTCCAACTGAGGGGGGGGTGCCTGCATATTGGCCAGCATGGCCGCCTGCCATGTCGCCTGCGCCAGGGCCATCCTGCCCGCATCGCCCAACTTGACGTGGGCCACGGCAAACATGGCACCACCCGCCTCACAGCCCACCATCTGCATCTCGATATCCTGCCCCATCAGCGGCATCGGGCGGCTGCCCTGGTCGGGCTTGCAAGGCAGCAAGGCCTTGAGCCCGCCATCGATGCGGGTTTCACGCCAATTGAACGCCGGGCTGCAAGCGGCCAGCAAGGCACTGGTGATCACGAAGAAACTAAGGGCACGTAGCATCCTGTTGATTATCGTGGCAACACACATGGCATCCATAGGCCAACCCCTGCTCGCCGGTTATCTGCGACTCATTTATTTCAACGCGCCAAACACCTTGCTCAACACGGCGCTGCCGCTCCCTACCGGGTCGCGCCGGATCTTGCGTTCCTCTTCGCCAATCATGAAGTACAGCCCATCCAGCGCTTTGCCCGTGACGTACTGCTGGATGCTGGCATCTTCCCGCCCTACCAGCCCCAGCTCTGCGGCCTTGCCCGCAATCTGGTTGTATTTAGCCGCCAGCCCGACCCTCTCGGTGCTGCGCGTCACGACTGGCAGGAATTTCTGGCTCAGCGGGGTTCGCGTCTTATCGGCAAAGAAAGCAGTGACGGACGTGTCGCCACCACCGAGGATCTTCTTGGCATCCCCGACACTCATACCGCGCACCGCGCCCAGCAGCAAATCACGCGCCTGTGGCACGGCGGCTTCCGCCGCACGGTTCATGGCCGTCACCAGCTCGTCCAGCTGCTGGCCTTGCCCCAGCGTACGCAGCAGTGTCGCCGCATCATTGAGGTAACCGGGCAAAGGAATACGAACTTTTTCGTTGCCAAGGAATCCATTGGTTTGGCCTAATTGCAGAACCGCGGCTTTGGCGCCCTGCTCCAGCGCTGTTTTCAACCCTTGTGAGGCCTCGCCCTGACTGATATCTGCCAAGGACATGGCCTGTGCCAGACCGCCTGACAAGCCAAAGCACCCGCCCAGCACCGGCATCCAAACGGAATTAAACTCGCGACGATCCATGAAAGTTCCCCTGCTATGAAACGAGCGCTCTATCTTGCCGCATTCCTGGTGATTCTGGCCTCGGGCTGGATGATGTTCCAGAGCACGAGCATCAGCACCGCCCCCGAATCGACCTTCGTGCTGCTCGACGGCTCCACGAAAAGCACGGCCGACCTCAAGGGTCGGGTCACCCTGGTGAACTTCTGGGCCACCAGCTGCACCACCTGCGTGGCCGAGATGCCCAAGATCATCGCAACGCATGACAAGTACCACGCGCGCGGTTTTGACACCCTGGCGATAGCCATGAGCTACGACCCGCCCAGTTACGTGGTGAATTTCGCCAACACACGCAAGCTGCCGTTCCAGGTCGCCATCGACAACACCGGCGCCGTGGCCAAAGCCTGGGGCGATGTGCGCCTGACACCCACCACCTACATCGTCAACAAGCGCGGCGAGATTGTGAAGCGCTACATTGGCGAGCCGGACTTCGCCGAGTTGCATCGCCTGATCGAGGAATTGCTGGCACAGGCCTGAGTGTTCTTCCAAGCAATAAGGGCGGCTCATTGAGCCGCCCTTATTGTTTACGTGACCGCTTACTTGGCGCGGAAGTCGTCGTGACACGCCTTGCAGGTGCCCGACGTGGCGTTGAAGGCGGTCTTGATGCTGTCGAGGTTGCCCGTCTTAGCCGCGGCGGCCAACTTGCCCATTTCCACCTGCAGCTTGTCGGCAGCTTGCTTGAACTTGGCCTGTTCTTTCCAGATCTCAGGCTTGGCCTTGGTATCGCCCAAATCGGTGCCCTCGCCAAATGCCGCCCACGGCAATTTGGCCATGCTCTCTGCAATGGCGGCATTGTCAGCTGCCGCCTTGGCATCGAACGGAGCTTTGCCGCCGACCATGGCACCAATGCGGGCGTAATGCTGCTGCATAACGAACAAGGCATTCTTGCGGTACTTGATCGCATCGTCTGGCTTGGCAAATTGGGCCGAGGCCGAGCCGGCAAATCCGATTGCGGCGCTCGCGAGAACGAGGAGGCTGAGTGCTTTCATGTTGTTCCTTGTTGGGTTGAGGATGGACACTGACCCGCTTGTGAGTCTAACGCCACATCAAAAGTTCTGTTTTTGGGCCATCTCAGGGAAAATACCAATCCCCGCCTCACCCCCCTCTTCAACCGCAAGGCCTTCACATGACACATCGAGTCAGAGTATGGGATCTCCCCACCCGCGTTTTTCACTGGGCGCTTGCAGCCTGTGTCATCGCTCTGGTTGTCACCGGCCAGATCGGCGGCTCCGCCATGGACTGGCACTTCCGCCTCGGCTACGCCGTGCTGACCTTGCTGCTGTTCCGTCTGGCCTGGGGCCTGGTCGGTGGCCACTGGTCACGCTTTTCGTCTTTTCTCTACGCACCGTCGACTCTGCTGCGCTATCTGTGCGGCCAGGGCGGACCTGAGCTCAGCACCGGGCACAACCCGCTGGGAGCCGGTTCGGTGTTTGCCCTGCTGTTTTTCCTGTTGGCTCAGGTTGCGACCGGCCTCATCAGCGACGATGAAATTGCCACCAGCGGTCCGTTGACCAGCTTGGTCCCGAGCACTTGGGTGAGCCAGGCCACTTGGTACCACCATAGCGTCGGCAAACTGGTGCTGATCGTGCTGGTCGCCCTGCATGTGGCGGCGATTCTTTTCTACCTGTTGCGCAAGCGCCAGAATCTGGTCCGCCCCATGCTGCTGGGTGACAAGGAAGTCGAGCAAGCGCTGCCTTCTTCGCTCGACGATGCTCGCACGCGTTTACTCGCCATCGTGCTTCTCGCCGTCTGTGCCGGCCTCGTCAGCTTACTTCTGAAGCTGGCGCCAGCTGGCTACTGAGCCGACGGCTGGCGCAGCAAACTCTGCCGGTAAAGCGGCATGACCAGCTCCGCGATACGGGCCAGATCCTGCACCCGGGCCTCGGGATTGGGGTGTGTACTGAGGAATTCTGGCGGCCGGCTACCGCCCGTGCGCATCATTTTCTGCCACAACGTCGTGGCGGCACGCGGGTCATAACCCGCACGCGCGGCCAGCTCCACCCCCATCTGATCGGCTTCCACTTCAGCCTCCCGGCTGTGCGGCAAGCTCAACGTCACGTCGCTCACGATATCGCCCAGTTGCGCCATGGCACGGCTACCCGTCGTGATCGCCAACAGAATGCCCGGCAACTGAGCCGCATATTGCAGCGATACCTGCTCACGCACGTGTTCGCGCAGCGCATGGGCAATTTCATGCCCCATCACTGCGGCCAACTCGTTGTCCGTCAACTGCAGTTTGTTGATGATCCCGGCGTAGACGCCGATCTTGCCGCCGGCCATGCAGAAGGCGTTGATCTCTTCACTTTGAAAGACGTTGACTTCCCACTGCCAGCCTCTGGCATCTTGACGGAACACCGGTGTCTGCGCAATCAACTTGCGCGCAATGCCCTGGACGCGCGCCACCATCGCGGGTTCGCGATTGAGCTGCTGCTTGCGTGCCGCTTCCTGCACCTGCTTGTTGTAGGCCTGGGCTGAAGCGGCATCGATTTCCTGCGCACTGACCGCCATGCTTTGCTGACGCGTGATGCCGACGGTTCCTGGCTGCGTGGTTTGCACCGTCTGACAGGCACTGACCAGCATGCCCAGTGCAAGCGCCCCAGCCAGACGGCATCGACGATGCCATCCCTGCTTTGGCTGCAGCCAAGAATTGACGCTAAACTTTGAACTCATGCTTTGTGCCTTGCCGTGAATACCAGATCCATCGATATCGTCACCCCGCAGACCGCGAATGAACTCGATACCTTGCGAGACATTTTCCGCGAGTATGCCGCGAGTCTCAAAGTCGACTTGTGCTTTCAGGGTTTTGATCAGGAGCTTGCCACGCTACCTGGAGAGTATGCCGAACCCCGCGGTGCCCTGCTGATGGCCACCGTTGATGGGCTTGTTGCTGGTTGTTGCGCCCTGCGTCCTATGGACACCGTGGACTACCCCAATGCCTGCGAGATGAAACGGCTCTATGTCCGTCCTGCCTTTCGCGGCCTTGGTCTCGGCCGCCAGTTGGCTGACGCCATCATGGATGCCGCACGCATCGCCGGCT
The DNA here is from genome assembly GCA_030680575.1 of Hylemonella sp. Classification (GTDB taxonomy): domain Bacteria; phylum Pseudomonadota; class Gammaproteobacteria; order Burkholderiales; family Burkholderiaceae_C; genus Hylemonella. The sequence continues at coordinate 117,828 of JAUXVI010000002.1, forward strand.
ATGACGATGTGCTGCTGGATACCCTTGACGACATGGAAGCCGCCCGCACCTTGTATGAAGATCTTGGGTTTGAGGAAATCCCGCCCTACTATCACAACCCCATAGCTGGCGCTCACTACCTCAAAGCCACCCTGTAATGGTGACGCCTTAAATAATAAAACCGCTGAGGGCTGTCAGCGGTTTTCCATCACACAAGGTTGTTCAAGCCTTGGCTTGCACCAACAGCGTGTCGGCGCCACTCACTTCAAACTTGCCAGGGCCCTCGATATTGAGGGTCGCAACTTTTCCATTCTTCACCAGCATGGAGTAGCGGTTGCTTCGCAACCCCATCCCGCGTGCCGTCAGATCCAGGGTCAGACCTGTGGCCTTGGCAAAATCAGCACTGCCATCAGCCAGCATGCGAACCTTGCCCTCAGTTTTCTGGTCGCGCGCCCAGGCGCCCATGACAAAGGCGTCATTGACGCTGACGCACCAGATCTCATCCACACCGGCAGCCTTGAGTTCATTGAATTTCTCAACATAACCCGGCACGTGTTTGGCAGAGCACGTCGGCGTGTAGGCCCCCGGCAGACCAAAAATGGCGATGGTCTTGCCAGCAACCGCCTTGCTCACATCCACCGGATTGGGACCGATGCTGCAGCCATTGCCCTCGACTTCCGAGTATTCCATCAGGGTGGCGGGGGGAAGGGTGTCACCGACTTTGATCATCTTGCGCTCCTCGTGTTAAAAGTTGTCAGAAAAAACAAAAACGGCTCACATTGTGAGCCGTTTTTTTTAGTCCTGCAGCGGGTGCTGCAAAGGGCTTAGACCGCAGCCGCCTTTTCGACCAGCCGGGTCGCAACCCAGTTCTTGGTCTTGGAAATCGGCTTGCTTTCGGTGATCTCGATGACATCACCCAGTTTGTACTCACCCTTTTCATCATGGGCGTGGTACTTGCTGGATTTGGCCACGATCTTGCCGTAGAGCTCGTGTTTGACACGACGCTCAACCAGCACGGTCACAGTCTTCGCGCGCTTGTCGCTGACCACCTTGCCAACCAAGGTGCGCTTGAGGGATTTTTTAGCTTCCGTCATTCAGTGCTCCTTATTTGGCGGCTTGCTTTTCAGCAAGAATGGTCTTGGCACGAGCGATGGCACGACGGGTCGTGCGCAGCGTGGACGTGTTGTTCAGCTGTTGCGTGGCTTTTTGCATACGCAGGCCAAAGTGGGCTTTTTGCAGCTCTTTGACTTCGGTTTGCAGGCCGGCAACGTCTTTCTGGCGCAGTTCAGCAGCTTTCATTTCTTCATTCTCCTGATTACTGGCCGATCATGCGGCTGACAAAGGTGGTACGCAGCGGCAGCTTGGCAGCGGCCAGACGGAAAGCTTCGCGAGCGAGTTCTTCGGGCACACCGACGATCTCGAACACGATCTTGCCGGGCTGAATTTCAGCCACGTAATACTCCGGATTGCCCTTACCATTACCCATACGCACTTCAGCAGGCTTCTGGGAAATCGGTTTGTCGGGGAACACACGGATCCAGATACGGCCACCGCGCTTGACGTGACGCGAAATCGCGCGACGTGCCGATTCGATCTGGCGCGCCGTCAGACGGCCGCGATCGGTACATTTCAGACCGAAGTCGCCAAAAGCCACGGTGCTACCACGGGTGGCAATACCCGTGTTGCGGCCTTTTTGCTCCTTGCGGTATTTTCTACGTGCAGGTTGCAGCATGTTTATTCTCCTTTGGCGCCGTCAGCTGCTGCAGCTGGCGCGGCGACTTTGCGGACGCGCTTAACGGCGGTTTTCGGGGCATCGGCACCAGTGGCCTCTGCGGGTTTGTCGCTGCCATCGGCAGGCGCGGTGTTGCCACCGGCCGGACGACGTGCACCGCGCGGAGCGGGACGATCCGAACCAGGACGGGCATCACGACGCGGGCCGCGCGGACGGCGCTCTTCATCAGGACGCGGGGTTTCGACGGCCGGCAGGTCGTTGCGGCCCAGCGTATCGCCCTTGTAGACCCACACCTTGACGCCGATCACACCATAGGTGGTCTTGGCTTCGGAGGTGCCGTAGTCGATGTCAGCGCGCAGGGTGTGAAGCGGCACGCGACCTTCGCGATACCATTCACAACGAGCGATTTCAATACCGTTCAGACGGCCAGACGACATGATCTTGATGCCCAGGGCACCCAGACGCATGGCATTTTGCATGGCGCGCTTCATGGCACGACGGAACATGATGCGCTTTTCGAGCTGCTGGGTGATGGAGTCGGCAATCAGCTTGGCATCGATTTCGGGCTTGCGCACTTCTTCGATGTTGACTGCGACCGGCACGCCCAACTGCTTGCCCAGTTCGCGCTTGAGGTTCTCGATGTCCTCGCCTTTCTTGCCGATCACGACGCCCGGGCGAGCCGAGAAAATCGTGATGCGGGCGTTCTTGGCAGGGCGCTCGATCAGAACGCGTGACACCGAAGCGTTTTTCAGCTTGGTCTTCAGGTACTCGCGTACCTTGATGTCTTCAGCCAGCATGCCGGCGAAGTCACGGTTGTTGGCGTACCAGCGAGAAGCCCAGTTGCGGCTGACCGCGAGGCGAAAGCCGGTGGGGTTGATTTTTTGTCCCATATCTTCCAGACCTCTTTCAGTTGCCCACCGTCACGTACACATGGCACGTGGGCTTGCTGATACGGTTGCCGCGGCCTTTGGCGCGCGCGGTAAAGCGCTTGAGCGTAGTGCCCTGCTCGACGTAGATGGTCTTGACCTTCAGTTCGTCGATATCGGCACCGTCGTTGTGCTCAGCATTGGCAATCGCGGACTCCAGAACCTTCTTGATGATCACGGCAGCTTTTTTCTGCGTGAACTGCAGGATGTTCAGGGCTTGGTCCACTTTCTTGCCGCGGATCAGGTCGGCGACCAGACGGCCTTTGTCGACCGACAGGCGAACGCCACGAAGGGTTGCACGTGTTTCCATGGTCACCTCCTTATTTCTTCTGGACTTTTTTGTCCGCAGGGTGACCCTTGAAAGTCCGGGTGAGTGCGAACTCGCCCAACTTGTGGCCCACCATTTGGTCGGTGATATAGACCGGTACGTGCTGCTTGCCGTTGTGCACGGCAATGGTCAAGCCGATGAACTCGGGCAGGATCATGGAGCGACGCGACCAGGTCTTGATCGGCTTTTTATCCTTGGTGGTCACAGCCTTGTCAGCCTTGGCCACCAGGTGATGGTCCACAAATGGACCCTTTTTAAGAGAGCGAGTCATTTGCGTTCCCCTTACTTCTTACGACGCGACACAATCATCACTTGTGTGCGCTTGTTGTTACGGGTACGGTAACCCTTGGTCAGATTACCCCAAGGATCGACAGGATGACGGCCCTCGCCGGTCTTACCTTCACCACCACCGTGGGGGTGATCCACCGGGTTCATCACCACACCGCGAACGGTCGGGCGAATACCCATCCAGCGCTTCACACCGGCCTTGCCGAGCTGACGCAGGCTGTGCTCTTCATTGGCAACCTGGCCAATGGTGGCGCGGCATTCAATGTGGATCTTGCGCACTTCACCAGAGCGCATACGAACCTGAGCGTAAGTACCTTCGCGTGCCAGCAAGGTAGCGGATGCGCCGGCAGAACGAACCACCTGAGCACCTTTGCCGACTTGCAGTTCGATGCAATGGATGATCGAACCCACGGGAATGTTGCGGATCGGCAGGGTGTTGCCAACACGGATCGGCGCCTCGGCACCGCTCATGATGGTCGCGCCCACTTCCAGGCCACGCGGCGCAATGATGTAGCGACGCTCGCCGTCGGCATAGCACACCAGAGCGATGTGGGCCGAACGGTTCGGGTCGTACTCGATGCGCTCGACCTTGGCCGGAATCGCATCCTTGTTGCGCTTGAAGTCGACCACACGGTAGTGGTGCTTGTGACCACCGCCCTTGTGACGGGTGGTGATGTGACCGTTGTTGTTACGGCCGGCCTGCTGGAATTGCGGCTCGAGCAGGGGAGCGTAAGCCTCACCCTTGTGGAGGTGATCACGCGAAATCTTCACCACGCCACGACGGCCCGGCGAAGTCGGTTTCATCTTGATAACAGCCATGATTACGCGGCCTCCCCGGAGAGGTTCAGCTCTTGACCCGGCTTCAGCATCACGTAGGCTTTGCGAACATTGTCGCGACGGCCGACGGACTTGCCAAAACGCTTGGTCTTGCCTTTGGTGTTGACCACAGAAACAGCCTTGACCTCAACCTTGAACATCAATTCCACAGCGGCCTTGATTTCGGGCTTGGTAGCATCCTGCAGCACCTTGAACGTCACAGCATTGCTCTTTTCTGCCACCATCGTTGCCTTTTCAGACACGATCGGGGCGACGAGCACCTGCATCAGACGACCTTCTTCAAACTTGACGGCGCTCATGCGAACATCTCCTTGAGTTTGTCCACAGCAGCCTTGGTGACCAGCACCTTGCGGTAGTGGACCAGCGACACCGGATCGGCGTAACGCGGCTCAACCACCAGCACATTCACCAGATTGCGGGAAGCCAGGTACAGGTTCTCGTCGATCTCGTCGGCAATCACCATCACGGAGTCCAGGTTCATCGCCTTGAACTTGGCAGCCAGCGGCTTGGTCTTGGGCGACTCGACCTTGAGCGAGTCAACCACAGCCAGACGGCCTTCGCGAGCCAGTTGCGAGAAGATCGAAGCCATACCAGCGCGGTACATCTTCTTGTTGATCTTCTGGGCGAAGTTTTCTTCCGGGCTGTTCGGGAAAATACGACCACCCCCGCGCCACAGCGGCGAGGACGTCATACCAGCACGAGCACGGCCAGTTCCCTTTTGCTTGAAAGGCTTCTTGGTGGAGTGCTTGACCTGTTCGCGGTCTTTTTGGGCACGGGTGCCTTGACGCGCGTTGGCCTGGAAAGCCACCACGATCTGGTGAACCAGATCTTCGTTGTATTCACGACCAAACACGGTGTCAGGGGCTTCCAGCTTGGAAGCAGCCTGGCCTTGGTCATTCAGGAGTTCGAGCTGCATCAGTTCGCTCCTTTCGCGCTCTTGGCTTTAACCTTGATGGCCGGACGCACAGTCACGAAACCGCCAGCGGAACCAGGGATTGCACCCTTGATCAACAGCAGCTGGCGCGCTTCGTCAATGCGGATCACATCCAGATTCTGGGTTGTCTTGGTCTGGTCGCCCATGTGGCCAGTCATCTTCTTGCCCGGGAACACGCGACCCGGATCCTGCGCCATCGAGATGGAGCCCGGAACATTGTGCGAACGGCTGTTACCGTGGGACGCACGCTGCGAGCTGAAGTTGTGACGCTTGATCGTGCCGGCAAAGCCTTTACCGATGGAAGTGCCTTGCACGTCCACCTTCTGGCCAACCGCAAACACGGCCGTCACGGGCACAACCGCACCCGCCTTGTACTGCGCAGCAGCATCGGGCGTAACACGGAATTCTTGAATGATTTCACCGGCCTCGACACCTGCCTTGGCAAGGTGGCCAGCTTGCGGCTTGGTCACGCGCGAAGCTTTGCGCGAACCGAACGTCACCTGCAAGGCAACGTAGCCGTCGTTCTCTTGGGTTTTCACCTGGGTCACACGGTTGTTGGACACATCCACCACCGTGACGGGCACTGCGTCCCCGTCATCGGTGAACAGACGCATCATGCCCACCTTGCGGCCCAGCAACCCGAGGGAGTTGCTCAGACTCATGTTTTTCTCCTTGGCTTTCACCGCTGCAACTTCAATTGGCTACAGCGTTTTGGCGTGAAAGAGGGTTAATAAAACTCCACCAGATTCAATGCAGAATCCGACAGAGCCTAGCAGTATAACGCGAACCGCCTTTTCAGGCAAGTCCGCGCCATACCCATGCTTTTCGGGGCTCCAGCAAAAGCCGGAATCCCGTTTTGACTTACTGCAGCTTGATTTCCACGTCCACGCCAGCGGGCAGATCGAGTTTCATCAACGCGTCGACTGTCTTGTCGGTCGGGTCAACGATGTCCATCAGGCGCTGGTGGGTGCGGATTTCCAACTGGTCGCGGCTGGTCTTGTTGACGTGCGGCGAACGCAGAATGTCGAAACGCTTCATGCGCGTCGGCAGGGGCACCGGGCCCTTGACGATGGCGCCGGTGCGCTTGGCGGTGTCCACAATCTCGGCGGCCGACTGGTCGATGAGTTTGTAGTCAAACGCTTTCAGGCGAATGCGGATTTTTTGCTTGGTGGCCATGGTAAGTCCTTGTTGACTGCGAATTACGCAATGATCTTGGCAACCACGCCGGCGCCCACGGTACGGCCGCCTTCGCGGATAGCGAAGCGCAGACCTTCTTCCATGGCGATCGGGGCGATCAGCTTGACGGTGATCGACACGTTGTCGCCAGGCATCACCATTT
>JAUXVI010000028.1 GCA_030680575.1 Hylemonella sp.
ATGCGGCGGTACATCAACGGCTGCGTCGCCATCGGCTCGTCCTTCTCGTTGTGGCCGAGACGGCGGTAGCAGATCAGATCGATGGCGATATCGCGCTTGAACGCCATGCGGTATTCCAGGGCGATCGCCACCGCCCGCAGCACCGCTTCCGGGTCGTCGCCGTTCACATGCAACACCGGCGCCTCGACGATCTTCATCACATCGGTGCAATACAGGCTGGAGCGGGAATCGCGCGGGTCGGAGGTGGTGAAACCGATCTGGTTGTTGATGATGATGTGCACCGTGCCGCCCGTGGTGTAGCCACGGGTCTGGGCCAGTGCCAGGGTTTCCTGGTTGACACCTTGGCCGCCAAAGGCCGCATCGCCGTGCACCAGCACCGGCAACACCTGCTTGCCCAGCGGGTCGCCACGACGGTCCATGCGGGCGCGCACCGAACCTTCGACCACCGGATTCACGATTTCCAGGTGCGAGGGGTTGAAAGCCAGGCTCAGGTGCACCGGGCCGCCGGGGGTAGACACGTCGGAGCTGAAGCCCTGGTGGTACTTCACGTCACCGGCCGGCAGATCTTCGGGTGCTGTGTGGTCGAACTCGGCGAACAGGTCGCCCGGCATCTTGCCCAGCGAGTTCACCAGCACGTTCAGGCGGCCACGGTGGGCCATGCCGATCACGATCTCCTGCACACCCTTGGCGCCGGCCGACTGGATCAACTCGTCCATGGCGGCAATGAAGCTCTCGCCGCCTTCGAGCGAGAAACGCTTCTGGCCGACGTACTTGGTATGCAGGTAGCGTTCCAGGCCTTCGGCGGCGGTCAGGCGGTCAAGAATCTGCTTCTTGCGCTCGGCACCGAAATTGGGCTTGCTGCGAATGCTTTCCAGCTTTTGCTGCCACCAGCGCTTTTGCGTCTGATCGGTGGTGTGCATGAACTCGGAACCGAGGGTACCGCAGTAGGTTTCGCGCAGCGCGTTGAGCAGCTCACGCAGCGGCATGGAGGTCTTGCCGAAAAAGGTGTTGCTGGTGTCGAACACCGTTTCCTGGTCGGCATCACTGAAACCGTAGAACGACGGCTCCAGTTCGGGAATGGCCGGACGCTCCGTGCGCTTGAGGGGGTCCAGATCAGCCCAGCGCTGGCCCACATTGCGGTAAGCGGCAATCAGCTGTTGCGCTGCGGTGCGCTTGCGGCCCAGCTCGGCATCCGCGCTGGCCACCACCACCTTGGTACCGCCCTGCTTGGCGCGCTCGGCGAAGGCATTGATGACGGGCAGGTGGGGAATATCTTTGGCGTTGCTGCCATCAACGGCGGGCACATGCTGCAGCGCGTCGAAATAGTCACGCCAGTTGTCAGGCACGCTGCCGGGGTTGGCCAGGTAGTTCTCGTACATCTCTTCGACGTACGGCGCATTCCCGCCAAACAGGTAGGTGTTGTCCTGGTAGGTCTGATAGACCGACGCTGGGTTGGAACCCTGAGAAGTGGATTCACTCATATTTCGCTGACCTCCGTTTCCCTACGGGAAACTTTTAGTTGGTTGAGAAAACCTTCCGCGACACGGCTTAACCGATTGGCGGATGCGACTGTGGCTGGAAGGGGCCTAGTACGGGTGCGATTGTGCCACTGAATTGGCACTACCGGGGAAAACTTATGCTTTCCCCGGCTGCAGCTTATGTTTTGGCCGGCGCAGAAAGCTGGCTACGGATCTGCTGCAAGGCGGCCGGGTCGTCCATGGTCGTCAAGTCGCCCGGGTCGCGCCCTTCGGCCACCGCCTGCAGTGCCCGCCGCAGCAGTTTGCCGCTGCGCGTTTTGGGCAACAGGTTGACGAAAAACACGCGCGATGGCCGTGCCACGGCACCGAGTTGGCTGTCCACCAGCTTCATGACCTCGCCTTCGAGCTTGAGGCGGGCGGCATCGTCCGTCAGGGCGCTGGCGTCCTTGGCGACGGCAAACGCCATCGCCACCTGGCCCTTGAGCTGGTCGGCCACGCCGACCACCGCGACCTCGGCCACGTTCGGGTGGCCGGAGATGCACTCCTCGATCTCGCGCGTGCCAAGGCGGTGGCCGGCCACGTTGATCACGTCATCGGTGCGGCCGAGGATGAAGTAATAACCATCCTGATCGCGGATGCCCCAGTCAAACGTGCTGTAGATCAGGCGGCCGGGAATGCTCTTCCAGTAGGTGTTGACGAAACGCTCGTCGTCGCGCCACACCGTCTGCATGCAGCCGGGTGGCAACGGGCCCTCAATAGCCACCACGCCCTTCTGGTTGGCACCCGTCAGCTCTTCGCCGGTGTTCTCGTCGATCAGCTTGACGTTGTAACCGTACATGGCCACCCCCGGGCTGCCGAACTTGCTGGGCGCCTTCTCCACGCCGTTGGCAATCGTCAAGATCGGCCAGCCGGTCTCGGTCTGCCAGTAGTTGTCGATGATCGGCACCCCCAGGCCCTCGCTGATCCACTGCGCCGTGGGCTCGTCCAGCGGTTCGCCCGCCAGGTACAGGGCCTTGAGGCTGGACAGGTCGTATTTCTTCAGGAAAGCCGGGTCCTGCTTTTTCAGCACACGCACGGCGGTCGGCGCCGAGAACATGCGGGTGACCTTGTACTTCTCGACCAGTTGCCACCAGATGCCGGCATCCGGCCGGGTCGGCAGGCCCTCGTACATGATGGTGGCCATGCCGGCGATCAGCGGGCCGTAGATGATGTAGCTGTGCCCCACCACCCAGCCAATGTCGCTGGTAGAGAAATAGGTCTCGCCCGGGTTGCCTTGGTAGATGTGCTTCATGCTGGCAGCCAGCGCCACGGCGTAGCCGCCCGTGTCGCGCTGCACGCCCTTCGGTTTGCCGGTGGTGCCCGAGGTGTAGAGCGTGTAGCTGGTGTGGGTGGCGTCAACCCACTCGCACGGCACTTGGGTTTGCAGGTGTTTTTCGCGCAGAGCGCCCCACAGATGGTCGCGACCAGCTACCAAATCCATAGCAGCCAGTTGGCGGTCCACCAGCAAAACGGCTTGCGGCTTGTGCTTGGACAGCTTGATCGCTTCATCCAGCAGCGGCTTGTAGGGCACCACCTTGCCGCTGCGCGAGCCGGCATCGGCACTGACCACCACCTTGGGCGCGGCATCCTCGATGCGCGAAGCCAGCGAACCGGAAGCAAAGCCGCCGAACACCACCGAGTGGATGGCACCGAAGCGGGCGCAGGCCAGCATGGCAAAAGCAGCTTCGGCAATCATGGGCATGTAGATCAGCACACGGTCGCCCTTTTGCACCCCCAGTTCCAGCAGGCTGGCCGCCATGCGCTGCACCTCGGTGTGCAACTCGCGGAAGGTGTAGACACGCTCCTCGTTGGTTTCGGTGCTGACGTAGATCAGCGCCGACTGATCAGCCCGGTCCTTGAGATGCCGGTCCACCGCGTTGTGGCACAGATTGGTGGTGCCGCCAACATACCAGCGCGCAAACGGCGGGTTGCTGTAGTCGCAAATCTGCTGCGGTGGGGTCTGCCACTCGATCAACTGTGCCTGCTCGGCCCAGAAAGCGTCGCGCTGGTCAATGGAACGGCGCTGGAACTCGGCGTAGCGGGTCATTCTGTGTCTCCTTCGGGCTCTTGAAATGAATAACTGAATTCATAATTATGGATAACGGGCTTGCAGAAACCTGACGCAGTCATCCACTCAGCGCTCAGTGCCCGCCATTTTGAGGCGCGGGGCCAGCCACGGCAAGTGCAGCAGCAACCAGGGCAGCCCCGCCCCCAATGCGGCCCCGGCCAGCACGTCGCCAGGGTAATGCAGGCCCAGGTAGACCCGGCTCAGCGCCACCAACGATGCCAAGCCATACCAAAGAGGCCGCAGGCCGCGCCGAAGCAAGGCCGTCAGCAGCGTCGCCAACATGAAGGCATTGGCCGCGTGGCCGGAAGGAAAAGAACTGTTGGCCCGGATCGCCTGCACCTCATCGGCCGATACCCGCAACTCAGCCCCCAGGGCCGCAAAGGGCCGCGGGCGCAGGACCTCGTACTTGAGGGCGTTGTAGGCCCCCGCCACCACGCCATAGACCAGCGCCAGGCAAAGACAAACCACCGCCACGGCGCGCCAGCCGAACTGGCGCCGACGCATTCGCCAGCCCATCACGACGATCACCACGGCAACCGCATAGGCGCTCCCCAGATAGGTCAGCCCGCGCATCAGCACGTCCAGCAGAGGACTGGCCCAGGTCTGGTTCACCCAGAGCAAAAGGGCCCGGTCCCACGGCTGCCAGTCCATCAAGCATCCTCCGGAGAATAAGACCCGCTCAAAACGCTATTCTTTTGATAGCGTCTCGCGCATATTCCGCAAGGGATAGATGCCAAAACGGCATGTAACCCCAACTAAGCCTGCTTCACCAGGGCCAGCACGTCCTTGAATGCCGGGTGCTCCGCCGAGCGCAGCCACTCAAAGGCCACCATCTCGGTCGTCACCAGTTCCGCGCCGGCGCCGGCCAAGCGGTCGAATGCGGCGTCACGGTTGCGCTCGGTGCGCGAGCCGCAGGCGTCCGTCACCACCCAGACGTCGAACTCGTCTTCCAGCAGGTCCAGCGAGGTCTGCAGCAGGCAGACGTGGGCTTCGCAGCCGGCAATCACCACCGTGTTGCGGGCGGCGGGGCCCGTGGCCGGCTTTTGCAGGTGCTTGGGCAGGCTGCGCGCATTGCCTTGCGGCGCACGTGCCGGCGGGCGCAGCATCTCACCCAGCCCCTCCTCCACCGCGCTGAATTGCATCTTGGCCAGCGTCTTGCCGCCGGCCTGTTCGATCAAGGTCTTCAGTTCCGGCACATTGGGGCCGAGCGCCGACGGGTTTTCCTCCGTCGCCCACAGCGGCACCTGCAGCAGGCGTGCCATCCGGGCCAGACGCTGGGCATTGGCCAGCACGGCGGCGCCCTCCTGGATGGCGGGCATCAGGCGGGTCTGGTAGTCCACCAGCACCAGTTGGGAGTCGTCTAGTTCAAGCAGCATATCGTTCTCTCTTATTCAAATCTGGATGGGCGTCAGGAGCCGATGCGAACCACGATGCGCCCACGCACCTGGCCGGCCATCAGCGCCTGCGCCTTGGTTACGGCATCTTCCAGCGGCACCTCTTCGATCATGCGCTCCAGCAGGCCAGGATCCAGGTCTCGTGCCAGACGGTCCCAGGCACGCTGACGTTTTGCCTGCGGCGCCATGACCGAATCGATGCCGGCCAGCGTCACGCCCCGCAAGATGAAAGGCGCCACCGAGCCCGGCAAGTCCATGCCCTGGGCCAAGCCACAAGCGGCCACCACGCCACCGTAGCGCGTCTGCGCCAAGGCATTGACCAGGGTGTGCGAGCCCACGGCATCCACCACCGCGGCCCAGCGCTCCTTTTGCAGCGGTTTGCCAGCGCTGGCCAGTTCCGCACGGTCAATGATGGCGCTGGCACCCAGGGCCTTGAGGTAGTCCGCCTCGGCCGCCTTGCCGGTGGCGGCCACCACTTGGTAGCCGAGTCGGCCCAGCAAGGCGATGGCCACGCTGCCCACGCCACCGGTGGCCCCTGTCACCAGCACCTCGCCGCTGCCAGGCTTCACGCCATGGTCTTCCAGCGCCAGTACGCACAGCATGGCGGTGTAGCCGGCGGTGCCGATGGCCATGGCCTGGCGCGGCGTGAAGGCCTGGGGCAACCGGACCAGCCAGTCGCCCTTCAGACGCGCTTTCTCGGCCAGACAGCCCCAATGGGTTTCGCCCACGCCCCAGCCGTTGTGCACGAAGGCGTCGCCCGCCTTCCAGGCGGGGTGACTGGACGCCAGCACGGTGCCGGCGCCGTCGATGCCGGCCACCATCGGCCAGTTGCGCACCACCGGCCCTTTGTTGCAGATGGCCAGGCCGTCCTTGAAATTGAGGGTGGAGTACTGCAGCACGACGGTCACATCTCCGGACGGCAGACGGGTCTCATCCACCTGCTGCAGCGCGGCAGAAAAACCGTTGGTGTTGTCCAGCAACAGGGCTCGGAACATGGTGCGTCTCCTACTTATCTCGATATGAATCAATATGTTGGCGCGTTTTCATGGAAAAAACTTTAACTTGACATCACGCTGGCCAGGCCGCTATGCTACCTGCCATGCGCATCCCTGTCCTCCTCGCCAGCCTTTTGCTCGCTTGCAGCGTGCACGCCGAACCGGCGGGCTCGGCCGACGACATGGACCGTTTCCTGGCCGAGAAAGGCTTGTTCGGCAAGATCAGCCAAGTGGGGCATGACGTCGGCCACAAGGCCTCAGAACTGGTGGTGACCGCCATGGGCGCCCTGGGTGTTCCCTATCGCCGCGGCGGCAACACCTTTGAATCCGGTTTCGACTGCAGTGGTTTTGTGCGCACCATGTACGAGCAGACCATGGGCCTAATGCTGCCGCGTCGTGCCGAGCAGCAGGCTGCCGCCACCCAGAAAATCGATCGAACCGAGCTGCAGCCCGGCGATCTGGTGTTCTTCAACACCATGCGCCGCGCCTTCAGCCATGTCGGCATCTACGTCGGCGACAACAAATTCATCCACTCCCCCAAGCCTGGCGCCGAGGTGCGGGTGGAAGACATGCGCGTGTCTTACTGGAGCCGTCGTTTTGACGGGGCACGTCGTGTGCCGGACCAATCGGCCACCGTCCCGGCTGAACAGTTATCCGGCCTGACTGGCGATAGCACTACCCGCAACTGAGCGAAAAGCCAGTTGCTCTGCCGCCGCCAGGCACTCTCTTTTTCATAGCTGATCACGCTGGCTTCTCAAGGGTTAGAGGCATTTTTCGCCTGAAACCGACGAGATGACCAGATGCCGGGCTGCTCTCCGCCCCGACCGCTCAACGTCCCGGCGAGAGATCAACCTCCACACCCTGTCCCCGATCCAGCGAGTCGCCAGCCGCCTTGCCCGGCGCATTGCGCGTGACGGTCACCTGCCGCGGCCCGCTTGATGCCACCGCGACACGGCCACCGCCGCCCGTCGCGCCGCCGGATGACGATCCACTGCTGCCGCTGGAAGTCGATCCGGTCGAGGAGGAACCACTGCCCTCGCCGGTGCCTCCGGAAGACGTCGAGCCATTGCCCGTCGTTTGATTGCCGCCCCCGGGGGACGAGGCGTCCGTTCCGCCGCTATTACCCGTAGTAGCGCCGCTCGCCCCGCCGGGCGCAGGTTGGGAACCAGTTACCGGAGCGGATGGTCCCCTGACCTGCCCGGTTTTTCCGAGCCATTCATTCCTGTAAGACGGCCGGGTTGGGGATTGAATGATATTGCTGTTTGAACTCGTGCGGGGTCAGGTAGGCCAGGCTGCTATGGGGGCGCACGGTGTTGTAGTGGCATCGC
>JAUXVI010000011.1 GCA_030680575.1 Hylemonella sp.
CTATAACGCGCACATTTCATATGGGTGATCAAGCGGTTTATGCGCTGAATAACACAATACATTCATTTATTCAGAATCACGTACCGCAAATATTTCACCTGTATCTGAAATGCGATAAGCCGTTGGATTACGACTGCTATAATTTCGGATCCAAATTAATTCAAGGTAACTGAAGAAAATGAAAGCAAAAACAAAAGAGCGCTCGGAGTTTGCGCGTTGGAGTTTCAAACATGCGTGCCTATCCGCAGCTATCGCGGCTCTAGCTGTTCTGGGATATCGTTTTGGCATCATGAATTACCAAGTGGCATTGGTCATTCTTATCGGCGGAGCAGCGCTGGGTATGATGGCCATACTTTCCGCCATCGTCAGCATTCTCGCCATCATTACACCGGTCGACACTAAAGTGTCAGGAGCGCTTTCAGCGTTCGCTGGACTGGCACTTGGCCTTACTGTTGTAGCGCCTGTTTTCCTCACTATTCAGGCAGGATACAAAGTACCGCGTATTCATGACATCAGCACCGACCTGCAAAATCCACCAAGCTTCGAGACCATTCTTGCTCTGCGCACAGCCGAACATAACGCGCTAGACCGACAAACTCCAGCTAATCTTACCCTGCTTCAGCAAGTAGGTTATCCCGACCTCGGTCCTCTGCTGATTGATAAAGATCCGAGTCAAGTGTTTTCGGAAGCCGTCGCGCTCGCTAAGGCGCGTGGCTGGGAAATTATTGCTGTCTCTGCAGAGGATGGCATCATCGAGGCGACAGATACAACCCAATTCATGGGTTTTAAGGATGATGTTGTGATTCGCGTAACTGCTAAAGCGGATAAAACAATCGTTGATATGCGCTCCGCCTCCCGCATTGGCATTAGCGACATGGGCACCAACGCGGCGCGCATTAAAGCGTTTCTGCATGACCTTAATAGCGAAAAGTAACAACATATTTCAGGCTTAAAGCAATTGAGTTAACAGTTGATGGCACATCAAGCTGCGAGAAATATTCTCGATCAATGTTGACATTAGGAAAAACGAGTGAAAACGCGTAGCAATGCGCACTCCAAGCCCTTTTCCAACACCGCAACAACGACGCAGGCAGTTTCTCAAGGACCTGTCAAGAATCGGTGCAAATGGAGTTTAATCTTGACAAGATCAGCCAAATACACCATCATCGCCCCCGAAAATGAAATTGTGATGATTTGCAGAGAAACAATCGGTTGAGTTGATTACAGTTTGAAAGCATCGGAACGGTAGCAAAATGCAACTTCGAATCCGGTGATTGATTCAATCTGATATAATCCCCCGGTTGCTTAACAAGCTGGAAGTAATTCGATTGTACTTAAGCGCCCGTAGCTCAGTTGGATATAGTACTTGGCTACGAACCAAGGGGTCGTGGGTTCGATTCCTGCCAGCCGCACCAAAATAAAAAGCCTGCAACTGAAAAGTTGCAGGCTTTTTTCTTGTTCCCATAATTTCGATTCGAGGGGAAACGCCATGAGCAAGGCATTTACCAGGGAATCCGATGCTGCAGACGATGACGAGCTGCAGTTGCCGTCGCTGCCGGCCGGTGGCAAGAACTACATCACGCCGCAAGGCTATGCACGCCTGCGCGCGGAGTTGCTGGATCTGATCGACAACGAGCGGCCGAAAGTGGTCGACATTGTGCACTGGGCCGCCAGCAATGGCGATCGCTCCGAAAACGGCGACTATCTTTACGGCAAGAAGCGACTGCGCGAGATCGACCGGCGTATCCGTTTCCTGACCAAGCGGCTGGAGATCGCCGAGGTGACGGACCCGAGCGCCCATCACGGGAGCGACCAAGTGTTCTTCGGCGCCACCGTCACGTATGTCGATCAAGCGGGGGTGGAGCGCACCATCACCATTCTCGGCATTGATGAGGCCGACAGCTTGCAGGGGCAGGTGAGCTGGGTTTCGCCGATTGCCCGTACGCTGCTCAAGGCGCGTGAGGGGGATGTGGTCAAGCTGGTCACGCCACTGGGTGTGGATGAGGTCGAGGTGCTGGCGGTGCGTTACCCCGCACCGGCAGCCAACTGAACTTTATTGGCTTTTGCCGCGCTCCGCTCGCAGGACGGACGGTGTGCGACGCAGGTTGCGCAGGGCAGTTTCGAGGTGGGCGCGGTCGCGCACCGAGATGACGAAGCGCAGGTCGGTGGTTTCCTGCGCGGCTTCCTGCCCCATGTCGATATGGATGATGTCGGCTTCTGACACAGCCAGGGCCGAAGCCACACGTGCCAGTACACCCTGGCCATTGACCACGGTCACGACCAGACCCGTTTCGAAGGGGCGCACGGGTTCATCCGACCAGTCGACGCCGATGAAGCGTTCGCTGTCCTTGTTCAGGAGCTTGCGTGCGACGGCACAGTCTTCGACATGGACAACCAGACCTTCGCCGCGCCCCAGATAGCCGACGATGCTGTCACCCGGTATCGGCCGACAGCAGGGGGCAAACTGGACCGAGGAGTTCTCGCTGCCGTCGATTGTGACGGTACCCTGCACGGCAGATTCGCCGGCGATGAGCCGGCCTCGGGTCAGTGTCAGGGCATCCGGTTTTTCGCCACTTTCAACCATCAAGGTGGCAAGGCGTTTGGCGACGATGTTGGCAATGCGCTTGCCCAGCCCGATGTCGGTCAGCAGCTCTGCGCGGCTGCGGTTGCCCGTGAAGCGCAACAACTTGTCCCACAGACCCGAGCGGCTGGCTGCATCATCATCGGTCGGAAACTTGTCGATACCTTCGGCGCGCAGCGCCTGCAACAGCAGCTTTTCCCCCAATGCTTCCGACTCGGCATGCGCCATGGTCTTGAGGTGGTGCCGGATCTTGGAACGTGCACGGCCGGTTCGCACAAAACTCAGCCAGGCGGGGTTGGGCGTCGAGACCGGCGCAGTGACGACTTCGACCACGTCACCGCTCTTCAATTCGGTGCGCAGCGGCACCTGCTCGCCGTTGATGCGTGCCGCCATCGCCCGGTCACCGATGTTGCTGTGGATGGCGTAGGCGAAGTCCACCACGGTGGCACCGCGCGGCAGCGCCATGATCTTGCTCTTGGGCGTGAAGACGTAGACGGCCTCCGGGAACAGGTCGACCTTGACGTGGTCCCAGAATTCGGCGGCATCGCGCGTTTCATTCTGGATGTCGAGCAGGGACTGCAGCCATTGGGCGCCCAGTCGCGCTGTGGTCGGGCTGTCGGGTTCCTTGGCCTTGTAGAGCCAGTGGGCGGCAACACCGGACTCGGCCACGACGTGCATGGCTTCTGTCCGCAGCTGGAATTCGATGTTGACGCCCGACGGTCCCACCAGCGTGGTGTGCAGCGACTGGTAGCCGTTGACCTTGGGGATGGCGATGTGGTCCTTGAACTTGCCTGGCACCGGCTTGTAGAGCTGGTGCAGCGTGCCCAGCGCGGTGTAGCAGTCACCAAGAGAGGGCACGATGACGCGAAAGCCGTACATGTCGCTGATCTGGGCAAAGCTCAGGTGCTTCTCGTCCATCTTGCGATAGATTGAAAAGAGTGTTTTCTCGCGTCCTGCAATGCGCACTGGCATGCCGATGGTGGCAAAGGCGGTTTCCAGCTCCTTTTGCACCTTCTGGATCAGGTCGCGCCGGCGGCCACGCGATTTGGCGATGGCCTTGGCCAGGATGGCATAACGCCAGGGGCGCAGGTGCCGGAAGGCCAGATCCTGCAACTCGCGATAGGTCTGGTTCAGGCCCAGGCGGTAGGCGATGGGCGCGTAGATTTCCAGCGTTTCCGACGAGATGCGGCCCCACTTGCTGCGCGGCACGTCGGACAGCGTGCGCATGTTGTGGGTGCGGTCGGCCAGTTTGACGAGGATGACGCGCACATCGCGTGCCATGGCCAGCAGCATCTTGCGGAAGGACTCGGCCTGGCTTTCCTCGCGCGTATTGAATTGCAGCTTGTCCAGCTTGGTCAGGCCGTCCACCAGTTCCGCCACCGGAGCGCCAAAGCGCTCGATCAGTTCGATCTTGGTGACGCCGCAGTCTTCCAGTGCATCGTGCAGCAGGGCGGCCATCAGCGCCTGGGCATCGAGCTTCCATTCGGCGCATTGCGCCGCCACGGCGATCGGGTGGGTGATGTAGGGCTCGCCGCTGTGGCGCAACTGGCCCAGATGGGCCTCATCGGCGAAACGGTAGGCCTGGCGTACCTGTTCCAGATCGGCGGGCGACAGGTAGTCGAGCTTGGCGGTGAGTCCGGCAAAGCTGGCCGCTGTCGCATTGGCCGCGGCTGGGTTGGACGCAGCATTCTGCGCGCCTGCGGGCAGGCGCACAGGCGTTGCGGAGGTGGATTTGAGCACGGTACTCACCCCTCAAATATAGCCTGAGGTCCGTGTTGGCGCCGGGACATAAAAAAAGCACCGCGGTGCGGTGCTTTTTTGGCAAAGGCGAGCCCTGTGCTCAGGTCGGCACTTTCTTGAGCATTTCGATGCCAATCTTGCCGGCAGCGATCTCGCGCAGGGCCGTGACGGCGGGCTTGTTCTTGCTCTCGACCTTGGGCGTATGGCCCTGGCTCAGCATGCGCGCACGGTAGGTTGCAGCCAGCACCAGCTGAAAACGGTTGGGAATCTGCTCCAGGCAGTCTTCGACGGTAATACGGGCCATGAGATTTTCTCCGGAAGGCTAAAGGAGTCGGCAATTAAGGCAGTTGCAACGCCTGGAATGTTTCTGCCCGGACGCGGCGCTGGGTGGGATACCTGAGCCGCTGGGCGTGCACAACCGACTGGAGGTCGGCAAGCGCGCGATCGAACAACTCGTTGATTATAACGAAATCGAATTTTTCGGCCTGTGCCATCTCGGTGGCGGCGTTCTGGAGTCGCAGCGCGATCACCTCCGCCGAGTCCTCGCCCCGCTTTTCCAGCCGGGCGCGCAGCTCGTCCCAGCTCGGCGGCAGGATGAAGATGGTGATGGCATTGGCGAATTGTTGCTTGATCTGCAGGGCACCCTGGAAGTCGATTTCCAGCACGATGTCGCCGCCCGCCAGGATCTTCTCCTCAATGGCCTGGCGCGAGGTGCCGTAACGGTGGTTGTGCACATGCGCCCATTCGACGAAGGCATTGGCCAGCACCATGGCATCAAAGGCGGCGGGCGAGACGAAGAAATACTCGCGACCGTTCTGCTCCTGGCCGCGCGGTGCACGGGTGGTGTGCGATACCGAGAGTTGGAGTTTTGGGTCGCGCTCCAGCAGCGCCTTGACCAGGCTGGACTTGCCGGCCCCGCTGGGGGCGGCGATGACAAACAGGTTTCCGGGATGATCCATGGGGTGTAGGGCTGCGGGGATCAGCTTATTCTATGTTCTGCACCTGCTCGCGCATCTGCTCGATCAGCACCTTCATGTCGACCGAGATGTGGGTCAACTCCAGCGCGGCAGATTTGGAGCCCAGCGTATTGGCCTCGCGGTGCAGTTCCTGGATCAGGAAATCGAGCCGTTTGCCGATCTCGCCGCCCTTTTTGATCAGGCGCTCCAGCTCGTCCAAATGCGAACTCAGGCGCGTGATTTCCTCGGCCACATCGATGCGGATGGCGAAGGCGGTGGCCTCGGTCAGCGCCCGATCCTGTGCCGCTTCAGGTAGGACGGCGCCATCGGTCAGGGCCATGGCCTCTTTCCAGCGCTCCAGGAAGCGTTGGCGCTGCTGCTCCACCAACTGCGGCACCAGCGGGCCGGCTTGCTCTGCCAGGGTGCGCAGTTGGCCGATGCGCTCCAGCAGCATGGTGGCCAGGCGCTCGCCTTCGCGCTGACGTGCAGCCAGCAGCGCCTTGAGGGCCTTTTCTGCCAGCGGCACGACATCCTGGCTCCAGTCGCGCGTGCCGGACTGCTCGCTGGCTGCCAGCCGCAGGATGTCGGCCACGCTCAGGGCTTGAGCCTGCGGCAGCCAGGCCTTGATGCTGTCCTGCACGGTGTTGAGCCGCTGCATCAGGCGGGGCGTGGGTTCGCTGACGGCGGTTGCCGAGCTGCTCTCGATGAAGGCGCGCACTTCCACCTTGCCGCGCTTGAGCTTGGCGGTCAGCAGTTCGCGCAGTGCCGGCTCGAACGGCCGCAACTCCTCGGACAGACGGAAAGTCAGGTCCAGGAAGCGGCTGTTGACCGAACGGATTTCAAGGCCGAGTTGACTGCTGGCCGCGTTGCGGGGCTCGGTCTCGGAGGGGGTGTTGGCTGCGCCGTGCTGGGCACTGGCATAGCCAGTCATGCTGTAAACTGGCATTGCGATGTCTTAATCTGTGGAATGTGCCCAAGAATAACCGGGTTGCGCCCGATCATCGAGCGCCTGCCGCTCTGAATTATGTCAAAGCTCAAACCCGCGCCCTTGCCTCCAGATACTGTTCTTGGTGGTTACCGCATATCTCGCAAGCTGGCCGCCGGTGGGTTTGGTGTGGTTTACCTGGCACAGGATCCAGAAGGCCAGCAAGTCGCCGTCAAGGAATACCTGCCGGCTTCCCTGGTGTCGCGTGCTCCCGGCAAGCTGTTGCCGGAGGTGCCGCCGGAAAAGCTGTCGCTCTATCGCCTGGGTCTCAAGAGTTTTTTTGAAGAGGGCCGCGCCCTGGCGCAGATTTCCCACCCTTCGGTGGTGAGCGTGCTCAACTTCTTCCGCGAGAACGAAACCGTCTACATGGTGATGAACTACCTGGAGGGGGCTTCCCTGCAGGAATTCATCATCACCGCACGTGACCAGAAGCAGCAGAAGGTGTTTCGCGAGTCGACCATCCGTTCCCTGTTCGACGAAATCCTGCGCGGCTTGCGCATCGTGCACCAGCACAAGATGCTGCACCTGGACATCAAGCCGGCCAACATCTTCATTACTGACGACAATCGCTCGGTGCTGATCGACTTCGGTGCTGCGCGCGAGGTGCTGAGCAAGGAAGGCAACTTCATCCGTCCCATGTACACCCCCGGCTTCGCGGCGCCCGAGATGTACCGGCGCGATGCGGCCATGGGGCCGTGGACTGACATCTATGCCATCGGTGCCTGCATCTACGCTTGCATGCAGGGCTACCCGCCCAACGAGGCGCCGCAGCGCCTGGAGAAGGACCGCATCGGCATTGCGCTCTCCAGGTTGCGCGGCATCTATTCCGACAACCTGATCGAAGTGGTCGAGTGGTGCATGGCGCTCGACCCGCTTTCAAGGCCGCAGTCGGTGTTTGCCCTGCAAAAGGAACTGAGCCGCGAGAGTGAGCGTCGTTACACCAAGCTCACCATGGGTGAGAAAGTACGTCTGCAGTTCGACACCATGGTCGCCGACACCAAGAAGAGCGTGAAGGGCATGCCCGGACTGGGTGGAAAACAACGATGAGATTTTCGGTTTACCAAGTCAGCCGCAAGGGCGGCCGGGAGATGAATGAAGACCGCATGGGTTATTGCTATACGCGCAATACCGGTCTCTTCCTGCTGGCTGACGGCATGGGCGGTCACCCCGAAGGCGAGATCGCGGCCCAGATGACGCTGCAGGTCATGGCCGCCATGTTTCAAAAGGAAGCCCGCTCTGAAATTGCCGATCCGCGCGCCTTTCTGGCGTCGGCGGTGATGGCGGCGCATCGCCAGATCCTGCGTTATGCCGCCGAGAAGGGCATGCTTGATTCCCCGCGTACCACGGTGGTGGCGGCCCTGATCCAGGGCGGCAGCGTGACCTGGGTCCACTGTGGCGATTCGCGCCTGTACATGGTGCGCGACGGCGAGATGCTGGCGCGCACGCGCGACCATTCCTACATGGAGCAGCGCCAGGACGAAGTGCCGCTCACCAAATCCGGCGAGAAGATCAACAACCGCAACATCCTGTTCACCTGCCTGGGCTCGCCGGTCAACCCGGTGTTTGACATCACCGGCCCGGCCAGCCTGCAGCAGGGCGACAAGATCCTGCTGTGTTCAGATGGCTTGTGGGGCAGCTTGAGCGACGTGGAGATCGTCTACGACCTGGGCCTCAAGCCGGTGTCGCACGCGGTACCGGATCTGGTGGAAAAAGCCCTGGCCAAGGCTGGCACCAGCAGCGACAACGTGACCGTGATCGCGCTGGAGTGGGAAACACCGGATGCCTTCGAGGCCACCCACGGCGGCGTGAGCACCGACAGCATCAACGAAGGTGTGTTTGCCTCCACGGTGCAGGCGGGCCTGCTGGACAATCTGGCCGAAGATCTGGATGACGAGGCGATCGAACGCTCGATTGCCGAAATCAACGAAGCCATTCGCCGCACCGCGGCCCGTCGTGGTGGTGTCTAGTTTTCTGAACTGAAAAAACCATGAGCGAATTCATTCGAAGCGGTGCGCGTGCCGCGGACCAGTTGCGCCCCGTGCGCATCACGCGCGGTTACACCATCCATGCCGAGGGCTCGGTGCTGATCGAGTTCGGCAACACGCGCGTGCTCTGTACCGCCTCGGTGGAAGAGCGCGTGCCGCCGCACAAGCGTGGCAGCGGCGAGGGCTGGGTCACGGCCGAGTACGGCATGCTGCCGCGCGCCACCCACACGCGCAGCGACCGCGAGGCCGCACGCGGCAAGCAGAGTGGCCGCACGCAGGAAATCCAGCGCCTGATCGGCCGTTCCCTGCGTGCCGTGTTCGACCTGGCCAAACTGGGCGAGCGCACCATCACGCTGGACTGCGACGTGCTGCAGGCCGACGGCGGCACGCGCACGGCGGCCATCACCGGTGCCTTTGTGGCGGCGCAGGATGCCGTCAACACGCTGCTGGCCGCGGGCAAGCTCAGCGAGTCGCCCATCACCGGCCACGTGGCTGCGGTGTCGGTGGGCGTTGTGCAGGGCACGCCGCTGCTCGACCTGGAGTACACCGAGGACGCGGCCTGCGACACCGACATGAACGTCGTCATGACCGGGGCCGGCCACTTCATCGAAGTGCAGGGCACGGCCGAAGGCGCCGCCTTCAGCCGCCAGGAGATGGACGTCCTGCTCGAACTGGCCGACCAGGGCATTCGCGAGCTGGTGCGCCAGCAAACCGAATCGCTATCAAAATAATAGCTGTTGGCGAAACATTCACAAGGCATGGAGCCTGATTTGATGATGAAAATCGTATTGGCTTCGAATAACCAAGGCAAGCTGCGCGAACTGCAGGCCATGCTCGCCCCACTCGGGCTGGAACTGGTACGCCAGGGTGAGCTGGGCATTCCCGAGGCCGAGGAGCCGTTTCGCACCTTCGTCGAGAACGCGCTGGCCAAGGCGCGCCATGCGGCCCGCTTGAGCGGCCTGCCGGCGCTGGCCGACGACGCCGGCCTGTGCGTCGATGCCTTCGGCGGCCTGCCGGGTGTGGACACGGCGTTTTACGCCACCCAGTTCGGCTACGCCAAGAGCGACGACAACAATGTGCGCGCCTTGCTGGAGCAGATGCAGACCATCGACAACCGCCGCGCCGCCATGGTCAGCACCCTGGTGGCCGTGCGCTCGGCCGACGACCCGGAGCCGCTGATCGCGGTCGGCCGCGTCACGGGTGAGATCGCACGCGAACCGGTGGGTACGAACGGCTTCGGCTTCGATCCGGTGATGTTCATCCCCGAATTCGGCCAGACCTTCGCGCAACTGCCGATCGAAGTGAAAAACGCCAACAGCCACCGTGGCCGCGCTGCGCGGCTGATGGTGGAGTTGATTCGCGCCAACTGGTTGTGAGCGTCGTGCAGCTACCCGACATCCAACACTACCTGCGCCCCGGCACGCTGCAACTCAGTAGCCTGCCGCCGCTCTCGCTTTATGTGCATCTGCCCTGGTGCATGCGCAAGTGCCCGTATTGCGACTTCAACTCACACGAGATGCGCGCCGCTGACATGCCCGAGCAGCGCTACATCGATGCGCTGGTGGCCGATCTGGAAGCCGCCCTGCCGCTGGTGTGGGGCCGCACGGTGCACAGCATCTTTCTCGGCGGCGGCACGCCCAGCCTGTTTTCGCCGCAGGCGATCGACCGGCTGCTGGCCGACATCCGCGCGCGCCTCAAGCTGTCGGCCGATTGCGAAATTACGCTGGAAGCCAACCCCGGCACCTTCGAGAAAGACCGCTTCCGTGCCTTCCGCAGCGCCGGCGTCACGCGCCTGTCGGTCGGCGTGCAGAGCTTCAACGACGAACACCTCAAGGCCATCGGCCGTGTGCACGACCGCGCCCAGGCCATCGCCGCGCTGGAGGAGGCCGCGCGCTCCTTCGACACCTTCAACCTCGACCTCATGTACGCGCTGCCGGGCCAGACCCAGGCGCAGCTGCGGCAGGACGTGGACCAGGCGCTGGCCTTTGCACCGCCGCACCTGTCGATCTACCACCTCACCATCGAGCCCAACACCTGGTTCGCCAAGTACCCGCCCCAGGTGCCGGAAGATGACGAGGCCTATGCCATGCTCGACATCCTCACCGAGCGCACCGGTCTGGCGGGGCTGCAGCGTTACGAGGTGTCGGCCTACGCTCGCACCGGCCACCACTGCCGGCACAACCTCAACTATTGGCAGTTCGGCGACTACCTGGGCATCGGTGCTGGCGCCCACAGCAAGCTCAGCTTTGCGCACCGCATCGTGCGCCAGGTGCGCCTGCGCGAGCCGCGGCTCTACATGGACCGGGCCCTGCAAGGCGAGGCTGTCGCGCAGGAAGAAGAGATCCGCCTGGCGGACCTGCCGTTCGAATACATGCTCAATGCATTGCGGCTGCGCCAGGGCTTCGCGCTGGCCGAATTCACCGAACGCACCGGCCTGGCCATCACCGCCATCCAGCGCGGGCTGGAGGAGGCTGAGCGCAAGGGGCTGGTCACACGCGACCTGGCACGCGTGATGCCCACCGAGCGCGGCTTCGATTTCCTGAGCGATCTGCAGTCCTTGTTCCTGGCCGGCGATTGAGCTTGGGGTTGGCCCCGGTTCGGGCCGGTATATTGCGCACTATCGACAGCGCAAAGAGGCAAGCAACATGTTCTCGGTCTACGGCGTCACGGGGCGGGTGTTCAAAGGGGCAATGGAGGAGTTGCGGCAGGTCACGGCCGTGGGCGCTGTCGCGCGCACACGCGGCGTCGAGCCGCTGAGTTCGCAAGTCATGCCTGCGCCGACCTCAGGCAGCGCAGCATCCCATGCGGCGGCATCTGCTGGGCGCCGCAGCCCGCTGGCTGCTTACGCGCAGGCCGGCGCGGCGCAGACACAGCGCCACCCGCTCAGCAGGGTGGCCGACGTGATGAGCCGGGGCGTGACCTCCGTGCCAGCCGATATGCCGGTGCTGGATGCCTGGCAGCTACTGGCCGCACAAGGGCTGGGGCAGGCGCCGGTGGTTGACGGACACGGCTGGCTGGTCGGCTTGCTCACGCGTGCCGATCTGCTGCAGCCCGACAAGCTGCCGCTGCCGGGTGCCAATTCGTTGGTCTGGCGTGCGATGCTGAGCCAGCCGGTGGCCGACATCATGTGGACACCGGTGCCCGCCGTCGGCCCCGACACCGATCTGCGTCGGGTCGCCCGCGTGCTGCTCGACACCCATCTGCCCGGTCTGCCGGTGGTCGGCGATGACGGGACGGTCATCGGTTTTGTGTCGCGCACCGACATCCTGCGCGCCGTGGTGAACGACCCGCCGCTCGATCTCTGGAGCTGAAAAAAAGAAGAACGCCAAGCTTGGAGAACCTGGCGTTGGCGCCAGGCGATGGCGACAGCGTGGGCCGGTCTGTCATGCGCATGCGCCCGGGCCGGGCGTCCTGCGTCAATCGTTGTGAGGGACGGACGGGACCACGGCCGATCGTTTGCGGGTGGCGTGATAAACCGACAGCACCTGCGTCGCGACCATGTCCAGCGCTGGCCGCGTGTTGCCTTGTTTGTCGGTCCAGACCTTGGGTGTCAGGGTGCCGGATACGGCCAGGGAATCACCGTCATCCAGCGCCAGCAGCGCATGGCTGGCTTCGGCGGAGAAGGTGATCACGTTGACGATCAGGCCCTCTCCCTCTTCCGTGGCGGCCTTGACCTTGGCAACGACAAACGAGGTGTCGTTTTTGCCTTTGCGCGATTCCGCCAATCCGACCAACGTGCCGGTTACAAGACCTTCAATCATCGATTTCCTTCGGGCCGGTTGGCGCGTGCTGCGTGTGAGATGCCGCTGAGTCTAACGCCCGGCTGCCGGGCTTACGGCGTGGCGAATCCGAACCGCATTCTTGTGTCACGTTGCGGCCCGAGGCCCCAGGGCTGCGTGGGCTTCGAGCCCGATGCCCATGCGCCACGCGGGTCGACCACTTCACTGACAAAGGCGTGAAGCTCGACGAGTTCTGCATTCGTCAACTTGAAGAGTTCGCTGCCGTCAGCCATGGCAGCGCGAACGCCGTAGCAGATGCAGGCCGGGTCTTCGATGTTGGCCCGGACATAAGCTTTGGCAAGTTCAAGTTGGTTGTGCATGGCAGACTCCTTTGCTGGTGTTATTTGTACCCAAATGCAGCGGCTCCAAACACCGTAACAAGGCGGGAAATCAGGGGCTTTTGCGCTGCATGGTGGCTGCTGGTCAGGTTGAGCGGTCGTAATTAATGGGATGATTGGCAAGGACGAAAGCGTTGGGTCCAACAACAAAAAAGGGTGAAAGTGTTCAAGAATTTGATGGTGTATCGAATCGGACCTGATTGGTCCGCAACCCCGGCGCAGATGGAAGATGGCCTGGATGGTGCCCGGTTCACGCCCTGCGGCGCCAGCCAGGAAAAATCGGTAGGCTGGACCGAACCCCGAGGCGAGGCGCATGGCCCGTTGGTGGAATCGGTCGGCAGGCAGCTGATCCTGAAGCTGAAGATAGAAACCAAAACGGTGCCCGGTTCGGTGGTGACCCGCAAGGCCAAGGAGCGTGCGGCCCAGATCGAGGCCACCACCGGGCGCAAACCCGGCAAGAAGGCCATCCGCGAGCTCAAGGACGACATCAAGCTTGAACTGATGCCCATGGCCTTCACCAAGGAAGCCACGGTCTTCGTCTGGATGGATCCGGATGCCAGGCTGCTGGTGATCGATGCCGGCAGCCAGGCCAAGGCCGACGATGTCGTCACGATGCTGGTGAAATGCCTGGAGGGTCTGGCCGTGACCCTGCTCCAGACCCAGCAAACCCCCACGACGGCGATGTCCGAATGGTTGATCGCCCAGGAGGCGCCGGCCGGTTTCAGCGTGGACCGGGAATGTGAGCTCAAAGCCGCCGACGAATCCAAGGCGGTCGTGCGTTACACCCGCCACCCGCTGGACACCGAAGAGGTTAAGCAATACGTGCAAAGCGGCAAGCTGCCCACCCGGCTCGCCCTCACCTGGAACAGCCGCGTGTCATTTGTGCTGACCGAGGGCCTTCAGCTCAAGAAGCTGGCATTTCTGGATGTGGTGTTTGAAGGAGCGTCCTCCGACAAGGACGACGGCTTCGATGCCGATGCGGCCATTGCGACCGGAGAACTGTCCAAACTCTTGCCGGATTTGATAGAGGCGCTGGGTGGCGAGATGCAGGCTGCTTGAGGATGGTGCGTGAGTTAACGCATCCATGATCCGTGTGGCCACTTGATGCGTAACGGCACAAGGGCCATTGCGGCGAGCGCTTGACTAGCTGGTGGAAGCGGTGGCTTTCAAACAACACTCACAAAGCCCGATTCGTCGGGCTCTTTTGTTTTCTGGGTTGCGCGTTATTGACCGTTCTCAGACCTTGATTGCTCGCCGGAGCGCTGTTTGTCTGATAGCCAAGGCGGAAGAGGTGCGCCGAGTGCATCAAGCGAGTCAGACATTTCGAAGAGAAGCACCAGCAGATCGGCCGGGGCGAGATCAGTCGAGAAGATCCTCTTGCCATTTAACGCAGGGGAGTACGTCAAGGCATACCAATTCTCTGGAGCAGCGTTCGAGTTGGTGATGAAAAGTTTGCCACCATGCGCAATCGAGTTTCGAACGACCCGACCGAATCTCCAGATCGAGGGCCACTTCTTTGCTTCTTTGCTCACATTGGCGTCAAGCCATTCCTTACCGGTATCGTAAAACGCCATGAAAAGGGCGCCAAGAATGTCGAAGTTTCCACCCCCATCCGCGGTTTGATGAACTGGCAAATTTGCGGCAGGTTCGAACCCGACCATTATGCTGGTAGGGACAGTACCAGAGACCATGTGTTCAATTGGGCCGACCTCTGGCAGACGGACCTCAAGGGGAAATTGAATTGAACCAAGTCGTGTGAATTGGCCCTGTGTCCAAACAGGATGTCCAATGATCCAATTTGGCTTCTTGATCATCGTCCGAAGGCTTCGGACAACGCATGCATTGAAAAGGGCGTATGCGTTGACAGTGCTGGTAATCCCCCCGAATTTCACTGGACCTAAAAGTAGAACGGTTATGCAGCCATGGCCAGATGCTGCTTTGGGGTGAACCCGCCCAGAGCCATATTCGGGCGGTCGTGATTGTAGGACCACATCCATTGCGTGGCGAAGTCCTGAACTTCTTCAATGCTGGACCAGTAATACTGGGATAGCCATTCGTAGCGGACTGTCCTGTTGAACCGCTCGACGTAAGCGTTTTGCTGTGGCTTGCCTGGCTGAATGTATTCAAACCGGATGCCCCATTCCTTGGCCCAGTTCTGGATGGTGCCGCTGATGTTTTCCGGCCCGTTGTCGCAGCGAATCACCTGCGGCTTGCCGCGCCAGGAGATGATCTGCTTCAAGGCCCGGATCACCCGCTCGCTGGGTAGCGAGAAGTCCACCTCGATGCCCAGCGCCTCGCGGTTGAAGTCATCAATGACATTGAACAGCCGCAGGTTTCGACCGTCCTCCAGCTTGTCGTGCATGAAGTCCATCGACCAGACCTGATTGATGGCCTCAGGCACGGCCAAGGCTTCAGGCTTCTCGCGCACCATGCGTTTCCTGGGCTTGATACGCAGGTTGAGTTCCAGCTCCCGGTAGATGCGGTACACGCGCTTGTGATTCCAGCCGAAGCCCTTCACATTGCGCAGGTACAGGTAGCACAGGCCAAATCCCCAGCTGCGGTGGTTATCCGTCAGGCGCATCAGCCAATCGGCAATCACCGTGTTCTCAGCGTTTTGCTTGGATTCGTAGCGGTAGCAGGACTCGCTGATGGAGAACACTGCACAGGCCAGCCGAATGACAAGCCCACGCTGCTGAACAACTTCTTTGGCCATCTCGCGTCTGCGAGACGGCCGGGTTACTTTTTTGCGAGGTACTCGTTGGCGATTTCAGCCTTGAGCTTCTCTTCGAGGTACATCTTCTTGAGGCGCCGGTTCTCGTCTTGGAGTTCCTTCATCTGGGCCATCATGGAAGTGTCCATGCCGCCGAACTTAGCACGCCACTTGTAAAACGTGGCACTGCTGATGCCCAGCTCCCGGCAAATCTCCGGTACCGGCAGACCGGCTTCAACACGCTTCAAGGCAGCCATGATCTGGCTGTCGGTAAATCTCGACTTCTTCACGTAGAACTTCCTTCTTCGAAAATTCTACTTCTGGGGCCATTGGTTTATCGGGGGGATTACCGAGGTGCCTAATGCGATATGGATCGCAAAAGTGCGAAACAACATGTCTGGGCCTTCATGCTAAGTGTCCCCCTTGGAGCGTCTAAGTGCCTGTTTTATAGCAACAAGTCACGTGGCCGTCCAATCATGCGGAGCCAATAACAAACAAATTTGAAATTCCGAAAGGACGCGCCATGGCGCGTCCTTGTGGTCTTCGGCATTGGTTTTCCTCGCCGTAATGAGGAGGCGAGTAGCGCAGGGGCAAGCGGAATAAGAGCCGTGCATGTTTGAGCGCAGCGAGTTTGCACGGCTCCCGCTTGGCCCGAGCAACGCAGCGTGCCCGTAGCGCAGCGGAGGGCCGACGAATCCGGCTCGCCTTCTCTTTGCTTACTTTCTCTTGGCGAAGCAAGAGAAAGTGAGTCGCCCGCCGGGGCGAGACCCGGCAAGCCGGCTCAGTCAAGGGCATCCATCAACGCCAACCGCTATTAATTCAATAGCTGCTAACGCAATACCCATAAGGCGTAAGGCACAAAAAAGCCCGCAAGAAGCGGGCTTTGATGTAGCAGGGAAGACGGCCGATCAGAGGCTGTCGGTGAAGCTGCGCAGCTTGTCCGAACGCGAAGGATGCTTGAGCTTGCGCAGCGCCTTCGCCTCGATCTGGCGGATGCGCTCGCGCGTCACGTCGAACTGCTTGCCCACTTCCTCCAGCGTATGGTCGCTGGTCATCTCGATGCCGAAGCGCATGCGCAGCACCTTGGCTTCGCGTGGCGTCAGGCTGTCGAGGATGTCCTTCACCACTTCGCGCAGGCCGGCCTGCATGGCGGCGTCCATCGGCGCGGTGTTGGCCGTGTCCTCGATGAAATCGCCCAGGTGGCTGTCGTCGTCGTCGCCGATGGGGGTTTCCATCGAGATCGGCTCCTTGGCGATCTTCATGATCTTGCGGATCTTGTCTTCCGGGATCTCCATCTTGGCAGCCAGGATGCCGGCATCCGGCTCGAAGCCGAACTCCTGCAGGTGCTGACGGCTGATGCGGTTCATCTTGTTGATGGTCTCGATCATGTGCACCGGGATGCGGATGGTGCGGGCCTGGTCCGCAATGGAGCGGGTGATGGCCTGACGGATCCACCAGGTGGCGTAGGTCGAGAACTTGTAGCCGCGGCGGTATTCGAACTTGTCGACCGCCTTCATCAGACCGATGTTGCCTTCCTGGATCAGGTCGAGGAACTGCAGGCCGCGGTTGGTGTACTTCTTGGCGATCGAGATCACCAGGCGCAGGTTGGCCTCGATCATCTCTTTCTTGGCATTGCGCGAAGACGCTTCGCCTTCGTTCATGCGCTTGTTGATGTCCTTCAGCTCATCGAGCGGCACCACCACGCGGGCTTGCAGATCGGCCAGCTTTTGCTGCAGGTCCTGCACCGGCGGGATGTTGCGGCCCATGACGGCGCTCCAGGGCTTGCCGGCGGCGGCCTGCTTCTCGATCCATTTGAGGTTGAGCAGGTTGGATGCCACGCGGTTGCCGTGCTTGTCGCGGCCGCTGAAGTCGGCGATGAAGTTTTCCTGCGGGTAGCCGCACTTGTCGACGATGATGCGGCGCAGCTCGCGCTCTTTCTTGCGCACGTCATCCACCTGGCCGCGCACCATGTCGCACAGCTTCTCAATCGCCTTGGCGGTGAAGCGGATGGTCATGAGCTCTTCGCTCAGCGCCTTCTGCGCCTTCATGTAGGCGGGCGTGCCGTAGCCTTCCTTGTCGTAGACCTTGTGCACCTTCTCGAACAGTTGGCGCAGCTTGTCGAAACGTTCCAGCGCCTGCTTCTTGAGTTCTTCCAGCTTCTTGGTCAGGGCCTTGGAGCCGCCCTTGCCGTCGTCGTCGTCGGCTTCGTCGAATTCGTCGAAGTCTTCTTCGGCCACATAGTCGTCAGCCTCGTTCGGGTTGGAGAAACCATCGACGATGGTGGTGATGACGACCTTGCCTTCGCGAATCTCTTCGCCCAGGCGCAGGATTTCGGCGATGGTGGCGGGGGAGGCCGAGATGGCTTCCATCATGGCCATCAGGCCGCCTTCGATGCGCTTGGCGATTTCGATTTCGCCTTCACGGGTGAGCAGCTCGACCGTGCCCATTTCGCGCATGTACATGCGCACCGGGTCGGTGGTGCGGCCGAACTCGCTGTCCACGGTGGACAGGGCCGCTTCGGCTTCTTCCTCGGCCTCTTCTTCGGTAGCGGCAGTCGGGGCGGTGTTGTTGAGCAGCAGGGTCTCGGCGTCCGGCGTCTGTTCGTACACCGCCACACCCATGTCGTTCAACATGGAGATCACGACTTCCAGCGTCTCGGCGTCGACCAGCTTGTCGGGCAGGTGGTCGGAGATTTCGCCGTGCGTCAGGTAACCACGCGTCTTGCCCAGCTTGATCAACTGCTTGAGGCGCTGGCGGCGCTTGGCCAGGTCTTCTTCGGACAGGACGGTTTCGTCCAGGCCGAATTCCTTCATCAAGGCGCGTTCCTTCGCCTTGCTGATCTTCATGCGCAGCGGCTTGACCTTCTCACCCGGCGCAACCGCCGGTTCCTCGGCAAACTCGGCTTCGATGTCGGACAGGTCCAGGTCTTCAGACGGCGCTGAACCGGCGGCACTCTTGGGCTTGCGGCCGCGCTTGGCGCCGGTCTTGGGCGCTGTGCCGTCGGCGGAGGCGGCCTTGGGCGGGCGGCCCGGTTTCTTCTTCACCACTTCTTCGGTGGCAACAGCAACGGTTTTTTTCACTTCAACGGCTGGGGTCTTGGCGGCTTTGACAGGGGTCTTGGAGGCGGGCACTGATGGAACTTTCGTGGCGGGCTTCGGCAAGGCCTTGGCTGCCGGTTTGGCTACGGCCTTGGGGGCGGCAGCTTTCTTGGCAACGGGCTTCGGCGAGGCCTTGGCGACGGGTTTTGCGGCGGGCTTTGCAGGCTTCTTGGACTTTTGAGCGGGCATGAATCAACCTCAGGACATCAAAAACTGGCACAAAGAAACAAACACAGGCACCGAAAACGACCGGCGCAGTTGGGGGACAGAGGAGGGAATCCTCAGGGGCAAGATGGGAGGGCGATCATTTGGAATGCAGTCCTTGCGGTAAGGTGGCCGGTCGTGCACATGGTGCTACGGTTGGCCTGGCCCGGAGGTGCTGCTGTCGCTCTTGCCGAAAATCAGTTGGGGATTATAGCCGGGGCGGGCAGAAATTCAATCCTGGCGGTGTTTTTCGGTGATTTTGTGCTAGGCCGCCAAGGCCGGCCTTCTTTTTCTGACCGGCGCTCCAGCGCATCCGCAGGGCTCAGGTCCTAGTCCGATTTTTGCAGGGAGGCCGTTTCCAGCGCGCGCCGCCGAGCCTGTAGTTCGCGGTAGCGCTCCAGCGCCGCCGGGTTGTTGAGGGAGGCCTCGATGGCCTCGGTCTCCTGGGCCTTGAGGTGGTCGATCAGCATGCGGTTGAGCAGGTTGCGCAGCTCGGCCATGGTTTCGCCATGGTCGTCGCCGGCCGCCAGGTCGGAGCCGGTCATGAGCTTGAGCGCCAGGGCCTCAGCCGGGTGCTCGCGCAGTCCTTCGCGCAGCGCTGCCCAGGGCTGGGGGCCGTGTTCGTGCAGTTGGCTTTCCAGCCAGCTCAGGAGCGGGCCGTGCGGCTCGGGCAATTCGCACAGCAGGTGGTGGTCTTCGCTCGAGAGGCTGTCCCAGATGCCGCTGTGGGCCAGCAGCAGGCGGGCCGCATGGTCGGCCCGGTTGACCAGTTGGGCGCGCACGCGAGGTGGCCGCGGCGCCCATTTCTTGCTGAATTTCGGGCTGTAGCCCTCGCCATCATTACGCCAGGCGCTATGGTTTTCGGAGCGGTTGGCGGACGGGCGCTCGCGCTCGCTGCTGCGGGCCGGCGGGTTCCAGAGCTCGTTCAGCTCCTGGCTGCTCAGCTGCACCAGCTCGGCAATTTCAGTCAGCAACTGGCGCTTGAGCGCGCCGTCGGGCAACTGGCTCCACAGCGGCTTGGCATTGCTGGCCAGGTGGGCACGGCCTTCGGCACTCGACAGGTCGCAGTCTTCGCGCGCCGCCTCGATCAGGAAG
The DNA here is from genome assembly GCA_030680575.1 of Hylemonella sp. GTDB lineage: Bacteria > Pseudomonadota > Gammaproteobacteria > Burkholderiales > Burkholderiaceae_C > Hylemonella. The sequence continues at coordinate 19,472 of JAUXVI010000011.1, forward strand.
CGGCTCAGCGGCACGGCTTCGCTGACGCAGCGGGCAAAGGCCTCTTTGCCAAATTCGCGGATGTAGCTGTCCGGGTCGTGCTCGGCTGGCAGGAACAAAAACTTCACGCTGCGCACATCGGTGGCGTAGGGCAGGGCGCCGTCGAGCGCCTTGCGGGCGGCACGCCGGCCGGCGGCATCGCCGTCAAAGCTGAAGACCACGGTATCGGTGAAGCGGAACAGCTTTTGCACATGCTCGGTGGTGCAGGCGGTGCCGAGCGTGGCCACCGCATTGGGAAAACCCAGCTGCGCCAGCGCCACCACGTCCATATAACCTTCTGTTACCAGCGAGTAGCCGAGGTCGCGGATCGCATTGCGCGCCTCAAACAGACCATAGAGTTCGCGTCCCTTGCTGAACACCGGCGTTTCCGGCGAGTTCAGGTACTTGGGTTTTTCGTCACCCAGCACGCGCCCGCCGAAGCCGATGCACTCGCCCTTGACGTTGCGGATCGGGAACATGATGCGGTCGCGGAAGCGGTCGTAGCGTTTTTCCTCGCCGCTGTTCTCTTCCGCGTTGGTGATGACCAGGCCGCTTTCCACCAGCAGCGGGTCGTCGTATTGCGGGAACACGCTGGCCAGCGAGCGCCAGCCTTCGGGGGCATAACCCAGACCGAACTGCTTGGCGATCTCGCCGGAGAGGCCACGGCGTTTGAGATAGTCGATGGCCCGTGGCGCGCTCTTGAGATGTTTGCGATAGGCCTCGCCGGCCTTCTCCAGTACGTCGTTCAGCGTGGCCTGCTTTTGCCGCTGTTCGGCGGCACGTGCGCGGTCCTGCGGGCTGGCCTCGTCCTCCGGTACCTGCAGGCCGTAATGCTGGGCCAGTTCCTTCACCGCTTCGATAAAGCTCATGCCGGTGTGTTCCATCAGGAAGTTGATGGAATCGCCGTGCTTGCCGCAGCCGAAGCAGTGGTAGAACTGCTTGGTCGGGCTCACCGTGAACGAGGGCGACTTCTCGGCGTGGAACGGGCAGAGCCCCATGAAATTGGCGCCCCCCTTCTTGAGCTGCACGTAGCGTCCGACGATCTCGACGACGTCGGCGCGCGCTAGCAGCTCCTGGATGAAGGATTGGGGGATGGCCATACGGTCGATTGTAGGAAGACTGGTGGCCGCTTCTGTGGTCAGACACAAAAAAGCCGGCCGACCCAGGTGTTATATGTAGTTAGTTCACAGTAATATTTAGACCTTGAAATACCGCTTCCGGACTCCGCGAGCGGTATTTTTTTGCTTGTGAAACTACATGGTATGCAGTAGTCTAAAAACCAATATGACTGACGTTAATAATCTCTCGAGCCAGCAAAAAGCGGAACTGAATGTCGCCACCTTCCTTTCCTGGGCGGCCTGGAAGACTGCTGCGGACTTTCGAGAGATAGTTGCACGCGGTCAGCTCAACCGCATGGAGATCGCCAAGGAGACCGGCTTTGCCAAGTTGGTACTGACACAGAAGGCATGACCCATACCGTTGTTTATTACAAGGTGGCACGCGACAACACCGGCATCCACGACGAAGTCCCGGTCATCCTCACCGAGTTCGGTCCGCTCAAGCCGCTGATCCAGTACATCCTCAAGCACCGGCACATACTCTCAGAGAGCAACCTGAGCAAACTGGTGCAGGCGGTGGGCCTGCTGATTGATTACATGGAGGCCAATCATGAGGCCTTTGATGACCCCAAGGTCCTGTTCAACACCTTCGTGCAGCGACTCTACAGCGGCACGGTCGGTGTCGATGGCAACGACCCCAGCGGTCTGTACTGGGATGCACGCACCCCGCCAGTCGTGCGTGTGCTGGTTAATCACCTCTCCCGGTTCAGCGACTGGATGGCGCAGGAGCAAGGAAGAAAACCGCTCAATCCGTGGCGACAGGCCACGCGTGCTGAAGAGCAACTGGCGTGGGCGGCCTGGCACCACCAGAAAAGTCGCTCCTTCCTGGGGCACACCATGGATGTGGATACCGCAGCGCTCAAGGTCAGCCGAGCGCGCACTGTCCTGCTCAAGCGCAACCCTGTCATCGATCACGAACCGGTTAAGTTCTTCCAGGAAGATCGCATGGCCGATCTGCTGTTCAAGGGTTTCATCGTGCCGGGCAAGCAAAAGAGCCCACGCATTGAAGAGCGGCTGAACCTGCGTGACATCCTGATCACGATGCTGATGCATTTCGGTGGACTGCGCATGAGCGAGCCGTTCCATCTCTACATTCATGATGTGATTCCCGACGAAGGTACCCCCGGAGAAGCTCTGGTCAAGGTCTATCACCCCAGTCTCGGATTGGCCCCACCGGATCTGCGCGATGCCGAGGGCAAGCCGGTAACCTGTGACCGGGCCACTTACCTGCGCGACAAATATGGGATGCAGCCCAGGACGGACTACAAGAAAACGCACACGCTGCAGGCCGGCTGGAAGGGCAACGCGCTCGACAGCAAGCAGCACTTCATGCATGTGCATTGGGTGCCGCGCTGGGCTGGGGAACTGTTCTGGAAGCTGTGGGTGTTCTACATGGCGCAACGCGACCGGATCATGGCACAGCGCGACCGCATCATCCCGGACCACCCGTATGCCTTTGTTACCAGAGAGGGCAAGCCCTATGGCATCAAAGCCTTCGAGGACGCCCATGCTAAGGCTATGAAACGCATCGGTCTCGTCGCGGCCAAGGCGCTGGGTACCACTCCGCACGCCCACCGCCACGCCTACGGCCAGCGTCTGGCCGCGCTGCAGCTCGATGCCATCTTTGTAAAAAACGCCCTGCACCACAAATCACTGGAATCGCAGATCGTCTATACCGAACCGGACCGCGCCAAGCTCAGCCGGGCCATCGATGCCGCCATGGCCCGCGCGGCAACCGCCGAAGACGGCACGCCGTTGGCGCCACCTGACTTCCTGGCCTACGGCTTCAAGGACGTCGATCCATTGGGCCTGCTTTCAGGTTCGAACCCGAAACTGTTGAGGAGAAACTGATGGGAGCCGTAAAAGGACAAAAGAAGGCTTTCGGAAAATTTGACCCAGACTTCCGATTCCTGCTCGACCTCGATCCAGCGCTGGAAGGTTGGCGTGCGTGGGCAGCGGAGTATTGGGCGGGGTTGCCAAGGACAGACTCCCACATGCAATCCGCCCTAACAGCGTTCTTAGTCAGCTACTTGCCCGGTCAGGGCCTGCATGCCTTGCCGCCCGAGGTGTTTTTTGCACCGGATGGCGGCCTGCCTGCACCCGATGCGGCACTGGGGTTGGGTTTGATCAGGACCGAAAAAAACGCCCTGGATAAACACGACGTACTGAGCGACTTCCTCGACTGGATACTCCGTCACAAGCTATCCGTAGTGGATGCCGACGGTCACCGCATGGTGCCAACACACTTTGTCAATCCCTTCCCGAGAAGACGACCTAAGCAGCACGGAAAAACCTCCGACCTCAGCTTTGCCCATGTGCTGAAACTTGATCACACGCTAGAGGACTGGCGCAGTCTTGCTGCTGAATGGCTCAAGGATCAGAAAATCTCTGTCAATAAGCGCCGCCAAGCCTTGGACAAGTTCGTCACTCACTACATCCATGGGCAGAACCTGGAGCGCAACTATGGGCGCTTCCTCCTGCGCGAGACGCAAAAGCCAGACTTTGCCCAAGTGTTCGTTGGCAGCAAGCGCATGGGCTTTCAGGCACGGCGAGCGGACGATGTGAAATACAACAACTACGTCGCCGAATTTCTCGACTGGGTGCTGGCGACCAAGTTGGGCGATCCCGAGACCGGCGAATGGGACCGTTCCCGGTTCCACAACCCCATCCAGCGGCTCACCCAAACTGGTTTGGCCACCAACACCCAATCGGACAAGGCCTCGCTGTCCATCCGCTATATCCGTGAGCTGCGTGGCATGTTGGCCGAGGGACACCACTTCCGCGACTGGATTTGGGCGCAGCAGGCGATGGAAGAAGGTAGAAATGGTGGCGACTGGTTTGTGGTCGATTCCAAGCTGATCGACCCCAAGGACCCCGACTGCGTGGCCCGCCTTCGTGACACCACAAAGTACGAAAGGAACAACAAGGGCTACCCATCCGAGGTGTGGGAGCTGTGGTCGCCGGTGCGCGCGGTGGCGCTTTACATTAAGCTGGAACTGCCGCTGCGCACCTTCCAGGTCCGCATGCTGGACTCGGGTGAGGCCGACACCTGGCGCTACATTCACTCGCCCGGCGGCGGGGGGTTCGTGCTCAACCATGGGAGGCTCGCCGCCGGAAGCGAGAAACGCCCCTCCCAGCGTGGTGTCTTCCACCGTACTTCCCATGAGAAGGAGGCGGGCATCTACATCAACACCAACAAGACAGGCGATATCAACAAGGCCGAGAACGAGAAGGGCTACGTCATCCCCTGGGCCAACGACGAAGTGCTGTACTGGCTGGAGAAGCTGCGTAACTGGCAGGAGCGCTACAACCCGATTGCCGCGCCGACGCCGTGGACAGATTTGAAAAGCCAGCACTTCGGCGGCATGCCACCCCACGCCGAGGTACTAGCCCAGCGTGGTTCGGCTTGTTTCCTGTTTCGCGATCCGACTGCTGACGAGGCAAACAAGCCGCTAGACAGCAACTCTTTGAAACCAATCTGGTACAAGCTCCTGGCGCGATTGGAAAAGCGCTGTGCAAATAATTATGAAACGCTGGACAACGGCACACCGCTGCGCTTTGTCGATCCGGATTCCGACACGGCAACCGTCTTCCCCCTGCACGCCCTGCGCGTCTCGCTGATCTCCTACTTCATCCTCGATCTCAAGCTGCCGATTGCGGTGGTGTCCAAGATGATTGCCGGTCACGCGACCATCATCATGACGCTGTACTACACCAAGTTCGGCAAGGCCTATATGCGCGAGGTGTTGAGCGAGGCGGAGAAGAACGAACTGGAAGCCGAGCGAACCAACCATCGCCGCTTCCTGCAGGATGCCACCTTTGAGCAGGTGAGCCAGCGCTTCGCCTATGTTTCGGAGGAGGCGGTACAGTCGGCGATCACCAACCGAGGCGCGGTTGCCGCCTTCGTGTTTGACGACAAGGGTATCTGTCCCAATGGCTCGACGCTGTGCGATGTGGGTGGGGAAAGACTGCGGCCCGATTCGACGAAAAGCGACTACGCCCCCGTCCCCGGCTTCCCCCAGGAGCGCAACTGCGTCTGCTGCCGATTCTTCCTGAGCGGTCCCGCTTTCCTGCCCGGTCTGATCGCTCACTTCAACACCGTCAGCGAAAAGACCCACCGCCAAAGCAACCGCTACAGAGCCTTGCAGGACAAGCTGACCTATCTGGAGGATGAGCAACGCGAGGCCGAGCGGGAAAACCAGCCCTTTGTGCGACTGCGCGAGCTGGATGCACTCAACAAACACGCCGAGTCCGAGGCGCTGATCCTGATCAAGTACATGAACGACTTGCAGGCCACAAACCACCTGATCCAGCGGTCCGTGCAGATTGCCGAAGACAAGACCACCGATGGGGTGAAACTCGTGGCCAATGGCAGCATGACCGACCTCAAAGTGGGGTTCATCGAGTCGGAGTCAGTCCTGCACCAACTCGAAGTCGTTTGCGAAAACGCGGTGATCAACCCCGACATCGATCCCGGTTTCGCCATCATCCGGCGCTCGCAGATGCTGGACGCGATGATGCGTTACAACGGCATGGAGCCAGTGATGATGTACCTCGACCAAGATGAACAGTTGCTGGTCGGCAATGCTGTGATGCAGCTCATCCAGGCGCGCACCGGATCGATCCTGGGCGCACTGCCCTATGCCGAATGCCGCGTCAAGCTGGAGGAAATCGGCCTCGTCAAAAGCAAGGTGCTCGCCGAGATCGAACACGTCAAGGCCCAGATGCTGATCGACCACGCCAAGACTAAACGCACACTCGCTCCACCCAAGGGAGACCCCAATGCATCCTGATGACCTGCTCGAACAGCTCAAGAAAACCGCCTCGCCGCGCAAACAAAAGACGCTCGACCTGATCCACGAAGTCTGCCGGGAGCAGTATGAGCGCGGCAGCAAGGACTTCTCCGTGGCAACCATTGCCCGGATTGCGGCAGATCGGGGTGGTCCCTCCAAGGGCGCGATCCACAATGCCACCGGAGATGACTACAAGGGTCTGATCAAGGCTTGGGCGGAGCACACGGGCGGCGTAACGCGCAAAGTGCGCCAGGTCAGCGAGAACCCATACAACGCGCTGATCGACAAAATCGAAAATCCGGCACTGCGATCAATGATGAATGGCATCCTGGCCGAGAACCGGCAGATGCGCCGGGAAATCACCCTGCTCAAGGCCGAGGGCAATCGCGTGATCGACATGCGCCCTCAGTTTGTAGAACCGCGCGAAGTCGTCCAAATATTGCCAGCATCCCATGGCCTGTATGCCACCGAAATCGAAGCCTTGCGTCATGCGGTGAGCGACCGTTTCCTTCAAGACGAGGGCTGGGCGACAGATGCAGAGGGTCGCGTATTCAACGACGCCAAGCGCGCAATATACAAGCCAGGCTATGTGACGGCGATCCGCAAAATCATTGATGTTGACGGTGAGGCAAAGCAGATCGCTGGTTCGGGGGATATAGAGTGAGCGCTGGTCATGCCGAGGTCTTCAATGGACGCAGCCCATGTAGGCCGCAGGCCGTAACGGTTGTTTGGCTGTCCGGTCTTCGCATTGATAAGCACGGGTGTTTACCCCTCATGCAGAGGGGTCGGCCGCAGGCCGGGGGGCTGCACTGGTACATCTCCATCGATCTTTGTATCTCAGATGGTATTTCTCGCTGGCGTTGACGGATTGGTATACAAATGTCCCAGCAGCTTGGGTGCACCGCAATGGAGCCGCTCGCCCGTCTACTTTCCGCAACAACCCCTGCAAGATTAACCCTGTTCCTTCGGACGGGGGCGCCAAAATTAACCGAGCTCAGTCAATTCTCGCTTCACCCTGGCGATCGTCTCATTTTCAGCGCCTGCAGTGTCTGAAGCGACATAGGCGAGTGTCAACAGAGTTAGTGGATGTACTCCCAATACATGCGCCAATTTGTCGATCTTCTTCAGTGTTGGGCTCTTCTGTCCACGCTCTAGCGAGCTGATGTAGGTTCTACTTGAGACTAGGGCGAAGTCTTCTTGAGTTAGGCCAGCCGCCTCGCGCACGTGCTTTAACGCTCTCGCAAACTGATTCTGAGGTTGGGATGCTGATGGCATGCCACCATTTGCGCACCGCGACACCTTTAGGGCTACAATCTATAGTGTTCATTTTGCCGCAATGTTCATCACCAACGACGCTCACCGGTCCGCGTCGCACAGCCTCTTCGGAGCGCCGGGCGAAGCCTATTGGCGCGCTGCCGAGATTGCCTTGTTCAAACCCTGGTACTTGGTCTCGATAATTCAAAAGGAAGTGCCAGACAACAAGGTGGATGACGACGAGGATGCATATGAGGCCATGCGAAGCATCCTGGTTGCCGACATCCACGACCTACTGCCGCTCCTAGCGAGTGACAATGGCGATCGGACCACTCTTAAGTCTGTGCATGTCGTATCTCCAGCGTATATGAACGGCTCCGGCGGATGGCAGATGGACCGCTTGGTGGCTATCTGGCACACCAAGGACACGGTGGACGGTGAGCCTGTAGATTTGAACGTAGAGATCCTGGAGACGGTCGGGGGCAAGCTCTACCCAGCCTTTCCAATGGAGAAGATCGTTGAAAAGCATGACGATCTCACTCTCGTTTGGCAGCATCCACCCGAGCATCCCTAGCGCCCGCCAACAAAATACGACGTCTCGTCATTTCGGGGCGCCTGTCATCAACGAATGGCTTGAAACTCAAAAGCCGTTGAGGACCAATATCCAGATCTGGCGCCAAGGCGGGAAGTATGTGCTCCGCATCTGTGGGCAGTCAGTCATCGGAGAATACGCGGACGAACTCCCACCAAATCAACGTCCACAAGAACACGATGAAACTGCTAGTACTCAGCGATCTGCACAACGAAATCCACCCCATGAGCGGCGAAGTCGACGGCCTTCGCATCGATTGTGACGTGGACGTGGTTGTGTTGGCTGGAGATATCCACGAAGGCGTGCAAGCTCCCAAGTGGGCGCGCCAAACATTTCCAGACAAAGAGATCATTCTGGTGGCCGGCAACCATGAGTTCTACGGCCAGTACTGGAACCGCAATCTGAGCAAGCTACGGGAGAAGTCGGCCGAGCTGGGAATCCATTTTCTTGAGAACGACGCCGTCGAGCTATCCGGCTTCCGATTCCTTGGCTGCTCGCTCTGGACGGATTTCACGCTGCATGGGGACGATCACCTTCAGGAACGAATGCGACATGCGCTTGAGAGGATGACGGACTACCGGAGGATCAAGTTGGACCGCATAGCCGGTGAAAACAGGGATTTCAGGGAATTCCGATCGGTGACTCTGGTACCGGAGCTGACTCGCCGACGGCATCGCGAATCGGTTGAATGGCTCGACCGCGAGCTCAATCAAGGTGATCCTTCTCGCACAGTAGTGGTGACCCACCATGCGCCCATAAAGGGCGCGATTCCAACAGAGTACCAAGGTGATCTTTTAAGCCCGTCCTACGCTTCGGATCTGTCCAGGTTGATGGGGCGATCGGCTCTCTGGATCTATGGTCATACCCATGAAAGCGTGGACTTCAAGATTGGCAGCACCCGCATCGTCAGCAATCCTCGCGGCTACCCTGATGCCAGCGGCGACAGTATCAACCAGGACTTCGATCCGGCCCTGACGTTGGAAATTTGACCGCCTCAGGCCCGCTTGTTGTTTCTGCCCTTGTTCTTCGCCTTAAGCAGCACCTGAAGACGACGCATGACGGCCCGATAGCCGGCCTTGGTCTTGGACAGATCCTCCGGTGACTTGCCCTGCAAATCAGCGTTCGGCGTGTCCAGCCAGCGCCGAGCCTTTGTCATCGAACCAAATACGTCAAAGGCAAGTGCGTCCATCGCGTCGAGCCGTTCATAGTCCGGGCTACCAAACTCTCGCCCAACGGGTGTCATGGCATCCCAGTCGGCCATCTCCTTTTGCATCGCCACACGCATGTCCTCGACGGCGACACGTACTCCAGCTGGTGGGTGCAGCATGCCTTTCAGTTCGACGATGGAGCGGTCCTTTTTCAAAGTGTGGATCTGCCGGATCCGCGGCCGCTTTTGCTTGGCCGCAAGATGCAGGTCATACGCCACCTGTAGGTGGGCCCATAGCTCAGGCGTCGTCCCCAATGCCAGTCCCAAGCGAATGGCCATGTCGGTGGAGACGCTGGACTTTCCTGAGAGTAGGCGGGAGACAGTATTACGGCTGACGCCAAGCGCTCCTGCAGCATGGGTAGTGGATGTGTCCCCCACGTACTCACGGAGGACTTCACCGGGGTGGGGTGGTGGCGGTTTGCGTTTCTGGTTCATGGATGGAAGGTGCAGCGAAGATCAACCAATGAATGTCGGGGACATTGCCGTAAGGGTAGCCATTCGCTACAGTTGAATCAACGCTTGAATCTGGTCTCGATACCGATTCCTCTCCCAGATCGTCAGGAAGGCAACATTCCCCCATGAAAATTCAGCTGGCTTCAGACCTCCATTTGGAGCTGCTCGAGGCTGTCCTGCCTGGAGACAAACTGGTGAGTCCCGCTCCAGATGTCGACCTGCTGGTGTTGGCGGGGGATATCCACAAGCCCGAGCGCGTCATCGACCTGTTTGGAGACTGGCCGGTTCCCGTTCTCTTTGTCGCTGGCAACCACGAGTTCTATGGTCGGGACTGGATGGCGACCAGGCAATTCCTCAAGACGGCGTTCCAAGGTACATCGGTAACTTTTCTCGACAACGATGTCCTCCACATGGGAAGAGTCCGGTTTCTCGGCTGCACGCTCTGGACTGACTTCCAGCAACGGGGTTACGCGCAATCGTCACTCATGGAGCAGGCCGGGGCGCGTCTGAACGACTATTTCAAGATCCAGAACGTCGACGGGACTCTGCAACCTCAGGACACCCTGAACGATCACATCGCTTCGCGAGCCTGGTTGGGGGACGAGCTGGAGCGCCCGTTTGATGGGCTGACTATTGTCATCACGCACCACGCGCCGCATTCGTTGAGCATTCATCCTCGTCATGCCGGCAGTCTTCTGAATGCTGGCTTCGCCAGTGATCTGACGCCGCTGCTGCACAAGGCTGACCTCTGGCTTCACGGCCATGTTCATGATTCGTTTGACTACCGGATCGGCGGATGTCGGGTGGTGGCCAACCCTGCCGGCTATTGCTTGAACGGGAAGAGTGTCGTTGAGATGTCAGCGGTCAGGCTTGAGAACCAGTTTTTCCGCGACCACCTTGTCCTGGACGCAGACATTGCCGTCAGGACCGGAGGCTGAAGCAAACGTCACCTGTTCGGTCTCGGCCATGAATAGGCCACAACCTTGGAGTTTCTACTTATGTCTGACAAGCCAACACATAGGGAGATGGCCATTGATGCTCTGACCAATCAGATACAAAGGATGGTCGAGGAGTCGGGGGATGCGGCAGGCTTTGATGCCAGAGAATGGCTAATGCGGTGGCTTGAGAAGCCTCTGCCGGCGCTTGGTGGTCAGCGGCCCGTTGAGCTATTGAGTTCTAAAGATGGGCTCGGAGTCTTGAGCACACTACTGGCAAGAGCACGCGCCGGCGCGTACTCGTAACGTTAGGCCATTTGGCTGCTTAAGGCTGATCTCCGACACTCGAACCTAACGCCTGAAAGTTCGCGTGTTGCGCAACTGGTCATTGGCCGAGCAGGGTCTCAAGCGACCGCTTTGTTGCTCAGACCGGTCACTCTATTGATGCGAGCCGGGCAAGGTAGCAGGA
>JAUXVI010000015.1 GCA_030680575.1 Hylemonella sp.
CCGGCCAGGGAACGCACTTCACTGGCCACCACGGCAAAACCGCGACCTTGTTCGCCAGCACGGGCGGCTTCCACCGCCGCGTTCAGCGCCAGGCTGTTGGTCTGGAAGGCGATGCCGTCAATGACGCTGATGATGTCGGCAATCTTCTTGCTCGAATCATTGATGCCCTTCATGGTGTCGACCACCTGGGCCACCACTTCACCGCCCTGCACCGCCACGGTGGAGGCACTTTGCGCCAGCTGGTTGGCCTGGCGGGCGTTGTCGGCATTCTGTTTGACGGTGGAACTCAGTTCTTCCATCGAGGCGGCGGTTTCTTCCAGCGCACTGGCCTGGCTTTCGGTCCGGGCGGACAGGTCGTTGTTGCCCTGGGCAATCTCGGCACTGGCGGTGGCCACCGATTCGCTGCCCTGGCGCACAACGGCCACGGTGCGCGCCAACGCTTCTTGCATGCGCTTCACCCCAGCCATCACGCTGTCCCGATCGCCCGCTCGCACAGGGATGGTCGCGCTGAGATCGCCGTCGGCAATTCGATTCACGACGCGTGAAACGTCGTGCGGTTCTGCGCCCAGTTCGCCGCCGATCTGGCGAGTAATCAGCCAGGCAATCAAGGCGCCCACCACGGCCATCGTCAGTGCCAGGCCCAGCGCCAGCCAGGCACTGGCAGCCGCCGTCGAGGCGCCATCCGCGGCCAGCTTCTGCGCCGTGTCGAAGCGCAGCTGGATCGAGTCCTCCACCGCCTTGAACAGTGCAATACGCTTGTCGCGCGCGGTGAACAAGGCCTTGTCAGCGCCTACCGTATCACCTTGCATGGCAAATTCCATGACTTGCGAAGCGATTTGTTCGTAAGCAGTGCTGTGCTCCTTGATGGCCTTCACCAGCGCCTTGCCTTCCTGCGTCTCGGTCACCTTCTCGATCTCGGCGATCAACTTCTCGTTGTCGGCCTTGTTCTTCTCGACCATGCCGCGGAACCGGGTCTTGAGCTCAGGGTTGGTGCTGATCATGATGTTGCGCAAATTCAGCGCCGCCACGTTCAGGCTGTCCTTGAGTTGCATGAACTGACGCATCTGCGTCATCTGTTCGCTGGACATGATCTTCAGATCAGAGGCCAGGCTGTTCATCTTGAAAGTGGCTGCCAGGGCGATGGTCACCCCCAACGCGATCACGACACCGAATCCCAGCGCCAAGCGCTGCCCAACTTTGATCTTCTTTGTGTTTGACATGTTTCCTACCTCGTGTAAATCGTCAGTTCCCAGCGGTCCCTGACAACAGCCCCATGTCGGCACTGCTCATGAGCTTCTCGATGTCCAGCAGGATCAGCATGCGGTTTTCCAGCGAGCCGATGGCCAGCAGGTGGTCGCTGCCGACCGCCGCCGACAACTCCGGCACCGGGCGCAGTTGCTCCGGCGCCAGCGTGATGACGTCAGACACGCCGTCGACCACCATGCCGATGACCTGGCTGCCGATGTTGAGCACGATCACCACGGTGAAGGTGTCGTACTTGACCTCTTCCAGGTTGAACTTGATGCGCATGTCGACGATCGGCACGATGACACCGCGCAGATTGACCACCCCCAGGATGTAGGCCGGTGCGTTGGCCATGCGGGTGGGCTGCTCGAAGGAGCGGATCTCCTGCACACGCAGGATGTCGATGCCGTACTCCTCAGCGCCCAGCTTGAAGGCGAGGAATTCGCGAACCGAGGTCGTCACCTCCGTCGAACCTTGTGCACGCTTGGGGGGTCGTGTGGCTGTCTGCTGCTCCATAAAAACCTTTCAAATCCGGGGGAAGTTGAGCTCTCGCGCTGGCAATGAGGCGAGACAATGAAGGCGTATCTACGTTGTTATCGGCAAAATTGCCTTCGCCTTGAATGCAATGCGACGTTTTTCAGCATCGACTCCAAGTTCTCCAAAGCTCTTCAAACCTAAATGATCAGGCGCAATTCACGCGCAGCCTCCAGCATCAAGGGCAGCAAGTCCCGCCGCATGGTGTCAGGGGCCAGCCGTGCTGTGGACGACACGACGTTCAGCGCCGCCACCGTCTGTCCTTGCAGATTGCGCAAGGGCACGGCCAGCGCATGCACCCCCAGTTCGTGCTCCTCGCTGCTCAGGCAATAGTCATCGCGCCGCACCTGCTCAATGACACGCCGCAGCTGCGGCCCGGCGGTGACGGTATGCACCGTCAGGCGTGCCAGCTGGCGTTGTTTCAACCAGTCATTGAAGGCGAGCTTGGGCATGGCCGCCAACAGGACACGCCCGGTGGAGGTGGCATGCACCGGCAAGCGCGCACCCAGGTGCAAGCCGTACGCCAGCACCGGCGCCAAGCCCTCGCCGCCGGCTTGCCGGATATTGCCGCTGCGCGCCACGATCACCACCTCGTCGCCATTGAGCACCACGGCGGAGAACGACTCGTGCGTCTGCGCCGCCAAGCGCTCCAGTGTGGGCTGCAGCACGCGCGGCAGGCGGGCCGAAGCCAGGTAGCTGCCGGAAAAACGCAATACCTTGCTGGAAAGCCAGAAATAACGACCATCGCTGTCAAGGTAACCCAGGTGCGCCAGCGTCAGCAGGTGCCGCCTGGCCGCCGCACGCGTGATGCCGGCCTTTTGTGCTGCCAGGGTGGCGTTGAGCCGTTGGCGTTCGGTATCAAAACTCTCCAGCACGGCCAGGCCCTTGACCATGCCTTCGATCAGGTCAGCTTTAGCAATCATGGTCGTCGTTCTTTCATGGGGGGGCTATCGGGGTAGGCGCCCGTCTGTGGCGTCCACCATTTGCGCGATTGTCGCGCAATGAAGGCGATGATCGCACAATTGACTTGAAGCAAGAAAGATTTTTTGCATCCTGTCACCTAAGCTTCACCCACCGCTGTTTAGGAGATCCCCATGCGCACCCAAGTCGCCATCATTGGCGCAGGCCCGTCCGGCCTGCTGCTCGGTCAGTTGCTTCACAAAGCCGGCATTGACGCCGTCATCCTTGAGCGCCAGACCGGCGACTATGTGCTGGGGCGTATCCGTGCCGGTGTGCTGGAACAGGTCGCCATTGATCTGCTGGATGAGGCCGGCGTCGGCCAGCGTATGCATCAGGAAGGTCTGGTCCACGGCGGCTTCGACATGCTGTTCAAGGGTGAACGCCACCGCATCGACATGAACAAGCTCACCGGCGGCAAAAATGTCATGGTCTATGGCCAGACCGAGGTGACGCGTGACCTGATGGAAGCGCGCGCCGCCGCCGGCCTGACCACCATTTACGAAGCGGCCAATGTGGCCGTGCACGACTTCGACAGTGCCAAGCCCCGCGTGACCTATGAAAAGGACGGCAAGCAACATGAGATCAGCTGTGATTTCATTGCCGGCTGCGATGGCTTCCACGGCGTCTGCCGCGCCAGCGCACCGCGCAGCGCCATCAAGGAATTCGAGAAGATCTACCCCTTCGGCTGGCTTGGCGTGCTGTCGGACACGCCGCCGGTCCACGAAGAACTCATCTATGTGAACAGCCCGCGTGGTTTTGCCCTCTGTTCACAGCGCAGCGCAACCCGCAGCCGCTATTACCTGCAGGTGCCGCTGACAGACAAAGTGGAGCAATGGTCTGACCAGGCGTTCTGGGATGAACTGAAGCTGCGCCTCGACCCCGAAGCCCGCGCCAAGCTGGTTACCGGCCCCTCGATCGAAAAGAGCATTGCCCCCCTGCGCAGCTTCGTCACCGAGCCGCTGCGCTTTGGGCGCATGTTCCTGGCTGGCGATGCCGGCCACATCGTGCCTCCGACCGGCGCAAAGGGTCTTAATCTGGCTGCTACTGACGTCAAATACCTGTCAAATGCGATCATCGAGTTCTATCAGGACAAGAGCGAGGCCGGCATCGACAGTTATTCCGAGCGTTGCCTCAAGCGCATCTGGCGTGCCGAGCGCTTCTCCTGGTGGTTCACCAGCCTGATGCACAACTTCCCTGAGAACGGGGCCATCGGCCAGAAGCTCCAGGAAGCCGAACTGGACTACATCATCCATTCTGAAGCCGGCGCCCGCTCGGTGGCTGAAAACTATGTTGGGCTGCCACTGGACTTCGGCCAATAAAGCTGTCTCCACACCCCCACCGGAACCCTGGCCTTGGCCAGGGTTTTTTTATGCCTGTTCCCTCGATCTCGCCATGGCATGCCTTTGTTAAGTTTTCATTTTTGTGACATATTTGATATATTTGATAAAATAAACCAAAACATGAATGGCAAGTATGGCTGCTCAACTCCACCAAGCTTCGGTTTACGCCCTGTTTGACGCGATGCCGGTCCCGCTGCTGACCTTTGCGGTCAGTGGCGTGGTGACCTATGCCAACAGCGCTGCCAAAAACCATCCTGGACGGCCTGTGGAGTCGATGAACGGCCAAGCCGTCATCAAATCCTTGCTCGCGGATGCCACGCTGGGGAAACTCAAGCTACCGTACAGCTCGGAGGTCGAACTGGCCGACGGGCATCGCATGAACGGCCAGTTCATGCCCGGCCCGGCAGGGCTGGACATCGCCTTCTTGGCCCGACATGAAGCTGGCACACCACTGGAAAGCAGTTCCAACGCCCAGCAGATGCAGCTCAAGAACATCATCGAGTTGCTGCGAGACGAGGTCAGCCCACCTTTGAACCATCTCCATGGGCAACTGCAGGCCCTGCCGTCCAGTCCAGACCGCACAGCCCTGGAAAAAGCGGCCCAAGCACTCAGTCGGCGGCTGCAGCGGCTGGCCGATGTGATCACGGTCTTTGGCAATGAGATCTTGCTCACCCATGACCGCATCGAACTGCTCCCGGTTTTTGATGCCGTACGCCGGGAGCTGGCCGAAAGAGCGCAAAAAATGGGCGTCAGCATCGACATGCAGACACCGGAACAAACCCTGCCTCCGATCTACGGCAATGAAAAGCTGATCCGCCGTGCCCTCTACGAGTGCCTGGACAACGCGCTGGTCCACTCGCGCAAGGAAGTCACCGGTGGCCAGGCCCTGAGTGTGGAGATCCGTTTCACGCTGTCGGGCGAGCACGTGCTGGTCGGGGTACGCAACCGGGGGGCGACAACGATGAAGGTGGCCGGCAACGACACCCTGCATCCCTTCGCCGCGGCCCCCAAAGGAACTCCGGGGGAGCCCGTCACCCGACTTGGCTTGCCCTTGGTGCAGCGGATTGTGGGCTTGCACGGTGGCCAGATGCGGTTGAGCACCACCGAACAGGACACGGTCCAGGTGCTCATGGAATTTCCCACCGGCGCACCGCAACGCGGTCAGGCCGAACTCAGCGTTGCCCAAGCCCAGCGTTATGCCCAGGACCTGGCGCAACTCATGTCACGACGCAAAAAGGAGAAAGCATGAAACGCAACGCACTGATCGTCGATGATCAGCCGGATATCCGCAAACTCATCCTCATGACCATGGAGTCGGAAGACTTCGAATTGCACGAGACCGACAACGGCATCGACGCCTTGCGCCTGGCCCAGAACCTGCGTCCGGCCGTGGTTCTGCTTGACGTCATGATGCCCGGCGGACTGGACGGCTACCAGGTCTGCGAAAAGATCAAGTCGGATGCGACGCTCAAAGGCATCACCAAGGTCGTCCTGCTGACAGCGCGCGGCCAGCGCACGGACGTTGAACGCGGCCAGTCCGCCGGTTGTGACGCCTATCTGGTCAAGCCCTTCAGTCCGATCGAGCTGCTCGACACGGTCGATCGCCTGGTGGCTCGCTAGACGTACTGAAGGTTGGGACAGCGCGGCAAATGACGGATGACGCCACGCCCATCGCTATGAGCACACCCTACCGTCGAGGGGCCTGGTATGCCCCGCCCTTCAGCCTGCGCACCATCATCTTGCTGGCGATATCGATGACGGTACTGCTGTTGGCCGGGCTCTACAGTGCCATCACCTACAACCGGCTGGTCGATAAGACCATGGCGTCGACCGAACGTTGGACACAGTCGGTTGCCAAGCTGGTGGCAAGCAGCAGCGCCAACGCCCTGATCCTTGAGGACACGGCCGCGGCGCTCTCGGCCATCCAGCAACTGGTTGTGCTGCAGGGCATTGATGACGTGGCCCTCTTTCATGGGGATGGCAGGATCTGGGTTCATGTCCGCAAAACAGAAGGGCAGCTGACATCAGAAATCAATGGCGCCGAGCGCATCACACCTCCCGCGCCGGGGACCCCGACCATCCCTGGGCGTGCGACCGAACACACCTACGAATCATGGGACGCCATTGACCTTGGGGCGACCACCCCACTGGCGTGGGTACGAGTCCAGTTCAATCTGGACAGCCGCGGTGAAGAACTTCAACGGCTGTGGCGCGAATACCTGGCAGGTACGGCCCTGATCATTGCCCTGGCCCTGCTCAGTCTGCATTTCATACTCGGATGGGCCTTGCGCCCGATCCGCGCGCTCTCGCAGTTCGCCGAAACCATGAGCAGTCACCTGGGCCGGCAAGTTGACATGGCATCCACCTGCCTGGAAGCCAACCAGCTGGCAACGGCATTGAACCGGGTCAGCCGAGGCATGGTGCAGCAAATTGCCCGGGTCCAGGCCATCGTCAACACGGCAGCCGATGCCATCATCGGCCTGGATGCCGAAGGTCGAATCATCTCAACCAACCCGGCCACGACCAGCATTTTCGGACGGCCGCAGGAGGATCTGCTTGGCGGCCCTCTTGAGCGGTGTGTACCGGGACTCGATATCCGACTGGTTCGCGAAATGTTTGGTGATACACCCGATATCCTGGGGCGTCCGCGACGCATCGTACGCCATGACTTCTGCGGAACCCGTGCCGATGGCACCTTGTTTCCGGTAGAAATCTCGTTCGGCGAAGTCCTGCAGAACGATGAGTTGCGTTATGCATGCATCGTTCGTGACGTCACCGACGAGCGCGCCGCCCAGGAAACCTCGGATCTCTACGAACGCGCGCTGGCCTGCAGCCACAACGCCGTATTCATCACCAATGCCAAGCTGGAAAGCCAACCCATCGTCTATATCAACGAAGCCTTCCAGAACATCACGGACCTGCCGCCGCACAAGATTCTCGGCCGCAGCCTGAACCTGTTTCAAAGCCTCGATCCGCATGACCCCGGCCTGATGGAACTCAATCGGGCACTGGTTGAGCAGCGCAATGCCAATGTGATGCTAAGGCGTCGGCGCGAGAATGGCCAAGAGCTGATCGCTGAAGTCTCGCTCTCGCCTGTTCTGTCCTCGCAAGGACTTCTGACCCATTTTGTCGGTATCGCCTCTGACGTGACAGGTCGCGTCCAGGCCGAACAGGCCATCGCCGATCGCAGCGCTCAACTTGACGCCATCTTCAGCCTCAGCCCGGACGGCTTTGTGCTGTTCGATGCCGAGGACCGCATGGTCTTTGCTAATCCGGCCTTTGAGCGCATGACGGGCATTGCCTGGATGAACGACGACCGCACGGGAGGCCTGGGTCTGCATGAGTTCGAGCAGACGCTGAACAACCTGTGCGCCACAGGGCACGGCTTGCCACCACGACAAGCCACGGACGATGAAGCACAGCCCCGACATGCCAAGCTGCAACTGCTGCGTCCGCAAACCCGAGTGCTGCAGGCGCAGTCACGTCGCAACCTGGCCGGACGCCGTGAAACCATTCTTTATTTCCGCGATGTCACACATGAGGACGAGGTCGATCGCATGAAGAGCGAGTTTCTGGCCTCGGCCGCACATGAGTTGCGCACGCCCATGGTCAGCATCTTCGGTTTTACGGAACTGCTGCTCAAACGACGGTTCGCAGAAGAGCGCCAGGCCGACATGCTGCAAACCATCCATCGTCAATCGGGCCTGCTGGTCAACATGATCAACGAGTTGCTCGACCTGGCCCGTATCGAGTCACGCCGAGGACTGGATCTGCACATCGGTGCGCATCCCTTGCGCGAACTGGTCGACAGCAGCATCAGGGGTCTGATGCGTCAAGACACGGATCGTCAGGTTAGCTTGGGCCACGTCCCTGACGCGCTGGTGCTGATCGATCCGGAAAAGATGCAGCTCGCACTCAATAACCTGCTCGGCAACGCTTTCAAATACTCCCCGCAGGGTGGCCCGGTATCACTCTCGGTCTCGATCAGGATGCAGGATCGGAGGAACTATGCAGTACTGGAGATTCAGGACCAGGGCATCGGCATGAAACCGGAGCAGCTGGAACGCGCCTTCGAGCGCTTCTTCCGCGCCGATACCACCGGCAACATTCCTGGCACCGGTCTGGGTCTGAGTCTGGTCAAGGAAATCGCCGACCTGCACAGTGGCCAGATCGAACTCACCAGCACATTCGGTGTCGGCACAACAGCCCGGCTGTGGGTTCCTCTGCATGAGGAAATGCACACGAGCGATGAGACCAGCACTGCCGGCGTTTACGTGATTTGAGAGTGCGCCGGCATGGCCGTCGCGACAGGCAGGGCTCAGGCCTTCGCAGCCTGTTTCGGTTGCAGACCGCGGGCAATCGCTTCGATTTCCTGGAACGGCACGGGTTTCTGGAACACCAGCGTCCCCTCGGGTAAGCCGCCGCGATCCGCGATATCACCCGCGCTCAAAGCGGTGACGACGATCAGAACCAGGTCTTCGTAGCCAGAATCAGGTCGCTTGAGTGAGCGCACCATCTGCAGACCATCCATGCCCGGCATGTTGAGATCGGTCACCACCATGTCCGGGCGAACTTGTCCGATACGGACCAGACCTTCGAACCCATTGACGGCAGTCGAGAGCTCAACCGGGAAATCCCAGCCGTCAACCACCATGGTGAACAGATTCAGCAGATCCGCATCGTCCTCGACCACCAGCAACTTGAGCGGGCGGTCCTGTGAAACAGAGGCCTCGTTCTTGACGACCGGCTGAGCAATGACCTGCGAGCGTTCAGCAATCAGCTTGTCCACCGCGCTGCGTGCAATGCGGCGATGTCCGCCCGCAGTGCGCCATGCTGGCAGAACACCGGACTCCACCCACAACTGCACCGTCCTGACAGCCACGCCCAAAACCTCGCCGGCTTCGCGCGTCGTCATCAGGTCATCATTGGCCGGTGTTTTTCGCATATTTGGTCTTTTTACTCTTCGTGTGACAGGCGCGATTGTATCCAATCAGGTGCCTGCTACCTCCAATACACCTAAAAAGCAAGTCAGAGGGCAGAACACCGTGACAAAGCCGCAACAGCCATGACGGATCAGGTCGCCCGCACGTCCAGCCTTGTCCGGTGGGGCTCGTCTTGGGCGGCGCTGTTGATTTGATCCCGCAGCTGCACGAACTCGTCCAGGTGCTTGATAAAAACATCGAGCATTTCGGGATCGAATTTTTTACCCCGCTGCATCAGCATCAACTCCTGCGTCCGCTCATCACTGAACGCTTTGCGGTAGACGCGGTGCATGGTCAACGCATCAAAAAAATCGATGATGGCCACCACCCGCCCGCACCAGGGAATCTGTGTGCCGGCCAAGCCGAAGGGATAGCCGGAGCCGTCCCAGTTCTCATGGTGTGTCTGCGCCACCTGGGCGGCCATGACAAACAGGGGAATGTCGGACTCGCCGATGATTTCCGCGCCAATCACGGCGTGGTTGTTCATGATGGCCCGCTCCGCCAAGGTGTATTGGCCCGGTTTCTTGAGCACGGCGTCCGGGATGGCGATCTTGCCGATATCGTGCATGGGCGCCACCAAGGCCAGCATTCTCGCCTCCTCTTCCGAATGCCCCAGCAGGCTGGCAAGCCGCCCGGAAAAGGCGCCGACCCGATCCATGTGGACGCCTGTATCGTCGTCGCGGTATTCAGCCGCACGCGCCAGGACTGTCAACGAGTGAAGATGCG
The DNA here is from genome assembly GCA_030680575.1 of Hylemonella sp. GTDB lineage: Bacteria > Pseudomonadota > Gammaproteobacteria > Burkholderiales > Burkholderiaceae_C > Hylemonella. The sequence continues at coordinate 9,788 of JAUXVI010000015.1, forward strand.
CCTTTTCAATCTGCCGCAACGCACTTTCCTTTTCGTGCATGACGTGTTTCAGATCGTCGGCATATCGCTTGAGTTGCGCCATCGCGGCGAAAGGATCGGCGAAGGCCAGTGCCTGGGGCTTGGCACCCCGGAGGATGGCGTCGTTCAAAACCGTCATGGACGGACTCCGGGTTGAGTCCAGTCCACGGCTATAGTGGACAAATACAAGTGTTGCATGGACATGCCAATGGGGAGGGGTCTCAGGCCTGTAATCATTAGAGATATTTTAATCATATTTATCATTTAAACAGTAAAAATGACAAAAATAATGCCACTGAAGGGACTTCGTGTCCTGAGTCTTTGCCTCAACTTGCCTGGCCCGGCGGCCTTACAGCGCTGCCGGCAAATGGGCGCGCGCTGCGTCAAACTGGAACCGCCCTCAGGCGATCCCATGCGCCACTACCAGCGCGCCGCGTACGACGACTTGCATGAAGGGGTCCGTGTCCAGACCGCCGACCTCAAAACCGAAGCGGGACAAAAGGCCCTGCACCAGGCGCTGGGCAAAACCGATGTGCTGCTCACCTCGTTTCGGCCCTCGGCCCTGGCCAAGCTGGGCCTGGACTGGAAAAAACTGCACAAGCTCTACCCTGCTCTCAGCCAGGTCGCCATCGTCGGCGCAGCCGGCGCGCGTGCAGAAGAACCCGGCCACGACCTCACCTACCTGGCTGAGCATGACCTGGTCACCGGCCTGGACTTGCCCGCCACGCTGTACTCGGACATGGGCGGCTCCCTGTTGGCCAGTGAAGCTGTGTTGCAGGCCGTCATGCATCAGCAACGCCACGGCAAAGGCGTTTTTCTGGAAGTGGCCTTGTCGGATGCCGCCGCCTGGCTGGCCGCACCGCGGCGTTGGGGTCTGACACAAACCACCGGCGCGGTGGGCGGTGCGCATGCGGGCTACCGCGTCTACCCCTGCAAGGATGGCCGGGTTGTGGTGGCCGCTCTGGAGCCGCATTTCGCAGCCGCGCTGTGCCAGGCCGCCGGCGTGACCAGCAGCGACATGCGCAGCATGCTGACGCCCGCCACACAGAAAGCGATTGCCGCCTTCCTGCTCACACAAACCCGCAGGCAACTCGACCGGCTGGCCCTGGCGCAAGACATACCGCTGCACACGCTATCAAAACGATAGCTGTCTGCGCAGCATCAACAAGGGCTCGAGGCCGATTTCTTATAAATCGAGAAACCCGGCAGCTCAGCGTGGCTTGCGTGCCGGCTTGCCAGGGCGCGCCGGACTACCGGTTTCGCGCGGCGGCAGGCCCGTGTGCTGGGTCAGAAGACGGCCCTTGACCGGGGCTTTGGTCTGGCCGACACCGGGTGACTTGGCCACCACCGGCGTGCTGTTCTTGCGTCGCGCACTCTGGTAGCTGCCGTCGGTCAGCGGCTGGAAGGTCGGGATCAGGTGATGCTTGCCGTTGCCGATCAGATCGGCCCGGCCCATGGTCTTGAGCGCCTCGCGCAGCAGCGGCCAGTTGTTCGGGTCGTGGTAGCGCAGGAAGGCCTTGTGCAGGCGGCGGCGCTTTTCACCCCGCACGATGTCCACGCGTTCTCCCCGCTCGTCCCGGTGCACGCCCTTGAGCGTGTTCAGACCGGTGTGGTACATCGCCGTGGCCGTGGCCATCGGGCTGGGGTAGAAGGTCTGCACCTGGTCGGCGCGAACGCCGTTCTTCTTGAGCCACAGGGCAAGGTTCATCATGTCTTCGTCGCGGGTGCCCGGGTGGGCCGCAATGAAGTACGGGATCAGGAACTGCTTCTTGCCCGCTTCGGCGCTGAACTTCTCGAACATCTGCTTGAAGCGGTCGTAGCTGCCGATGCCCGGTTTCATCATCTTGGACAGCGGGCCCTGTTCCGTGTGTTCAGGCGCGATCTTCAGATAACCGCCCACGTGGTGCTGCACCAGCTCCTTCACGTACTCGGGCGACTTCACCGCCAGGTCGTAGCGCAGGCCGGAGCCGATCAGGATCTTCTTGATGCCCTTGAGCCCACGGGCACGCCGGTACATGTGGACCAGCGGTCCATGGTCGGTCGTCAGGTTCTGGCAGATGCCGGGGTAGACACAGCTCGGCTTGCGGCAGGCGGCCTCGATCTCGGGCGTACGGCAACCCAGGCGGTACATGTTGGCGGTCGGCCCACCCAGGTCGGAGATGACGCCAGTGAAGCCCTTCACCTTGTCGCGGATCTCCTCCAGCTCGTGAATCACCGAGTCCTCGGAGCGGCTCTGGATGATGCGGCCCTCGTGCTCGGTGATCGAGCAGAAGGTACAGCCGCCGAAGCAGCCGCGCATGATGTTGACCGAGAAGCGGATCATCTCCCAGGCCGGAATCTTGGTGGCACCGTCATGGCTGCCGTTCTCGTCGGCATAGGCCGGGTGCGGGCTGCGCCCATACGGCAGGTCGAACACGTAGTCCATCTCGGCCGTGGTCAGCGGGATCGGCGGCGGGTTGAGCCAGACGTCGCGCGCCGTGCTGCCCTCGCCATGCGCCTGCACCAGCGCGCGCGCGTTGCCGGGGTTGGTCTCCAGGTGCAGCACACGGTTGGCATGGGCGTAGAGCACCGGGTCGGACTTGACCTGCTCGTAGCTCGGCAGACGGATCACCGTGCGTTCGCGCGGTGGGCGCCGGGTTTTGCCTTGCAATGCCGGGTTGGCGACAAAAGTCAGCGGCTGGATGGACGGATTGGCCGCCGGCGCATCGCCCTCCTCCTTCGCGCACGTGCCGCCTTTGACAGCCGCCTGCTCGGATGTGGTCAGGTAGGGGTTGATATGGTCTTCGACGTGGCCCGGGGTGTCCACCTCGGTCGAATCGATCTCGAACCATTCGGTGTCGGCCCCATGGGGCGACTCGCGCCGCACAAAAGCCGTGCCGCGTACGTCGGTGATCTCCTGCACCGGCACCTTGGCAGCCAGCCGATGCGCCACTTCCACCAAGGCGCGTTCGGCATTGCCGTAAAGCAGCAGGTCGCATTTGCTGTCCACCACGATGGAGCGGCGCACCTTGTCGCTCCAGTAGTCGTAGTGCGCGATGCGGCGCAGCGACCCCTCAATGCCGCCCAGGACAATCGGCACGTCGTTGTAGGCCTCGCGGCAGCGCTGGCTGTAGACGATGGCGGCCCGGTCCGGCCGTTTGCCGCCGACATCGCCCGGGGTGTAGGCATCGTCGCTGCGGATCTTGCGGTCCGCCGTGTAGCGGTTGATCATCGAATCCATGTTGCCGGCGGTCACGCCCCAGAACAGGTTCGGCTTACCCAGGGCCTTGAAAGGCTCGGCGCTCTGCCAGTCCGGCTGCGCGATGATGCCGACGCGGAAACCCTGCGCTTCGAGCACGCGGCCGATCACAGCCATGCCGAAGCTCGGGTGATCCACATAGGCATCGCCCGTGACGAGAACGATGTCACAGCTGTCCCAGCCGAGCTGCTCCATCTCGGCGCGGCTCATCGGCAAAAACGGGGCCGTGCCGAAACGCGCCGCCCAGTACTTGCGGTAGCTGGTCAGCGGCTTGGCGGCGCGCGGGAAAAAGGAGACGTCGACGGGGGCGTTCATGAAACCTCGGGGTAACCGGCAAGTGTAAGGTTTTACGCTTGTCAGCATCCGTCTGGGGCTTCTCGGTGTCAATCCCTTGGGGGCGACCTAGAATCGAATTGCTTCAGCCCACTTCAGGAACGTCACCCCATGTCAGACCAACCCCGTGCCGAGCTCGCCACCCTGTTCCAGGCACAACAGGCCGCCTTTGCCCGCGACAGTTCCCCCAGTCTGGCCATCCGGCTTGATCGTCTGGAGAAGCTGCGATGCCTGCTGACACAGAACGAAGACCGCATCGCCACGGCAATCTCGGCCGACTTCGGCCACCGCTCGCGACACGAAACCGCGATTGCGGAAGTATTCATCGTGCTGGGGGGAATCGCCCACACACGCAAGCACCTCAAGCGCTGGATGGCCACGCGCCGTGTGACCACCTCGTTTCATTCGCTGCCGGGCTCAAGCTGGATCACACCGCAACCGCTGGGTGTCGTCGGCATCGTCAGCCCCTGGAACTACCCGCTGCAGCTGGCCCTGGCGCCGGCCGTGGAGGCCCTGGCCGCCGGCAACCGGGTCCTGATCAAGCCGAGCGAACTCACGCCCCGCTTTTCCGAACTGCTGGCCCAGCTGATCCAGCAGCACTTTGCCTCTGACGAGTGCGCCGTTGTCACCGGCGACGCCGACCTGGCCCGCGAATTCGTGCGCCTGCCCTTTGACCATCTGTTCTTCACCGGCTCCACCGCGGTCGGTCGCCAGGTTGGCATGGCCGCCGCCGCCAACCTGACGCCGGTCACGCTGGAGTTGGGCGGCAAATCGCCGGTGATCATCGACCTCGACTGCGACTTGGAAGAGGCGGCCCGCAAGATCGCCGCCGGCAAACTGCTCAATGCCGGTCAGACCTGCATCGCCCCCGACTACGCCCTGGTACCGGCCGACCGGCTTGATGCCTTTGCACAGGCCTTGGTACGCGCCGCACGCCGGCTCTACCCCACCCTGGCCGGCAACGACGACTACACCAGCATCATCAACCCGCGTCACCAGGCACGGTTGCAGGGCCTGGTCGAAGATGCACAGGCCCGCGGCGCCCGCATCCTGCCCACCCATGCAGCCGAAGAAGGGCTGGCGACAACGCGCAAGATGACGCCGGTGCTGCTGCTCGACGTGACGGATGAGATGAGCGTGATGCAGGAGGAAATCTTCGGCCCGGTGCTGCCACTGCTGCCCTACCAGAACCTGGATGAGGCCATCGGCTACGTCAAGGCCCACCCGCGTCCGTTGGCCCTCTACTGGTTCGGCAACAACATCGCGCACCGCGACCAGGTGCTGCGTGAAACCATCTCGGGCGGCGTCACCCTGAACGACACGCTCTACCACGTGGCACAAGACAACCTGCCGTTCGGCGGCGTGGGGCCCAGCGGCAGCGGCGCCTACCATGGGGAAACCGGGTTTCGGCTCTTCTCCCACAACAAACCGGTATTCGCACAATCACGGTTTTCGGGCGCCCGACTGCTGCAACCGCCTTACGGCAAGGTCGCCGACCGCATGGTCCGCATCCTGAAGAAACTGGTCTGATCTGAAGGCAGGTTGGCTTGCCATCGCCGTGCTGCCGCCCGATTCATGAACCTTGATAATTGCCTCATGCAACACCCATCGGCCACGCAGCGAACGCAACCCCAATCCCTGAGCGACCTGTTTGTCTCCTTCACGGTGCTGGCCCTGCAGGGTTTTGGCGGCGTGCTGGCCGTGGCGCAGCGTGAACTGGTGGAACGCAAACGCTGGATGACGAATGAAGAATTCGTCGAGGAATGGGCCGTGGCGCAGATCATGCCGGGCCCCAATGTGATCAATCTGGGCATCATGATCGGCGGGCGTTATTTCGGCCTGCGCGGTGCACTGGCAGCGCTGGCCGGCATGCTGCTCGCGCCCATGCTCATCATCCTTGTGCTGGCACTGGTCTACGCCCAATACGCCAGCCATCCCGGCGTCATGGGCGCGCTGCGCGGCATGGGCGCCGTGGCCGCCGGCCTGATTGCCGCGACCGGGCTCAAGTTGTTTCCCGCGCTACGCAGAAACGCGCTGGGACTGGGCCCATGCGTGGTGCTGGGCGTCCTGTGTTTTGCCGCAGTTGCCATCCTGCGCTGGCCGCTGGCCTATGTGCTGCTCGGGCTCGGCCTGATGGCCTGCGCTCTGGCGTATCGCAAGCTGACCCCATGAGCGACATCCTGCACCTGATCTGGAGCGACTGGCTTGCGCTGTTTCTCCACTTCCTCTCGCTCTCGTTGCTGGCGGTGGGCGGCGCCATCACCACGGCACCGGACATGCACCGCTTTCTGGTGGAGCAGCAAGGCTGGCTGAGCGACAGCCAGTTCAATGCCTCGATCGCCATCGCCCAGGCGGCCCCCGGCCCCAACGTGCTGTTCGTGGCCCTCATGGGCTGGCATGTGGGGCTCAATGCCGGCGGCATGTGGCCGGCCGTTGTGGGCGTGACCGTCTCCATGCTGGGCATCATGCTGCCCAGCTCCACCTTGACCTACCTGGCCTCGCGCTGGAGTCACGCCAACCGCGAGCTGCGCGCGGTGCGCGCGTTCAAGCAGGGCATGGCACCGATCGTGATCGCGCTGCTGATTGCCACCGGCTGGATCCTGGCCAGTGCCCACGGGGACCCCGCACGCGATTGGCCGCTGTGGCTGACCACCCTCGTCAGCGCCCTGATTGTCTGGCGCACCCGGCTGCACCTGCTGTGGTTGCTGGCCGCTGGCGGCCTGCTGGGCTGGTTTGGCATCCTCTGATCGCATGAAAACGCTCAACCTGATCGGCTGCGGACGCGTGGGGCGTACGCTGGGGCGCTTGTGGCAGCAGCACCAGACGCTGCAGATCCAGGATGTGCTGACCACGTCGCCCGAAAGCGCTCAGGCCGCCGTGGACTTCATGGGGGCGGGCCATGCCGTCGCATCGTTGGCGCAGATGCGGCCGGCCGACTTCTGGCTGATCGCCGTGCCGGACCGGCAGATCCTTGAGAGCGCCCGCGTGATGGCGCAAACTTTGGCTGGCATGCCACCCGCCATGGCGTTTCATGCCAGCGGCGCGCTCGGGTCGGCGGTGCTGGCACCCCTGCGCGAACGTGGCTGGCACGTCGGCAGTGCGCATTGCATCCTGAGCTTTGCCACGCCGGCGGCGGCCGTTCAGCAATTCGCCGGCACGCCCTGCGGGCTCGAAGGCGATGCCGCGGCCCTGCATGAACTGCGCTCGGTTTTTACCGCCATCGGTGCGGAATGCTTTGCCGTGGAGGCCGACAAGAAGGTGCTCTACCACGCCGCCGCCGTGTTCGGCACCAACTTCCTGCCGGTGCTGCAGGCCCTGGCGGAAGACTTGTGGCGCGACAGCGGCGTACCGACTGAGCTGCTGCCCCGGCTGCGCGCCTCGCTGTTGCGCAACGCGGTGGACAACGTGCTGGCACTCGGCCCGGCGGGCGCCCTCACCGGCCCGGCCGCCCGGGGCGACACCGCCTTGGTGCAACGCCAAGGGCAAGCCGTGAGCGACTGGGACCCGACTGCGGGTGAGGCCTACCGGGCCTTGAGCGAACTGGCCCGGCGCCTGGCGCGCGAGGGCAAACTGCGTCCGGACTGAGTCGAAGCCGACGCTGAGCGTGCCGACCTCAGCCCTTGGGCCGGCCGAAATTGAGAATGCGTGTGGCCATCCAGGTTTCGGCCATGAAGCAGGAGAGCGCCAGCATGAAGCAGAACACCCCGAAAAGAAAGCTCACGATCGCCCCACTCTCGCCCTGAAAGGCCGTGGTCTCGCCCAGAAACAGCAGGATGATGGTCAGGCCGATCATGAAGGCGCACAGCGTGAGAAAGCCGATGGTGCCATTGGCCAGCAGGCCGCGCGTGCGCAAACGGGACAACTCCCAATGCGCCTCACGAACGAATTCCTCATCAGCGGACGACTTGAGCCGCTCCTCCAGCACCCGGGCGCGGTCGATGATGCGCGCCAGGCGGCCGGCCACGGCGCCGATCATGCCCGACACCGCAGTCAGCAAAAACACGGGGGCCACAGCCAGCTGGATGCCGTGGATCACGGTACTGGGATCGACAAAGATACTCATACGTGGATTCTATTTCCGCAATGGCGCCAGCAGCGATGACAGCCCGTTGTGGTCAATCTCGTGCATCAGTGCCAGCAGGCGGCCGATGTCGCCTGGCGGAAACCCTTCACGCGCAAACCAGTTGAGGTAGTTCCCAGGCAGGTCGGCAATCAGGTGGCCTTTGTATTTGCCGTAGGGCATCTGCGTCGTCACCAGACGCTGCAACTGATGCTCATCCATGTCAGCCACCCGCCCGCTTGACCATCCAGCCCTGTGCCTGCAGCGCCACCACGACCTTGTCGCAGTGGTCGCCCTGCACCTCGATCACGCCGTCCTTCACCGTGCCGCCGGAGCCACAGGTCGCCTTGAGTTTCTTGCCCAACTCGGTGAGCGCAGGTGCATCCAGCGCCACCCCGGTCACGACCGTCACCGCCTTGCCGCCGCGGCCCTTGGTCTGGCGCGACACGCGCACGATGCCATCCCCCGTCGGAACAGCCTTCTTGAGATGGCAAACGCACTGGGCCACCGGCTGGCGGCATGCCGGGCACATGCGCCCGCTGTCGGTGGAATAGACCAGGCCACCGGTGCTGCGAAGGTTCTTCATCCGATCAGTCCGGCACGAACTTGGCGTTGAAGATGGCCACGTCGGCTTCGTTCTCGAAAGTCACCAGTTGCCCCTGCTTCATGTCGCTCAGGCGGCAGGCCGCAAACAGGCTGTAACGACCCTTGAGGTGCATGCTGGGCAGATCGATCAGGGCATAGGGGTACGGGACGAAGACCTCATGCTCAAAGACCACGCGGTGCACATTGCGCGGCGAAGGAAAAAGCTTGTAGGTGTCGGTGGTGATCGCTAGTGAAGACATCGGATTTCATGCGCCGGCACATGCGCTGGCAGAAGGCAGGAAACCACGATTGGAGCACGAATTTTCCGGGCCGGTTGCCTTAACGGACGAACTGGGTCGTCAGGCGCGCTGTGGTGATCACCAGTTCATCAGCTCCCATCACCTGGCCTGTTTCTTCCAATTCCGCCTGAATCACATCGAGCTTCCTGCGCGCCATGTACAGGAGCTCATTCAGTTCGTGCGCATGGCGGAAGGAGGCCCCATGTGTATGGTTGGCCAGCGCCTGCCCCAGTTGCTGAACGGCAATGAACAGCAAAGACATCTCGTCCAAGGTCTCAGAACGGTCAATATGGTCGAAGCGCATGCCATTCCCTCCCATCACCATGCGGCTGTCCTGTGCGTGGCAAGCAACGAAACACATGGCTGGATTTCATGGTAGGCCAATCAAGACCAATTACCATCCCCTAAATGGGGGATACGTTTAGGGGCCCCATGCCCCACAGAGAGGAGTCACCATGGATGCATTCATGCAGGCAGCGATTGAAGAAGCCCGGCTTGGCCTGGCCGAAGGCGGCATTCCGATCGGCTCGGTCATCGTGCACCGCGGCCAGATCATCGGCCGCGGCCACAACCGGCGGGTGCAGCGCGGCAGCGCCATCTTGCACGGCGAGATGGATGCTTTTGAAAACGCCGGCCGCCAGCCCGCCAGCGTCTACCGCGAGTCCGTGCTTTACACCACGCTGTCGCCCTGCGCCATGTGCAGCGGTGCCATCCTGCTCTATGGCATCCCGAAAGTCATCATCGGCGAGAACCAGACCTTCCTGGGCGAAGAAGCCCTGCTGCGCTCGCGCGGCGTCCAGGTGGAGGTGGTGCAGGACGCCACCTGCGTTGCGCTGATGCGCGGCTTCATCGCCAACAAGCCCGAGCTGTGGAACGAAGACATCGGCGTGGATAAAGCCTCACACTAAGCACATGCACAGCAGCACCCCACCCATTCCCGGCAAAGAGCAGATCGCGCTGCTGGACCCCTTTGAGCGCCTCGGCCTGGACCGCATTGCGCTGATCCACTCGCCCGCACAGGCTGAAAAAGCTTGTGAAGAACTGGCCGCCAGCGCCCACTGGGGCTTTGACACCGAGTCCAAGCCCACCTTCCGCAAGGACGAGCAGTCCGACGGGCCGCACATCGTGCAGCTCGCCACGCTGGACAAGGCCTGGGTGTTCCAGTTGCACGATGCCACCTGCCGCGCCATGGTGGCCGAACTGCTGGCCCTGCGCGGCGTCACGAAAGCCGGCTTCGGCCTGGGTGACGACCGCAAGCGCATCACCTCCAAGCTGGGTGTGGAACCGGCCGACGTGCTGGAGCTCAACACGGTGTTCCGTCAGCAGGGTTACCGCAAGGAAATGGGCGTCAAGGGGGCTGTGGCGGTGCTGTTCAACCGGCGCTTCATCAAGTCGAAAAAGGCCACCACCTCCAACTGGGCCAACCCGCGCCTGACCGAAGCGCAGCTGATGTACGCCGCCAACGACGCCTGGGCCGCCATCCGCGTCTTTCACGCGCTAGGGCTGGGCTAGACGCGGATCTCGTACATCGCATCACCCATGTAGCGGTGCGGCCCGAACACCGCCACCACCGCCGCCGTTTCGGCCGCCTGCCATTGCTCGACGATCTCACGCTCGGCATCGGTCAGCACATCGGGTGACGGCGCCTCGCCGTAGGTGGCCACGATGCGCAGGTAGGCGCCATACACCGGCGCCACCAGGCTGGCGTCGCCCAGCGACTCTTCCAGCACCTGGCGAAAGCGTTGCTCGGCCGCGCGGCGTTGCGTCTCAGTGGCGCCATCGGCGTCAAACAGGGTCAGGGTGTAACTCATGGAGGCACCAAGCTTAACCGCGTTCCAGACGGGGACCACGGGGGTACCACGGCCACGCCCGGTTGTGTACAGTGGGGACCTCAATGCAAGACAGGTGAAACGTATGGCGACGCGGGCAAACGCAAAAACGAGCGAGTGGGCAGGCAAGGTGATGGCGCTGCTCAAGGTGGGCAACACGGCGGCGGCCATTGCGCAGATCAAGGTCGCGCCAAGCGTGAAAGACCTCAAGCAACTGCAGAACAGCATCACCGCGACCAAGGTTACCGGCCGCTGGCCCGACGTGGATGTGGCCATCACCGAGAACCTGGCTCTGCTCTCGGCGCCGCGCCTGCACCGCTCGCCCTGACCCAAAAACCATTACCCCAGGGAGAACGACATGAGCAACCTACCGAGCACCGTGCCCCAACGCAACATCTGGCTACGCGCCTTGTTGATGCTCCTGATGGGCATCGGCTTCCAGCTGGCCGCCACCCTGTTGGGTGTGCTGGCCGTCGTGCAGTTCGTGCTGGCGCTGGTCAGCACACCCAACGCCCGTCTGAGTCAATTCGGCCGCAGTCTGGGGCAGTACCTGCGCCAGATTGCCGACTTTGTGGGTTTCGCCACCGAAGACGTGCCGTTCCCGTTCAGCGACTGGCCTTGAGTTCGGCCTTTAGTTTCTGAGGACGGACCCCATGCCGGCCGCTGACACCCATCGCCTGGCAGCCGCCCTCGCCCTGCTGCAGCAAAACGCCCACCCCGAGGCGCTGGAAGGCCTGGCGCGCTTTGGCATCACCGGCGACAAGCGCCTGGGCTTGTCCATGCCCGAGATCCGCCGCATCGCCCGCACCCTGGGGCACGACCAAACCCTGGCACAAGCGCTGTGGGACACCGGCATTCCCGAGGCCCGCATCGTGGCCGGCCTGGTGGCCGAGCCGGCACAACTGAGCTCGCGCCAGATGGACGCCTGGGCCAAGGGTTTTGCTTCCTGGGACGTGTGCGACCAGGTCTGCGGCAGCGCCTTCCTGGCCTCGCCGCTGGCTTGGCGCAAGGTGCAGGCCTGGGCCAGCCACCGCGATGAGTTCGTGCGCCGCGCCGCCTTCGCCCTGCTGGCCACCTTGGCGGTGCATGACAAACAGGCCAGCGATGACGACTTTGTGGCTGCACTGGCCTGGATCGAAGCGGCCGCCGACGATGAACGCAACTTCGTGAAAAAAGCCGTGAACTGGGCACTGCGCAACATCGGCAAGCGCAACCCGGCACTCAACAAGGCAGCCATCGCAACAGCACACCGCATTCAGCAACAGGGTTCACGCCCGGCACGCTGGATCGCCGCCGATGCATTGCGCGAGCTTGGTAGCGCGGCGGTGCAGACCCGGTTGCAGGTGCGCTTGAAGGGGCACGGCCAGCGGAAAAATCACCCGGCGCCAGCCTGAGGCGGAGAATGCCCCCAAGCCTTTATGTTTCTGCCCGCCGATTTTCAAGGAATGTGTCATGCCGAAAGTTCTGAAATACCTGCTCCTTGCGCTGGCCGGCCTCGTCGCCCTGCTGGTGCTGGCGGCGCTCATCATCGCCGCCACCTTCAACCCTAACGACTACAAACCCACCCTGATCAAACTGGTACAGGACAAGACCCAGCGTGCGTTGTCCATCCCCGGCGACATCAAGCTCACGTTCTTCCCCCGGATCGGCGCCGACCTGGGCAAGGTGGCGATCAGTGAGCGCCAGAACGCCCGGGTATTTGCCTCGGCCGAACACGCCCAAGTGGCCTTGGCGCTGATGCCGATTTTCTCCCGGCAATTCATCATCGACCAGGTCCTCGTCGACGGGCTGGTCGTCAATCTGCACCGTTACAAGAACAACACCACCAACTACGACGATCTGCTATCCAAGGAGGATGGCAACGCCAAGCCAGCAACGGCCACCCCCACGCCAGAAGAAGCGCATGCGGTGCAGTTCGACGTGGGCGGCATTTCCCTCACCAACGCCAGGCTGGGTTTGACGGACGAGACCAAGAACAGCACGCTTGCGGTCTCCAAACTGAACCTGCGCACCGGCCCCATCGCCCAGGGCAAAAAAAGCAACTTCGAACTCAGCGCCGAGGTCAAAGGCGACAAACCCCAACTTGCGCTGACCGTCAACGCGAAAAGCAATTTCACCCTCGACCTGACGCAGCAGCGCCATGTGTTCGACGGCTTCACTGCCAGCCTAAAAGGGGCGGCGGTGGATATGTCCAACTTGCAGATGACGTTGTCGGCGCCGTCCTTTGAGCTGTCGCCCCAGGCGCTCAAGGCGCCGGCACTGGCGCTGGAAGCCGCCATCACCCAAGGCACGCGCAGCACCACCGCCAAGCTGGGCGGCGCGTTGAGTGGCGACCTCGTTGCACAACGGTTCGAATTAAGCAACCTGAGCCTTGATGCCGCGCTGCCCAACCCGGCCGGCGGCTCACTGGCACTCAGCGCCAAGGGCAAGGCCTCGGTCAACCTGCCCCGTGAAGCCGTGCAAGCCAGCCTCTCCGGCAAGCTGGACGGCATGCGCATGGAAGCGCAGGTTGGTCTGACGCGATTTTCCCCGCCCGCCTACAGCTTTGACATCGCCCTGGACGATCTGGACGCCGACCGCTACCTGACCAAGAGCACGCCCACAGCCAAGACGGGGGCGGGGTCAGGCACCGCGCCCGAGAGTCCGATCGATCTCTCGGCGCTCCAATCCCTGGACGCCCGCGGCACACTCAAAGTGGCGTCGTTCAAGTTCGCCAACATCCGGACCAGCAACGTCCGGCTTGAACTGCATGCCGCCAACGGCAAGGTCAACATCAACCCCATGACAGCCTCCTTGTACGGCGGCAGCCTGGCTGGCTCGCTGTCAGCCAGCGCCAGCAAAACGCCGCGCTTTGCGGTGCAACAGACCTTGCGCAACATCAACATCGGGCCGCTGCTGAAAGATGCCTTGGACAAGAATCCGGTTGACGGCAAAGGCGATGTGACGATCGACATCAGCACCACCGGCGCCACGGTGTCGCAACTCAAGAGAGCGATCAACGGCACGGCTCGCCTCGCATTGCAAGACGGCGCCATCAACGGCATCAACCTGGCCGCCACGATACGCAACGCCAAGGCCAGAATCGGCATGCTGCAAGGTCAACCTGCGCCCCAGCAAGGCACCGCATCCACGCAGGAAAAAACCGACTTCACCGAACTCAACGGCAGCTTCAAAATTGCCAACGGCGTGGCCCATAACGACGACCTGTCCGCCAAAACGCCGCTGCTGCGCATCGGCGGCAACGGCGACATCAACCTCGGCGAGGACCGGCTTGACTACACCGTCAAGGCCACCGTGGTCTCCACCCTGCAGGGCCAGGGCGGGCCCGAGTTGCAGCAGCTCAAGGGCCTGACGGTGCCGGTCAAGCTGTCCGGCCCCTTCAATGCCATCCGTTGGGAGATCGACTTTGGCAGTCTGGTGGGCGATCTGGTCAAAGGCAAAGTCGAAGCCGAAGTGCAGAAGCAGGTCGATACGCAAAAGGGCCAGCTGGAGCAGCAGTTGAAAGACCAGTTGAAAGGGCTGTTCGGCAAGTAAGCCGTTTGGGCGAAAAGTGCAGACTTGGTGATGCAACAGACGCATGACCCGCCGAGCGATCTGGCTCAATTGGCCCCGCCTGTAATGTCCGATGAGGGTGACTGGATGGCATAACTGACACATGCCACAGCGGCTTTCTGAAGCGCTTTGATGCGCGCATCGTCATTGGTGGCAGTGAAATAGTCAGACAAAGCCGAATCGAAGTTGCCTCGAATTTGTTCCCGCGTTTTAACCGACTCCTGCGCTGAAAGCCCTTGCTGACCGAGGATGTTTTGCGCCGAATTTGCAGCGCCTGACAGTCCACCCCAAGCGGCAATTGCCGCTTTATTGGCTTCAGCGCCACTGGCCGCCAGCGACGGAACGATGACAGCCCCCGCCACGGTTCCCACCATGGCGATGCCAAAAGATGTCCAACGGAACTTATTCGCTTGATTTTCAAACCCGGAAAACACCCTGTTGCATGCGGCCAAGGTGTCCGCAAAATCCTGGGCAATGGATTTTTGTATCACCTCGCGGGTTTCTGCTTTCTCTGCTTCAGTGGAGGCTTTGCTTAAATAATAGGCGTTCATCCCACCGGCAAGTCTGTTATCGCGCTGCAATACGCTGCGCGTTGAACGCAAACCACCCTCGCCCAGAATGCTGCCCCGCCCCACATCTACTGGCGTACTGCTGCACGCTTGAAGTAAAAACATGAATACAACCAGCAACAGACGAGCGCCATGTTGGAACATACCTATCTCCTCAAGGTCAATGGATGGATGCATTCAAGCAGTTCACATGGCGTTGGATTCTTCTCTCTAACGGGCGTTTGTCCACCCCCTGAATGGGGGATGGTTTTATTTACAGCCGAGGTTGACGGCGCCTAGAGCCGTGCTGCCAGCCGCGCCGCCTGGTCGATGGCCCGCTTGGCATCCAACTCGCCGGCTTCCAGTGCGCCGCCCACCAAGTGCACGGTCTTGCCCTGAGCTTGCAGCGCATCCGCCAGCGTGCGCAGCGGCAACTGGCCGGCGCACAGCACCACGGTGTCGCACGGCAGCCAGGTCGGGTTCTCGCGCTCCTTGCCGTAGCTGATGAGCAGCCCGTCGTCGCCGATGCGTTCGTAGTTCACGCCGCCGATCATCTTCACCTGCTTCATCTTCAGCGCGGCGCGGTGAATCCAGCCGGTGGTCTTGCCCAGGCCGTCGCCCAGCTTGCCGGCCTTGCGCTGCAGCAGCGTCACCTGGCGTGCCGGCGGGCTCACCTGCGGGCCTTCCGGGCGCAGGCCGCCGCGGGCCTGGGCCGGGTCGGTCACGCCCCACTCGGCCTGCCAGGCCGGCAGGTCCAGCGTGGTGGAATGGCCGTCGGCCACCAGAAACTCCGCCACGTCAAAGCCGATGCCACCGGCGCCGATGATGGCCACGCGTTGGCCCACCGGTTTCTTGTGCTTGAGCACGTCGATGTAGCTCAGCACCTTGGCGTGCTCCTGGCCCGGGATCTTCGGGTCGCGTGGCGTCACACCGGTGGCCACCACCACTTCGTCGAAGCTGGCCAGGTCTTGCGCCTGCACGGCCTGGTTCAGGTGCAACGCTACACCGGTGGTCTGCACGCGCCGCGTCAGGTAGCGCAGCATCTCGTGAAACTCTTCCTTGCCCGGCACCACCTTGGCCATGTTGAGCTGGCCACCGATCTCGGCCGCCGCGTCGAACAAGTGCACCTCATGGCCGCGCTCGGCGGCCACGGTGGCGGCCGTCAGGCCGGCCGGGCCGGCGCCCACCACGGCAATGCGTTTGCGCTGCGTCGCCGGGCGGTACACCAGCTCGGTCTCGTGGCAGGCGCGCGGGTTCACCAGGCAGCTGGTGAGCTGGTTTTTGAAGATGTGATCCAGGCAGGCCTGGTTGCAGGCAATGCAGGTGTTGATGTCTTCGGCCCGGCCCTGCGCCGCCTTCTGCACAAAATGCGCGTCGGCCAGCAGCGGGCGCGCCATCGACACCATGTCGGCACAGCCCTCAGCCAACACCTGTTCGGCCACCTCGGGCGTGTTGATGCGGTTCGACGTCACCAGCGGCGTGCTGATGCCGGCGGCGGCAAACTCGGCCTTCATCTTTTTCGTCACCCAGGCAAAGGCGGCACGCGGCACGCTGGTGGCAATGGTCGGCACCCGCGCTTCGTGCCAGCCGATGCCAGTGTTGACGATGCTGGCACCGCCCTGCGCCACCGCCTTGCCCAGCGTGACGATCTCGTCCCACGCGCTGCCGCCGGGCACCAGGTCGATCATGGAAAGGCGGTAGATCAGGATGAAGTCTGGCCCCACGGCCTCACGCGTGCGCGCCAGGATTTCGATGGGCAGGCGCATGCGGTGGCTGTAGTCGCCACCCCACTCGTCATCGCGCTGGTTGGTGTGTGCGGCGAGGAACTGGTTGATGAAGTAACCCTCGGAGCCCATGATCTCCACACCGTCGTAGCCGGCCTCGCGCGCTTTGACGGCGCAGTTGACGAAGGCGCGGATCTGCCGCTCCACACCACGCGCCGACAGCTCAAACGGTTTGAAGGGCGAAATGGGCGACTTCAACGCAGAAGGCGCCACCGCCAGCGGGTGGTAGGCATAACGCCCGGTGTGCAGGATCTGCAGCGCGATCTTGCCGCCCGCTTCGTGCACCGCGCGCGTCACCACTTGGTGCCGGCGCGCCGCGCCGGAGGTAGCCAGCGTGCCGGCAAAGGGCTTGGCCCAGCCGGCGATGTTGGGCGCAAAGCCACCGGTGACGATCAGGCCCACATCCCCCTCGGCGCGTTCACGGCAGTAGGCAGCCAGCTTGCTGAGGTCGCGCCCGTCTTCCAGACCGGTGTGCATGGAGCCCATCAGCACGCGGTTCTTGAGCTGGGTGAAGCCCAGGTCCAGCGGGGCCAGCAGATGGGGATACAGGACCAGGCCGGCTTGCGGCGTGTTCAGGGTGGAAGACATGGGTGGATGATTTGGGATGATCAACGGTGCCGGCATCATAGGCCCACAGCCACCACAGCCACCACGGCAGCCACCGGACAGCTAGGCCCGTGGGCTCTTTCGGCTCAGCCATGCCAGGCCGAGAAACAGCACCAGCCAGACACCGGTGCGCAAGCTCATGGCGCGAACGCTGTCCAGCGCACCCCCCTGATCACTTTGGTACAGGTAAGCAACGACCGCGAGCACAAGCAGGTTGAGGATGAAGATCGCGGCGGCCGCATACCGGCCACGGTCGAGGCTGCGCCAGAGGGCGAACCCGGCCAGCACATAGATCACCCCCATGACGGTGTTGAAGATCAGCAGCGGCAAAAACACGACGTAACCCGGATCTGCGCCAGCCAGAACCCGCGTGCCCGCAACGATGGTTGCGAAGCCGAAGAGCACCGCCACCAGCGCCAAAGCGTATTGAATGATGCGCATAGCGCGTGCTGGATTCATTTCAGCCTCCCATCAGCGTTGACCGTTCGTCACCAGCAGCGCGGAGCCCGCCATGACGGGTTCAGCCCGCCTGCCGCAACACCAGCAGCAGACCCAGCAAGGCGGCCATGACCAGCACCACGACGGCGGCACCGACCCACCGCACACGCACCCGGTTGGCTTCAATGCGCTGGATCAACTGGGCATTCTGCTCGGCCAGTGCCTTGATCAGTTCGGACGAGGCAAGCATCTGGTCGTGCAGGTCGGCCACCGCCGCCTCCAGGGCCGCGGTGCGGTCCGACAAGACGGCCAGGGTTGGCGCTTCCGACAAGCCGGCTGGCTGCGTACTCACCTCTGAAGACTCGGGCGGCACGGATTTCCTGCCCACCATTTTCCAGAGCTTCTTGGCGCCTTCCGCCACCTTGGGCGCATTGCTGATGACATCCGACCAGGGAACGCTTTGCAGGACTGTGAGCCAACCGATTGCCATGAAGGAGTCTCCGAAAAATGACGTCGAATGTTTACGCTCGGACGCAAGCCGCCAGCGCGGTCACGTATGCAGAAGATGCGGGGGCAGGCCCCGGCCGAGGATGATCGACTGTGACGGGATCATATGCGTAGCATGGTCCGTTCAGACACGGAGTCGTGGTCAACGTATGGAGCGATCAGCTTGTTCGAACTATCAGAGGCGCCCTAAGCAATGGTCGCCTTCTTTTCGTCCAGTTTAAACGAGGGTGTCCCGAATTTTGTGTAAACGGGGCGAGCGTTAATTCTTGGGCATTCTCTCCTCGAACTGGATGGTAAACCGGGTCAATGCAGCCTTCCAGTCGCGCAGCGGCATCGTCCACTTTTTGCTGATGTTGGCCA
>JAUXVI010000029.1 GCA_030680575.1 Hylemonella sp.
GCCCTGGCCAACATCAGCAAAAAGTGGACGATGCCGCTGCGCGACTGGAAGGCTGCATTGACCCGGTTTACCATTCAGTTCGAGGAGAGAATGCCCAAGAATTAACGCTCGCCCCGTTTACACAAAATTCGGGACACCCTCCTAAGCCCACTTTCAACCTGCTTATTTTTCTCTTTGCGTAGAGCAAACCAAGCCAAGGGTATAGCCCCAGCTAATGTCGCAAGTTTGAATAATTTCGTGAAATACCATATGACAACAAAGAGTCCAAGGGGCAAAACAACCCGAAGAATAATCCCATGCTGACGAAGAGTAGGCTTTGGCATCGTCTCATGACCTCCAACGTAATGTATGCCGCAGAACCTGCGGTTTAGTCTGGCCTTCACAAATCGCGCAAGTCTTTGATCGAATTTCATCTCTCGCATCGAGGTCGGTTATCTGGGCGGATAAAAATTCCTGCAAGCCCCGCAGTGTTCGCATCGATTCTAGGGCGCACAGGCCCGTTGGCCTATCCCCAACCCGGGGGGGGGCACCAGGTGCAGTTCTTCTTGTGCCATGCTGGGATAATCCTCCCATGTCCTCCCCCAAAGTCCTGTTCGGCTTCCACGCCGTGGGTGTTCGTCTGAAGACGGCGCCGAAATCCATCATCGAAATCTATTACGAGCCGACGCGGCGCGATGCGCGCATGCGCCAGTTTCTGGAAAAAGCCACCGAAGCCGGGGCGCGCCTGATTGAGGCCGATGGCCTGCGTCTGGCCAAGCTGGCCGGCAGCCATGGCCACCAAGGGGTGGCAGCGCGGGTCGAGCCGGTGGCCCAAGTTCATTCGCTGGACGACCTGCTCGACAGCATTGCCGAGCCGCCTTTGTTGCTGGTGCTCGATGGCGTGACCGATCCGCACAACCTGGGCGCCTGCCTGCGCGTGGCCGACGGGGCGGGAGCCCATGCCGTGATCGCACCCAAGGACCATGCAGTGGGTGTCAATGCCACGGTGGCCAAGGTGGCCAGCGGTGCGGCCGAGACGGTGCCGTACTTCATGGTGACCAACCTGGCGCGCACACTGAACGAGCTCAAGGAGCGGAACATCTGGTGCATCGGCACCAGCGACGATGCCCCCAAGACCCTGTATCAGGTCGATTTGAAGGGCCCGGTGGCACTGGTGCTGGGCGCCGAAGGGCAGGGCATGCGCCAGCTGACGCGCAAGACCTGCGATGAGCTGATCAGCATTCCGATGAAGGGCGGCGTGGAGAGCCTGAATGTGTCGGTGGCCAGCGGCGTGTGCCTGTACGAGGCGCTGCGCCAGCGCGGCTAGTAGCCCGGTCCGTGCTGTCGGGGGGCTTCAGGCTTGGACGTTGAGCAGACGGCCGGTGGCCTCGCCGCGGCTGTTGATGATGGGGGTGGCACTGTTGTGCTGGGACGTCTGGTGTTCCACTTGGCGAACTTCGTTGTGTGTCTGGGCAAATTCCTGGCGCGCGGCCTCGGTCTGCTTTTCCAATGATTTCAATTTGGCCTCAGCTTGGGTGGCCTCGCGCCGTGCTTGCTGCAGCTTGGCCTGGTACAGGCTCAACTGCTGGCTGGGCAGGCCGCTGGAGGAGGAGGCGAGGCCAAGCATGAGCGGTGTCTCAGGCTGTGACGTTGAGCATCCGGCCTGTGGTCTGCCCCTGGGTGTTCACCACGGGTTTGGGTTGCGCTTCCTGGTTCAGCATTTGCGCTTCGGCATCGCGCTTCTGCTGCTGCAGCTTGACGGCCATGTCTTCTTCCGGCTTCTTTTGGGTCGCCTGGGTTTTCATGGCCTCTCGGGCGATCAGGGTGGTGGATGAGATTTCCATGGGCTGCTTCGTGTCGGGGGTTAATCTTGCTGAAACACTGTACGGTCAGGCTTAAGGGCTGTCAAGGCAAGGGGCCTGAGGCCTCTCGACGGAGAAGGATGAGGGATGCTGCAACGACGTGATCTGTTAGGGCTGGCCACCGCTGCTGCCAGCACGCTCTGGCTGCCGCGCAGCAGTTGGAGCCAGCCAAGGCTGAAGAATGACCCCTTTGCCCTGGGTGTGGCAAGTGGCTCCCCTCTGCACGATTCGGTGGTGCTGTGGACGCGCCTACTGCCAAGCGAGCCCTTGCACGGCCCGGTGACGCTGCGCTGGGAAGTGGCGCATGACGAGGGCTTCCGCCGTATCGTCCGCAGTGGCCAAGTGCAGGCACTGCCGGAGCTGGCCCACGCGGTACATGCCGAAGTCACGGGGCTGGCGCCGGACCGTTGGTATTTCTACCGTTTCCTGACCGGCGATGCCGTCAGCCCCATTGGCCGCACACGCACCTTCCCGGCCCCTGATGCCAGCCCCGCCCGGTTGCGGCTGGGTTATGCCTCCTGCCAGCGCTGGGAGCATGGTTTCTACAGCGCCTGGCACCACATGCGCGCCGAGAACCTGGACGCCGTGCTGTTCCTTGGCGACTACATCTACGAGTACCCGGGCGCCGTCAATGCCGTGCGCTCCGTGTCAGGTGGCTGGGTGCTGACGCTGGATGACTATCGCCAGCGTTATGCCTTGCACAAGAGCGATGCCAAGCTGCAGGCCATGCACGCGGCGTGCCCCTGGCTCGTGACCTGGGATGACCATGAGGTGCAGAACGATTATGCGGGTCTGCACGAGGGCAATGGTGTGCTCGGCATGGGCACGGTGGCGGACTTCGCGGCCCGTCGTGCTGCGGCCTACCAGGCCTATTACGAGCACATGCCGCTGCGGGCTTCAGTGCTGACCCAGGCGCTGGCGGGTTTGAGTCGTGGTGCCGAGATGCGCATCTACCAGCAGGTTCCGTTCGGCCGACTGGCATCCCTCTATCTGCTCGATGCACGGCAGTACCGCGATCGCCAGCCCTGTCTGAAGAACGGCAAGCCGGGCGGCAGTCTGGTTGATCCGGCGGCGTGTGCCGCCTGGAACGATCCGCAGCGCAGCTACCTGGGCCGCGCGCAGGAGCAGTGGCTCGATGGCGCACTGGCCCGTTCGGGCGGCCGCTGGAACGTGATCGGGCAGCAGACCTTGTTTGGCATGCGTGACGCCCATTCCGGGCCGGGGCAGCGCCTGTGGAACGATGGCTGGGACGGTTACGCCGCGGCCCGTACGCGCCTGACCGATGCGCTACGTCACTACCAGGTGAGCAACCCGGTGCTGTTGGGCGGTGATGTGCATGAGAACTGGGTCGGGCATGTCAAAGCTGACTATGCTGATGTCGCCAGCTCCGCCGTGGGTGTGGAGTTCTGTGGCACCAGCATCAGCTCACGCGCAGGCGGCGCAGCGCAGGTGGCGGAACGGCTGGCCGAGAACCCGCATTACGTTTTTGCCGATGCGAAGTACCGCGGTTATGGGGTGGTTGAATTCACACCGGGGCAACTCAGCACCACGCTGCGCGCCGTCGTTGATGCGACCCAGCCCGACTCAGCGATCACAACCCTGGCACGTTTTGCCGTGACCTCCGGCCGTCCGGTGATCGAACAGGTCTGAGTTCGGCTCAAAGGCCGAGCCAGATGATGAGCTTTTTTTCCAGATCGTCTGAGGGGGCGACAAAGCCTTTGTAGCCGGAAGCGGCGAGGGCCCGGCGGCCCGGTTCGCTCTGGTCGAGCCCAAGCAGGGCATCACGCAGCGCGTTGGCAACAGAGGGGTCGAGTCGGGGGGAGACAATCCACTGCTTGATGGGCATGGGGCGCGACTCGGCGCAGGTCTGTCCGCCCTTGCCCTTCCAGGCCTTGATCACGCTGCCAGAGGCGGTGGCGCCGTAGGCGGCGAAACCATTTTCCACGTAAAAGGGCACGGCATCCTGGTAGCGCGTGGTCTGCAGTTTCACGTCGGTCGGTTTCAAGTTGTGCTCAGCCAGCATGGCGCGTGTCATGACGGCCGTGATGGAGTCCGGGTCGGGCGTCACAAAGGCCTTGCCGGCCACCGTGGCCCAGTTCTGGATCGGTTGCGCTTCCTTGCACAGGAAAGACACCTTGTACTCGGTATAGCCGGCGGTCCAGGCCACGGCCTTGAAGCCGCTGCCCTTGATGGCCTCGAAGGCAATGTGGGAGGGGTGGACAAAAGCCAGATCGAGCTGCCCTTTCTTCAGGGCGTCACGCAGGCCGTTGTAGCTGCTGATGACCTTGATCTGGACCGGTTGGCGGCTGCTGGTGCTCAGCACTTTGGCGATGGCGTCGAAGCGCGCCTCGATTTCATTGTCGGTGGCGCGGTAGGTCACGCCTTCCGTGATGCCGATGACCAAGGCCTGGGCTGAAAAAACGGCACCGCAGGCCAGTGCGGCTGCAACGATGCGTGCACACAATTTCATCACGAACTCCCCAGAATCAAGCGATTTGAAAACGGAAGACTACCTGCAGGCAGTGTAGCTTCAGAAATTCTGGGCCCACCACAGGCGCAGCCGCATACCGGTTTCGGAGATGTAACCAATTTCGGCAAAGCGGATGTTGCCCTGTGAATTGAGCACGATGAAAGCTGGGACGGAAGACAGTCCATAGCGGCGTGTGATGCTGCCGTCGGTATCAATGGCGGTCTGCCAGGCCAGTCCGCGTTGGTTCAGTACCGCCTGTACCCGGGCTGCATCACCCGACTGCATGGCCACCCCCAGCACGGGCCAGTCGCGTTGCACGGCACTGATGCTGTCTTCTTCCAGTCGGCAGATCGGGCACCACTCGGCCCAGAAGTGCAGGGCCATGGCGCGGCCAGGGTGGGCGGTACGCCATGGTTCAAGGTCGATACGGCTGATGGCGTGCGGGCTGGCCAGGGGCGCGCTGAACGCCGGTGCCGTTCCGGCAGGCAGATGGCGTGTCTGCCACAGGTGAATACCGGTGTAGATCAGCATCACCATCAGCAGCGTGAGGCCATGGGAACGCCAGTCCAATAGCCAGGACCTGAAGCCGAGCCAGAGTTGCCGAACGCGCATGGTCGGGCGTCCGTCTTACTTCAGGATCTCGAGCAGACGGTCGAGGCCGCCGCTGTTGATGGCGACCATCGCCTGTTCGCGCACCTTGGGCTTGGCATGGTAGGCCACTGAGAGGCCGGCTTCAGCCATCATGGGCAGGTCGTTCGCGCCATCGCCCATGGCGATGGCCTGCTGCGGGCGAATGCCCATCTGCTCACAGGTCTGCAGCAGCATGCGGCGCTTTTCCGCCCCGTCGCAGATGTCGCCCCAGGGTTGGTCCACCAGGCGGCCGGTCAGCATGCCGCAGTTGGGGCCGCTCTCGATCTCCAGCACGTTGGATCGGGTGTAGTCGATATCCAGCTGGTCGCGCACGCGGTCGGTGAAGAAGGTGAAGCCGCCGCTGACCAGCAGCACCTTCATGCCAACGGCCTTGCAGGCGGCCACCAGATTGGCGGCGCCCGGGTTGAGCTGCAGGCGTTCGCGGTAGACCGATTCCATGTCGGCCACGGTCACGCCTTTGAGTAGCGCGACACGGCGGCGCAGGCTTTCCTTGAAGTCGGTTATCTCGCCGCGCATGGCAGCTTCGGTGATGGCGGCGACCTCGGTCTTGCGGCCAACCGCATCGGCGATTTCATCCACGCACTCGATGTTGATGAGGGTGGAATCCATGTCGAAAGCGATGAGTTTGAAGTCGCTCAGACGCTGGGGGACGGTGATGCCTTGGATGACGAGGCCGGGGGCGATTTCTTGGGCGGTCATGGTCGTGTTTCAGTTTGACGCGGAAATGGGTTCAGTGGTGGGCTGGCCGAGCGAGCGCAGCACGTCGCGCACCAGGTGGGCACGCGCCTTGGGATCGGGCAGTTCGCGTTCGATGCGCAGTTTTTCGTTACCGGCGAGTTTGATGTGACGGTTCTTCTGGATCAGTTCGATCACCCGCATGCCGTCGACCGGGGCATCTTTCCTGAAGGTGATGGTGATCAGGTGCGGCGCGGCATCGACCTTGACCACGCCGTAGGGTTTGGCAATCACGCGCAGGCGGTGCACGTCGATGAGGGTCTGCGTCTGGGCGGGGAGCTTGCCGAAACGGTCGACAATCTCCTCCATCAAGGCATCGATCTGCTCGGTGTTCTTGGCCGTGGCCAGCTTCTTGTAGAAACTCAGGCGCATGTGCACGTCGCCGCAATAATCGTTGGGCAGCAGGGCAGGGGCGTGCAGGTTGATGTCGGTGGTGGCGCTCATGGGCGCCAGCAGGTCTGGTTCCTTGCCGTCCTTCAGGCTGCGCACTGCCTCGCTCAGCATTTCGTTGTAGAGCTGGAAGCCGACCTCCAGCATGTTGCCGCTCTGGTTCTCACCCAGCACCTCGCCGGCACCGCGGATTTCCAGGTCGTGCATGGCCAGATAGAAGCCGGAGCCGAGTTCCTCCATCTGCTGGATGGCGTCCAGGCGCTGGGACGCCTGTTTGGTCAGACTGTCCTTGTCGGGCACCATCAGGTAGGCATAGGCTTGGTGGTGGCTGCGCCCGACCCGGCCGCGCAGCTGGTGCAACTGCGCCAGGCCGAACTTGTCAGCCCGGCTCATGACGATGGTGTTGGCCGTCGGCACATCAATGCCGGTCTCGATGATGGTCGAGCACAGCAGCAGGTTGTAGCGTTGCGCGACGAAGTCGCGCATCACGGCCTCCAGCTGGCGCTCGGGCATCTGGCCGTGTGCCACGGCAATGCGCGCTTCCGGTAGCAGCTCTTCCAGCTTGGCGCGGCGATTCTCGATGGTCTCCACCTCGTTGTGCAGGAAATAGACCTGGCCGCCGCGCTTCAATTCACGCAGTACGGCCTCGCGGATGACGCCGTTGCCTTCGGTTCGCACAAAGGTCTTGATCGCCAGGCGGCGCTGCGGTGCCGTGGCGATCACGCTCAGGTCGCGCAGGCCTTCCAGCGCCATGCCCAACGTGCGCGGAATGGGGGTGGCAGTCAGCGTCAACACGTCCACCTCGGCGCGCAAGGCCTTCATGGCCTCCTTGTGGCGCACGCCGAAACGATGCTCCTCGTCAATGATGAGCAGACCCAGGTTCTTGAAATGGGTGTCGGGACTCAGCAGCTTGTGGGTGCCGACCACGATGTCAATGGTGCCGTCGGCAATGCCTTTCATGGCCGCCGTGACTTCTTTGGCCGAGCGGAAGCGGCTCATCTCCGCGACCTTCACCGGCCATTTGCTGAAACGGTCGACCAGGGTCTGGTAGTGCTGTTCGGCCAAGAGCGTGGTCGGCGCCAGGAAGGCCACTTGCCGCCCGCCCGTGACCGCGATGAAGGCGGCGCGCAGCGCCACCTCGGTCTTGCCGAAACCGACGTCGCCGCAGACCAGCCGGTCCATCGGCCGCGGTGAAATCATGTCCTGGATCACGGCATGGATGGCCGCACGCTGGTCGGCGGTCTCTTCGAACCCGAAGTCGTTGGCAAAGACCTCGTAATCCTTGGCCGAGAAGCGGAACGGGTGGCCTTCGCGTGCAGCACGGCGGGCATAGATGTTGAGCAGCTCGGCCGCGGCATCGCGAATCTGCTCGGCGGCGCGGCGTTTGGCCTTTTCCCACTGGCCGGAGCCGAGCCGGTGCAGCGGCGCCTCGTCTGCGCTGACGCCGGTGTAGCGGCTGATCAACTGCAGCTGGCTGACCGGCACGTAGAGCACGGCCTTGTCGGCGTACTCGAGGTGGAGGAATTCCTGCATCTCGGGTGTGCCATCGTCCTGCAGCTGGCCGACGCTCATGTTGACCAGACCGCGGTAGCGGCCGATGCCGTGCGCGGAATGCACCACCGGGTCACCGACGTTGAGCTCGCTCAGGTCCTTGATCAGCGCCTCGACGTCGCTGACCTGTTCCTGCTTCTTGCGCCGGCGCGTGGTGGGGCCGGCCGCAAACAGCTCAGTCTCGGTGATGAAGTCCAGGCCTTCATCCAGCCAGCCAAAGCCGCTGGCCAACGCTGCGGTGGCGATGCCGACCTTTTCGTCGCTGGCCTGGAACTCGGCCAGCGAATCGAAGGCCGGTGGCATCAGGCTGCTGGCGCGCAGGAAGTCGAGCAGGCTCTCGCGGCGGCCGTCGCTTTCGGCCAGCAGCAGCACGCGGTGCTGTGTGTTGCGGATATGGGCCTTGAGGCGGGCCAATGGGTCCTCGGCGCCGCGCACCACGGCCAGCTCCTCGATCTTTTGGAAGGTCGTGCCCCAGGCGCTGTCCTCGTTGTCGGGTTGTTCGCCGGCACGCAGGGCCAGCTGGGCGTGGCTGTTGGCCTGGGCATAGAACTGCTCGGCATTCAGGAACAGGGTGTCGGGCGGTAGCGCGGGACGATCCGGGTCGCCCTGGGCCAGGCGAAAGCGCTCCTTGGCATCCTGCGAGAAGTGCTGGAAGGCCGGCTCCAGATCGCCATGCAGCACCACGGTGGCATGGGCTCCGAGGTAGTCGAACACCGTGGCCGTCTGTTCGAAGAACAGCGGCAGGTAGTACTCGATGCCGGCAGAGGCCACGCCGTTGCCGATGTCCTTGTAGATGCGGCTCTTGGTCGGATCGCCTTCGAGCAGTTCGCGCCAGCGCTGGCGAAACAGCTTGCGGGCGGCATCGTCCATCGGAAACTCGCGTCCGGGCAGCAGGCGCACTTCGGGCACCGGGTACAGGCTGCGCTGGCTGTCGGGGTCGAAGGTGCGGATGGAGTCGACCTCGTTGTCGAACAGGTCGACCCGGTAGGGCACGGCCGAGCCCATGGGGAAGAGGTCAATCAGGCCGCCGCGCACGGCGTACTCGCCCGGGCTGACCACCTGGGTCACATGGTTGTAGCCGGCCAGGGTGAGCTGGGCCTTGAGCTGGGCTTCATCGAGTTTCTGCTTGACCTTGAACTCGAAGGTGTAGGCGGCCAGAAAACTCGGTGGCGCCAGCCGGTACAGCGCGGTGGTGGCCGGGATGACGACCACGTCAGCCGTATCGTGGCTGTCGCCGGATCGCTTGCCGTGGTTGTACAGACGCCAGAGTGTGGCCAGGCGCTCGCTGATCAGGTCCTGGTGCGGCGAGAAGGTGTCGTAGGGCAGGGTTTCCCAGTCCGGGAACAGGGCGCAGCGCAGCTCGGGCGCGAAGAAGGCGATTTCCTCTATCAGACGCTGGGCGTCGGTGGCATCGGCGGTGACCACGGCCAGCAGCTTGCCGGCGGCTTTTTCCCGCTGGCCCAGAGCGCTGAGCAGCAAGGCGTCGGCCGAGCCGGCTGGCCGGGGCAGGGTGTAGCGCTTGCTGGGCTGAAGCTTGGGCAGGTCCATCGAGGAATCAGATAACAAATACAAAACACCCCCCGGCGCGAGGACGGGGGGTGTGCCATCAATCAGGCTTCGATTTTACCGGTGGAAGGCTGTCACACTTTTGTCTATGATGTCAAAAATTGATAATTCTGAAATCAACATCAGGCCGTGCGAGGGACCTGCCTGCCCGTGGATGGTGGACTGGAATACTTTGTGAACGACAAGAACATCAAATACCTGGAAATTCTGACGCCTGAGACGGTGCGGCCGTCGGCGGCCACGCTGGGGCATCTCTTCGTGCCTCCGCTCATCGTCTCGGTCTTGTGCGTGGGGGCGGCCCAGGCGCATTTCCTGCTGTTCCACACGGTTGCGGAACTCATTTCCATTGTCATTGCCCTGACCGCTATGGTGGTGGCCACAACCTCGCGGCGCTTCACCGGCAACCACTTCACGGTTTATGTGGCGGTGGTCATCGGCTGGTGTGGTGCCCTGGACCTGATCCACACGCTGACCTACCGCGGCATGCAGCTGATGGCGTCGGATGATCCCGACATTCCGACCCAGTTGTGGATCGCGGCGCGCGCCATCCAGGCGGTCGCCTTGCTCGGGGCCAGCTGGTTTTTGCGGCGCCCCGTGCGCATCTGGCATCTGCATACGGTTTTGGGCACGATCACGCTGGCTGCGGCGCTGTGGGTTTTCAGTAGCACGTTTCCCGACATGTTTATCGAAGGGCAGGGACTGACGCCGCTCAAGATCTATGCCGAGTACACCATCATCGTCATCTTGCTGATCGGTGCCTTCCTGCTCTGGCAGCACCGCCAGCTGATGTCGCCACGCTTGCATCTGTCAATCCAGCTGGCCCTGGTGGCCATGGTTCTGTCCGAATTTGCCTTCACCCGCTATGCAAGCCTCTATGGCAATGCCAATCTGGTCGGCCACCTGTTCAAGGTGGCCGCCTACTGGTTTGTCTACGTCGGGCTGGTGCAGAGCACGCTGCGTGAGCCTTTTGGCATGCTCACGCGCACCGCCAGCACCTATGAAGCCGTGCCCGATCCGGTGGTGCTGCTCGGTGATGATGGCCGCATACGCCAGGCCAACCTGGCGGCAGCCCGCTATACCGGCTTGCCGGTTGACGGCTTGATCGGACTTGATGCGCACACCCTGTTCCATGCCTCGGCGGTCCAGCCGGCCGAGTGTCCGGTCTGCGCCCGCATTGCCCGCGGCGACACCCGCTTCACGGTCGAGATCGAACGCGGGGCTGGGGAAGACACGGTGGAATGCACGGTGGCGCCCTTCATGCAAGGGGGCCACGGCCTGGTGCAGGTGGTGCGTGACATCACCGAGCGCAAGCGCCTGGCCGCCGAGCGTGAGCAACTGGTGTGGAGCCTGGGTGAGCGCATCAAGGAGCTGCGCGCCCTCTACGCCATCACCGAACTGATCGACAAGCCGGACCTGGATATTCCCCAACTGATGAACGGGGTGGTGCTGGCATTGCCTTCAGGGTTTGTTGACCCGAAACAGGCCCAGGTCAGTATTGAATGCGACTGGGGCCACTTCGGTCCGTCGCCTTCCGGAAATCCGGCCCGCAGTCTTTCCCTGCCCATCCTGGTTGGCGGCCGGCAGGTCGGCCGCATTCAGGTCTGGTATCCGAACGATCTGCGCCTTGTCGGGGAGGTTTTCCTGGCCGAGGAACATGCCTTGCTCAACACGGTGGCGCAGCGCGTCGGTGAATCCGTCGAGCGCATGCAGGCGGACCAGCAGGTGCGGCGCCTGACCTACCTGTACGACATGCTGAGTGCCACCAACCGCGCCATTGTGCGGTGTCGCAGCGAACAGGAACTGCTGGAGCAGGTATTCCAGGCCCTGGTCCAGCACAGTTCCTTTCCCCTGCTGTTCATCGCGACGACGCAATCCGGTGGTTTTCCCTTCCGTGTGGTGCATGCGCACGGCATCGAGCCCGACATGCTGGAGCGTCTGCATGTCGAGCTGCAAGATCCGGACTGCGAGATCACAAGGTCGGTGGCCGAACTGCAACAAGGCCAAGTGGTCTTGCAGTCCTTGCTCTGGCAAGGTCCCCAGACCCAGTGGCTGGACCATCTGGCGCGTCATCAGCTCAACGAGCGCGCCCTGCTGCCCCTGGTTTGCGAAGGCCGCCTGGTTGGTGTGGTGGCGTTGTTTGCGCGCGGCCCGGGCACGTTTGACCAGGCCGAGAGCAAGCTGCTGGACGAGATGGTGGCCGACATGGCTTTTGCGCTCAACAGCCTGACGGTAGAGGCGCGGCGCGCGGCAGCCGAGGCGCGTGCCGAAATGTCCGAGTCTCGTTTCCGAGAGGTGTTCGAGGAATCTCCGGCGCCCATGCAGATCACGTCACTCGCCACGGGGAACATGCGCGCGATCAACCGGGCCCATCAGCAATGGCTGGGTTATGCGTTGGAGGATATTGCCAACACCGAGCTTTGGGGGCGCCAGGTCTACCCTGATCCCAAGGTGCGACAGCAGCTCATGTCGCTATGGCAACAGTCGATCAATGACGCGCGTCGGTCGGGCGACGTGGTGCATTCTCCCGAACTCAGGCTGAGCTGCAAAGACGGCAGCGAACGTATTGCCAAGGGCACCATGAGTCTGGCTGGCGATGATGCCATTCTCGCCTGGACCGACCTGACAGAGATCCGCCGCAGCGAGCAGGCGCTGCGCGAGAGCGAGCAGCACTTCCGTACCATGATCGAGCAGACCGTGCTGGGCATCTATGTCCGGCGCGACGGCCGCTTTGTCTATGTCAACCCGCGTTATTGCGAGATGAGTGGCTGGTCGCGTGAGGAGCTGCTGGGCCAGGAGGTCTGGCGCTTCACCACCGCCGACCCCGAGAATGTCCGGCGTATCCACGATGCCTGGGACCGTCTGGCGGCGGGGGAACACAGCGTGCACTACAACGTGCCGCTGCTGTGCAAGAGCGGCGAGCTCCGCGAGCTGGCGCTGCATGCCAGCAGCATCCGCTGGGACGATGCAGCGGCCACCATCGTGATGGCCGAGGACGTCACCGAGCGTCAGCAGGCGGAGGCGAAAATTGCCAGCTATGTGAAGCAACTCGAGACCTCGATGCGCGGCACGCTGCAGGCGGTTTCGAACATGATCGACCAGCGCGATCCCTACACCGCCGGCCATGAGCGCCGCGTCGGCCTGATTGCCGGCGCCATTGCCCGTGAGATGGGTTGGCCTGAGGAGCGTTGCGACATACTGGAAATGGTGGGCCTGGTGCATGACATCGGCAAGATCGGGGTGCCGGCCGAAATCCTGACCAAACCCGGACGCCTGACCGATCTGGAGATGCGGCTGGTGCGTGAGCATGCCCAGATCGGCTATGAGATTCTGAAAGACGTGGCATTTCCGTTTCCGGTGGCTGACGTCATTCGCCAGCACCATGAACGGCTTGATGGCAGCGGTTATCCGCAGGGCCTCAAGGGCGATGCCATCCTGCCCGAGGCGAAGGTGCTGGCGGTGGCAGATGTGATCGAATCCATCGCTTCCCACCGCCCTTATCGACCGGCCCGCGGCCTGGATGCCGCGCTCGATGAGTTGGAGCGCGGGCGTGGCACACACTACGACCCGGACGTGATTGATGCATTTTCCCGCTTGTTGCACGACAAGGGCTATACCTTGCCGCAGTAGCGCATCAGCGTCAGGTCCGAGCGGCGGCGTCTTAGAATGGCGGCACTTCGCATGATCGATCCGTCTTCACCACCGCCTTCTTCGCCACGTTTCTGGGCCCTGATCCCCTGTGCGGGAACCGGTTCGCGGGCGGGTGCCGATGGGCCCAAGCAGTACCGTCCGCTGGCAGGGCAGCCTCTGGTCATGCACACCCTGGCGGCTTTTGCCGCCGTGCCGCGTCTGCAGCGTACCTTGGTAGTCCTGGCGCCGGGTGATGATTTCCTCGATCGCCTGGGTTCGCCATTTTCCATTGCGACATGTGGCGGCGCCACAAGGGCGCAGACGGTTTTGAATGGCTTGGGGGCTTTGGCGGGGCTGGGCGCCATGGAGAACGACTGGGTGCTGGTGCACGATGCGGCGCGTTGCCTCATCACACCGGCGCAAATCACAGGCCTGATGGATGCTTGCGAACACGATGCGGTGGGCGGCTTGCTGGCACACAAGCTGCCTGACACCCTCAAGCGTGAGGTCAACGGGCGGGTGGCGACCACGCTTGATCGCAGCGACAAATGGCTGGCGCAGACACCACAGATGTTTCGTCTGGGCTTGTTGCAGCGCGCGCTGCTGCAGGCGGGCGACCAGGTGACTGACGAGTCCAGCGCCGTCGAGGCGCTCGACCTGGCACCGCGCCTGGTGCCCGGCAGTGCGCAGAATTTCAAGGTGACCTACCCGGAGGACTTTGCGCTGGCCGAGGCGGTGCTGCGCGGGCGCGAGACCAGTGGTATGACAGACAGGAGCAATGGATGAATATCCGTGTGGGCGAAGGCTGGGATGTGCATGCCCTGGTGGCGGGGCGCAAGCTCATCATCGGCGGCGTGGAGATTGCGTTTCACCTCGGCCTGCTGGGCCACTCTGACGCCGACGTGCTGCTGCACGCCATCACCGACGCCCTGCTGGGGGCGGCCGGACTGGGTGACATTGGCCGGCATTTCCCGGACACCGATCCCCAGTTCCGCGGTGCCGACTCGGTGGCCTTGTTGCGCGAAGCTGCGCGGCGCGTGCGTGCGCAGGGCTGGCAGATCGGCAATGTGGACAGCACCATCATTGCCCAGGCCCCGAAGATGGCGCCGCACATCGCGTCGATGTGCCAGTGCATTGCCGCAGCGCTTGCCATCGATGTGATGCAGGTGAACGTCAAGGCCAAGACCGCGGAGAAACTTGGCCCGGTGGGGCAAGGGCAAAGCATCGAGGCGCGCGCCGTCGTGCTCCTGTTTCGATAGCTGTCGGCGCTTATTTCAAAAGGGCTGGAGCCTAATTTGGCTTGAATTTTGGTGCGCGCGGCAGCTTGATGTGGGCGACCAGCCCGCCTGAACTGGTATTGCCCAGCGCAAACTTGCCGCCCATGCGGCGGATGGTTTTTTCCACGATGGAGAGTCCCAAGCCAGCCCCGGTCGCCTCGGTGCGGGCCGCATCGCCGCGAAAGAAGGGTTTGGTCAGGTTGGGCAGGTGCTCGGGGTCGACGCCCGGCCCGTGGTCGCGCAGCTTGAGCAGCACCGATTGTTCGCGCGCACGCGCGGCGATGTCGACCGTGGTCACGCCGGTGGCAGGCGTCTTGCCGTAGCGGCGTGCATTTTCAAGCAGGTTGGAGATGACGCGGCCAAGCTCCACATCATCGGCCAGTACCCAGAGTCCGTCTTCCAGGTCAAGCCGGATGCGCATGTCAGCACGTTTTTTGAAGCCATAGATACAGCTACGGACCACTTCGTTCAAGCTGACCGGTCCGAGCTGGACATGATCGGGGCGGGCGTAATCGAGAAATTTGTCAATGATGGCATCGAGCTGCTCGATGTCCGACACCATATGGGCGCGGGCATTGCTGTCGCCGACGCTCATTTCGGTTTCCAGTCGCAAGCGTGCCAACGGCGTGCGCAGATCGTGCGAAATGCCGGCCAGCATGACCGCGCGGTCCTGCTCGATCTTGGCCAGACGCTGTGCCATGCGGTTGAAGCCGATGTTGACCTGCCGGATTTCACTGGTGACGACCTTTTCATCCAGGCGGCTGGCGGCGAAGTCACCCTCACGCACGCGGCTGGCAGCAAACGACAGCTGCTTGAGAGGCCGGTTGATGAGCCGTGCGATCAATGCGGCACCGGCCAGCGACAGGGCCGCCGCCGTGAGCAGCCAGATCAACCAGGTCTTGCCGCCGGTGCGGTCAAAGCGGGCGCGGTCGGTCAGCATCCAGTAGTTGTCGCCGTCGATGACGAAACCGACCCACAGCCCGGGCTGCTGGTTGACGCTGTCGGCAACGACCGTGCCGGGCCCCAGGCGGGCCGAGAGTTCCAGGGCGATACGCCGGTCCAGCTTGTCATCGTCAAACGGGCCGAACGTGTCGCCCGGCTCGCGAGGCAGGATGAGCACGCCTTCCTGGTCGCTCATGGTCTTGAGCAGCGAGACGCGGGCGATGGCATCCGAGTGGATGAGAGCGGCGCGGCTGAGGTTAACCAGTGAGGCGATCTGCTGCGCGGTCTGGATGGCCCGTGGCTCGATTTCAAGTGTGCGCAGCGTCTGCAGCCAGGCCACGATGCTGCCCAGCAATAACACGGCCAGCAGGAAAAAGGTGCGCCAGAACAGGCTGAGGCCGCGACGCTGGCGTTCCAGGTCGGCCATGTCCGTTTCCAGCGGTGTCGGGCTGCTGAGGTCCGCCTGAGTTGGGGCCTGTTGCTTGGCTTTGGAGAAGGGAAGCTTCAACCCGCACCGTCCGGTACAAAAACATAACCCACGCCCCAGACCGTCTGGATATAGCGCGGCGAGGCGGGGTCGAGTTCGATCAGCTTGCGCAGGCGCGACACCTGCACGTCCAGGCTGCGGTCAAACGGCTCGAACTCGCGGCCACGCGCCAGCTGGGCCAGTTTCTCGCGCGACATGGGCTGACGCGGATGACGCACCAGCGCCTTGAGCATGGCGAATTCGCCCGTGGTCAGCGGCAGTTCTTCACCTTCCTTGCGCAGGGTACGGGCGCCCAGGTCGAAATTGAAGGGGCCGAAGTTGACCACTTCGTTGTCGCTGGACGGCGCACCGGGTGCCTCCTGCGTCGGACGCCGCCGCAGCACGGCATTGATGCGGGCCAGCAGCTCGCGCGGGTTGAAGGGTTTGCCCAGGTAGTCGTCAGCGCCGACCTCCAGGCCGACGATGCGGTCCACGTCCTCGACCTTGGCGGTCAGCATGATGATGGGTGTCTTGTCATTGGCGGCACGCAGGCGGCGGCAGATGGACAGGCCGTCTTCGCCCGGCATCATGAGATCCAGCACGATCAGGTCCACCGTTTCGCGCAGCAGAATGCGGGTGAGTGACTTGCCGTCTTCGGCCTGGAAGACTTCAAACCCTTCCTGGGTCAGGTAGCGGCGCAGCAGATCGCGGATGCGGGCATCGTCATCCACGACCAGGATTTTGTCGGTACGGCTGGAGCTTGAAGTGGCCATGATCTCTCGGCGAATTTGTAACAAGCCCGATTTTGCAGGCCCAAACTCTGATTTCGCGCGATTGACGGCTGACTTTGACAGTCTGTTACAAATATGCGGGGTTGTGGCCGGTGCTGCTTGGAACAATCCATGACGGGCTGAACCTGTGCCCAAAGGGTCTTACATTGCAAACCATCAAGATGCGTTACCTGAGCGTTCTTCTGTTGTGCGGCAGTTGCGCGATGGCGCAGCCGGGCGCAAATGTTCAGGGGGAGGGCGCGACCGAACCCCAGGCACGACGTGAGCAGCGGCGGACCGAATTGCGCCAAACCCTGCAATCCCAACGCCATCCGGGCGAGTCGATGGCCCCCCCTCAAGGGCAA
This sequence comes from Hylemonella sp., assembly GCA_030680575.1. Lineage (GTDB taxonomy): Bacteria > Pseudomonadota > Gammaproteobacteria > Burkholderiales > Burkholderiaceae_C > Hylemonella. The sequence continues at coordinate 16,652 of JAUXVI010000029.1, forward strand.
GGGGGCAGGCAGTTGTCGCAGCAGGAGCGGCAAGCGTTGCGCGAACAGTTGCGTCAACAGCAGCAACAGGATGCAGGCCGGCCGCAGCCGTGACGGATGGCGCCATGGGCTTGCGACGATACTGGTCAGACACTGGTCATTTGGAGACAACATGAAACCCACGATGAAAACTGCAGCTTCATGCATTCTTTTGACCCTGGCAACGGTCAGTTTGGCCCAGCCAAGTTCGGCGCCACCGCCACAGAACGTGGTGCAGCTCTCGGCTTCGGCGGTGCTTGAGGTGCCGCACGATTGGCTGGCACTGGCCATGAGCACCAGCCGTGATGGCACCGATGCCCAAGTGGTGCAGGCCCAGCTGAAGACGGCCTTGGATGCCGCCCTGACCGAGGCCCGCGCAAGTGCCCAGCCGGGGGCGTTGCAGCTGCGCACCGGAAATTTCACCCTCACACCACGCCGCAGCCGGGATGGCCACATCAACGGCTGGCAGGGCTCGGCGGAGCTGTTACTGGAAGGGCGCGACTTCGCTCGCATCAGTGCTGCAGCGGGCCGCATCCAGACCCTGACCGTGGCCAGCGCGGCGTTCAGTCTGAGCCGGGAACAGCAGGCGGCAGTCGAGTCGCAGGTGCAGTCGCAGGCGATTGAGCGCTTCAAACTGCAGGCGGCCGATATCGCCAAGGCTTTTGGTTTTACGGCCTACACCTTGCGGGAAGTTACTGTCAGCAGCAGCGAGCCCAACCTGCCGCGCCCACGTTTTCTGGCCATGACGGCCAGCAACGCGTCGATGGACGCAGCGTTACCGGTCGAGGCGGGCAAAGGCGTCGTGCAAGTGACCGTGAGCGGCGCGGTCCAGTTGAAGTGAGGTGGCCGCTGGGAACTTTTGGCAGTTGGCGACCGGTCAAGCGTTCTGGCTCAGCGCCGGCGGGCTGACCGCACACCGCTCAAACCGGCCACGCCGCCCAGTACCTTGGCCAGCCGGCTGGAATCGGCAACTTCCACCGTCAGCGTCATCCAGGCAATGCCTTTGACGGTCTGGGTCTGGGCACCAATGACGTTGAGTTTTTCCTTCGCGAAAATTTCCAGCACATCGCGCAACAGGCCTTGGCGGTCCAGGGCTTCCACCGTGACATCCACCGGGTACAGCGGCAGTTCGCCGGTTTTGGAAACGCCCCACTCGACCTCGATCACCCGCTCGGCGTTGCGTGCCGCCATTTCGCGCAGGTTGGCGCAGTCCGCCCGGTGCACGCTGACGCCCTTGCCACGCGTGACGAAACCGCGAATCTCGTCCGGCGGCGCCGGCTTGCAGCATTTGGCGAGCTGGGTCAGCAGCGAGTCGACCCCCACCACCAGGACGCCGCCGCGCGAGGTGCCGTCGCTCCTGGATTTTTTGAGCTGCGGCTGCTCGTCTTGCGTGGCCGGCGGTGCTGGCGGACGCAGCAGGATCTCAATGTTGCGCAGGGAGAATTCGTCCTTGCCCACGACCTCGAACAGGGCTTCTGCCGAAGCGAAGCCGAGTTGGGAAGCCAAGTCCTCCAGCTTGATGGCGGTCTTGCCTTCGCGCTGCAGCAGTTTTTCCACCGCATCCCGGCCGCGTGCCACGGTTTCATGCACAGCCAGCGCATTGAACCAGGCACGCACCTTGGCCCGGGCGCGCGGGCTGACCAGGAAACCGAGTTCGGGGTTGAGCCAGTCGCGCGAGGGGCCACCTTCCTTGGCCGCCGTGATCTCCACCGTCTGGCCGTTTTTCAGGGGCGTGCTGAGCGGCACCATGGCGCCATCGACGCGGGCCCCGCGGCAACGGTGGCCCAGGTTGGTGTGGACGCTGTAGGCAAAGTCGATCGGTGTTGCCCCTTGCGGCAATTCGACAATCGCTGCATCGGGCGTGAGCACATAGATGCGGTCGTCGAAAAAGCCCTGGCCTTGTTGCGGCCCCGACAGGTCGCGCTCCCAGGCCAGCAGCTGGCGCAGCACGGCAATCTTGGCATCGTAGGAGCTGTTGGCCGAAACGCCGGCATAACCGCGTGAGCCGGCCTCCTTGTAGGCCCAGTGGGCCGCCACGCCATGCTCCGAATGCTCGTGCATGGCCTGGGTCCGGATCTGGATTTCGATCGGCCGGCCTTCGGCATCACGCACGATGGTGTGCAGGGACTGGTAGCCATTGGGCTTGGGTTTGGCGATGTAGTCGTCGAACTCCTCGGTGACGGGCGTGAACTGGCTGTGCACCCAGCTCAGGGCGGCGTAGCAGTCGGGAATGGTGTTCACCACGATGCGCAGCGCCCGCACGTCATAGACCTGGTCGAAGTTGAGCGCCTTGCCGCGCATCTTCTTGACGATGCTGTAGATGTGCTTGGGCCGGCCCTGCACGCGGGCATGGATGCCCTGGGCACGCAGTTCCGACTCCAATTGGCTGCGCAGATGCTCGACATAGGCCTCGCGCTCGATGCGTTTCTCGTCGAGCAGCCGGGCCACTTGCCGGTAGGTGTCGGGCTCCAGGAAGCGGAAGGACAGGTCTTCCATCTCCCATTTGATCTCCCAGATGCCCAGCCGGTTGGCCAGCGGGGCAAACACCTGCAGCGACTCGGCGGCCAATGCCGGCGGCACCGGCAGCTTGGTGGCGGCGAAATGGCGCAGCGTCTGCAGGCGCGAGGCCAGGCGCAGCATGACCACGCGCAGGTCGCGTGAGAAGGCCAGCAGCATCTTGCGCACGTTCTCGGTCTGCATCGCCGTCGTCTGTGCCATGGGCACCGGTGTGCCCGAGCGTGCGGCCGCGACCTGGGCGGCACGCGCTTGGCGCTGCACCTGGACCAGCTTGGTCGTTTCGACCGCCAGTTCGGCGAAGCTGTCGCCGAAGGCCTTGGCGATCACCTCCTGCGGTTTGTTCAGATGGGCGCAGGCATAGACCAGGTAGCTGGCGGCCTGCATGGCTTCCGAGCCACCGATGGACTTGAGGATGGCGGCGACCGCATCGGCGTGGGTCAGCATGTTTTCGCCGGTGTCCAGCGTCTCGCCTGTCAGCAGGGGTTCGGCAAAAGCCCGGGCCCGGGCGAGCGCGTGGTCCTGCTCCGGCAAGCTGTTCGCCGTGGCGGCAATGACTTGCGGCAGCGGCTCTGCCCCCTGGTATTCGGCTGCGTGACTTTTCATAGGTGACTCAGGCTTCACCGAACAGGAAGTCGCTGACCACCTGGACCTGATCCGGGGCGATCAGGGTCGGGGCGTGCCCGACGCCGGCAAACTCCACCAGTCGCGCCTTCGGTCCGCGCTGCGTCATGGCAGCCGCGGTTTCAGCCGACAGCAGGTCGGACTGGGTGCCGCGGATCAGCAGCGTCTTGCTGCGGATGGCGTCATACAGGCGCCACAACACGGCTTCGCCCTGGATGCCGGCTTCCGGTGTCAGTGCTTTGAAGGGCAGGGCAATGGCCGGGTCGTAGTGCAGCACGAAGCCGCCAGCCTCATCCGTAGCGGGTTTGATCATGGGACGCGTGAGGGCCAGCCACTGCTCGCGCGTGTGCGGCCCGAAGCTTGACGAGAGGACCCACAGGGCGTCGGCCGCCTGTTCCAGCGACTGGAACCGGACCGGCTGCCCCAGATAGGTGCCGATGCGCTCAATCGCCTGCCACTGGACCACCGGGCCGACATCGTTGAGCACCAGGCGTCGGATTGGCGCCGGCAACGGCAGCTCGAGTTGGCCGCACAGTCCCAGGCCGATCAGCCCACCCATGCTGGTGCCGACCCAGTCGAGCGTGGCCGGCTGCAATTGCTGGAGCAGCACCAGCATGTCGGCGGCATAGATCGGCAACTGGTAACCCATCGGGTCCTTGAGCCAGTCGCTCTGGCCGCGCCCCACCACGTCGGGGCAGACCACGCGCACATCGTCTCCACCGCGTGCGCACAGGGCTTGCGCCAGCACATCGAAGTCGCGGCCCTGGCGCGCCAGACCGTGCACGCACATCACCACATGGCCGGCCTGGGGCTTGCCCCACTGCCAGTACGCCATGCGATGGCCACCGTTGGCGTCGGGGCAGGATACGTAGTTCAGCGTAGGCTCGGACATGGTGAAATCTTGTGACTGAAGATAATGTGACAGCAGTACCGTCATCCTAATTCATCCATTGCATCCCCTGATCGGAGAAAGACCATGCTCAAAGGCAAAACCGCCCTCGTGACCGGCTCCACCAGCGGCATCGGCCTCGGCATTGCCAAGGCGCTGGCCCGCCAAGGCGCCAACATCGTGCTAAACGGCTTCGGTGATATCGAAGGTCCCAAGGCCGAGATCGCTCCGCTCGGCGTCAAAGTGGCCTACCACGGGGCCGACATGAGCAAGGCGGCTGACATCGAGGACATGATGAAGTACGCCGCGGCGCAATTCGGCCGTGTGGACATCCTGGTCAACAATGCCGGCATCCAGCATGTGGCGCGTATTGAGGACTTTCCTGTCGAACGCTGGGACGCCGTCCTGGCGATCAACCTCACCAGCGCGTTTCACACCACGCGTCTGGCGCTGCCGGCCATGCGTGCAGCAGACAATGGCAAAGGGTGGGGCCGCATCATCAACGTGGCCTCGGTGCACGGACTGGTGGCCTCAGCCGAGAAATCGGCCTACGTGGCGGCCAAGCACGGCATCGTCGGCCTGACCAAGGTGACGGCACTGGAAAACGCGACCAGCGGCGTGACCTGCAACGCCATCTGTCCGGGTTGGGTGCTGACGCCGCTGGTGCAAAAACAGGTGGACGCCAAAGCCGCCGCGTTGGGCCTGTCCAACGAGGAGGCCAAAAAACTACTGTTGGGCGAGAAAGAGCCCTCGCTGCAGTTCACCACGCCCGATGAACTGGGCGAGCTGGCCGTGTTCTTCTGCTCGCCGGCGGCCAACAATGTGCGCGGGGTGGCGTGGAATATGGATGGGGGCTGGGCCGCCCAGTAAGCACTCCGTGAGCAGGCGCAGGGCGCGCCTGCCGGTGGCGGCGCTACTTTCGCTTCGAGCCGCCCAAGATGCTGCCCAGGACCCCGCGGATGATCTGTCGGCCGACCTCCCGGCCAATGGAACTGGCGGCACTCTTGATCAACTGCTCACCGGCGCTGGCGCGCGTGCGTTTGGCGCCGCCACCGAGCAGGCCACCCAGGGTGTCGAGCAGGCCGCCGCCGGACGATTCCTTGTCCTGCGCCAATGCGTCTGCCTGGCCTGTACCCATGCGCGCCTGGGTCCGGCCTGACAGCAACTCGAAAGCCGACTCGCGGTCCACCGTTTTTTCATAGACACCGGCCACCATCGAGTGGGCGATCAGGGCCTTGCGCTGATCCGGCGTGATGGGGCCGATCTGGCTGCCGGGCGGCAGCACATAGACGCGCTCGGTGATGCCCGGACGGCCCTTGTCGTCCAGAAAGCTCACCAGCGCCTCGCCGACGGCCAGTTCTGTGATGGCGGTGGCGATATCGAGCTTGGGGTTTTGTCGCATGGTCTCGGCCGCCGACTTCACCGCCTTCTGGTCGCGCGGCGTGAAGGCGCGCAGGGCGTGTTGCACGCGGTTGCCGAGCTGGCCGAGCACGCTGTCGGGGATGTCGAGCGGGTTCTGCGTGACGAAATACACGCCCACACCCTTGCTGCGCACCAGCCGCACCACCAGTTCGATGCGCTCCAGCAGGGCCTTGGGTGCGTCGTTGAAGAGCAGGTGGGCCTCGTCAAAGAAGAACACCAGTTTGGGTTTGTCCAGGTCGCCCACTTCCGGCAGGTGCTCGAACAGCTCGCTCAGCAGCCAGAGCAGGAAGGTGGCGTACAGGCGCGGCGCGTTCATCAGCTTGTCGGCGGCCAGGATGTTGACCACACCGCGACCCCGGGTGTCGGTCTGCATGAAGTCGGCGATGTTGAGCATGGGCTCGCCGAAGAACTTGTCGCCGCCCTGGGCTTCGATCTGCAACAGGCCGCGCTGGATGGCGCCGATGCTGGCGGCGCTGATGTTGCCGTATTGGGTGGTGAACTGCGAGGCGTTGTCACCCACGTGTTGGCACATGGTGCGCAGGTCCTTCATGTCGAGCAGCAGCAGCCCCTGGTCGTCGGCTATTCTGAACACCAGCTGCAGCACGCCTTCCTGCGTCTCGTTCAGGTTGAGCATGCGGCCCAGCAGCAGAGGGCCGAGGTCGCTGACGGTGGCGCGCACCGGATGGCCCTGTTCACCAAACACATCCCACAGGGTGGTGGGGCATGCTATCGATTCAGGAGCGGTCAGCGCACGCTCCTTGAGGACTTTGGCCAGTTTTTCACCGACAACGCCGGCTTGCGAGATGCCGGTGAGGTCGCCTTTGACATCGGCCAGGAAGACCGGCACGCCCAGCGCCGAGAAACCCTCGGCCAGGGTCTGCAGCGTGATGGTCTTGCCGGTGCCGGTGGCGCCGGTGATCAGGCCGTGGCGGTTGGCCTTGTCGGGCCGCAAGAAGCACTGTGTGTCGTTGTGCTGGGCAATCAGGATCGGATCAGCCATGGCATTCCCAAAAAGTACAATTCACTCCCCATAGCGTAACGAACTTTTAAGGAATCCCCATGGCTGGACACAGTAAATGGGCCAATATTCAGCACCGCAAAGGCCGCCAGGACGAGAAGCGCGGCAAGATCTGGACCCGCATCATCCGTGAGATCACCGTGGCGGCACGCGCCGGTGGCGGCGACCCGGCCGCCAACCCACGCCTGCGCCTGGCCATCGACAAAGCCAAGGCGGCCAACATGCCGGCCGACCGCGTCAAGTACAACATCGACAAGGCCACCGGCAACCAGGAAGGTGTGACCTACGAGGAAATCCGCTACGAAGGCTATGGCATCGGTGGCGCAGCCATCATCGTCGACACCATGACCGACAACCGGGTGCGTACCGTGGCCGAGGTGCGCCACGCTTTCAGCAAACACGGCGGCAATATGGGCACCGAGGGCTCGGTGGCGTTCCAGTTCAAGCACTGCGGCCAGCTGATCTTCGCGCCGGGGACATCTGAGGACAAGGTGATGGACGTGGCGCTGGAGGCCGGTGCCGAGGATGTTGTGACCGGTGACGATGGCGCCATCGAGGTGCTGACGGCGCCGGGTGATTTTGAAGCCGTGAAGAATGCCTTGGAGGCCGCCGGCCTCCAGCCCGAGGTGGCCGAGGTCACGATGCGACCGGAAAACACGATCGAACTCGGCGGCGATGATGCTGCCAAAATGCAGAAACTGCTGGACGCGCTGGAAGACCTGGATGATGTGCAAGAGGTCTATCACAACGCTGGACTGTGATTGAACACCCCCAGGCTGCGCGCACTTCGTGTCGCTCCGCCACCCCCCTTGCAGGGGGCGGACACCAGTGGTCCGGCCAAGCCGGTTCCACGGTGTCCCCTGGGCTGATTTGGTTTGCGCGCCTGCATACTGGGCTGAAGGCGAAATAAGGATTGATATGAAAGTACTCGTGATTGGTGGCGGCGGCCGGGAACACGCACTGGCTTGGAAGCTGGCCCAGTCTCCCAAGGTGCAGGTGGTTTATGTGGCGCCAGGCAACGGGGGCACGGCGCGCGATGCGTGCCTGCAAAACGTGCCGATCACGGATGTCAAGGAACTGCGAGCCTGGGCACAGGCCGAAAAAATCGGTCTGACGGTGGTGGGGCCCGAGGCACCGCTGGCTGCCGGCGTGGTGGACGAGTTCCGTGCCCATGGCCTGCGCGTGTTCGGCCCGACCAAGGCCGCGGCCCAGCTGGAGAGTTCCAAGGCCTTTTCCAAGGCTTTCATGAAGCGCCATGCGATTCCGACGGCCGAGTACGACACCTTCTCCGACCCGGTGGCGGCCCACGCCTATGTCGACAAGATGGGCGCGCCTATCGTGGTCAAGGCCGACGGCCTGGCCGCCGGCAAGGGTGTGGTGGTGGCCATGAACTTGGCCGAGGCGCATGAGGCGATTGATTTCATGCTGCTGGACAACAAGCTCGGTGTCAGCCACAACGAGGGTGGGGCACGTGTGGTGATCGAGGAGTTTCTGCAGGGCGAGGAAGCCAGCTTCATCGTGCTGTGCGACGGCAAGAACGTCACGGCACTGGCCACCAGCCAGGACCACAAGCGCCTGCTCGATGCCGACCAGGGGCCCAACACCGGCGGCATGGGTGCTTATTCGCCGGCACCGGTGGTGACGCCTGAAGTGCACGCCCGTGCCATGCGCGAGATCATCCTGCCGACCATCAAGGGCATGGAAAAAGACGGCATTCCCTACACTGGTTTCCTCTACGCCGGCCTGATGATTGATGCCGAGGGGGCGCCGAAAACGCTGGAGTTCAACTGCCGCATGGGCGACCCGGAGACCCAGCCCATCATGATGCGCTTGAAGAGCGATCTGGTTGATGTGATGCTGGCCGCGACCGAACCGGGGCCGCATGGGCGGCTGGATCAGGTCGAGTTGGAGTGGGACCGTCGCTGTGCCTTGGGTGTGGTGATGGCCGCCCACGGTTATCCGATGAATCCGCGCAAGGGTGACGTCATCACGGGCCTGCCGGCGGATGCCGACGACGCCATGGTGTTTCATGCCGGCACGGAGATGAAGGACGGCCAGGTGCTGACCTCCGGCGGCCGTGTGCTGTGCGTCACGGCGCTGGCCGATAGTGTGAAACAGGCGCAGCAACGCGCCTATGAGGTGGCGAAGGGCATCCATTTCGACGGCATGCAGTACCGTACTGACATCGGCTACCGCGCCATCAAAGGCTGACGTTCAAGGATGCCCCTGAACGATTTTCCCCGGCCCTATCCGGTGCAGTTTGCCGGCAGTGCCTTGGCACGCTGGATTCTGCGGCGCTTGGGTTGGCGGGTTGATTTTGCAGGACTGCCGGCCATGCAAGGCGTGCTGGCGGTCTATCCTCATACGAGCAACTGGGACTTCATGCTCCTGGTGGTCGTCAAATGGGCAGTGGGGGTGCCGGTGCGTTTCTGGGGCAAGGACAGCCTGTTTCGCGTCCCTCTGTTCGGCCGCTGGCTGCGCTGGCTCGGTGGTCTGCCCGTGCGCCGGACCGCCTCGCACGGTGTGGTGGCCGAGACCGTGGCGCAGCTGGCACAGGCGCGCCAACGGGGCGAGTATTTCTGGCTGGCCCTGGCGCCGGAAGGTACGCGCAAGCACATTCCGGGCTGGCGCAGTGGTTTTTACCGCACGGCCGTCACAGCCTCGGTGCCACTGGGCTTGGTGCGCGTCGATTACCGTCTGCGTGAAGTCAGGGTGGTGGACTTCATCCGCCTGACGGGGCGTGAGACCGAAGATTTCCGCCGCATTGCCCATGTGTATGCCGGCGTGACAGGCTACACCCCGGTGAATGCGGCGCCGATCCGCCTGCTTGAGCCTGACGTACCGCGTACCGACACCATTGTGAAATGACCATGACAACTGAAACTTCGAATGTCGCTGCCGTGCGCCAGTACCTGCAGGATCTGCAGTTGCGCATCACGACGGCCATCACCCGGATTGACGGCAGCGACTTCCTGGCCGATGCCTGGGAAAAGGCGCCGGGTGAGCCGCTGCAAGGCACTGGCCTGACCAAGATCATGGAAGGCGGGCGCGTTTTTGAGCGTGCCGGCTGTGGTTTTTCACATGTGCGCGGCCCCAAGCTGCCGCCATCGGCCACCCAGCATCGGCCGGAGTTGTCTGGTGCGCCATTCGAGGCCATGGGTGTTTCCCTGGTGTTCCACCCGCGCAATCCCTACGTGCCGACGGTGCACATGAACGTGCGCATGTTGGCCGCCAAGGGGCGGGATGGGCAGGACGTCTGCTGGTTTGGCGGGGGCATGGACCTGACGCCATACTATGGTTTCGAGGAAGATGCGGTGCATTTTCATACCGTCTGCCGCGACGCGCTGACACCTTTCGGTGATGACAAGTACCCGCGCTTCAAGACTTGGTGCGACGAGTACTTCTTCCTGAAGCACCGCAATGAGCAGCGTGGGGTCGGTGGGGTGTTTTTCGACGATTTTTCCGAACTCGGCTTCGATGGCAGTTTTGCCATGATGCGTGCTGTGGGGGATGCTTTTCTGGATGCTTATCTGCCCATCGTCGAGCGGCGGCAGTCCCTCGCACACGGCGAGCGCGAACGCGATTTCCAGCTGTACCGGCGCGGCCGTTATGTCGAATTCAATCTGGTGTGGGACCGTGGCACACACTTTGGCCTGCAGTCGGGCGGGCGCACCGAGTCCATCCTGCTGTCCATGCCGCCGCTGGTGAGCTGGGCCTATCAGCAGCAGCCGGAGCCGGGTTCGCCGGAAGAGGCTCTGTACACGAAGTTCCTACCGCGGCGGGACTGGGTTTGAACGCGCCCTCGAAAAGACTCGGTGTCTTCGGCGGCGCTTTTGATCCGCCGCATCTGGCGCACCGGGCACTGGCCGAGGTGGCGCTGTCACAACTTGAACTTGACGAGTTGCGGGTGTTGCCGACCGGCCACGCCTGGCACAAAAGCCGGCAACTCACACCGGCGCAGCACCGCTTGGCGATGGCCGAGCTGACCTTTGCCGGGCTGCCTGGGCTGCTGCTGGATGACCGCGAGATCCGGCGAGCCGGGCCGTCCTACACGCTCGATACGTTACGGGAGTTGCATACCGAGCAACCGGAGGCCGAATTGTTCCTGGTGATGGGCAAAGACCAGGCCGATGTGCTGCCCAGTTGGCGTGACTGGCAGGAGATCGTTCATCTTGCTATAATTTGTGTAGCTGATCGCGATGGATTGACGGGCCAAGAGACCCGATTTGTACCTCCGCCCGAGATGGCGGCGCGCTTTCGCAAGCTGCACATGCCCGCCATGGACATCAGCGCCACAGGCATCCGCACCCGAGTGGCCAGCCAGCAGGGCATCACCCCTCTGGTTTGCGAGTCCGTTGCGCGCTATATTGAACACCATCACCTTTACACGACCTCTTGATGACTACCGAAACCGCTGCCAAAAAAGACATTCAAAAACTCCAGCGTGCCATCGTCGATGGGCTGGAGGACGTGAAGGCCCAGGACATCCAGGTGTTCAACACCGAGCACCTCTCGTCGCTGTTCGAGCGCGTGATGATCGCTTCCGGCACGTCCAACCGCCAGACCAAGGCGCTGGCCGCCAGCGTGCGCGACGCGGTCCGTGACGCGGGTTTTGCCAAGCCCCGCATGGAAGGCGAGGAAAACGGTGAGTGGATCATCGTGGATTGCGGCCAGGCGGTGGTGCACATCATGCAGCCCAATATCCGCCAGTACTACCATCTGGAAGATCTGTGGGGTGACAAGCCGGTGCGGCTGAAGTTCGGCTCTGACAAGCCGACCGCCAAGACCCCGGCTAAAACCACGGCGGAGGCCAAGCCGGCCACCCTCAAGCGTTCGAGTGCAGCCAAGAAGGGCGTGAGCGAAGTTTTCCCGTCCAAGGCGCAGGAAAAGAAGGCTGCCGCCAAGAAAGCGGCTGCCAAGACGACCGTAAAAACGCCTGCCAGGAAAACGGGCGTCAGCAAATCTGCTGGCGTGGCCAAGGTGGTGGCCAAAGCACCGGCCAAGAAAAGCCCCCCAACCTCTGGCGCCAAGGTGCCAGCAAAGAAGACCGTAGCCCGCAAGGCCTGATGGCCAAGGCACAGCTTAGGACGTAGAGGCCTGCATGAGGCTGCTGATCGTGGCCGTTGGCCAGCGGGTGCCAGACTGGGCTCAGACGGCGTGGGATGACTATGCCAAGCGCTTCCCGCCGGAGTTGCGGGTGGAGCTGAAGGCGGTCAAGACCGAGCCGCGCGGCTCCAAGACGCTGGAGCAGCTGTATGCGGCCGAGCGCACCCGCATAGAAGCCGCCATCCCCAAGGGAACCCGCATCGTCGCGCTGGACGAACGTGGCACGGCACTGACCACCGTGGCGCTGGCGTCCAAGCTCAAGAGTTGGCAGCTCGAAGGCGACGATGTGGCGCTGGTCATCGGCGGGCCGGACGGCCTCGACCCCGCGTTTCGCCAGGCGGCGCACGAGCGCATTCGCTTGTCTGACCTGACCCTGCCGCATGCCATGGTGCGTGTGCTGCTGGTCGAGCAGCTCTACCGCGCCTGGTCGATCAATGCCAACCACCCTTACCACCGTGAGTGAACACGGTCTGACGCATGCCTGATTTCATCTACCTCGCGTCTCAAAGTCCACGCCGGCGCCAGCTGCTGGAACAGTTGGGCGTACGCCACGAGTTGCTGCTGCCTGATGCGAACGAGGATGCCGAAAGCCTGGAGGCCGTACTGCCTGGCGAGTCGCCTACGGCTTATGTGCAGCGTGTCACGCAGCTCAAGCTGGACGCCTCGCTGGTCCGCCTCCGGCGTCGCGGCTTGCCGCTGGCACCGGTGCTGTGTTCGGATACCACGGTGGCGCTGGGACGCACCATCTACGGCAAACCGGCCGATGCCGGCGATGCCGCCCGCATGCTGGGTCAACTGGCCGGACGCACCCACCGCGTGCTGACCGCCGTGGTTGTGGGCACAGCGCGGCGACGTGAGCACGCATTGAGCGTGTCGCGCGTCACCTTTGCCGACATGAGCCGGCAGCAGATATGCCTTTATGTGGCCAGTGGCGAGCCAATGGGCAAGGCCGGTGCCTATGCGGTACAGGGCAGGGCGGCAACCTACATTTCTCATATCGCGGGCAGCTACTCTGGCATCATGGGTTTGCCGGTCTACGAGACGGCACAATTGCTGCAATCGTTCGGTTTCAAGCTTTGACGCATTACGTACCCAATCAAGCAGGCCCATGCAAGAAGACATCCTGATCAACTGGTCGCCGCAGGAAACGCGCGTTGCGGTGGTGGAAAACGGTGCTGTGCAGGAACTGCACGTCGAGCGCACCTACGAACGCGGGTTGGTCGGCAATATCTATCTCGGCAAAGTGGCGCGGGTGCTGCCGGGCATGCAATCGGCCTTCATCGATATCGGTCTGGAGCGCGCGGCTTTCCTGCATGTAGCCGACGTCTGGCATCCGCCGGCTGAAGGCGAGTCGCTCAGTGCCTCACGTGCGGCTCAGCCGCAGATCCCGATCGAGAAACAGGTGTTCGAGGGCCAGGCGTTGATGGTGCAGGTGATCAAGGACCCGATTGGTACCAAAGGGGCCCGCCTGTCGACCCAGATCAGCATTGCCGGGCGTCTGCTGGTGTTTCTGCCGCAGGATGACCATGTGGGGGTGTCGCAGAAGATCCCTTTGGAGCAGCGCGATGAACTTCGTGCGCGCCTGCAGGCGCTGGTCGGTGAGCAGGGCGGTGGCTTCATCCTGCGTACCAACGGCGAGGATGCCTCAGACGCCGAATTGGCTGACGACATTGCCTACCTTCGAAAGACCTGGACGCGCATCAAGGATGCATCCTTGCGTCTGGCGCCGAAGTCGCTGCTGCACCTCGACCTGAACCTGCTGCAGCGCGTACTGCGCGATCTGGTCAGTGAATCGACGCAGTCGATCCGGGTCGATTCGGGGGAGCAGTTCGAGGCATTGCGTGCTTTCGGCCGCGAGTTCATGCCGGCGGCCGCCGAGAAACTTCAGCATTACAAGGGTGAGCGTCCGATTTTCGACCTGTTCTCGATTGATGAGGAGATTGCCAAAGCCCTGGGGCGCCGTGTCGATCTCAAGTCAGGTGGTTATCTGATCGTTGACCAGACTGAGGCGCTGACGACGGTTGACGTCAATACCGGCGGTTTCGTCGGTGCCCGCAATTTTGACGACACCATTTTCAAGACCAATCTGGAGGCGGCACAGGCCATTGCCCGGCAGTTGCGCCTGCGCAACCTGGGCGGTATCGTCATCGTCGACTTCATCGACATGGCACGTGAGGACCATCGCGAGGCCGTGCTGGCCGAGTTCCGCAAGCAGCTGGCGCGGGATCGCGTCAAGACCATGGTTGGTGGTTTTTCCCAGCTTGGCCTGCTGGAGATGACGCGTAAACGCACGCGCGAGTCTTTGGCGCACATGCTGTGCGAGCCCTGTCCGACCTGTGAAGGTAAAGGCATCGTCAAGACGGCGCGTAGCGTGGCCTATGACATCCTGCGCGAGATCCTGAGGGAGGCACGTCAGTTCAATCCGCGCGAATTTCGTGTCGTGGCGGCGCCTAAGGTGATCGAGCTGCTGCTGGACGAGGAAAGCCAGCACCTGGCAGGCTTGAGCGAATTCATCGGCAAGCCCGTTTCGTTGCAGAGCGAAACGGCCATGGGACAGGAACAGTACGACATCGTGCTTCTTTGAGACATGCGCATTGCCGTTATCAGTCGGGTATTTGCCAAATCTGGCGGCGGGGCCGAAAGCTATTCGGTAGCACTGGTGCAGCAGCTGGCGGCGCGACACGAGATCCATGTGTTTTCTCAGGAGTCGAATCAGCCCGTGCCGGGCGTAACCTACCACCGGGTGTTTTGCCTGAGCCGCAAGCCGCGCTGGATCAACCAACTGCTATTTGCCATGGCCACCTGGTGGCGTACGCGTACCGGCTTCGATGTGGTGCACTCGCACGAGAATACCTGGCACGGCCAGATCCAGACCATCCATGTCCGGCCGACACGCTACAACCTGTTCCATGGTCGCCGCGGTATGCGTTTATGGCTGCGTTGGGTCAAGGTGCTGCTGAGTCCGCGCTTGATCACCTACGTCTGGCTGGAAGGCGCGCGCTTCCGGCCGGCGCCAACGCGCCGTGTGGTGGCCACCTCCGACACCCTCAAAGACGAATGTCAGTTGGCCTATCCGGCCAGTCGCCCATGGCTGTCGGTCGTCACACCTGGCACCCATCTGCCGCAGGGCACACTGACGCGTGCCGAAGCGCGTCACCAGCTTGGCCTGCCGCTTGAGGCGCCACTCCTGCTTTTCGTGGCCAACGACTACGCGCGCAAGGGGCTTGATACCTTGTTGCGGGCCTTGGCGAAACTGCCTTCTGAGGTGCATCTGGCCGTGGCAGGCAATCCAGCGTCCATTCCACGCTACCGTCAGTTGGCAGCGCAGCTGGAGCTGTTGGGGCGGGTCCATTTTCTCGGTTCACGAGACGACCTGTCTCCCGTCTATCTGGCCGCTGATGGCCTGGTCCATCCGACACTGGAAGACAGCTTTGCCATGGTGGTGCTCGAAGCCATGGCGCACGGTTTGCCGGTGGTGGTGAGCGGTCCGGCTCACTGCGGTATTTCGCGTCAATTGCAAGACGGTGTGCAGGCCCTGTTGCTGAGCGATCCACGTGACGCTGACGGGTTGGCCGGTCAGATCAATTCCTTGCTGATAAACCCGGTACTGGCGCAGCAGTTGGGGCAGCAAGCAAGGGTGTTTGCGCAGGCCCATTCCTGGGAGAGTGCTGCTCTACAATACGAGCGCCTGTATCAGCAGGTCGCTTCTTCCGCTTCTTCATGACTGCACCATTCCAGCAACGCTGGCTGATTCTTGCCCATGCCTTCAACATGGATGGCAGAGCGGCCAGCCAGACCATCACCGACAAACTGCCGCATCTGCGGCGCGCTGGAATCGAGGTGGTGGTGCTCAGTGGAGTTTCTGGCACGCACGATACGGTGGTCGAACATCACCAGCTCTGGCCTGCCGGGCCGGCCGGTTTGCGTTTCGAGTTGCGGCATGTGCTGCGTCGACGTTTCGGCAGCGGTGCGCTGTATCGCTCCCTGATGATCCTGGCGTCTTTGTTGCTGCTGCCTGGCATGTTGGTCGAGAAGCTGCTGTGGCCGGTGGAAAGCTCCTGGTCCTGGTGGCTCAGTGCCTATCTGAAGGGGCGAGCGCTGGCCCGCCAGCAGCCCTTTGATCTGATTTACTCCACCGGGGGTGCCTTTGCTGCGCATGTGGCTGGCCGGGCGTTGAAGCGCGCCACCGGCACACCCTGGTTGGCCGAGGTGCACGACCCTTTGGTGATGCCGGGGACCGTACCCGCAACGCCACAGCAGAAGATGCAGGCCGAGGTGGAACGGCTCATTTGCACCGATGCGGACATTGCCATCTGGTTTACCGAACAGGCCTTGGCGAGCGCACGTCGGCGTCATCCGCAGTTGGGTGAACGCGGCAAGATGCTGCTGCCCGGCATTGATCAGCCGTTTCAGATGCTGCCACCGTACCAGCCAGGCACGAAGTTCGTTATCGGCCATTTCGGTTCGTTGTCGGCCACGCGCCATCTGGGTCCTGTCATCACGGCGCTGGAAGACCTGCAGGTGCGGCGTCCTGACCTTGTGGCCGCGACGGAGTTGCACGTCACCGGCGGCCCCCTGGATGCAGTTTCATCGGCACGGGTGGCGGCATCGCCCGTGCGTGACTGTGTCCGCCATCTGGGGCGCATTGAAGCCGACCCCATCACGGGGCGCTCAGGCCGCGAACAGATTCTGTACCGCATGCGCACCGTGGATGTGTTGCTGTTGCTGCACGGTGAAGAGCCGATCTGCTCGGAATACATTCCATCCAAGCTTTACGAGTACCTCTGGATGCAGAGGCCGATACTAGGCATCGTGCACGCCAATCCGCAGATGGCGGAGCTTCTCCGCTCCCAGGGACATGTTGCGGTACTTTCCGGCACTCAGGTGGGAGTGAGCGGCGAGTTGGCCGAGGCCTTGGAGCAGCTGTTTGATCGCTGGCAAACACAAGGGTTGCCCGATAACGGCCGCTCAAGTCCCTACACGACACAGGCCGCAACCGGCCAGTTGCTTGGCTGGGTCAGGCAGATGGCCGGGGAGGGGGCTCGATGACGCCGTTGCTTTCCCTGGTTGTTCTCGGTTTTCGCAATTTTGACGTGACGACGCGCGCCTGTCTGGAGTCCCTGCGGCCCTGGCTTGACGATCCCGAAATCGAGGTACTGGTGATCGACAACGGCTCACCTGACGATTCGGCGCAAAAAACGGCGCAATGGTGTGCTGAACACCCCCAAGCCAGGTGCCTGCTGAGTGATCGCAACCGTGGCTACGCCGGTGGCATGAACTGGGGGGCCGAACAGGCCCGCGGCCAATGGTTATTGCTGGTCAACAACGACACCGTCTTCCCGGCCAGGGCCCTGGATGCACTCAAGCAAGTGGTCCGGGACGCGCCGCCGGATGTTGCCATGCTGGGGCCGGTGACCAACGCTGCCGGTAATGGCCAGCGCCTTTGGAAGCCGGGTGCCAGCCATGAGGAGTGGCTGCAGATTGGCGCATGGCTCAACCAGCACCCTTCACACCAGTTGATGCCGGCCTACCGCTGCGATTTCTTCTGCATTGCGATCCGGCGTGACGCCTGGCATGAACTCGGCGGACTCGATCTCGAGTTCGGTCTCGGCTACTACGAGGATTTCGATTTCAGCCTGCGCCTGAGAAAGGCTGGTTATCGGCAGATGATCACTGAAGACGTGTTCATCCTGCATGTCGGCAGTGCAACCTTCCAGGGCAATGCGGCGGCGCGCGCGCTGATCAAGCGCAACAAGAAATTGCTGCAGTCCAAGCACCCTGATGCCCGCTTCGAACACACGCGGTTGGGAAATCTGGCTGTGGTGCAGGCCTACCGCGTTCTGGGCAACAGCGGGTCATGGACGCCTGAGCTGCAGGCGCGGGCAGAGCTTAGAGTCAATGCCCTGCTCAATGATGCACCGCGCAGCCTGATCAAGCGCTGGCTGTGGAAGAGGAAGATCGGGGAGTTGCGGGCAGTTTTCTCTGCGGCACCGCTCCAAGGTGCGGCTGATACACAGGAACACGCAAGTTCATGAAATCCATCACGTCGAACGTTTTCAAATGGTGCCTGCTCGCCTACCTGGCCATCCTGCCCATGGCTGACACGATTGCCTTGCGCAACCTGTTTCTTCTCGTGCTGCTACTGCTGCTTCTGGTCTGGGGGATGGGTGTCGGGCGCGAGACGTTGCGCGGCATGAAGCTGTTGCAGTGGCTACCCCTGCCGCTGTTCTTGTGGGGCGTCTTCCTGCTGCTCTTCCCGCTCTGGGCGGTGGAGCCTGATGTCGCCCTGGTCAATCTCAAGGGGCAATGGGGCGCCTCGATCCTGGCCTGGATCGTCGGCCTTGGTGCGGTGCTGATGCTTGGCCGTCGTGGTCCGGGTGTCTGGGCTCTGGCGGGTGCCAGTGCCTTCCTGGTGGGAATTCATCTGCTGCTGACTTTGATGGCCTGGGTCGGTCTCTTCGGCCCCTTGCAGGGGAGCGCCCTTTCCTGGTCGGCAATATGGCAGGCGACGATGGCCACCGTTGATCCACGGTCCGGCGCCGTCTGGAGCTGGCAGAGTTTTCCCTGGGGTTTCCGGGGGTTCGACCCGATGCACGGCAACTTGGGTTACACCGCTTCGCAGACCATTGTCTTGCTGATTGCCAGTTTTGTTCTGGCCAGGCAGGCGCACAAATTGCCACGCGTCTGGATGGCGGCTACGGGCATCATTCTCTGCTTCTTCAGTACCGTGGTGGCCAACTCGCGGGGGGCTGTGCTTTTCAGCCTGCTTGTATTGCTGCTGGCCGTCGTGGCCTACCTGCTTCGTGTTCGCGCGGGTCATGGTGAGCGGAGTCAGGAGTCCTTCGGAACAAAGTCACATGCCAGGTGGGTTTTGCCGTTGATGGGCATCTTGCTGGTCATCGTTTTTACCCAATCCCTGCAGAAGGATAGTCGCTGGAGATCCATGCTGGACAACGTCAGAGTCGGGTTCATGATTACGGATCCCGTCAACTTCCAGTGCAACGGCCTGACGCCTGAAGACGAGGCCGCCATCAGGCTGCGCTTTGCTGACAAACCGTCTTCATACGCGGATAAGCTCATCGAGAACCTGATTGGTGATGGGGGACGCATTGTTCTGATGCGTGCCGGACTGCAGATGGTTGGCGAACAGCCCTGGGGACTGGACGGTTCCCGGCAGTCCTACAAGAAACTGATGGCCGCGCGATGCAGTCACACGCCAGTGTTCGAGTTTGCACATGCGCATCAGGGCTGGATTGACACCTCGCTGGCCCTTGGTTGGGGTGGCGTGCTGCTGTGGGCCTTGCTGATGGTCTATTTGCTGGTGACGGGATGGCGTGCACTGGGCCGGGAGGCAGGAGCCCCCTGGGCTTGGGCCTTGTTTCTGCTCAGCGCTTTCTGGATCCTGCGTGGCTTTGCCGATTCTGTCTATCGCGAGCACAATCTGCAGATGCAGGCCTTGCTGCTGGGTTATCTGTGGGGGCGCCTGAAGCTGGAGACGCAGCAGCCGTTCTGATGGGCTGCAGGGCGGACTCAGAAGAGGGGGGCGAAATGGCGGCTGGAGCGTACCAGCCAGAGCCTCAGCCGCTCCTTTAGTCGCCGCTTCATGGGGTTGCGATAAGACACGCCGGTGCCGCCGCCTACACCGCAGATAACGGGCGAACGGGCGGCAGCGTGAACAGCGAGCCCTGGAAGCCCTGTTCCAGGAAGATATCCCGGAAGCATTCCTCCAGACCATAACCCTCGTCCTTGCGAATCCGGAAATGTGCTTCCTGGAAGTGCTGGCGGTAGTCCCTGCAGCTGGTGATGTAGAAGCGGGTGTCGATATAGGCCAGTCGCGTGGGTTTGAACGGCGAGAAGACATCGAGAAAGACGGCCTTGAAACGCAGGCCGCCCTGCCAGCCCGCAGCGCACGCGACGAAATTTTCTACCCAGAGCTTGGAGGTGCACTTGGCGAAGCAACCCGCCTGGGCGATGAACCTGGAATTTTCCAGGGCGAAGCGGACGATCTCCCCTTCGCCGTAGCCGCGTCCATACTGGCGGACCAGTTCCTGTGGATTTTCGAAATGCAGGCATTCGATCGCTGCTGCCGGGAATTGCTCTGCGACTGCACTGGTGAAATCATGCTGGGATCCGTCACACACGACAATGCGCAGACTCGGCTCGACTTTCAGCCATTCCCGTATCGACTCTAGTGTCAGGCGGATGCGCTCCTGCGTGTCCTTCAGGGCCACGCCTGTATCGTGCACCACCACGCTGGAGGTGAGCAGGATCGGGATGTCTTTCGGTACCATGGAGTCGGTGGACAATTCAGATCCGGCCCAGCTTGCGCCGGAAGCGTCGACCGGTTCGAGACAGCCAATTGCCGCCTTCAGCGGGCCAGTCCATCTCCCGCTCCCAAGCCGACTGGTAGATCACGCCAGCGTAGAGTTGCGCCAGCTGCCCGTCGGTGATGCCGCGCCGGCGGTCCTGGTCGAATTGCCAGGCATAGTGGTAGACCTTGAACAGCGGCTGGCAGGGCATCAGGGGGATGGCGCCGAAACACAGCAAGGCCTCACCGTACCAGCGGGATTCCAGGGGCGCTAGCCGGATGGCGTCAACCAGGTTCATGCCGTGCGGGCGCAGATACTCCCGCTCCAGACTTTCCCAGACGGCGCGGTGCCATGGCAGTGGGAAGGGGCCGAAGGAATAGAGCCGGCCGTCGCGTTTGAACAGCGACTGCACACGCCGGGCTTCGCCCTGAAAATCGTGCAGTGCTTGCATCTTGCCCGACGCCAGGGCCGATTCCAGATACTCGTGTCCCTCATCCATCACGGTGTAGGGCGTACCGTCGCGCCATACGAAGTCGGACTGTCTGATCGGCCGGATGAAGGCTGCATCGGAGTCCAGGCAGAGGTAGCTGTCCGACAGCCCCAGTCGCCAAAACTCGGACTTGACGACCTGTTGCGAGAGGTGGCCGGGTAGTGCCTTGGCGAGGTCCAGTCCGGCGTAAGGCGTGTGCGCCAGGATCGCCTCGTCTTCAATCACGTGTACCGGCAGGCCGGCGAGATGCTGGCGGAACATTGCGGCATCTGATTGCGGCACCGACACATAAAAGGGAATTTCTTCCTCGTTGAACTGTGCCACCGACCGCGCAAGCCGAACCACCCGCCTGAGGTCTGTTCGATAGCTCTTGCAATACAGCGTGAAGGGCACAGGCATGGCGAGGGGCGGTTCGGTGGTCGGGACCGGTTATTGTTTTGTGGCAGCCAGCAAAAATTGCTTGGCCAGCAAATCGCCCAGACCCAGCATGGCGAGGAACTTCTTTTGCCATCGGGTCGTATCCGTACCGATGACAGTGTCGACGCGTGCGCCCGAGGATTCGGCCAATTCGATGAGAGAACTGCGGGTGAAGAAACGCAGGTGTGTTCTGTCCAGAATGCCGGAGTCGGTGTAGTTGAAACGGCCCCGGAACGCCAGATCCACCAGGATATGGTAGTTCCTGATATTGGGCACGCTGATGATCCACAGACCGCCAGGCTTGAGCAGGCCGGCAAGCCGGCGCATCGCCTCCCAAGGATTGTTGAGGTGTTCCAGCACGTCCAGGCACAGAATCATGTCGAGCGATTCCTGGGGAATGTTCGGGAGGTCGGATTCGATATCGAGCCGGTCAAAGCGGTCGACGGAGGTGTTGTGCGGATGCAGTTCGGCATAGGGTTCCACCCCCGCCACCCAACTGCAGTAGCCGGCTTGTTTAAGCCACTCCAGGGTGTGGCCTTCCGCGCAGCCGATTTCAAGCGCCCGGCAGGCATTTCCCTTGCCCAGACGCAGCAGCGGCTCGATTTCCAGGCGCGCCTTGGAAAAATAGTCTTGGGGTTTGTTCGTGTACAGATTCATGGCTGCATCAGCCGCGACGGTCTTCGTAGGCCGTGGTCAGCTTGAGGGCAAAGTGGAGCAGGTGGGTGGCGCGCGCGACCAGCACGCGTTTGAGGGTCATCATGTCCTCGCCCGGGATGACTCTGCCGCGTCGTGTTGTGGTCGCCGTCAGATAGCCGGCTTGCCGCACCATGGTGCGGTGTTCGTCGCCGAAGCGGCCATAGGGATAGCAGAAGTGCCTTACTTCGCAGCCCAACCTGTCTTCCAGCTCTTTTTTGGATCCCGCAATCTGCTCACGTGCCTCATCAGTGCCTAGTCGGCTCAGGTCGGCGTGAGTACGCGTGTGAGAGCCAATATCCATCCCCGCATCGCGCCAGGCAAGCCAGTCTTCCAGCGTCATCAGCGGTTTTTCTGCCACGATGCCGTGGTCCCAGCTGTTGGTGCCACCGATCATGCTGCTCACGCCGTAACAGGTCGCTGTGAACCCGAATCGCTTCAGAACCGGCAGGGCGTTGCGTACGTTGTTCTGGTAGCCGTCGTCGAAAGTGATTCCGACCACTTTGCCCTTTTTCTCCCCATTCAGGTAGGGTTCCAGGTCGCGCATGGAAAGGCCCTGGTACCCCAGCAGCCTCAGCAGTCCCATCTGGCGTGCGAAGGAGCCAGGCGCCACCACCAGTCCGCGCAGGGGGGTGCCCCGTGCTGGCGGCACGTCGATCTGGTGGTACATGAGAATCGGGATGTTCATGTCTGCATCCGGTTCAGATTGGCGTAGTAGCCGCCGGCAGCCAACAGTTCGGCATGGGTACCACTTTCCACGATACGGCCCCGGTCCAGTACCAGAATGCGATTGGCATGCTCGATGGTGCTGAGGCGATGGGCAATGACCAATGTGGTGCGATTTTTCATGAGCACCGCCAGGGCCGCCTGCACTTGACGCTCGGATTCGGTGTCCAGTGCCGAGGTGGCTTCGTCCAGGACTAGGATGGGAGCGTTTTTCAGCAGCGCGCGGGCAATCGCGATACGCTGGCGCTGGCCGCCCGAAAGCTTAGCGCCATCCTCACCGATGGGTGTGTCCAGTCCCTCGGGCAGTTGCAGGATGAATTCCCATGCATTGGCGGCTTTGGCGGCTGCAACCACGTCTTCCCGGGTGTGGTCGCCCGTTGATCCGAAGGCGATGTTGGCCAACACGGTGTCATTGAAGAGAACGATGTCCTGGCTGACCAGGGCAATGTTGTGTCGCAGGCTGGTGAGGCCAAGCTCATTGATGTCGATGCCATCAATGCGAATCTGGCCGGCGCTGGGTCGATAGAACCGGGGTATCAGCGCGCTGATGGTAGTCTTGCCGCCACCGGATGCGCCAACCAGGGCCACCGTCTGCCCGGCAGGAACATGGAAACTGATCTCGTTGAGTGTCTGACGCTCGGTGTCTGGATAGCTGAAGCTGACGCGATCGAATTCGATGTCACCCCGTGCATGGTGCAATTCACGTTGTCCTGGATCTTCTTCATCCGGCTGGTCTAGCAGCAGGAAGACGCTTTCGCAGGCGGCCAAGCCCCGTTGCATGATGGGGTTGATGGCGGTCAGCTGCTTGATGGGGGAAATCAGCAGCAGCATGGCGGCGATGAAGGACACAAAACCACCGGCCGAGGCGCTGGCCTGGCCGGTTGTCTGACTCAGCGCCAGATAGGTGATGCCGGCCACAGCCATGGACGCGATCAGATGGGTGATCGGGGTCAGGGCAGAAGCGGGGACGGCTTCGCGCATCATGGAGCGGCGGAAGCGTTCTGTGTCATTGAAAAAACGCCGTTGTTGCTGGGCCTGTCCCCCAAAGATCTTGATGACCTTGTGGGCATCGGTAGTCTCTTCGATTGTGTGGGACATTGCGCGTATCGCTTCGAAACTGGCTCGACTGGCTGCGCGGATGCGACGACTGAAGCCTTTGATAATGAAGGCAATGAGTGGACCGATTGCAAGCGTGATGAGTGTCAGTTTCCAGTCCAGGTAAAGCAGGTAAAGCAGTAGTGCTACTGCGGTCAGTGTTTCACGTACTGCAGTCACCAGCACGTTTGTGGCCGCCTGGTTCACATTGTCCGTGTCATAGATCAGCCGGGAAACCAGCTTGCCAGCGGACTGTTCATGGAAGATATGTGTCGGCAATTGCAGAATTTTTCCGAACAATTGTCTTCGGAGGTCAATGATCAGGCGTGTCGAAATCCAGGTCATTAGATAGCTGGTACAGAATGACAGGATGCCACGTACGGCAAATAGCGCCACCATCCCTAGAGGGATCAACCAGACCAGGCGCTGATCTTCGGTTTGGAAGCCCTGGTCTAGCAGGTACTTCATGATGGCTGGAAACACTGGCTCGGTCGCTGCAGTTCCTACCATGCCAAGCACGGCAAGCGCAAACACCTTCCAGTAGGGTTTGAGGTAGGTGAGCAGCCTGAAATAGAGCGCCCGGCTGCTGACTTGAATTGGGAGCTGCATCACGGTTGCGGGGGCGTTGTCGCGGCGGGAGGGGCGGGCATCTTCCATGCGTGCCCCTTCTGGATTTCCAGCGCTTTCGCATAGCGATAAAAAGTACCCTCGAAGTTGCCCAGTGCAATGACGAAGCCTGCCCAGCCATCAAGGAAACCCAATTTGAAGATGTAGTGCTTCACGAAGGACCAGAGGCCGTGGGTGAGGGCGGTGCCCATGGAAATATTTTTGTGCCTGATTTTTTCGGCACCCAGCGTCGAGTAGCGGTTTGCCTTGTGCAGAACTTCGCTCAGGTTTTTGAACGGGAACTGCCAGATGGCGTTCCTCAGGGTGCCGATGGGTTTGTCGCTGTGAAGGATGTAGCCTTCATGCACCGGCTTGAGATCGTAGCTCATACGACCTTTACGGAAAAGTTGCGGCTGGCGGAAGTTCGGGTACCAGCCCGAGTGCCGGATCCAGCGGCCCATGAAGTAATTGCGGCGGGGGACCCGGTAGACGTCCAGTGACTCAGGGGCGTCGGCAATCGCTCGCACTTCCTGTTCCACTTCCGGCGTACAGCGTTCGTCAGCGTCAATGCTGAAGATCCACTCGTGCGTGCAGGCGGCAATCGCCTGATTGCGCAGGTCACCAAAGCCCTTGAATTCAACCTGAACCACCCGCGCGCCCAGGCGTGTGGCGATTTCGGGCGTGCCATCCGTGCTCCAGGAGTCCACCACGATCACTTCATCGGCCCAGCGGGCGCTCTCGATGGTGGCCGCGACTTTCTCGGCCTCGTTGTAGGCGATGATGTAGACGGAAATTTTGCTCATCAGGGATGGTAGTATTCGGCGGCCTGTGCGGATGGTGCAGGGCGCTGCGAGCGCGTTGCCAGCCTCGTAGTCTAGTTCAAAATGGATACTTCTGACCTGATTTCCGTGGTGATCACAACCTACAACCGCTGCGATGCCTTGCTCGCGGTGCTTGACGGGTTATCGCGTCAGACCGACCGCAGCTTCGAGGTGATCGTGGCCGACGACGGTTCGCGCGAAGAGCATCGGCAGCCGGTTCTTGACTCCGCCGTGGCGCGGGCTCTGCGCATCGTCCATGTCTGGCATCCAGATGTCGGTTTTACCGCTTCGCGGGTTCGCAACCGCGGTGTTGCTGCTGCCAGTGGTCGGTACCTTGTTTTTCTGGATGGTGATTGTGTGCCCGAGGTTGATTTCATCGCGCGGCACAAATGGCTGGCCCAAACGGGCTTTTTTGTTAATGGGAGCCGTGTGCTGCTGTCGCCGGAGCTGACGCAGCATGTGGTCAGCGGCGCCGAGCAGATTTGTGGCCGTTCCAGGGCCTACTGGTTCAAGCAGCGTCTGCGGGGCCACGCCAGCAAACTCACGGGTCTGTTGCGTCTGCCAGACTGGTCCGGCCGGGTGCAACGGACGTTCTCCTGGAAAGGCATTCGCAGTTGCAATATAGGCGTCTGGCGCTCAGACTTCGAGCGTGTGGACGGCTTTGACGAGTCCTTTGTTGGATGGGGGCACGAAGATGCCGACTTTGTGCTGCGTCTGCATCACGGCGGTATTGCGCGCAAGAATGGTTTTTGTGCCACCGAGGTGTATCACCTCTGGCACAAGGAAGCTGCGCGTGATCGCGCGTCGCAGAATGCCCAAACCGTGCAGGAGAGGGCAAAGTCCGATGTGGTGCGGGCCGCCTTGGGTTATTCGCAGCAACGCATCAATGACGATGCCGTGATCACAAGATTGGGATAATAGAAAAATGCTGAAACGTTCCTTGTTGTGTTTGATGGCCGGCATGCTTACTTTGCCGGCCCTGGCCCAGTTCCGTGTCGAAGTCTCCGGCATCGGTCTGACTCAATTGCCGATTGCGATTGCACCTTTCCGTGGCGATGACGTTTCGCCACAGAAAATCGGGGCCATTGTGCAGGCTGATCTTGAGCGCAGTGGTCAATTTCGCCTGATCGATGCTGCCGGGAGCGGTTTGGACGAAAATGCCCGGCCTGACATGTCTCCCTGGCGCCAGAAGGGGGCGGATTCCCTGGCCGCTGGCAGCGTGACGCGTTTGGCCGATGGTCGTTACGACGTTCGTTTTCGCCTGTGGGACGCGGTCCGTGGTCAGGACCTGGGAGGCCAGAGTTATGCCGTCACGGTGGGCGACCTGCGGCTGGCCGCGCACCGCATTGCCGACTTCATCTACGAAAAACTGACGGGCGACAAAGGTGCGTTCTCAACTCGCATTGCCTACGTGACCAAGGCCGGATCGCGGTATAGCCTGTGGGTCGCTGACGCCGATGGAGAGAATGCGCAGGCGGCGCTGACCAGCCCCGAGCCGATCATCTCGCCTGCCTGGTCGCCGAATGGCGCACAGTTGGCTTACGTGTCGTTCGAGTCGCGCAAGCCGGTGGTTTATGTTCATGATATTGCCAGCGGTCGACGCCGCCTGGTGGCCAATTTCCGAGGGTCCAACAGTGCTCCCGCCTGGTCACCCGACGGCCGCACACTGGCCGTGACCTTGAGTCGCGATGGTGTGTCGCAGATTTATGGCCTGGATGCAGCAGCTGGCGGTGAACCGCGTCGTCTGTCACAGTCGTCCAGCATTGATACCGAGCCGGTCTATGCCCCCGATGGCAAAAGCATTTACTTTGTCAGTGACCGTGGCGGCAGCCCGCAGATTTACCGTATGCCGGCTTCGGGCGGCGCAGCCGATCGCGTGACTTTTACGGGCACTTACAACATTTCGCCCTCCATCAGCCAGGATGGACGGTGGCTCGCTTACATTTCTCGCGTGAGTGGTGCGTTCAAGCTGCATGTGATGGAACTTGCGAGCGGCAGCGCGGTTCCGATCACGGAAACCAGTGCCGATGAAAGCCCGAGTTTTGCGCCGAATGGTCGCCTGATCATCTATGCGACCAAACAGCAGGATCGTGAAGCATTGATGACCACGACGCTGGATGGCAAGCTCAAGGCTCGACTGGCCGGGCAGGGTGGTGATATTCGTGAACCGGACTGGGGTCCGTTTCAGAAACAGAATTAATTGATCAGATCCAACATACCAACAGGAGTTTTAGATGGCGATGAAAAAATATGCATTGATCTTGGGCGCAGCCTTGTTGATGGTCGGCTGCGGTTCCTCCGTGAAGCTGGACGATGTACCCGTGGAAAACCGCTCGGGCACTTCCGTTGACGGCGCAGATGCCAATGCTGCAGGCAAGAACGGCGTCACATCGGTCGATCTCGACAAGAGCCAGCTGGGCATCGCCCCGGCAGGTCCGCGCGTGGTCTATTTCGACTATGACAGCTATGTGATCAAACCCGAGTTCCAATCTGTGGTCGAAGCCCATGCCCGTCATATCAAGGCGGACAAGAATCGCAAGGTTGCCATTGAAGGCCATACCGATGAGCGTGGTGGTCGTGAATACAACTTGGCACTGGGCCAGAAGCGCGCCGAGGCCGTGCGCCGTGCGCTGGTACTGCTCGGTGCCGCTGACAGCCAGGTCGAGGCAGTGAGCTTTGGCAAGGAAAAACCGGCGGCCCAGGGTAGTGACGAAGCTACCTGGTCCAAAAACCGTCGCGCTGAAATCAGCTATCGCTGAAATCCGCAGGAGACACTGCCGTGACCCGTTATTCGCGACTGGCAGCTATGCTGCTGCTCGGCTGGGCTGCTTGCTCAGTCCAGGCCGGTTTGTTCGAGGATGACGAGGCCCGGCGGGCCATTGTCGACCTTCGCAGCAGCCAGGAAGAAGCCCGCCGCTCCAGCGAGGAAATGCGGCGCAGCATGCTGGATCTGCAAAACCAGATCGAAGCCCTCCGCGCGGACTTGGCCCGGATGCAGGGCCAGAATGAGCAGCTGGCCCGCAACGTGTCAGAACTGCAGCGTCAGCAGAAAGACGTGATGCAAGGTGTGGATGAGCGTCTACGCAAGTTCGAGCCCACCAAGGTCTCGCTGGATGGCCGAGAATTCATGGCGGAACCGGCTGAGAAGCGCGATTTCGAAGCTGCGCTGGGCATCTTCCGCAAGGGGGATTTCGCGGCCGCCCAGATGGCTTTCGTTGATTTTCTCAAGCGCTACGCGCAAAGCGGCTACGCCCCATCCGCCTACTTCTGGCTGGGCAATGCCCGCTATGCGACGCGCGACTACAAGGACGCGGTGCAGAATTTCCGTACCTTGCTGGCTCAGGCGCCGGACCATGTGCGAGCGCCTGAAGCCGTGCTCTCGATCGCCAACTGCCAAGTGGAACTGAAGGACCTGCGTGGCGCGCGCAAGACGCTTGAGGAGTTGGTCAAAGCCTATCCCCAGTCCGAGGCAGCAGCAGCAGCCAAGGACCGTCTGGCCAAGCTCAAATAGGCGGGATCGCCTAAAATTCGGGGATGCAAGTCTCTGAATTGTCCGCGCTCAATGCGCAGGTGTTGATCGCCGCCTTCGTTCTTTCCGTCATCTTTGGTGCCATCACGCAGCGCACCCATTTCTGCACCATGGGAGCCATCAGCGATGTTGTCAACATGGGCGACTGGACGCGCATGCGCCAGTGGGGTCTGGCGGCCGGCGTTGCCATGGCCGGTTTTGCTCTGCTGGCCTATGCCGGCATCATCGATCCGACCAAAACCCTGCATGCTTCGAATCGCTGGCTTTGGCTCTCGGCTGCTGTTGGCGGGGCATTGTTCGGCTTTGGCATGGTGCTGGCGTCCGGCTGCGGCAGCAAAACGCTGGTGCGTGTTGGTGGCGGCAGCCTGAAGTCGTTGGTGGTCCTGCTGGTCATGGGCTTGGCAGCCTTTGCCACCATGAAAGGCATCACGGCCGTCGTGCGCGTGGCGAGCGTTGACCAAGTTGCCGTTGATTTTTCCACCATCGTCAACCTGCCGCATCTTGCTGCGGCGGCTTTCGGCCTGCCGCCCGCACTGATGACACTGGTGCTCGGCTTGCTCATTGGCGGGGCACTGATCGTCTGGGCCCTGCTTGGGCGTGAATTCTGCCGTTTGGACAACCTGCTGGGCGGCCTCGGTATCGGTGCCATCATCGTCGCCATGTGGTGGGTCAGCGGACACCTGGGTTTTGTTGCCGAGCATCCGGAAACCCTGGACGAGGTTTTTCTGGCGACCAATTCCGGCCGCTCGGAGTCCATGAGTTTCGTCGCCCCGATCGCCTATACGCTGGATTGGCTGATGTTCTTCAGTGACAAGAGCAAGGTTCTGTCCGTGGGGATTGTTTCGGTGGCGGGTGTCATCGTCGGTTCAGCCATCATGGCGCTGACCAGCCGCAGTTTCCGTTGGGAGGGGTTCCGCGGCACCGAAGATCTGGCCAACCACCTTGTGGGTGCTGTGCTCATGGGCATTGGCGGCGTCACTGCCATGGGTTGCACCATCGGCCAGGGCCTGACGGGTGTTTCCACGCTGGGTGCTACAAGTTTTGTAGCGGTTGCCGCTATCACGGCAGGTGCAATAGCGGCATTCAAGTACCAGATGTGGCGTCTTGAACGCATCGCCTGAGCGGGAATGCCATGGATGCTGACCGACGCTTCGGCGGGCTGGAACGCCTGTACGGCATAGCCGGTGCGCAGCGCATCCGTGGCGCGCATGTTGCAGTCATTGGCATCGGCGGGGTGGGTTCCTGGGCGGTTGAGGCGCTGGCGCGCAGTGGGGTCGGGCGTCTGACGCTGATCGATCTCGATCACGTGGCCGAATCGAATATCAACCGTCAGATCCACGCGCTCGAAACCACATTGGGTCAGGCCAAAGTGTTGGCCATGTGCGACCGCATCGCCCAGATCAACCCGGATTGTGTGGTCCAGTGCGTTGAAGAGTTTGTCGAACCTGACAACTGGCCTGGCCTGCTGCCGGCAGGTGTCGATGCCGTCATTGATGCCTGCGACCAGGTGCGCGCCAAAACGGCCATGGCGGCTTGGGCGTTGCGGAGCAAGACCATCTTCATTACCGTTGGGGCCGCTGGCGGTAAACGTCTTGCACACCAGGTTGACATTGAGGACCTGAGCAAGACCACACACGACCCCCTGCTGGCCCAGCTGCGCTACCGCTTGCGCCGTGAGCACGGTGCAGCACGCGATGCGAAGAAGATTGGTGTTTCCTGCGTTTTCAGTCGTGAATCAGTGAGACAACCTGATGCCTCCTGTGACGTTGAAGGTGACGGTACGCTGAACTGCAGCGGCTATGGCTCACTGGTGTCTGTCACGGCTACCTTCGGGCAGTGCGCGGCAGGGTGGGTGATGAATGAAATTTCAGTTCGTCCTTGAAGGGGGAGTGAAAAAAACGCTATAATTTGAGGCTTGGCAGAACAATAAAAATGTTTTGCTAAGACCCTGATGGGACGTTAGCTCAGTCGGTAGAGCAGCGGACTTTTAATCCGTTGGTCGCGTGTTCGAGTCACGCACGTCCCACCAAAATTCGAAGGACTTGGTTTAACGACCAAGTCCTTTTTTATTGCCTGAACTCTCCGCGATACATCGTCAGTTGTCCCCGCAACAGGTGTTTAACGTTGTGGATATCTTGCTTAACAACTCCGATGAGCCGCGTCAGTCTTGGGCCTCCCCAAGTCTGCACAAAATGCAGGCAACATTCAGTGTGAGCTCATGGGCTGGTGGCTACAAGTCTTGTAGCGCGCATTTTGCTACGTCGCGCAGAGCCGTTTGGCCACAGCGTCATGCGTTGGGCATGATAACGTGGAGCGAACGTGATTTCTGAGCGATGTCTGAATCACGATCGGCAATGAAAAAGCCCCAGCACTTGCGTGCTAGGGCTTATCAAATTTGGCTCCTCGACCTGGGCTCGAACCAGGGACCTACGGATTAACAGTCCGGCGCTCTACCGACTGAGCTATCGAGGAACAAGACTTAAATTATAGCGTCTTTTTTTGCAGCTTCGCAAGCGGCTTCGAATTTTTTGAGCTCACGAAGGCGTACGCAACGCCTTCATCTGCAACTGAAGTTCTGCTGCGGCTGCTTCCGGATTTTCGGCGCCAGTGATCGCGCGCACCACCGCCACGGAACCAACACCGCTGGCGAGCACGTCAGGCAGTTTGCTGGCATCAATGCCGCCGATGGCGACGAGCGGGTAGTCGCGCATCAGGCGGGTGTAGGCATGCAAGCGGCCGGCACCTTGCGGTGCGGTGGCCATGCGCTTGAGCGTGGTCGGGAACACCGCGCCCATGGCGATGTAGCTCGGGCTGACGCGGTCGGCGCGCAGCATTTCGGCATAACCGTGGCTGGAGAGCCCCAAGCGCAGACCGGCAGCACGGATGGCGGCGAGGTCGGCGACGTCCATGTCTTCCTGCCCGAGGTGCACGCCATAGGCGCCGGCTGCAATCGCGGCCTGCCAATGGTCGTTGATGAACAGGTGTGCATCGGTGCCGCGTACCGCCTCCACCGCGGCCTGTACTTCGCGTTGAATGGCGCTGGCGTCATCCGACTTGAAGCGCAATTGCACCGTGGGAACGCCGGCGCGTGCCATGCGGCCCACCCAGGCGGCATCGGGCAGCACGGCGTACAAGCCCAGGGCTTTCGGGCAAGGGGCAAAAGCATCTTCGCGCGGCCACGGGCGCATGCAGAAGTCGGCGGGTTCGTCGGGCCAGGCCTTGGCGTCGAAACGGCCTGTGCGGCGCGTCATGGCCTGCCAGGCCTGGGCCAGGCATTCGGCATCGATCTCAACAAAACCCATGGCCCAGCAGGCCTGCTTGGCGGCACGGTAGACGGGGTCGGCGCTGCTGTAGGTCATGGCGACCTGGCTCTCGACAGGCAGGGCCAGGGCAGCCTGGTGTGCAGCGACGATGGCCGCTGCCTCGGGGGGCAGTGCGTTCACGCTCGTGTTCATGTGTGGTGCCAGAAAGGTGTGCCCAGTACCGGCGTACTCGGCTGGGCAGATTCTTGTTCGGCCATGGTCCCGGAACGATACGCATCGCGGCCGGCCTGGGTGGCGGCAGCAAAGGCGCCGGCCATGACCACGGGTTCCTGCGCCAGCGCCACGGCGGTGTTGAGCAGCACGCCATCGAAGCCCCATTCCATGACCTGGCAGGCATGCGAAGGACGGCCCAGGCCGGCGTCCACAATCATCGGCACGTCGAGCCGCTCGCGCAGCACGCGCATGGCGTAAGGGTTGATCGGGCCCTTGCCGGTGCCGATGGGCGCGGCCCAGGGCATGACGGCCTGGCAGCCTACGTCCACCAAGCGTTGGCACAGCACCAGGTCTTCGGTGCAGTAGGGCAGCACCTTGAAGCCGTTCTTGATCAGCCAGTCGGCGGCTTCCACCAGGTTGAGGGTGTCGGGCTGCAGGGTGTAGTCGTCGCCGATGAGTTCAAGCTTGATCCAGGGGGTCTCGAACACCTCGCGCGCCATCTGCGCCGTGGTGATGGCTTCCTGGATGCTGTGACAGCCGGCGGTGTTGGGCAACACCGGCACGTTCAGGGCGCGCAGCAGGTCCCAGAAACTGTTGCTGCTCTCCTGCGGGGTGGCGGTCTGACGCCGCAGCGAAGCCGTGAGCATGGCCGGCTTGGCCAGCTTCACGGCGGCCTCCAGCACGGCGGGCGAGGGGTAGCGCGAGGTGCCCAGCAGCAGGCGGCTGTGGAAGGTTTCGCCGTAAAGGACGAGCGGATCTTGAATTGATTCGGTATGCATGTCAGCCGCCAGTGACGGGAAAAATGATGTCGATGCGGTCGCTAGGCTGGAGCCGTTGCGCCGCGTACTGCGTCTTGGGCACGAACTGCGTGTTGACCGCGGCTGCAAACGGCGGCTTGGCTTCGATGGCCGTTATGGCATCGCGCAGCGTTGCCCCGTCGGCAAGTTCGTGTTCGTTCTTGTTGATGAAGACTTTCATGGATTCAGGCCGGCACAGTTTCCATGTGCAGATCGAGTGAGGTTGCCAGTGTAGTGGTCTGTTCGCGCACCAGTTCCAGCACTGCGTCGAGCAAAGCCGGCGAGATCATGAAGCCGTGGCGGTACATGCCATTGACTTGCAGCGTACGCGCGCCCAAGCGGCGGATCGCCGGCAGGTTGTCGGGCAGGGTGGGGCGGCACTGGGTGGCAATCTCCAGGATACGCGCCTCGGCAAAACCACTGTGCACGGCGTAAGCCGCGCTCAGGAGTTCCAGCGTGGAGCGCACACTCGGTGGCGACAGGTCGTTGCTTTCGATTTCGGTGGCGCCGATCACGAACACATGGTCCTGCTTCGGCGCAATGTAGACGGCATAACGCGGGTGGATCAGCCGTGTGGGCCGGCTCAAGGTGACTTCAGGGGCATACAACCGTGCCACCTCGCCGCGGATGCCGCGCAATTGTGCCCATTGCGCCTGAGCCCCCAAACCCCGGCAGTCGAACACCCAGTCGGGCTGGCCTGTCGTTCCAGGCTGGAAGTCTTGCGGGGCACGCGGGCTGTTCCAGTGCAGGTTGACCTGAAGCGTCTGCAGTTCATGCAGCAAGGCGGCCAGCAACTGCCGGTTGTCGAGTTGGCCTTCGCCCGGCAGGTACAAGCCTTGTGTGAAGCGATTGCCCAGGGACGGCTCCAGCTGCGACACGCCGGCGGCATCGAGCGTTTGCAGCTTTGGCAATGCCGGCAGTTTCTCCTGGGTGGTCTGCAACTGGCGGGCAAAGCGCTGGGCTTCGCCGGCGTCTTGCCGGTGCCACAGGATGAGGGTGCCTTCCTGCTGGAAGAACACCGGTTGCGACAGCTGGGCCAGCAACTCGGGCCAGCGCTGCAGCGAGTAGCGCCCCATCTCCACCACGCTGGGCTCGGTGACGGCGGATTCGGCCAAGGGGGCCAGCATGGCTGCAGCAATGCGGGCCGGCGAGCCCTGGGCATCGGCGCCACCGGCTTCGTAAACGGTGACGGCGTGGCCGGCGCGTGCAAGCTGCCAGGCGAGCAGCCGACCCATCAGGCCGGCGCCGAGCACCACGGAGGAGAGACGGGAGGTGGAAGTGGTCATTTCAAAATGCCCTGATAATTTTCGTCATGACGAACACGACTTTCTCTGCAAGTGACAAACATTACCCGCGCGTGCTGTCCATCGCGGGCTCCGACAGTGGTGGCGGCGCCGGCATCCAAGCCGACCTGAAGACCTTCAGTGCGCTGGGCTGCTACGGCATGACGGCGATCACCGCCATCACGGCGCAGAACACCCAAGGCGTGCGTGCCATCCATGGGGTGCCGCCCGACATCCTGCAAGCGCAGATCGAAGCGGTGGTGGAAGACATCGGCGTCGATGCGGTGAAGATCGGCATGCTGCACTCGCCCGAGGTGGTGCGGGTGGTGGCGCAGGCCATCCGCCGCTATGGCCTCCAGCAGGTGGTGCTCGACCCGGTGATGGTGGCCACCAGCGGTGATCGCCTGATTGCGGCGGAAACGGTGCAGGTGCTGGTGCAGGAGCTGTTCCCGCTGGCGACCGTCATCACGCCCAATCTGGACGAAGCTGAACTGCTGCTGGGCCACCCG
The DNA here is from genome assembly GCA_030680575.1 of Hylemonella sp. GTDB lineage: Bacteria > Pseudomonadota > Gammaproteobacteria > Burkholderiales > Burkholderiaceae_C > Hylemonella. The sequence continues at coordinate 50,994 of JAUXVI010000029.1, forward strand.
ATCGACGGCATCGCTGCCCTGGAGCCGGCCGCACGCGAGTTGCAGGCGCTGGGGGCGCCCAGCGTGCTGCTCAAAGGCGGCCATTTGCAGGGGGCTGACGTGGTGGATGTGCTGCTGGAGAAAAGCCAGCCGGCGCAACGCCTGGCCTCGCAGCGCATTGCCAGCCGCAATGTCCACGGCACCGGCTGCACGCTGTCGTCTGCCATTGCCGCGCATCTGGCGCTGGGGCTGGATCTGGCCACCGCCGTGGCGCGGGCCCGTGCCTACATCCTGCGGGCGATTGCTGCTGGCGCCGACGTGCACACCGGCCACGGCCATGGTCCGCTGAACCACGGTTATGCGCCGATGGTGATGCAGACCTTGTCTGCGCCCCGATGACTTCTCTGCACGCGTCATAACAATCGTTTCAAAGGCAGGGGGCTGGCACCAGGGCGGAGGGTCGATCCTGGTGGATCACCGCCCCTTGGGCCTGCTTCCCTGCGTGAGCATTACCTCAATCAGGTTCAAAGGGACTGTCTCAGTCGCGGTCCACCTGTTTTAGGCGGGCGGCAACACCCCTAGCGGATGTGCTCTCATGAGCACAGACGAATTTTAGGGCCAAGAAAAAGCCCGCTCAAAGGCGGGCCTTAACTTGTTTCGGCGAATGTTGACCTGGGTCAGTCGAACACCGGGGTTTCCACACCCAGCACCTTGTGCAGCTTGGGGCTGGTGGTGGTGTACTGCAGGTGGACCTTTTTCTCCGGGAAGATGAAGGGCATGGCACCGAAGGCGGCCAAGGCGCACTCGTGGAAGCCCGAGAGGATGAGCTTCTTCTTGCCCGGGTAGGTGTTGATGTCGCCCACAGCGAAGATGCCGGGCACGCTGGTGGAGAACTTCTCGGTGTCCACCACGAGCTGCTTGCGTTCGATCTCCAGGCCCCAGTCGGCGATCGGGCCCAGCTTCGGGCTCAGGCCGAAGAACACCAGCAGCACGTCCATCGGTACCACGCGGGTGACACCGTCGCCGCCGGTGACCTTCACCGCGCAGAGCTTGCCGTCCTTTTCTTCGAAGCCGGTCACCTGGCCGACGATGAACTGCATCTCATAGGCGTCGCACAGTTCTTTCATCTTGGCCACGCTGGCCGGTGCGGCCTTGAAGCCATCGCGGCGGTGCAGCAGGATCACGCTCTCGGCCTTGTTCGGGCCTTCGGCGGTGAAGTTCAGCGTCCAGTCGAGCGCCGAGTCGCCGCCACCGACGATCATCAGGTTCTTGCCGGCGAAGTCGGCCGGGTTCTTGACGCGGTAGAACAGCTGCGAGCCTTCGAACTTGTCCAGTCCCTCGACCTTCAGCGTGCGCGGCTGGAAAGCACCGACGCCGGCGGCGATAAAGATGGTCTTGGTCAGGAACTGGGTGCCCTTGGAGGTCTCGACGAAGAAACGGCCGTCGTCCTGCTTCTGCACCACGGTCACTTCCTGGCCCAGGTGGAAAGTCGCGCCAAAGGGCTCGATCTGCTTGAGCAGGGAGTCCGTGAGTTCCTTGCCGGTGCACACCGGCACGGCCGGAATGTCATAGATCGGCTTGTCGGGATAGAGCTCCATCGGTTGGCCGCCGGGATAGGCGAGCGAGTCGATCACATGGGCCTTGATCTCGAGCAGGCCGAGTTCGAACACCTGGAACAGGCCCACCGGGCCGGCACCGACGATGACGGCATCGGTTTCAATGGGGCCTTCGTGGGCCTGGGCGGTTTTGATCACTTCTTGACTGAGTTTCGGTTCCATGGGCTTAGCGCAGCAGCTCGTTGAGCTTACCGGTCTTGTCTTTCCACTCCTCCGCGTCGGGAAGGGCGGCTTTGCGTTTGGTGATGCTCTTCCAGGTCGGCAGTTGGGCCAGCTCGGCATTGAGCTTGGTCATGTGCTGCTGGTCGGACGGCACGTCTTCCTCGGCGTAGATCGCGTTGACCGGGCATTCGGGAATGCAGACGGCGCAGTCGATGCACTCGTCGGGGTCGATGGTCAGAAAGTTCGGACCTTCGCGGAAGCAGTCGACGGGGCAGACATCAACGCAATCGGTGTATTTGCAGCGGATGCAGGATTCGGTGACGACGTGGGTCATGCTGTAGTTCTGGAGAGAAAAAGGGAATTAGCCCTTGATTTTATTGGGTTTTGGGAAGTCTTGCGATTGTCGTCCTTGTCAGGGGCAGGGTTGTTGAGATAAGTCAATGCAAAAGGAGGGCTCCGGAGGTCTTGTGGGTGGCGGTATCCACCAGGATCAGCGAGCCCAAAATACGGGAACGGGCGAAGGGCAGGGCCGCAATCGGCTCCTGCAGCGCCAGTTCGATATGGCCAATGGCATTGGGCTCCAGTTGGCTGGCGTCTTCTTCGGCCAGGGTGTTGATGTCCAGGCGGTGCGCGATGCGCTTGACTCGGGCCTTGACCCAGCGGTGGCCGTGCAAGGCCCAGTAGACGCGGCCAGCCACCAGGGCTTCGTCGTCGAGCCAGGCCACGGTGCCCAGCAGCTCGCGGCTGGGCGTCAGGCTGGCATCGCCGGCCTGACTGTCGGGATTGGCCAACAGCCAGTCACCACGCGATACGTCAACCTCGCGGTCCAGCACGATGCCGGCGCTGTGACCGGCTGCCACGCTGCCGGGCTGGCGCACGTGGTCCAGCACCTGGGCCACGGTGGCGCTCTGCCCGCTGGGGAAGACGCGCACCGTATCGCCGGCCTGCACGCCGCCGGCAGCCACACGGCCCCAGAACACGCGCCGGCCCTGGCTTGTGTCGCTGGAGGAAGAGAATTTCTCCACCCACTGCACCGGAAAGGCTAATGGCAGGTCGGTGTCGGCAGCGGTGACGGGCAATTGCTCCAGGATCTCCAGCAGCGTTGGGCCGCCGTAGCCGCACCAGTTGGCCTGTGTCGCGGCATCGACCACGTTCCAGCCTTTCAGGGCCGAGACCGGCACGGTGGCGGTCACGCTCAGGCCGGCGCTGTCGGCAAAGGCCAGCAGGGCGCTGCGGATGTGGGCAAAGGCCAGGGCCGCATCGGCCACGGCATCCAGTTTGTTGACCGCGAAGATGATGGATGGCACGCGCAGCAGTTTCAGCAGCAGCGAATGGCGCCGGGTCTGCGGGAGCAGGTCCAGACCGGCATTGGCCCAGTCCAGCTTGGTGGCGTCCACCAGCACCACGGCGGCGTCGGCGCTGGAGGCGGCTGTCACCATGTTGCGCGTGTACTGCTCGTGGCCCGGGGCGTCGCCGATGATGAACTTGCGGTTCTCGGTGCTGAAGTAGCGGTAGGCCACGTCGATGGTGATGCCCTGCTCGCGCTCAGCCGATAGGCCATCGGTCAGCAGGGCCAAGTCGGTCTCACCCTGGCGCTGCACGCCGGCCAGATGGTCCTGCAGCACGGCGCGCGTGTCCACCAGCAGGCGACCGATCAAGGTGCTCTTGCCGTCATCGACCGAGCCGCAGGTGATGAACTTTAGCGCGGATTGAGTGTCGATTTGGCCGCGAGGGCTTGTGGAATCTTCGGGAGTAGCTATTGATTTTGTAGCGGTTGTCATGTCAATAAATCCTTGTGAGCCAGCGTGCCTTCAACCCAAGGACACCGCAGAACCGGCTTCGCCGGGCTGCAGGTGTCGCCCCCTGCAAGGGGGGTGGCGGAGCGACACGAAGTGCGCGCAGCCTGGGGGTGTGTCAAAAGTACCCGTCTTTCTTACGTTTCTCCATCGAAGCGTCGGAAGTCTTGTCATCCATGCGCGTGGCGCCGCGTTCGCTCACCTCGGCGCCCAGGGTCTCGATCACGATGTCGCCGGCCGTCGCCGCCAGGCTCGGCACCGGGCAAGTGCAGGTGATGTCACCCACAGTGCGGAAACGCACGTCGCGCACCACCACTTCTTCACCGTCGCGCGGTGGCGTGATCTCGGTCACCGGCACCAGCAGGCCGCGGCGTTCCACCACCTCACGCTGGTGCGTGTAGTAGATCGAGGGCAGAGCGATCTGCTCGCGTTCGATGTACTGCCAGACGTCGAGCTCGGTCCAGTTGGAGATCGGGAACACGCGGAAGTGCTCGCCTGGGGCCAGGCGGGTGTTGAACAGCGTCCACAGCTCGGGGCGCTGGGCCTTCGGGTTCCACTGGCCAAAGCTGTCGCGGTGGCTGAAGATGCGCTCCTTGGCGCGGGCCTTTTCCTCGTCGCGCCGGGCACCGCCAATCAGGGCGTCAAAGCGGAATTCCTCAATCGCTTCCAACAGCGTGACCGACTGGTGCACATTGCGGCTTTCGCCCGGATGGGCCAGGCGCACGGTGCCGCGTGCCATGGAGTCTTCCACGCTGCGCACGATCAGCTCGGCCTGCAGTTCCTGGGCGCGCTGGTCGCGGAAGGCGGTCACTTCGGGGAAGTTGTGGCCGGTGTCGATCATCAGCAGCGGGTAGGGAATCCTTCCCGCGCCAAAGGCTTTTTCGGCGCACTTGAGCAGCACCAGCGAATCCTTGCCGCCCGAAAACAGCAGGGTCGGGCGCTCGAAGGCGGCGGCGACTTCGCGCAGGATGAAGATGGTTTCTTCTTCGAGCGCATTCAGGTGCGCGTTGCTCAAATGATGCACAGGCTGGTCCAGTAGGGTGTGTTCGGTGCGCGCGTTCATGCGGTTACCTCGCTTTTCAAAGAATCTTGTTTCACGTGCAGGCCACATTCCTTGGCACTTTCATCCTCCCACCACCAGCGGCCGGCGCGGAAGTCTTCGCCGAGCGAAATGGCGCGGGTGCAGGGCGCGCAGCCGATGCTGGGGTAGAACTGGTCGTGCAGCGGGTTGTAGACCACGGCAAAGGTCTTGATGTAGTGCCAGACGTCGCCCCAGGTCCATTCGGCCAGCGGGTTGAACTTGAGGCGCTTGGCATCGCTGGTGTCGACCAACGGTACGTCGGCGCGCGCCCCCGACTGTTCGCGGCGCAGGCCGGTGATCCAGGCCTTCTTGCCGGCCAGAGCGCGCTCCAGCGGCTCCATCTTGCGCAGATGGCAGCAGGCCTTGCGCAACTCAATGCTCTTGTACATCGCGTCGTCGCCTTCACGCTGGACGAACTGCACCACGGCCTCCGCCACCGGGGTGTAGACCTCGACCGGCGCTTTCGAGTCGGCCTTGAACTGCGCCAGCAACTGCAGCGTTTCGGCGTGCAGCTTGCCGGTGTCGAGCACGAAGATGCCGATGGCCAGCCCCAGGCTGTTGATCAGGTGCGAGATCACCATGTCTTCGGCGCCCAGGCTGGAGGCCTGGCTGACCAGGGCGGCCCCGTTCGGCAACACGGGTGCATATTCGCCAGCCACTTGCTGCAGCAGGGTACGGGTGCGTTCCAGCTTGGTCTCAAAGTCGCTGGAGGCGCGGGCGTGAAGGTCGATGGCACTCATCTCAGGTCGCTTTCAGAAAATGGGGTTTGGCCTGCACGGCGTCGCCTTGGTAGAACTCGGCGTAACGTGCCAACTGGCGCTCGGCGATGGCCAGGTCCTGGTCGGCGCGCAGCACGGCCGCGCTGAAGCCGCTGCGCGCCATCTGCTGCAGCTGGTCGGCCAGCACGTCACCGGTGGCGCGAATCTCGCCCGTGAAACCGAGGCGGCGGCGCAGCAGGAAGGCCTGGCTGAAGGCGCGGCCGTCGGTGAACTTGGGGAAGTGCAGGTCGACGCGGTCAACCCCGGCCAGCGAGAAGTCGCGTGGATCGACATCGTTTGCGAGTTCAAGCACGTTTTGGCCTTCCGGCGCCGTCGAATGGGCGTGAGCAGCTATCAATTTCATAGTATTCATTCCTTCAGGCGCTGTGCTGGTGCTCGGCCAGCGCTTCGGCACGGCGTTCGAGGTCGTGGCGCATCCGGTGGGCCGCCTGCTTGAACGGTTCGGCACCGACGCGGCGCAGTGTCTCGATGAAGCGCTCACCCGTGGTGCGCTGCTCGCGGTAGGTTTCCAGCACGGCCTCGATCACGTCCGGCACTTCGGCGCTCGAGAACGAGGGGCCGACCACCTTGCCGGGGCCGGCCGGGCCGGACAGTGTCGTGCCGTCGGAGCCGCCCAGGGTGACCTGGTACCACTCCCGTCCATCCTTGTCGACGCCCAGGATGCCGATGTGGCCGCTGTGGTGGTGGCCGCAGGAGTTCATGCAGCCCGAGATGTGCAGGTCGATCTCGCCCAGGTCGTGCAGTTCGTCCAGGTCCTGGTAGCGCTCGGTGATGGCGGCAGCCACCGGGATGGAGCGCGCATTGGCCAGGTCGCAGAAGTCGCCGCCGGGGCAGGCGATCATGTCGGTCAGCAGGCCGATGTTGGGCTTGGCCAGGCCGAGGCGGCGTGCCTCGCGCCAGAGTTCAGGCAACTGGTCGCAGCGCACCCAGGGCAGCACCAGGTTCTGGCTGTGCGTGACGCGTACCTCGCCGGCGCTGAAACGCTCGCTCAGTTCGGCCACAGCGTCGAGCTGGTCGGCCGTGGCATCACCCGGTGCCTGGTCCAGGCGCTTGAAGGAGAGCGTGACGGCACGCAGGTCGGGGTTCTTGTGCGGCGCCACGTTGCGGTGCAGCCAGCGGCCGAATTCCACGTCGTCCTCAGCGGCCGCGCGCAGGATGTGGGCGATCTTGGCATCCGCCGTCTTGCGGTCGCAACTGAGGGCCGGCGGCACGAACGAGGCGCTGACGCGCTCGAACTCGGCCGCGGTGATGGTGTGCGGTGCGCCGTCCTTCTCCACGATCTGGCGGTACTCTGCTTCCACCTCGTCGATATAGCGCTGGCCCTCGGCCTTCACCAGGATCTTGATGCGCGCCTTGTAGGCGTTGTCGCGCCGGCCCCAGCGGTTGTAGACCCGCACCACCGCTTCCAGGTAGTTGAGGATCTGGTCGCAGGGCAGGAACTCGCGAATGGTGGTGGCAATCACCGGCGTGCGGCCCATGCCGCCGCCCACCAACACCTTGAAGCCCAGCGTTCCTTCGGTATTGCGCACCAGCTGCAGGCCGACGTCGTGCCAACCAATGGCGGCGCGGTCTTCCCGGGCGCCGGTGATGGCAACCTTGAACTTGCGGGGGAGGTAGGCGAACTCGGGGTGCAGCGTGCTCCACTGGCGCAGGATTTCGGCAAAGGGGCGCGGGTCGGCCACCTCGTCCACGGCAATGCCGGCCAGTTCGTCGGTGGTGATGTTGCGGATGCAGTTGCCGCTGGTCTGGATGCCGTGCATGCCCACGCTGGCCAGCAGGTCCATCACGTCAGCGCTTTTGTCCAGCGCAATCCAGTTGTACTGCACGTTCTGGCGTGTGGTGAAGTGGGCGTAGCCGGTCGTGAGGCGGCTACCGATGGCTTTGCCGTCGCGCAGCTGGATCTCGCCCAGCCGGTTCTGCGCCGCCACGGCACCCTGGAATACCTCGTTCGACGGCTGGTCGTACTCGCGCGCAATGCGGGCCAGCACGCGCACTTGCGCGCTGGAGAGTTCGCCATAAGGCACGGCCACGCGCAGCATGGGCGCATGGCGCTGGATGTACCAGCCGTTTTGCAGCCGCAGCGGCTTGAAGTCGTCGCCGCTCAGCTGGCCGGACAGATGGCGTTCGAGCTGGTCACGGTATTGCGCGGCACGCGTGTGCACGAACTGGCGGTCGAATTCGGTGTACTGGTACATGGTGGGAAAACTTAGATGGAGGAACGCGTGTCTTGACGGGGAACGCCGTGGAACCGGCTTCGCCGGGCCACTGGCGTTGCCCCCTTGAGGGGGGTGGCGGAGTGACACGTAGTGCACGTAGCCTGGGGGTGTTTCTTCATATCGCGATGAGCTTGATGCCGGCCCAGGCCAGCAAAACGGAAAGGGCAGAGCGGATGACGCGCTCGTTGATGCGATGCATCAGGTGCGTGCCGAGCCAGATGCCGGGCAGCGAGCCGGCCAGCAGTTTGGCCAGCAGCGGCCAGTCGACCGAGCCGAGCGAGGCGTGTCCGAGGCCGGCCACCAGCGTCAGCGGCACGGCGTAGGCAATGTCGGCCGCCACGATGCGCGGCAGCGGCAGCAGCGGGTAGACGATCAGCAGCACGCTCACGCCGATGGCACCGGCGCCAACCGAGGTGAGTGTGACCAGCGTGCCGACCACGGCGCCCAGCAGCAGCGGCAGGCTCCAGTGGCGCGGTGTGGCGGCGCGCGCTTCCTGGCCTTTGGCCAGCGTGGCTGGCAGCGCCTTGCCGCGCACCGCCTTATAGAAGGTGGAGGCCGCCGTCAGCAGCAGGGCGGCGCCCAGGGTGCTGGTCATCAGGCTTTGCACGGCCGGATTGGCCGGGCCGATGTGGTGCAGGATGTACAGGGTGATCAGGGCGGCCGGAATGCTGCCGGCGGACAGATTGCGCACGATGCGCCAGTCGATCACGCGGGCGCGGGCCAGGCGCACGGTGCCGCCGAGCTTGGTGAAAGCGGCGAACAGCAGGTCGGTGCCGACGGCCAGGTAGGGCTTGACGCCGAAGAAGAAGATCAGGATCGGCGTCATGAGCGAGCCGCCGCCCACGCCGGTGAGGCCAACGACCAGACCGACAAAAAAGCCCGCAAATACAAACGCCACGTCATGCATGGACGCGACTGTAGAGGGGGCTATATGAATTCCAAACTACATTTTTCTTTGAGATATATGCAATTTGGGAATATGGCGCGGCTCAGGCCGGGGCGGGCAGCCAGTTTCCCATCAGGCTGGACTCGAGCCAGGCCAGGCAGGCCGGGGCATCAACGCCCAGACAGACCCGGATGCGGGGAATATGTTCTTCCCAGCCGGCTTGGGGATACAGCACATGTTCGCGCCGGTCCATGATGGTCTGGCCCTCGGCCAGCCCTTCGGTGGCCACGCGCACGCGGCCGGACTCGGTGCTGAACAGTTCGGGCCGCAAGACGAACATCACCGCCAGCACATCGTGGCTGAGGCAGGCCTGCTGGCGGGCCAGCGCGGGGTCGAGGCGGGCATAGTAATCAACCGAGAAGCGCGCCGCATGCAGCAGCAGGTCGGTGGCCGGGTGCCGGTGCTGCGCCGCCACGCGCTCAAACAAGGCCAGCGGCACGGCCATGTGCTGCGCCGCATCCAACCCCACCATGGTGAGTTGAAACCCGGCGGTGAAGATCACATCCGCAGCGTGCGGGTCGTACCAGATGTTGGACTCGGCCACCGGTGAGACATTGCCGGGGGCAGCAATACTGCCGCCCAGCACGACCACCTGTTTCAGCAACGCCGGCAGCCTGGGCTCCAGCCGCAAGGCCTGGGTCAGGTTGCTCAAAGGCCCGATGGCCACCAGCGTGATTTCGCCGGGGTGGGCATTGGCCTGCGCGACGATGAAACGCGCGGCGGAACGCTCATCGGGCGGGTAGGTGTCGCGCCGGCGCTCGGGCAGGTTGCCCAGGCCGTCGGCACCGTGGATCTCGGCGTCCGGCAGCACCCCGATCTTGCGCGTGGGCGTGTTGACGCCTTCGCAGACGGGGAGCTGGCGGCCGGCCAGGGTGCATAGGTAGATGGCATTGCGCGCCGCCTGGGCTGCAGGCACATTGCCGAAGGTGGCGGTGATGCCCAGCAGTTCTATCTCGGGCTGCGCCAAGGCGAAGTACAAGGCCACGGCATCGTCAATGCCGGGGTCGCAGTCGAGGATGATCTTGTGGCGCTGACTCATGGTCTTTCGGTGCCAGTTGCAATCGAGGCCAGCTCAGACGGGCGGCCGGTGGATCGGGTGATGCGAATCATGCCAGTCTTTCAGCAAGGCTTGAGCAGGGTTTTCTTGCTATGAAAAGAATAGCTTGTTCCGCTTGATTGGCAAGGGCTGCATGCCATTTTTATTCCAAATCTTCGCTGCTGGATGCCGGCCGGCGCCGCGCGTGCAGAACGTGCGCCAGGCTGGCCTCTACCGGCCACGGCTCGGCCCCGAGGCGTGCCGCCAGCAGTTCCGCGCACAGCAGCGAGAAACTCAAACCGCGCGAACCCATGGCCGCGTTGATCCACAGCGTCGGCTGCGCGCCATCTTCCAGCGGGCCCACCAGCGGCAGCCGGTCGGCGCTGACGCAGCGCGTGCCGCCCCAGCCCCGCGCCGCCTCGGGCGCGAACGCGGGGGCCAGGGTACGCGCTGCCGCCGGCAGCAGCGTGCGCAACTTCGCCAGATTGCTGCTGTGATGTTCAGCGGCAATGGCCGGCGGCTGGTGCGCTGCCTCGTAGGTGGCACCGGCATACCAGGCCAGGCCATCCTCGGTGGGCACGGACGGGATCAGGGCGCCCAGCCCATTCACCGGGAACGGCGGCAGGGCGGCTTCATCACCCGCGTGACGCAGGCCGGCGGACAGCACGCCACGCATCTCATGCACCGGTGGCAGCTGCGAGAGTTCGGACAGCTCAGCGCGCAGGCTGTCGAGCAGGCGCGGGGCATCGCTTGCATTGGCCAACACCACCTGGTTGGCGCTGCCGAGGAGTTGGCCGTCGCGGTCGAGCAGTTGCCATGTCGCATCGGATGACGTGCCGGATTTCCGCAGCGCGCTGACTTTGGCGTTGCCGCAGAACTGCACACCCGGCTGGGCCAGCCAGGCCTGCACCAGCCGCGCCGGTTTGATCCAGGCGGCTTGCGCATGCCAGAGCGCGGGCACGGCAACGGTGCCTTCGTGCCAAGTGGCTCCATCAAAGGGGCGGGCTGGGCGCGAGATCTCGCGTCCGGCGGCTGGCCAGTGTTCCGGCAGGCCGGCGCGGCCATCAAGGCGTTGTTCCAGCACGCCGCTGAGAGCCCAGTCCACCCCTTCGGGCAGCAGGCGGCGTGCCTCCTGCAGCATCAGCCGCACGCCAGCGCGTGACAGACGCGAACGTGGGCTGTCGTCTGCCGAGACATGCGGCACCACCAGCCCGGCCGGCAGGCCGGAGGCACCGGTAGCCGGCATCGCGGCAGTGTCAAACACCTGGACCTGCCAGCCGCGCCGCGCCAGGGCAGCGGCGACGCTGGCGCCAGCCAGACCGGCGCCGATGACGGCGCAGGTAGCGGGTGCGGCGGCCTGGGTGCGCAAGGGTTCGCGACTGCTCTTGAGTTCCCAGGGGGGGGCGTACTGCGCCTGGTCGTCCTGAAAAACGAAACCGTTCTGACCCAGCACGTCGCGCCATGTTGGGTTCGGGCCGGGCGACGAGCCGACCCAGACCAGCGCTGTTCCGCGCCGGCAGCAGCGTGCCAGGGCCTTGGCACTCCAGCGGTCCCAGGGGGCGTCGGCATCGAGCAGAACGGTATCAGCTTGGAAGTGCTGTTCACGCAGCAACGGCTGCAACTCACCCACGCACAGCGTCAGCGCCAGTTGCCCTTGCGCCAGCAACAGGCGGTGAAAGCCCGGCAGCAGGCCGTGCCATTGGCCGGCCAGTTCCTGCACGAACTGAGGCTGTTCAGACGAGGCTTGGGCGGCTTGCAGCTCGGACAGGTCCGGCGGTTGTGGGGTCAATGCCACCATATGCAGCAGGCGCGGGCGCAGCGCATCGGCCTGCCACGCGTGCCAGATGGCAAGGAAACGCGGCAGGTCGAAATGGGTGTCAAGAATGCGCCAGGTGGGCTGTGAGGCCCAGGCCTGGGGCAGGCCGCGGCTGTGCAGCAGGGCCTGGGCTGCTCCGTGCGCTGATTCCGTCACAGGAGCTTGCGGGAGAAACGACGGGGGAAAGGGCAGCGCTCAGGCGCTCGGCGGCACGTAACCCTGGGCGGCATCGGCGCCGGAGCCAAAGAAGTGGTTCTCCATCTGGCGCGCCAGGTACTGGCGGGCGCGGGAATCGGCCAGGTTCAGGCGGTTTTCGTTCACCAGCATGGTCTGGTGCTTCAGCCAGGCGGCCCAGGCCTCCTTGCTCACGCTTTCCCAGATGCGCTTGCCCAGCTCGCCAGGGTAGGGCGGGAAATCCAGGCCTTCGGCCTCTTTGCCCAGTTTGATGCAGTTCACCATGCGTGCCATATGCAGCCTCTTTCAATCACTCAGATGTTTGTGGAATAAGCAACTGAAATCTTATTCGTTCCAGTTTTGATCATGTTTCAACAGAATCCATTTCATCGCCATTCATTCACGGTTTTGAAAAGGAAAAAACATGACGCAACGCCGCAACTTTATCAAGCTTTCAGTGGCCTTCGCTCTGGCAGGGGCAGCGCTGGCCAGCCAGGCCCAGCCGGCGCAGACCCTGCTCAACGTGTCCTACGACCCGACGCGCGAGCTTTATGTCGAATACAACGCTGCCTTCACCCGGCACTGGAAGGCCAAGACCGGCCAGGACGTGACCATCAAGCAGTCGCATGGCGGCTCGGGCAAACAGGCGCGTGCGGTGATCGACGGTCTGGACGCCGACGTGGTGACGCTGGCGCTGGCCGGTGACGTGGATGCCCTGTACAAGAACGGCGGCTGGATTCCGAAGGACTGGCAAAAGCGCCTGCCGTTGAATTCCTCGCCCTATACCTCGACCATCGTGCTGGTGGTGCGCCAGGGCAACCCCAAGGGCATCAAGGATTGGGACGACCTGATCAAGCCGGGCATCAGTGTGATCACGCCCAACCCCAAGACCTCGGGCGGCGCGCGCTGGAACTACCTGGCAGCGTATGAATTTGCCAAGCGCAAGTTCGGCGGCGACGCCAAAGCCCGGGAGTTCATAACCAAGCTGTATGCCAACGTGCCGGTGCTCGACACCGGCGCGCGCGGCTCCTCCGTGACCTTTGCGCAGCGCAACCAGGGCGATGTGTTCATCTCCTGGGAGAACGAGGCTTATCTGCTGGAGAAGGAATTCGGCAGCAAGGTGGACTTCATCTACCCGTCCCTGAGCATTCTGGCCGAGCCGCCGGTGACTGTGGTGGACAAGAACGTGGACCGCAAGGGCACGCGCAAACTGGCCGAGGCCTATCTGCAATTCCTCTACACCGAAGAAGCACAGGACATCATCGGCAAAAACTTCTACCGCCCGACCTCGCCCAAGGCGCAGGCCAAGTACGCCAAGCAACTGCCCAAACTCAACCTGTTCACCATTGACGAAGCCTTTGGTGGCTGGGACAAGGCGGGCAAGGACCACTTTGCCGATGGGGGTGTGTTCGATCAGATCTACACCAAGAAGTAAGCCGGCCAGCGCCACACAGCGACAACACACAGACCATCAGGGAGAAAAAACATGTCGGTACTTCTGATCGCAGGCAGCCCGTCCGAGCGCTCCCGCTCGGCGGCTTTGCTCAATCGCGTGGGGCAGCAACTGACACGCCGCGGCGCCCAGGTCGAAAGCCTGTCGATCCGCGACCTGTCGCCGCAGGCGCTGCTGCAGGCCGATTTCAACCATCCGTCGGTGGTGGCGGCCACCCGGCAGGTCGAGAATGCGCAGGCCATTGTGGTGGCCACGCCGGTCTACAAGGCGGCCTACAGCGGCGTACTCAAGGTGTTGCTCGATTTGCTGCCGCAGACGGCGCTCAAGGGCAAGACGGTGCTGCCGCTGGCCACCGGCGGCAGCCCGCACCATATGCTGGCGCTTGACTATGCGCTGCGCCCGGTGTTGCAGTCGCTCGGTGCGCGCCACATCCTGCCGGGTGTTTATGCCACCGATGCCCAGGTCACGCTCACGCCAGAGGAGGCCTACGTGATCCAGCCGGACATCGAGGCCCGGCTCGACGAGGCCGCCGCCACGCTGGTGACCGAGGGCCTGCGCCTGCCCCACGCGACCGAAGGCTTCGAGCCGATCGCCTTCTCGCGGGTGCGATGTAGCGTCTGACGTTGTTGCCGGGGTCCTTTTCGGATCACGGCGTTCCTCTTTTTTCATTCCCCATTTTTTGAATCTCCGCGCGGCGGGGCCGGGACGGCTTTGGCCTGCGCACAGCAACAAGGACATCGACATGACACAAATCACGACAGACAGCATCGAGAGCGCAGTGGCGCCACGCCACTGGTGGCGCGCCGTGCGCACCAGCGCCATCGCTGCGGTGGTGCTGATGGCTGCGGCACTGGTCTTCAACTTCCTGCTCCTGCTGCCGGTGGCACAGGCCCAGACCAAGGCGGGCGGCGAACTGCGCATCGGCTACCAGAAGTCGGCCAGCCTGTTCGTGCTGCAAAAGGCGCAGGGCACGCTGGAAAAACGCCTGGCACCGCTGGGGGTGGGCCTGAAGTGGGTGGAGTTCCCGGCCGGCCCGCAACTGCTCGAAGGCCTGAACGTCGGCTCGGTCGATGTCGGTTTTGTCGGCGAGGCGCCGCCCATCTTTGCGCAGGCCGCGGGTGCCAAGTTTGTCTACATCGGCAACGACCCGGCCGCGCCGGAAGCGGAAGCCCTGCTGGTGCAAAAGAGCTCGCCCATCAAGACGGTGGCCGAACTCAAGGGCAAGAAGGTGGCCTTGAACAAGGGCTCCAACGTGCACTACCTGCTGGTCAAGCTGCTGGAAAAGCACGGCCTGAAGTACGCCGACATCCAGCCCGTGTTCCTGCCGCCGGCCGACGCCCGTGCCGCTTTCGAGAAGGGTGCGGTCGATGCCTGGGCCATCTGGGATCCCTTCTTCGCCGCAGCCGAGAAGCAGACCGGTGCCCGCATCCTGGCCGATGGTCGTGGCGTGGTGAACAACTATGCCTACTACCTGGCCGAGCGCTCCTATGTGGAAAAGCATCCCGAAGTGATCCAGGCCCTGTTCGACGACGTGGTGGCGCAGGGCAAGTGGCTCAAAGCCAACCTCAAGCAGGCCGCGGCCATCATCGCGCCGCTGCAGGGGCTCGATGCCGATGTGGTGGCACTCAACCTGCGCCGCTACGGCTACGGCGTGACACACCTGACGGATGCCGTCATTGCCGAGCAGCAGAAGATTGCCGACACCTTCTATGAACTCAAGCTGATCCCGAAGCCGATCGTCGTGCGCGAAGCGGCCTGGAAGCCGGCGCGCTGAAGCAGGGAAGGAGCGCATCATGAGCAATTCACCTTCCTTTTTGCGCCGCCGCCTGCTGCAGATCCTGAGTCTGACGGCCATCAACTGGGGCTTGATCAACCGCGCGGCCCAGGCGCAGACGCCGGTCACCAGAGCGCCGGAGCAGTTGCGCATCGGCTACCAGAAGTCTGCCGTCAACCTCGTCATCCTCAAGCAGCAGGGTGTGCTGGAAAAACGCTTCCCGACCACCCGGGTCAGCTGGATCGAATTCCCGGCCGGCCCGCAGTTGCTGGAGGCGCTGTCGGTCGGTAGCCTGGAGTTCGGCTTGACGGGCGATTCGCCGCCGGTGTTCGCCCAGGCTGCCGGCAAGGACCTGCTCTACGTCGGCGCCGAGCCGCCCAAGCCCGACAGCTCGGCCATCCTGGTGCTGAAGGATTCGCCGGTGAAGAAGCTGGCCGACCTCAAAGGCCGCAAGATCGCCTTGCAAAAAGGCTCCAGCGCCCACTACCTGTTGGTGCGTGCGGTGGAGAAGGCGGGCCTGCAGTGGGGCGACATTCAGCCGGTCTACCTGGCGCCGGCCGATGCGCGTGCCGCCTTCGAGCGCAAGAGCGTCGATGCCTGGGCCATCTGGGACCCGTATTACGCCGCCACCGAGCTGGTCATCCAGCCGCGTGTGCTGGCCACCGGGCGCGACCTGTCCAGCAACAACTCGTTCTACCTGGCCTCGCGCGCCTTTGCCACCCAGCATGCGCCCGCCGTGGCCGTGCTGTTCGAGGAGTTGACGCGTGCCGATCGCCAAGCGCAGGAGAACCGCAAGGAAGTGATCAAGCTGATCGCCAACTTCAGCGGCCTGGATGCCGGTGTGGTCAGCCTGTTCCTGCAGCGCCGGCCGAAGTCGCCGGTGGGGCCGCTGAGCCCGCAGACCGTGGCCGACCAGCAGTGCGTGGCCGATGCCTTCCTGCAACTCGGCCTGATTCCCAAGAGCGTCAAGGTGGCCGAGATTGTCTGGCAACCGTCGGCACGCCACGCCTGAACCCATGAGCACCCAACGACAAGGAGAAATTGACATGAACGTTTTCTGGTTCCTTCCCATCCATGGTGATGGCCACTACCTCGGCACTGCACACGGCGCACGCGCGGTCGACCAGGGTTATCTGCAGCAGATCGCGCAGGCGGCCGAACGCCTGGGCTACGGCGGTGTGCTGATTCCCACCGGCCGTTCCTGCGAAGACCCGTGGACCGTGGCCTCCAGCCTGATTCCGGTGACGCAGCGCCTGAAGTTCCTGGTGGCGTTGCGGCCCAGCACGATTTCGCCCACCGTGGCGGCACGGCAGGCCGCCACCTTCGACCGCCTGAGCGGCGGCCGGCTGCTGGTGAACGTGGTGGCCGGCGGTGACGCCGGTGACCTGGAAGCCGATGGTACGTTCCTGAGCCACGACGAGCGCTACGAGCATGCGGCCGAGTTTCTGCACATCTGGCGCCGCCTGTTGGCCGGCGAGAAGGTCGACTTCGAAGGCAAGCACCTCAAGGTCAAGGGCGCCCGGCAGCTGTTCCCGGCCATCCAGAAGCCGCACCCGCCGCTGTACTTCGGTGGTTCGTCCGATGCCGCGCACGACCTGGCTGCCGAGCAGGTGGAGCTGTACCTCACCTGGGGTGAGCCGCCGGCCGAGGTGGCCAAGAAGTTCGACGACATCCGCAAGCGCGCTGCCAAGCAGGGCCGCAAGGTGAAGTTCGGCGTGCGTCTGCATGTGATTCCGCGCGAAACCAACGACCAGGCCTGGGCCGCGGCGGACGAGCTCATCAAGTACCTCGACGACGAGACCATCGCCAAGGCGCAGAACACCTTTGCCGGCATGGACTCGGAAGGCCAGCGCCGCATGCGCGCGCTGCACGGCGGGAACCGCGCCAAGCTGGAAATCAGCCCCAACCTGTGGGCTGGCGTTGGCCTGGTGCGCGGCGGTGCCGGCACGGCCCTGGTGGGGGATGGCGAGACCATTGCCCGCCGCCTGAAGGAGTACCAGGAAATCGGCGCCGACACCTTCGTGCTGTCGGGCTACCCGCATCTGGAAGAGGCCTACCGTTTTGCCGAACTGGTGTTCCCGCACATCGGGGTGCAGGCACCGGCCACGCTGCAGGGCGGCAACCAGATCAGCCCCTTTGGCGAGATCGTCGCCAATGCGCACAAGCCTGAAGGGCTGCGCGTGGCGCAAAGCTGAAAGGGCGCCGTATGACACACACCACACATGAGTTGGCTGCGGTGGCCGACACCACGGTGGAGGCGCCGGGTTTCGGCTTTCTGGCACAGCCGTCACTGCAGCCGCTGCAAGGGGGCAGCGGTCACCAGCTGGCGGCCAGTGCGCAGGCTTTCTTGCGCGGCGTTGCGTTGCGGTTGGTGCCTTGGCTGCTGCCGGTGGCGCTGCTGGTGCTGTGGCAGGCATTCTCTGCCCAAGGCTGGCTCTCGACGCGGGTGCTGCCGGCGCCGCTGGAGGTGGTGAAGGCCGCCTGGGCGCTGACGCTGTCGGGTGAGCTGTGGACCCATGTGCAGATCAGCGCCTGGCGCGCCTTGACGGGGCTGGCCATTGGCGGCGGCCTGGGGCTGGTACTGGGTTTGCTCACTGGCTCGTTCCACTGGGCCGACACGCTGCTGGACTCCACCATCCAGATGGTGCGCAACATACCGGCGCTGGCGCTGATTCCGCTGGTCATTTTGTGGTTCGGCATCGACGAGAGCGCCAAGCTGTTCCTGATTGCGGTGTCGGTGTTCTTTCCGATTTACCTGAACACCTCGCACGGCATTCGCAATGTCGACCCGGGCCTGATCGAGATGGCGCGCACCTATGGCCTGAACCGCTGGCAGCTGTACCGCGAGGTCATCCTGCCCGGGGCGCTGTCGTCGATCCTGGTCGGTCTGCGTTTTTCGCTCGGCCTGATGTGGGTGATCCTGATCGTGGCCGAAACCATCTCGGCCCAGGCGGGCATCGGCTACCTGACCATGAATGCCCGTGAATTCCTGCAGACCGATGTGGTGCTGGTCGGCATCCTGCTGTACGCGCTGCTGGGCAAGCTGGCGGACATGTTTGCCAAGGGACTGGAAGGCTACTGGTTGCGTTGGCATCCCGGGTATCAGTGATGAAGACACCCCCGACTCTCGCCCACTGCGTGTGGCTCGCATCCCCCCTCGAGGGGGCGCTCCCAGCGGCCCGGCAAAGCCGGTTCCGCGGGAGCTTGCGAAGGGGCTTTGCTGCGCTTGCCGGCGAAAACCAATATTGATCAAGGAGTATTGCGTGAGTATCGATACTGTGAATGGCGTGCGGCTGGAGATCAGCGGTTTGTCAAAAAGCTACGGTTCGCGGCAGGTGCTGCGCCAAGCCGAGTTGGTGATCGAACCGGGCGAGTTTGTCGCCATCGTCGGGCGCAGCGGCTGCGGCAAGAGCACGCTGTTGCGGCTGGTGGCCGGGCTGGAGTCCGCCAGCGAAGGCCAGGTGCGCCTTGACGGACAGACCGTCAACGGCTTGAGCGACGACACCCGCATCATGTTCCAGGACTCGCGCCTGCTGCCCTGGAAGCGCGTGGTCGACAACGTGGCCTTGGGCTTGCCGAAGGCAAAGCGGCAGCATGCAGCAGAAGTACTGGCCCAGGTCGGTCTGGCTGAGCGCCAGGCTGACTGGCCGGCCAAGCTCTCCGGCGGGCAGCGCCAACGGGTGTCGCTGGCGCGTGCACTGGTGCACAACCCACGCCTGCTGCTGCTCGACGAACCGCTGGGCGCGCTCGATGCGCTGACCCGCATCGAGATGCACCAGTTGATCGAAGGCCTGTGGCGGCGCAACGGTTTCACGGCCTTGCTCGTCACGCACGACGTGCAGGAGGCGGTGGCGCTGGCCGACCGCGTGATCCTGATCGAGGACGGCCGCATTGCGCTGGACGAGCGCATTACCCTGGCACGGCCGCGCGAGCGTGGCGATGCTGCCTTTGCCGCCATCGAGAACCGCATCCTGCACCGCGTGCTGCAGCAGCCTGAGCGTGCCGTCGAACCCGGCGACGCTTCCTGGCCCGGCCTGCCGGCGCATGGTCTGCGCTGGGCCATCTAGGGCCTGCTCACACTATTTTTGCAAGATGCGTTGCGGATCAAAAAGGCCATGCGGTAGGCGCGAAACGCAGCCGGAGTCTTCCTCCGGCAAGGCTTCGCAACGCCGCGCATGGCCTTTTTGGCCGCAACCCGAAGGGAACGGGGTTAAAACCGCGCCACTCGTTGTTGCACTCCTAGCCCAGACGGCCAGTCTGGGCGTCGTCGCGCGCCTAGATTGGCGCGGTTTTCACCCCGTTCGCACTTGCAAAAATAGTGTGAACAGGCCCTAATTTTCAACGGACTTATCAAGGAGAAACCCATGTCCATTCAAGCTATCAACGTCCGCAACCAGTTTCGCGGCAAGGTCAAGGAAATCATTCGCGGCGACGTGCTGTCGGAAGTCGATGTCGAGACACCGTGGGGCATCGTGACCTCGGTCATCACCACACGTTCGGTCAACGACCTGGCGCTCAAGCCCGGCAGCGAGGTGGTGGCGCTGATCAAGGCGACCGAGGTGTCGATCGCGAAGATCTGAAGCTTGTTTCCAGGCCTGCTTCCTCGCAAGCAGGCCGCCATCAGCCATCGTGCGGTTCAATTGTTGGGCGTCGAACGATATTTAGAACCGCTGGTTATATGCATGTGAAAAAACGGTAGTTCCATCTGGCGGAGATTCCTTTCAGAATCTGCCCAATGAATTTGAAAAACAAAGAGGCCAGAGTGATCGAGCCAAGCGGCCTCGAGTTTCTTGTCGATAAATCGCCCGTCCATGTGCAGACAGGCAAGGTGCGATGTCACGCCTGATATCCTCCACGCCGCCAACCTTTCGGGTCACAATTTCCCTCTTCGCTGTTTTCAAGCCATTGATTTGGCAAGGCATATCCCTGTCTTGTCCCGGTCGGGCTTGCCGCATGCGGCGCCGGTTGGCCTGATCAGAACAGATGAATCGACTACCCACCATGATTGAATTGCAAAAAATATTCCAGACCTACCAAGGCCCCGAGGGGCCGGTGGAAGCGCTGCGTGGCGTGGATCTGCACGTTGCGCGTGGCGAGATCTTTGGCGTCATCGGCCGCAGTGGTGCTGGCAAAAGCTCGCTGGTCCGCACCATCAACCTGCTCAACCGGCCGGTGGCGGGCCAGGTCCGGGTGGATGGGGTCGAGCTGACGACGCTGGACGAGCCGGCCCTGCGCAAGGCACGCCAGGGCATTGGCATGATCTTTCAGCATTTCAACCTGCTGTCGTCGCGCACCGTGTTTGACAACGTGGCGCTGCCGCTGGAATTGGCCGGCCTGTCGCGCACCGAGATCCGGGCGCGGGTGGCGCCGCTGCTGGAACTGGTGGGCCTGTCGGGGCTGCAGGACCGCTATCCGGCGCAGATCAGCGGCGGGCAGAAGCAACGCGTCGGCATTGCCCGTGCGCTGGCCAGCCGGCCGCAGGTGCTGTTGTCGGACGAGGCCACGTCGGCGCTCGACCCCGAGACCACGCGCGCCATCCTGGCCTTGCTGCGTGACATCAACCGCGAGCTGGGCCTGACCATCGTGCTGATCACGCACGAGATGCAGGTCATCAAGCAGGTGGCCGACCAGGTGGCGGTGATCGACGCCGGCCGGATCGTGGAGCAGGGCAAGACCTTGCAGGTGTTCAGCCGCCCGCAGCATGAGACCACGCGCAGCCTGATTGACGATGTCGTGCCCCAGGCCTTGCCCCCCAGCGTGCTGGCGCGGGTGCGCGGCCTGTTGGGCGGTGTGCCGGCGGCGCAGGGTGTGCTGCTGCGCCTGATCTTCGCTGGCGACGAGTCGGACCGGCCCTTGTTGTCGGATGTGATTCGTCGTTATGACGTCGACCTCAACATCGTGCATGGCCACGTAGAAGAGGTGCAGGGGCATCCGTTCGGATCGCTGGCCGTCCTGGCCCGCGGTACACAAGACAAGCTGGCCGCTGCCATTGCGCACCTGCGCGATGCCGGCGTGCAGGTACAGGAGCTATCCCATGTTTGAGAGATTTACCGCAGAACTGCTGGCGTTGTTTGCCAGCTCGCTCTGGGAAACCGTGCTGATGGTCGGCATTTCGGGTGCCTTTGCGGCGGTCATCGGTATTCCCCTGGGCGTGTACTTGCGCCTGACCGATCGCGGCGGCGTGCTGGAGAGCCGCGTGGCCAACCGGGTCGTCGGCGGCGTTGTGAATGCCGTGCGCTCCACGCCGTTCATCATCCTGCTGGTGGCCGTGATTCCGCTCACGCGTTTGATCACCGGTTCCTCCATCGGCACCGCGGCGGCCGTGGTGCCGCTCACGCTGGCGGCCGGGCCTTTTCTGGCGCGACTGGTGGAGGCTTCGCTGCGCGAGGTGGACCCGGGCCTGGTCGAAGCGGCGCAGGCCATGGGCGCCAGCACGCGGCAGATTGTTTTCAAGGTGCTGTTGCCGGAAGCCTTGCCCAGCATCGTGGCTGGCCTGACGGTCACGTTCGTCAGCCTGACGGGGTATTCGGCCATGGCCGGTGCGGTCGGTGGTGGTGGCCTGGGTGACCTGGGCATCCGTTATGGCTACCAGCGCTTCCTGCCGGAGGTCATGCTGGCCGTGGTCGTGATCCTGATCCTGTTAGTCCAGACCGTGCAAAGCCTGGGCGACAGCCTGGTGCACCGGCTGCGCCACAAATAAGGCCCTTTTTCAGATTCATCTGTTGTTCTCTGGTTGTTCTATTCAAGGAGTTTTCATGAACAAGCGTTTTGCCCTTCAATCGGTTGCCGCCCTGACGCTGGCCGCCTTCTTCGTTCCCGCCCTGGCGCAGGACAAGCCGATCAAGGTTGGCGTCACGGCCGGCCCGCATGCCCAGATCTTTGCGGAAGTGAAGAAGCTGGCCGAAAAGCAGGGGCTCAAGATCCAGGTGGTCGAGTTCAGCGACTACATCCAGCCGAATGCCGCGCTGGCCGCCGGTGACCTGGACGCCAACAGCTATCAGCACAAGCCTTTTCTGGACCAGCAGGTGAAAGACCGCGGCTACAAGATCGTGGCGGTCGGCAACACCGTGAATTTCCCGATCGGCATCTACTCCAAGAAGGTCAAAAGCCTGGCCGAGTTGAAAGACGGCGCCAAGTTCGGCATTCCCAACGATCCGACCAATGGCGGCCGTGTGCTGCTGGTGCTGCAAGACCAGGGCCTGATCAAACTCCGGGCGGATGCTGGCCTCAAGGCCACGCCGCTGGACGTGGTGGAAAACCGCAAGAAGCTCAAGTTTGTCGAGCTCGAAGCGGCGCAATTGGCTCGCTCGCTCGATGACCTGGACGCCGCCGGTGTCAATACCAATTACGCGCTGCCCGCCGGCCTGCACCCGGGCAAGGATGCCATTGCGCAAGAAAACGCCAAGAGCCCCTATGTCAACCTGATCGCCGTGCGCGAGCAGGACAAGTCCAAACCCTGGGTGGCCCAACTGCTCAAGGTGTACCAGTCTGAAGACATTCGCAAGTTTGTGCAGACCGAGTTCAAGGGCGCGGTGGTCACCGGCTTCTGATGGTCGACATGATGTCTGCGGCCATGCCCTGGGTTCGGTCCACGCAAGCCACCGCAGCTTGCGGCCGCGTCCAGGGCGTGTCCGCAGCGCTCACACGTATGCCATGACGCCGCCGTTCCCTGCTGGTGAACGGCTCGACGTGGTCTGCCTGTGCGCGCTCTGGTGCGGCGTTTGCCGCACCTACCAGCCGCTGTTTGAATCGCTGCAAGTCCAGTTCGAGGGTGCGGCGCGTTTTGCCTGGCTCGACATCGAGGAAGAGAGCGAACTGCTCGGCGAAATCGAAGTCGAAAATTTCCCTACGCTGCTCCTGCTGCAAGGCAGTACCCCGCTGTTTTTCGGGCCACTCACACCCCAGGCTGGCATGCTGACCCAACTGGTGCAAACCGGGCTGGCAGGCCGGCTCGATCCGCTCGCCCACGCGGCTGTGCGTGCCTTGGCCTCGCTTGTGCAAAGCCATCTGGGCTGATTGCTTCATCTGTTTTTTCGTATTAGCTAACTACTACATATTCGTTTGAGTTTTGTTGCTCTGCTTTGACAATGACTTTCATTGTTCATCAGGAGCTTGACATGACGACACTCAGACTCGGCGACACCGCCCCCGATTTCACGCAAGATTCCACCGCCGGCCCCATTCAATTTCACCAATGGGCAGGTAACTCCTGGGTGGTGCTGTTTTCCCATCCGGCCGATTTCACGCCGGTGTGCACCACGGAACTGGGCAAGACCGCAGCGCTGGCCAGCGAGTTTGCCAAGCGCGGCGTCAAGCCGATCGCGGTAAGCGTCGATCCGCTCGACTCCCATGCCAAGTGGGTGAACGACATCAACGAGACGCAGGCCACCACGGTCAACTTCCCCATCCTGGCCGATGCCGACAAGAAAGTGGCCGGGCTGTACGACATGATCCACCCGAACGCCTCGACCACCGCCACGGTGCGCAGCGTGTTCATCATCGACCCGAAGAAGGTGATTCGCACCACCTTCACCTACCCGGCAAGCACCGGCCGCAACTTCGACGAGATCCTGCGCGTCATCGATTCGCTGCAGCTGACCGACAGCCACAAGGTCGCTACCCCCGCCAACTGGAAAGACGGCGATGACGTGGTCATCGTGCCTAGCCTGCAGGACCCGGCCGAGCTGGCGCAGCGTTTCCCCAAAGGCTTCAAGGCGGTGCGCCCCTACCTGCGCCTGACGCCGCAGCCCAACAAATAAGCGCAAGCGGCGGTACCTCCAATGGCAAGCGATCTGCGCATCCTCATCGTCCCCGGCTGGCGCGACTCCGGCCCGGGCCACTGGCAAAGCCTGTGGGCCGAGCGTTATGCGCGCACCGTGCGGGTCCAGCAGGACAACTGGCTGACACCGGCGCGGGCCGCTTGGGTCGAGACCCTCAGCCGCACCATCCTGGCCCAGCCGGGCCCGGTGGTGGTGGCGCACAGCCTGGGCTGCATTGCCGTCACGCATCTGCCGCCCGAAGTTGCATCACGCATCCAGGGTGCCCTGCTGGTGGCACCGGCCGATCCCGAGCGGCGCGCGGTACTGGCGGATTTCGCACCGGCGCCGTGCCAGAAGCTGCCGTACCGCAGCATTCTGGTGGCCAGCAGCAACGACCCGTTCTGCCCGATCCGGCTGTCGGGTGCCTACGCGCGCAACTGGGGCAGCGAATTCGTGCGCGTGCCGGATGCCGGCCACATCAACGTCGACTCCGGCCACGGCGAATGGCCGCTGGGCGTGGCACTGCTGCAGTCGCTGGTGGGCGAGGGTGGGCTGGCCACCGCAGCCAGTGCCGCAAGCAACGCCACATCCCTGTCGGGGCCAAGCGTGTCTCTGCACCCCGCCTGAGTTCCGCGCTTAGTCACGTTGGTTATTTACTAAGTACAAAACAGTAGTTTGGGTTTGGCGGCTCGCTCCGGACAATACCTTCCTACGTTGAAACAAACGACTTCACGCACCATGAAATTCAAGCAAATAACCACTCTTTCCCTTGCTGTTATTGCGCTGACAGCTAGCAATTTTGTAGCATCTCAGACGTTGCTGAACGCGTCCTACGACGTGGCGCGCGAGTTCTACAAGGACTACAACGCCGCCTTCACGGCCCAATACAAGAAGACCAGCGGCAAGGACGTCAAGATCGACCAGGCGCACGGCGGCTCCAGCGCCCAGGCGCGTGCCGTGGCCGACGGCCTGGACGCCGACGTGGTGACCATGAACACCACCACCGACATCGAGTTCCTGGCCGGCCGTGGCCTGGTGGCGGCCGACTGGGCCAAGCGCTTCCCCAACAATGCCTCGCCCACCACCTCCACCATGCTGTTCCTGGTACGCCAGGGCAACCCGAAAAACATCAAGGATTGGGACGATCTGGTCAAACCCGGCGTGCAGGTGATCGTGGTCAACCCCAAGACCGGCGGCAACGGCCGCATGGCCTACCTGGCGGCCTGGGGTTCGGTGCGCAAGAAGGGCGGCACCGACGCGCAGGCGGCCGAGTTCGTGGGCAAGCTGTTCAAGAACGTGCCGGTGCTGGCCAAAGGCGGGCGCGACGCCACCACCATCTTCCTGCAGCGCAACATCGGTGACGTGCTGATCACCTTCGAATCTGAAGTGGTGTCGGTGGACCGCGAGTTCGGCGCCGGCAAGGTGGATGCGATTCACCCGTCCAGCAGCCTCGTGACCGAGAACCCGGTGGCGGTGATTGAGCGCACGGTGGTCAAGAAGGGCACGGGCGACCTGGCCCGGGCCTACCTGAACTACCTCTATTCGGACGAAGCACAGGAAATTGCCGCCAAGCACGCGCTGCGTCCGCGCAACCCGGCCATCCTGAAGAAATACGCCGGCACCTTCAAGCCGATCCAGTTCTTCACGGTGCAGGACTACTTTGGCAGCCTCGGTGAAGCGCAGAAAGTGCACTTCAACGACGGCGGCCAGTTCGACAAGCTCTACACGGTGAAATGACCCACCCCCGAAACGCCTTCGGCGTCTCCCCCTCAAGGGGGCGCCTCCAGCGGCCCGGCAAAGCCGGTTCCGCGGTGGCTCACGAAAAGAAACCATGAGTACTGCAATTTCTTCGCTGCCGCTGTCGGCGGACGCGGTGCCCCAGAAGCGTGCCCCGCGGCGTGTGCTGCCCGGCTTCAACCTGACGCTGGGCTACACCGTGCTGTACCTGAGCCTGATTGTGCTCATCCCCTTGTCGGCGTTGTTCTTCAAGACCTTCACGCTGTCCTTCGAGCAGTTCTGGGCCGCGGTCAGCTCGCCGCGCGTGCTGGCGTCCTACCGCTTGACCTTCGGCGCCTCCTTCCTGGCAGCGCTGGTCAATGTGGTGGCCGGTCTGCTGGTGGCCTGGGTGCTGGTGCGCTACTCCTTTCCGGGCAAGAGACTGGTCGATGCGCTGGTGGACCTGCCGTTTGCCTTGCCGACCGCCGTGGCCGGCATTTCATTGACGGCCTTGCTCGCCGGCAACGGCTGGGTTGGCCAGTACCTGGAGCCGCACGGCATCCAGCTGGCATTCAAGCCGGCCGGCGTGGTGATTGCACTCATCTTCATCGGCCTGCCGTTCGTGGTGCGCACGGTGCAGCCGGTGCTGGAAGACGCCGAGAAGGAGCTGGAAGAGGCCGCCACCTGCCTCGGTGCCACACGCTGGCAGACCTTCACCCGGGTGATCTTTCCGTCCATCGCGCCGGCTTTGCTGACCGGCTTTGCCATGGCCTTTGCCCGTGCCATCGGCGAATACGGCTCGGTGATCTTCATCGCCGGCAACATGCCCATGGTGTCGGAGATCACGCCGCTCATCATCATCGGCAAGCTGGAGCAG
This sequence comes from Hylemonella sp., assembly GCA_030680575.1. Taxonomy (GTDB): domain Bacteria; phylum Pseudomonadota; class Gammaproteobacteria; order Burkholderiales; family Burkholderiaceae_C; genus Hylemonella. The sequence continues at coordinate 77,174 of JAUXVI010000029.1, forward strand.
TACGACTACGCCGGCGCCACCGCCGTGGCCCTGGTGATGCTGGTCTTTTCCTTCGTCCTTCTCTTACTGATCAACGCCCTGCAAGCCTGGCAGCGTAAACGTTCGGGAGCACCGGCATGAGTCAACAAAACAAACGGACTGCCAGAGCCGGTACCACCGAGCCGGGCTGGGTGCGCTGGACGCTCATCGGTCTCGCCTTGGGTTTCATGCTGCTGTTCCTGGTGCTGCCGCTGGCGGCCGTGTTCACCGAGGCACTGCGCAAGGGTTGGGACGCCTACTGGGAAGCACTGAAGGAGCCCGACGCCTGGGCCGCCATCCGCCTGACGGTGATCACCGCCGCCATTGCTGTGCCGCTGAACCTGGTGTTCGGTGTCGCGGCAGCCTGGGCCATTGCCAAGTACGAGTTCCGCGGCAAGGCTTTTCTGACCACGCTGGTCGATCTGCCGTTCTCGGTCTCGCCCGTGGTGTCGGGGCTGATCTACGTGCTGATTTTCGGCGCCCAGGGTTGGTTCGGCCCCTGGCTGGCTGAGCACGACATCAAGATCATCTTTGCGGTGCCCGGCATCGTGCTGGCCACGGTGTTCGTGACCTTTCCCTTCATCGCCCGCGAGCTGATCCCGCTGATGCAGGCACAGGGCAATGAGGAGGAGCAGGCCGCCATCGTGCTGGGCGCCACCGGCTGGCAGACCTTCTGGTACGTGACGCTGCCCAACATCAAGTGGGGCCTGATCTACGGCGTCATCCTGTGCAATGCGCGTGCCATGGGCGAGTTCGGCGCGGTGTCGGTGGTCTCGGGCCACATCCGCGGCCAGACCAACACCATGCCGCTGCATGTGGAAGTGCTCTACAACGAGTACCAGTCGGTGGCCGCCTTTGCCGTGGCCTCGCTGCTGGCGCTGTTGGCGCTGGTCACCCTGGTCATCAAGTCCATCGTCGAGTGGCGGCACGAGCGCGAGCTCAAGGCCGCTGCCGAACTGCCGCCGGAGCGGCCATCCCTTCTTGCGTCCGCCGTGCCGGCCCGCTGAAAGACAACCATGAGCATCGAAATCCGCAATGTCAGCAAGCAGTTCGGCGACTTTCACGCCCTGCGCGATGTCAGCCTGGACATCCAGTCCGGTGAACTGGTGGCACTGCTCGGCCCCTCGGGCTGCGGCAAGACCACGCTGCTGCGCATCATCGCCGGGCTGGAAACGCCCGACCAAGGCAGCATTCTGTTCAGCGGTGAAGACACTACCGACGTGCATGTGCGCGAGCGCCAGGTTGGCTTCGTGTTCCAGCACTACGCGCTGTTTCGCCACATGACGGTGTTCGAAAACGTGGCCTTCGGCTTGCGCGTCAAGCCCAAGAGCCAGCGCCCGAGCGAAGCGCAGATCAAAGCCAAGGTGCATGAACTGCTGAGCCTGGTGCAGCTGGACTGGCTGGCCGATCGTTACCCCTCGCAACTGTCGGGCGGGCAGCGCCAACGCATTGCCCTGGCGCGCGCGCTGGCGGTGGAGCCCAAGGTGCTGCTGCTGGACGAACCCTTCGGCGCGCTCGACGCCAAGGTGCGCAAGGAATTGCGCCGCTGGCTGCGCCGTCTGCATGATGAATTGAACGTGACCAGCATCTTTGTCACGCACGACCAGGAGGAGGCACTGGAAGTGGCCGACCGCGTGGTGCTGATGAACGGCGGCCAGGTCGAGCAGATCGGCTCGCCGCAGCAGGTGTGGGACCAGCCCGCCAGCCCCTTCGTCTACGGCTTCCTGGGCGACGTCAACCTGTTCCACGGCCGGGTGGAGCAGGGCGAGGTGGTGATCGGCTCCGGCCAGCAGGGTGTGCGGCTGGATTCGCCCGAACACCGCGACGCCGAGGATGCCAAGGCTTTTGCCTATGTGCGGCCGCACGACTTCGAGGTGCAGCGCTACACGCCGGGTACGTTGGCAAATGAGGCCGGACGGCCACGCGGCATCGTGGCCCGCCTCAGCCGCGCCATTGTGGTGGGGCCGATCGCCCGCTTGGAGCTGATTCCCGAAGACGCCCCCCAAGCCGGGGACCAGGCGGTGATCGAGGCGCAGATTCCGGCGTCACAGTACCGAGAACTCGGGTTGACGGAGGGTGAAGTGCTGGTGTTGACACCGCGCAAGGCGCGCGTTTTTGTTGAAGCGCCCGTGGTGTGAACGGGCCCTGGTTCAACCGGTTTTATCGGCAACGAACTGAGGGCCAGGCCCCGTTCAATAGCGCTGGGCCGTGCCGTTCTCGATCTTCACCCGATCGCCCACCCGGAGGTCGCCACTGGTGCTTTGCATCAAGGTCTGATACGCGCCGTCGTTCATGCGCACCGTGATCTTGTAGGCATTGCTTGTTTGTTGTTGGTTTCGTTTTTCATATTCGTGACCGGCATAAGCGCCGCCGGCGGCACCCAGCACGGTGGCAGCGGTCTTGCCATCACCCTGGCCCACCTGGCTGCCCAGGACGCCACCCACCACGCCGCCAATGATGGTGCCGGCGCCAATGCCGCTGCCGCCGATACCGGTATTGGCTTGTTGGACCAGCTCGATCGACTGCACCACGCCATACCCTGAATAGACGTTGGATTGAGGATAGGACGTTCCTGAGCCTGAGCTGTTGACAGGGGCGTTTGTGCAGGCACCAAGCGTGAAGAGTGCTGCCAAACCGACGACGGATACGGAAATACGGGTGAGTTTCATCACAAGCTCCTGAAAATGGTGATGTGGCACTTTGCTCCCTCTCGAGCAGCTCTTCTGTGCGCTTGCGTACATTCTGTCAGCTCTTTCCAACTGTTCGAGGTTCGTTGTCGATGCCATTGCTCGGGTACGTCTTGGTTGGGAACCAAATCGCAGGCACGCATTCGAACCCAAGCACAATACTGCAATGACGCGATCTGCGCAACGATGCGCAAGTCCAGTTCCCCCAAAGGGCGCCACACGGTTCGTGAGACCCGGCCAGGCCCCTGTGTCTTTAGAGAATGAAAATGATTTTGCTTACCTGGTTTGATACCCATCCCCGCCGCGTGTTCGCGGCCATCAGTGCTGTTTGTGTCGCTTTGCTGGCCTTCGGCATGTACCTGCAGCACGTGGTGGGTTTGGAGCCGTGTCCGATGTGTATCGTGCAACGATACGCTCTCGTTTTGATAGCGCTTGTCGCAGCATTGGCGGGGTCTACGGGCAAAAAAAGCTTGCAAATGACAGGAGCGCTGCTGTTGGTCGTACTGGCCGGTTGTGGCGCCTTCGTCGCTGCGCGCCAGAGCTGGCTCCAGTGGTACCCGCCCGAGGTAGTGAGCTGCGGCCGCGACCTCTACGGCATGATCGAAACCTTCCCGCTGCAGCGCGCCATTCCCATGATCTTCAAGGGCAGCGGCGACTGCTCGGCCGTGGACTGGACCTTCCTGGGCGGCTCCATTGCCAACTGGTCTTTCCTGTGTTTTGTGGTCATCGGCTTGCTGTCGCTGGTGCTCTTCACACGACCGCTTCGCCGGTCTTAAGGCTCAAGCCAGAGCCCTCATGCTGTCTGCGTGGGGGCAAAGGCAGCGAATCTTTCGAGATCACAACTTTGCCGTGGGGCGATCGGGGCCACCCGTTTCCTGCCCACGCCTCGAAACCCATGATTTGATGCCAAAAATGGGTGTATTTAGAAGATAAGCGCACTTATTGCTTATATTTTTGGCAAAACTGCTTTGCAGCCTTGTCCCCAGCGCGACATCTTTTTACAATTCCCTCCGTATGTCTGACTAGTCATAAGCTAGTCACATAGTCTCGTACCTGTTCAAGTGTTAGTCAGATAGTTGAATGCGCGCAGTGTCTTCCGAAGGGGCTGCGCGCATTCCTGTATCCAGGGAAGGAAGAAACAGGCCGATATCAGTAAAAACTTATATTGCTGCCGGGTGATCCTCGGCTAAACATCGGAGAAACTCATGTTTCGTCTTTCTTCCTATACCGTCGCCAAGCGACTGGGGTTGCTGATCGCCAGTGCCATTCTTGGTTTGGCCTTGCTGCTCGTCTTTTTCATGGTGACCGAACGCAGCATATTGCTCAAAGAGCGGCAAGCCAGTGTCCGGCAAACCGTAGAAATTGCACATGGCCTGATTGTTCATTTTCACGACCAGGCCACCAAGGGCAAAATGACCGAAGAGGAGGCCAAGCAACGCGCCTTGGACGCCCTCAAGCCCCTGCGCTACAGCGGCGCCGAATATTTCTGGGTCAATGACATGCATCCCAAGATGGTGATGCACCCGATCCGCCCTGAGCTCGACGGTAAAGACCTCTCCGAAAACAAGGACCCGACGGGCTTGTACCTGTTCAAGGAGTTCGTCAAAACCGTCAAAACCAGCGGTGCCGGTGATGTTGCCTATATGTGGCCCAAGCCGGGCAGCGACAAGCCGGTGCAAAAGGTTTCCTACGTCAAGGGCTTTGCACCCTGGGGCTGGATTGTCGGTTCAGGTGTCTACATTGATACGGTCGACTCAGCCATCATGGCGCGCGCCATCCAGTCAGGCCTCGGGGCACTGGTGCTGGCGGCCCTCTTGCTGGCGATTGGTCTGTTGATCACGCGTAGCATCGTCAAGCAGTTGGGAGGTGAGCCCAGCGATGCCAATGCCATCACGCACCGCATGGCCCAAGGCGATATGAGCGTCGATATCGCGCTCAAGCCGGGGGATGACAACAGCATCATGCACGGCATCAAGGCCGTGCGCGACAACGTGGCCAAGATCGTGGCCCATGTCCGTGAAGGCAGCGAATCCGTAGCCACCGCCTCCAGCGAAATCGCCCAAGGCAACACCGACCTGTCGGCCCGCACCGAAAGCCAGGCCAGCGCGCTGGAAGAGACCGCCGCCTCGATGGAAGAGCTCAGCTCCACCGTCAAACAGAACGCCGACAACGCCCGCCAGGCCAACCAGCTGGCCCAGAGCGCCAGCACCGTGGCCGTCCAGGGCGGTGAAGTGGTGGCCCAGGTCGTCGACACCATGAAGGGCATCAACGACAGTTCACGCAAGATCAACGACATCATCAGCGTGATCGACGGCATCGCCTTCCAGACCAACATCCTGGCGCTGAACGCGGCGGTGGAAGCCGCCCGTGCCGGCGAACAGGGTCGTGGTTTTGCCGTGGTGGCCAGTGAAGTGCGTTCCCTGGCCGGCCGCAGTGCCGAAGCCGCCAAGGAAATCAAGACCCTGATCACCGACAGCGTGCAACGCGTCGAGCAGGGTACCGCTCTGGTCGACCAGGCCGGCACCACCATGAGCGAGGTGGTGAGCAGCATCCGTCGCGTCACCGACATCATGGGCGAGATCAGCGCCGCCAGCTCCGAGCAGAGCGCCGGTGTGGCCCAGGTGGGTGAAGCCGTGACGCAGATGGACCAGGCCACGCAGCAGAACGCCGCGCTGGTGGAAGAAATGGCCGCGGCCGCCTCCAGCCTGCGCGCCCAAGCGCAGGACCTGGTGCAGACCGTGGCGGTGTTCAAGCTCAGCGCGCAAGACAGCCAGACGGCCTACCGCAGTGCCCCGGTTGCGCCGGCTTCGTACAGCGCCGCACCGAAACAGGTGGCTGCAGCCAGCAAATCCCCAGCAACGGCAAAGGCACCTGCCGCCAAGCTCAGTGCACCGGCACCGAAAGCGGCGCCCAAGGCGGGTGCTTCGGATGATGCGGGCGACTGGGAAACCTTCTAAGCGCACGTACGACGGCATTTGATCAACGGCACCTTCGGGTGCCGTTTTTCATGGGAGCTCGGGCGCAGCGGTATGCTCACGCTCGACACTCAAAACTGGAGCAGCAAGTGGGCAAGCAACTCGATACCGCGGCCAAGGGCGTGTACCTGATCGCCGTGACTCCCTTCACAGAAAGCGGCGCGCTGGACCTGGCGAGCACCGACCGCATGGTGGATTTCTGTCTGGAAAAGGGTGTGACCGGCCTGACCGTGCTGGGCATCATGGGCGAGGCCACCAAGCTCACCATGGAGGAGTCGCGTACCTTCGTCAAACAGGTGCTGGCCCGCGTGGCTGGCCGCGTGCCGGTGGTGGTGGGCGCCTCGGCGCCCGGCTTTGCGCCCATGCGCGAGCTCACGCAAAGCGTGATGGATCTTGGCGCCGCCGGTGTGATGGTGGCGCCACCCTCGACCGTGCGCACCGACGACCAGATCACGGCCTACTTCGACATGGTCAACGAAACCCTGGGCCCGGACGTGCCCTGGGTACTGCAGGACCATCCGGTCTCGACCGGTGTGCAGATGTCCACCGGCGTCATCCTGAAGATTTTGAAGAACTCGCCCACCTGCGTCATGCTCAAGCATGAGGACTGCCCGGGCCTGGCCAAGCTCTCGGCCATTCGAGCCGCCAGCGACAAGGGCGAACTCAAGCGCATTTCCATCCTCACCGGCAACGGCGGCGGCCTGTTCCTGCCGGAAGAGCTGACGCGCGGCGCCGACGGTGCCATGACCGGCTTCGCCTACCCGGAGATGATGGTGGATGTGTGTGCGGCACACGCGGCTGGCGACATTGAGCGCGCCCATGACCTGTTCGACGCCTACCTGCCGCTGGCGCGCTATGAACAACAGGCCGGTATCGGGCTGGCTGTGCGCAAGCACATCCTGTGGAAACGCGGTGTCATTGCTTCCGAGGCGGTGCGCAAGCCGGGGCCGAAGTTGTCGGCGCAGGATGTGGCCGACATTGCGCGTCTGACGGCGCGGCAGACCAAACGTTTGGCCGAGCTGGGCTGAGGTCGCAGGCCATGGACCTGACGCTGCACAAGGGGTATCTGCCAGGCTGCATCGGCCGCATCACGGAGTTGCATGCGCGTTTCTATGCTGTGCACACCGGCTTCGGGGTGTACTTCGAGAGCAAAGTGGCGCGCGAGCTGGCGGCTTTCTGCGAGCGCTACGACGAAACGCGCGATGGCCTGTGGCTGGCGTTGCTGGATGGCCAGGTGGAAGGTGCCATCGTGATCGATGGTGTGCATGCCGATACAGAGGGTGCCCACCTGCGCTGGTTTATCACTTCGGAGCGCTTGCGCGGAACGGGCGCCGGCAGCCGCTTGCTGACAGAGGCCATGGCCTTCTGCGATGCGCATGGCTATTGCAAGACCTACCTCTGGACTTTCGACGGTCTGCAGGCGGCACGCCATCTCTACGAAAAACACGGCTTTGGCCTGGTGCAACAGCAGCCGGGACAGCAATGGGGCAGCGAAGTGTTGGAGCAGCGCTTCGAGCGCCTGGCTCCAAGCGGCAACTAGACCAGCTTCTTCACCAGCACCTGCGACTTGCGGTCCCAGTTGTACTTGCGCTTGCGCGCCTCGGGCAGCCAGTCGGGGTCGACGTTCTGGAAGCCGCGCTTGAGGAACCAGTGCATGGTGCGGGTGGTGAGCACGAAGATGCTCTCCAGTCCCATGGCGCGGGCGCGCTGCTCGACGCGCTTCAAGACCTTCTCGCCGTCACCCTGGCCCTGCGAATCGGGTGACACCGTGAGCGCGGCCATCTCGGCCGTCCTGGCCTCAGGGTAGGGGTAGAGCGCCGCGCAGGCAAAGATCACGCCGTCGTGCTCGATGATGGTGTAGTTACCGATATCGCGCTCGATCTCGGTGCGGCTGCGCTTGACCAGGGTGCCGTCTTTCTCGAACGGCTCGATCAGCTGCAGGATGCCGCCCACGTCGTCCGGCGTTGCTTCGCGCAACTCCTCCAGCTTTTCGTCCACCACCATGGTGCCGATGCCGTCGTGCACATAGACCTCCAGCAGCAGCGAACCGTCCACCGCAAAGGGAATGATGTGGCTGCGCTCCACGCCGGCCTTGCAGGCCTTGACGCAGTGCTGCAGGTAGAAAGCCGTGTCGGTGGGCAGGGTGGCGTTGGGCAGTGCGGTCAGCAGCTTCTCGGCGGCGGCCAGCGGCAGCTCGGTGTCGATGGGGTTGTCTTCACTCTCCGGCTCGGTGGCACGGATGCGGATGCCCGGGATTTCGGAGACGAAGATCAACTTGTCGGCCTGCAGCGCAGTGGCCACACTGGTGGCGACTTCTTCCATGGTCAGGTTGAAAGCCTCGCCGGTGGGCGAGAAACCAAAGGGCGAGAGCAGCACCATGGCGCCCATGTCCAGCGTGCGGGTGATGCCGGCCACGTCCACCTTGCGCACCAGGCCGGAGTGCTGGAAGTCCACGCCGTCGACGATGCCCACCGGGCGCGCCGTGATGAAGTTGCCCGAGATCACACGTACCGTGGCGCCGGCCATCGGCGTATTGGGCAGGCCCTGGCTGAAGGCGGCTTCGATCTCGTAACGCAGTTGGCCGGCAGCCTCCTGCGCACAGTCCAGCGCAATCTCGTCGGTGATGCGCATGCCGTGCGAGTATTTGGGCGCATGGCCCTTGGCCCGGAGCTGCTCGTTCACCTGCGGCCGAAAGCCGTGCACCAGCACGATCTTCACGCCCATGCTCTGGATCAGCGCCAGGTCCTGCGCAATGAGGTGCAGCTTGCCGGCAGCAATGGCCTCGCCGCACACGCCCACCACGAAGGTCTTGCCGCGGTGCATGTGGATGTAGGGCGCCACCGAACGGAACCAGGGCACAAAAGTGAAGTTGAAAACGGTGGACATGCGCGCTTGAAAGAGAAAAGGGCGAACCAGTCTGGTGAGACTGGGATAATTGGCAATTCTCCATGAAGTTAGCGCCTTGAGTCCCGTTCCTCTGAAAATCGAGTTCCCCGAATCGCTGCCGGTGTCGGCTAAACGCGACGAGATCACGGCCGCGCTGGAAAAGCACCAGGTCATCATCGTCTGCGGCGAAACCGGTTCGGGCAAAACCACGCAGCTGCCCAAGATCGCCCTGGCCATGGGCCGGGGCAAGCTGAATTACCCGGCCGGAACACGCGCCAAGCTCATTGGCCACACCCAGCCGCGCCGTATTGCCGCCAGCTCGGTGGCCAAACGCATTGCCGAAGAGCTGCAGACGCCACTGGGCGAGGTAGTGGGTTACAAGGTGCGTTTCCAGGACCGCCTGTCCAAGGACGCCTCGGTCAAGCTGATGACCGACGGCATCCTGCTGGCCGAGACGCAGACCGACCCGCTACTGCAGGCCTACGACACCATCATCATCGACGAGGCGCACGAGCGCAGCCTCAACATCGACTTCCTGCTCGGTTACCTGCGCCAGATTCTGCCGCGACGGCCGGATTTGAAGATCGTCGTCACCTCGGCCACCATCGATGCTGACCGCTTTGCCCAGCATTTCGCGAGTTCCAAGGGCCCGGCACCAGTGATCATGGTCTCGGGCCGCACCTTCCCAGTGGAGCAACGCTGGCGTCCGTTTGAGGAGAGTCGCGAATTCGATCTGCATGATGCGATTGCCAGTGCGGTGGATGAACTCTGGACCGGACATGCCGCGGGCGACATCCTGGTTTTCCTGCCGGGCGAGCGTGAAATCCGCGAGGCCGCCGACCATTTGCGCCGCCACCTGAGCCAGCATGCGGTGACGCGCAACGCCGAAGTGCTGCCGCTGTTCGCCCGCCTGAGCCAGGCCGAGCAGGACCGAATTTTTGACAGCCACAACGGCCGGCGCATCGTGCTGGCGACCAACGTGGCCGAAACCTCGCTCACGGTGCCAGGCATCCGATACGTCATCGACGCCGGTACCGCGCGCGTGAAGCGCTACAGTTTCCGTAGCAAGGTGGAGCAGTTGCTGGTCGAGCCGATCAGCCAGGCCGCCGCCAACCAGCGCGCCGGCCGCTGCGGCCGTGTGGCCAACGGCATCTGCATCCGCCTCTACGACGAAAAGGACTTCGCCGACCGCGCCCGTTTCACCGACCCCGAGATCCTGCGCTCCTCACTCGCCGGTGTCATCCTGCGCATGAAGTCACTGCACCTCGGTGTGGTGGAGGACTTCCCTTTCATCGAAGCGCCTTCCGGCCGCGCCATTGCCGACGGCTACCAACTGCTGGCCGAACTCGGTGCCGTGGACGAGAGCAACGAGCTGACGCCGCTGGGCCAAGAGTTGGCCCGCCTGCCGCTGGACCCGCGTGTCGGCCGCATGATCCTGGAGGCCAGAAGCCGCCAGGCGCTGGACGAGGTGCTGGTGATTGCCTCGGCCCTGTCGGTGCAGGACGTGCGTGACCGCCCGATGGAGGCGCAGGCCCAGGCCGACCAGGCGCACGCCAAGTTCGACGACGAGAAGAGCGAGTTCACCGGCTACCTCAAGCTGTGGAAATGGATCCACGACGCCCGGGGCGACAAGCACGCGCACCCGGCCGGCGCCGCGGGCACGCACAAACTGAGCAACCGCCAGTACGAGCAGTTGCTGCGGCAGAACTTCGTCAACATCCGCCGCGTGCGCGAATGGCGCGACATCCACAGTCAGTTGCACACGGTGGTGGCTGAACACAAATGGCGCCTCAACACAGTGCCTGCGAGCTACGAGCAGATTCACCTCTCCATGTTGTCTGGCCTGCTGGGCAACGTCGGCTGCAAGCTGGAGGAAGAAGCCGCTTCGGGCGAATACCTGGGCGCGCGCGGCATCAAGTTCCACCGCCACCCCGGTGCCCACCTGAGCAAGAAGCCTGGGCGCTGGATCGTGGTGGCCGAGCTGGTGGAAACCACGCGCCTGTTCGGTCGCGGCATCGCCGCCATTGAACCGCAATGGATCGAGCAGGTGGCTGGCCACATTCTCAAGAAACAGTTGCTTGACCCGCATTGGGAGAAAAAGGCCGCCGAGGTGGTGGCGCTGGAGCGCGCCACGCTCTACGGCATCGTGGTCTACAGCGGCCGGCGCACCAACTTCGGCCGCGTCGACCCGCGCGCGGCACGTGAGATCTTCATCCGCGAAGCGCTGGTGGACGGCGAGTGGGAAACCAAGCTGCCTTTCCTGGCCGCCAACCAGAAGCTGGTGCGGCAGGTGGAGGAGCTGGAACACAAGTCGCGCCGGCAGGACGTGCTGGTGGACGACGAGCTGATCTACGCCTTTTACGACCAGCAGCTGCCGGCCACAGTCTGCAGCGGTTATGAGTGCGAACGCTGGTACCGCGAGGAAAGCAAAAAGAACCCGCAGCTCCTGCTGCTCACGCGCGAGGAGCTGATGCGGCACGAGGCGGCCGGCATCACCACCAGCGCTTTTCCCAAGACGATTCGCTTGGGGGGCGTCGACTGCGCGGCCACCTACCTGCACGAGCCGGGTGACCCCAAGGACGGGCTGACCGTGACCGTGCCGCTGTTCGTGCTCAACCAGGTGAACGAGGAACGCTGCGAGTGGCTGGTGCCCGGCATGCTGAAGGACAAGATCCAGGCGCTGCTGAAAAGCCTGCCGCAAAAGCCGCGCAGCCGTTTCGTGCCGCTGCCGGAGTCGGCGACACGGCTGACCGAAACCCTGGGCGCGCCAGAGGCCTTCGGCCATGGCGGCCTGACCGATGCCTTGCTGAAGCAGGTGCGCGACATCACCAGCCTCGACGTCAAGCGCGCCGACTTCAAGCTCGACATGTTGGCGCCGCACCTGTTCATGAACTTCCGCGTCGTGGACGAACACGGCCGCCAGCTCGGCACCGGGCGCAATCTGGGCGCCTTGAAGGCCGAGCTCGGTGCCCAGGCGCGCGGCGCCTTCCAGGCCCTGGCCGGCTTGAAGCTGGCCAGTCCGGCCACCCCGGGTTCAGGGCCAAATCAGGCTCCAGCCCAGGTGAATACTGTGCAACGCGCTCCTGAAAAAGGAGCAAAAACCGCGCCCGCGAAGCCCGCCACGCCGGCCGAGCAGCGCTACATCGCCTGGACCTTCGGCGAACTGCCGGAGCTGATGGAGATCCGCAAGGGCGGCCAGACACTGATCGGCTTCCCGGCGCTGATCGACCAGGGCGATGCGGTCAGCATCGAGGTGTTCGACGAGCCCGAGGTGGCCGCAGCCAAACACCGCGCCGGCCTGCGCCGCCTCTTTGCGCTGCAGATCAAGGACGCGCTCAAGTACCTGGAAAAGAACATCCCCGACCTGCAGAAGATGGCGGTGGCCTACATGGCGCTCGGCACCCTGGAGGAGTTGCGCCAGCAGATCATCGACGTGGCACTCGATCGCGCCTTCCTGCTCGACCCCTTGCCGGCCGACGAGTTCGACTTTAAGCGCCGGCTCGACGAAGGACGCGGACGCCTGACGCTGATCGCCAACGAGGTGGCGCGTCTGGCGGGGGTGATCCTGGCCGAGTACGCGGTGGCGGCACGCAAGATCAAGGACACGAAAAACGCGCCAGAGGCGACGGCTGACTGCAGCCAGCAGCTGCAGCGCCTAATGCCAAAACGCTTCATCGCGCTCACGCCCTGGCCGCAGCTGCAGCACTTTGCGCGTTACCTGAAAGCCATCACGCTGCGGCTGGAGAAATACCGCGCCGACCCGGCACGCGACGCCAGCCGCCTGACCGAACTGCGACCGCAAGAACAGCGCTATTGGCGCCTGGTGGCTGAGCGCAAGGGCGTGATGGACGAGCGCCTGCAGGAATTCCGCTGGCTGCTGGAGGAACTGCGCGTGAGCTTCTTCGCCCAGGAACTGCGCACGCCGCAGCCGGTGAGCATCAAGCGCCTTGACAAAGCTTGGCAGCAGCTGAACAGCTGATGCCAAGCTTTGCAGCGTAGGCTCATATGGCCGCAGGCCATGTGATGCCGGGGCTACAAGGCCTGGGTCGGCCGTCAGGCCGACCCAGGGCGACAGCCCGGCAGCAGCTCACCAGTTAAGCCGCAATTCTTGCGTCACAGGGCGAGACCTTCGCCCGCCTCCTCGTAGGTCCGCCCATCCCGGATGTGATAGATGCGCTTGAAGGTCGGGATGATCTTCTCGTCATGCGTGACCACGATGATGGCGGTGCGGTACTGCTGGGCCATCTGGTTCAGGATGCGCATGACACCCAGCGCGCGTTCGCTGTCCAGCGGCGCCGTGGGCTCGTCGGCCAGGATCACCGGCGGCTGGTTGGCCAGGGCCCGGGCAATCGCCACGCGCTGCTGTTCACCACCCGAGAGTTGCGAGGGTTCGGCCGCGGCGCGATGCGCCACGTCCAGTGCTTGCAGCAGCTCGCGGGCACGGGCACGGGCTTTGCCGTTGGGCTGGCCGGCCAGCATGGGCAGCAGGGCCACGTTGTCGGTCACGTCCAGGAAGGGGATCAGGTAGGGCGCCTGGAAGACAAAACCGATGCTGTCACGCCGCAGCGCACGCAGGTCGCGGAAGGTCCAACCGTTGTCGTAGATGGTCTGGCTGCCCAGCGTCATGCGCCCGGCCGTGGGCTCGATGATCGCGCCCAGGCACTTGAGCAGGGTGCTCTTGCCCGAGCCGGAGGGGCCGATCAGGCCCACCACCTCGCCCGGCGCCACGCTCATGTTCACGTCCTTGAGCGCGTGCACGGCGGCGTCGCCTTCGCCGTAGCGCTTGCTCAGGCCTTCGATGCGGATGCCCAGTTCACTCATGATCTGTCCTTAGCCAATCGCAGCGCCGGGGTCGACCCGCAACGCCACGCGGATGGCCAGCGTGCTGGCCAGGGCGCAGATCACCATCACGGCGATCAGGCCGCGCACGGCGTCGCCGGTCTCCAGCAGTACGTACTTGGGAAAGAAGGGCGCCCACACGGTGGCCGCCGTCTTGCCCACGATGAAGCCGATCAGGCCCAGGCCCAGGGCCTGCTGCAGGATCATGCCGGCGATGGTGCGGTTGCGGGTGCCAATGAGCTTGAGCACGGCAATCTCGCGCAGCTTGCCCAGGGTCATGGTGTAGATGATGAAGGCCACGATCGCCGCGCTAACGATGGCCAGGATCACCAGGAACATGCCGATCTGCTTGGCCGATGTAGCGATCAGCTTGGCCACCAGGATCTCCTCCATCTGCTCGCGCGTGTAGGCCTCCAGGTGTTTCCAGCGGCGGATTGGCTCGGCCACCTGTTCCGGGTGGGAGCCGGGCTGGATCTGCACCAGCACTGCGTTCACGTTGTGGTTGCTGCTTTGCGCGGCCTGTACGGCTTCCAGCAGGCCCGGCACGGCCGGGCGGTTCAGGGCCGGGTTGGCGGCGGTGCGCGCACGCTCGTTGAGGATGGCCTCGTTGTCTTTCAGAAACTGGGCCTCTTGCGCGTCGGCCAGCGGGATGAAGACCATGGGGTCCCCGCCTGAAGACACCATGCGCTGCGTCAAGCCGACCACGCGGTAGTCATGGCGGCGGATGCGGATCTGGTCGCCCAGGCGAAAACCCGTCTTCACATCGGCCACGGCTTCGTAATGGTTGCGCGTGAGCTGCCGCCCAGCCACCAGGTAGCCGGGTTCGCCCGGCTGGCCCGGCACCATGCCCACCACCATGGCGCGCACGTCCTGGCCGTCGCGTCGCACCTGCATGGTGAAGTAGGTGACGTTGGCCGCGCGGGCCACGCCCGGCATACCCAGGATGGACCGATAGACGTCGTCGCGCAGGCTGGACGATTCGGCGTACGGCCCCTGCGTGTCCTGCTGCACCACCCAGAGTTCGGCGCCGCTGTTGTTGAGCAGGGCGCGCGCGTCGTCCACCATGCCGCGGTAGACACCGGCCATGGTCAGCGTGACGCCGATCAGCAGGCCCAGGCCGATGCCGGTGAAGACGAACTTGGCCCAGGAGTGCAACACATCCCGGCCGGCCAGGCTGATCATCGCGCGGGCTCCATGAGTGCCGGCACCACCTTGATGCGGCTGCCGGCACTGATCTCTTTTTCGCTGTAGACAACGACTGTTGCGCCGGGCTGCAGGCCGTCGAGCACACGCACCTGCCCATCGAGACTGGTCTCACCCAGACGCAGCGGTGCGAAGCGCAACTGGTCGTCCACCAGCAGCCAGGCACCCGCCTGACCCTGATGACGGCGAATGGCGGCGTTGGGCAGCACCAGCGAGCGCGGTGTTGCGGGTAGGCGCAAGGTGACCTCGGCCAGTTCGCCAACGGATAGCCCGGCAAACGGCTGTTCGAAGCCAATCTGCGCAATGCGTTCTTCCGTCACGCTGTCACCCTGCAGCTCCACACGAATGACCTTGCCCGCCAGCGGGCGGTGCGGCTGCGAACGCAGCACGATTTCGGCAGCCAGTCCCGGCGCCAGCCCGGCCGAACGGCCCTGGTCGAACCGCGCCTTGATCCACAGACTGGCCGGATCGATCAGCTTGAGCACGGCTTGGCCGGCCACCACCGTGGAGCCGGGTTCGGCATCGCGCGACAGCACCACGCCGTCTTGCGTGGCCAGCAGGCGCGTATTGCGGCGCTGCTGCTGAAGGGCGGAGCGTTCGGCCTGGAGCCGGGTCAAATCCTGCGCGGCGGCAGACAGATTGGCCTGGCCAGCTCGCACCTGGGCCTCGGCCGAGAGCAGTTCCTGCTGACGGCCTTCCACCACGCCGGGGCTGACAAAGTTCTGCTGCCCCAACTCCTGGTAGCGTCGCGCATTGGCCCGGGCTAGCTCACGCCGGGCCTGGGTATCGGCCACCTGGGCCTGTGCCGCTTCTTTCATGCTGGCCGCGCGTGCCAGCGAGGCATCGAGCGCCTCAACGCGCTGCTGTAGGTCCACCGGGTCCATCTCGGCCAGCAACTGCCCGGCCTTCACGCGGTCGCCGCCATCGACCAGTACGTGCAGCACACGGCCGGCACTGGTGGGGCCGATCAGGTAGCTGCGGCGGGCCTCCACCGTGCCGATTCCGTACAGTGCCGGTTGGATCGAGGCTTCGGTCGCGGTGACGACGGTCACGCGCACCGGTGCCAGCGGCCCGGAGCGTCGGATGATGAAGACCAGCGCAGCCAGGAGCAGCAGGCCCATGATGCCCAGCACCAGCAGTCGTGGCGGGAGTGACTTGAGTTTTTTCATACAGGCGTACGTAGGCTGCGCAGGTAGAGATCGAACACGCGGGGTGCTTCGGATCGCAGGGTGGAGACATGGCCGCTGAGCATGGACTGCATGACCAAGCCCTGCATGATGCCAACGAAGAGGGTCGCCGCCGCCGGCGCATCCAGATCGGGGTCGGACTGCCCCGCCTGGATCGATTGTTTGATGAGGTTCAGCAGCAGCTGGCGATAGCTTTTCATCAGCCCGCGCACGCTCTCTTTGAGCGGTGAGTCCGCAGGCTGCTGCAGTTCATGGAAGATCATGCGGGGTACGCCGGGATGGTGCGACACAAAGCCCACATGCGCGTCGAACACCTTGCGCATGGCCTGCAGCGGCTCCGGGCTGGTCGCTGCGGCCGTCTGGATTTCGTGCAGCAGGTTCTCACGCACCCACTCCATGGTGGCCAGCCAGATCGCCTCCTTGTTCTCAAAATGCTTGAACAGGGCCCCCTGGGTAACGCCGACGGATTGAGCAATGTCCGTGGTGGTGATCAGGGCCGGGCTCCGTTCCTGGGCCAGGCGCAAGGCTGCCGCGACGATTTCGGCCTGACGTGATGCCGTTGCAAGTCGTGGTGTGGAAGTAGACATGAGACCGGTAAGTAATAGGATACTTACCAAGTATACATGGGTGACACGTCTGCACGCAAGCCAGGACTAAACTGGCCTCATGCACATCCGGGTGTCCACGGACAAATCACAACGTAGCCCGTGGGCGCGTCGCCTGGCGCTGACGCGGCACCGCGCCGGCCGGCTGGATCCGGCCGTCCAGGGCCTGCTCTGGACGCTGGTGGCCGGTATCTGCTTTGTGCTGCTCAACACCCTGTCGCGCTACCTGACGACGCAGATTGACCCCATGCAGTCGCAGTTCCTGCGTTACTTCTGTGGTCTGCTGGTCATGTTGCCGCTGGTCTGGCGTTTCGGTCTGGCGGCCTACCGGCCGCGGCACATTGGCGGGCAGTTCGTGCGCGGCCTGGTGCATACCGCCGCGTTGGGCCTGTGGTTCGTCGCACTGCCGCACATCTCGCTGGCCGACATGACGGCACTCGGTTTCACCACACCAATCTTTATCATGCTCGGCGCTTGGCTGTTCCTGCGCGAGCCGATGCGCTGGGAGCGCTGGTTGGCAGCGCTGGTGGGCTTCGGTGGCGTGTTGATCGTGGTCGGCCCCCAGCTTTCGGGTAGCGGCGGTTATTACAGCCTGGTGATGCTGGCTTCCTCGCCGGTGTTCGCAGCCTCCTTCCTCATCACCAAGGCGCTGACGCGCTACGAGAAAGCCGGTGTCATCGTGCTGTGGCAATCGGTCACCGTCACCTTGCTCAGCCTGCCGCTTGCCTTGCTGCACTGGCAGGCACCGACGCTGGCACAGTGGGTGGGCTACCTGGCGTGCGGACTGCTCGGCAGCAGCGCGCACTATTGCCTGACACGCTCGTACGGCGTCGCTGATATTTCGGCGACCCAATCGTTGAAGTTTCTCGACCTGGTCTGGGCCACGCTGCTGGGCTGGCTGGTGTTCAGCGATGTGCCTACTGCGACCTCGCTGATCGGCGGCCTCATCATCTCGGGCGCCACGCTCTGGATCGCACGGCGCGAGTCGCGCCGGTCATCAGCCTGACAGCTCTCAGAACAGCCAGGGCACAAAGCGCCGCGTCTGCGCGCTGTAGGCGGCGTAGGCGGCATGCTGCTCGCGCATCCAGCGCTCCTCCAGCGTGGCCTTGACCACCAGTACCGCCAGCAGCACGCACCAGGCCACCCAGGCCAGCAGCAGGCCGGCGGTCCAGGCCAGAGCGGCCGCGCCGAGAAGGAAGGCGGTGTACATCGGGTGGCGCATCCAGCGGTAGGGGCCTTGCGTGACGAGCACGCCGCCGGTCTTGGGGATGGGGCGGATGTTGAAGTTGCCCAGGCGGTTGGTGCGCAGCGCCCAAACCGCCAGTAGCACGGCCCCTGCGGCCAGCACCCAGGCCAGCATCGGGATGGCCAGCACCAGCAGGGCGGGCACTGCCAGTGCGGCAAGTACAGCCAGCAGGCCGAACTGCAGGGCCACCAGCAGCAGGCTCGGGAGCTGGCGCGGGTCTTTTGTCATAGCTTGGCTAGGCGGTCCAGCGCCGTGTGCAATGTCTCGTCCTTCTTGGCAAAGCAGAAGCGCACCACACGCTGGTCGAAGCTGTTGCCGTAGAAGGCCGAGAGCGGAATGGCAGCGACGCCGATCTCGCTGGTGAGCCATTGGCAGAACTCGGCCTCGCCCAGATCACTCACAGCCGAGATGTCGACGCACTGGAAGTAGGTGCCTTCGCCCGGCAGCATGCGGAACTTGGTGCGCTTGAGGCCTTCGCGGAACAGGTCGCGTTTGCGCTGGTAAAAGGCCGGCAGCTCCAGATAGGGCCTGGGGTCGGCCATGTAGCTGGCCAGGCCGTACTGCACCGGCGTGTTGACGGTGAAGACGTTGAACTGGTGCACCTTGCGGAACTCGGCCGTCAGCGAGGCGGGCGCGGCGACAAAGCCGACCTTCCAGCCCGTCACGTGGTAGGTCTTGCCGAAGCTGGAGACGATGAAGGCGCGCGCCGCCAGACCGGGAAAACGTGCCGCGCTTTCGTGCTGCTGGCCGTCGAACACCATGTGCTCGTACACCTCGTCGGAGATCAGCAGGATGTCGGTCGGGTCCAGCAGGTCCTGCAGCTTGAGCATTTCCGCGCGCGTCCACACCGTGCCGCTGGGGTTGTGCGGCGTGTTGGTGATGATGGCGCGCGTTTTCGGCGTGATGGCGGCCGCTATTCTGTCGAAGTCTGGCCGGAAGGTGCCGGGTGTCAGCGGCACGCGCACCACCACACCGCCGGCCAGCTCGATGTTGGGCACGTAGCTGTCGTAGCAGGGCTCGAGCACGATCACCTCATCGCCCGGGTGCACGATGGCCAGGATGGCGGTGAGGATGGCCTGGGTGGCGCCGGCGGTGATGGTGATCTCGCTGGTGGCGTCGTAATCGTGGCCATAGAGCGCACTGATCTTGGCCGCCACCGCCTCGCGCAGCACCGGTACGCCGGTCATGGGCGGGTACTGGTTCAGGCCCTTTTTCATGGCATCGGTCACGGCGTCGACCAGGCGCGGGTCGCAGTCGAAGTCGGGGAAACCCTGGCCGAGGTTGACGGCGCCTTTTTCGGCTGCCAGCGCCGACATGACGGTGAAGATGGTGGTGCCGACGTTGGGCAGGCGGCTTTTGAGTTCAGGTGTTCTTGTATTCATGTCGAGAGGATACGCAAAGCTTGCAGGGTCTTCCCAGGGCTCCTGTGGAACCGGCTTCGCCGGGCCACTGGGAGCGTCCCCCCTTTGGGGGGAAGGCGCCTAGCGCCTCAGGGGGGCTTACGGTTCACAGTTCGTAATCATTGACGTGGCCGGTCATGGCGCGTGCCACCAGATCGCGCTTGAGGCGCTCGCTCAGCAACTCGGCGAACTCGAAGACGAAATTGCGCAGGTAGGCGCCGCGCTTGAAAGCCACTCGCGTCACGTTCTGGCCGAACAGGTGGCCCAGCGGGCGGATCACCAGCTCACCGTCCGCCGCCTGCGCCGGCATGCCGCGCACCGCCATCTCGGCCACGATGCCGATGCCCATGCCGAGCTTGACGTAGGTGGTGATCACGTCCGAATCGATGGCTTCCAGCGCAATGCGCGGCTCCAGCTTGCGTTGGGCGAAGGCATGGTCGATGCGGGTGCGGCCGGTGAAGGTGGGGTGGTAGGTCACCAGCGGCTCGGCCGCGATGTCTTCCAGCGTCAGGCGCTCCTTGGTGGCCAGCGGGTGGCTGGCGGGCAGCACCAGCATGTGCTGCCACTCGTAGCAGGGCAGGGTGACGAGCTCGGCGTAGTTGGACAGCGATTCGGTCGCAATGCCGATCTCGGCCACCTCGTCGATCAGCATGCGCGCCACCTGGTCGGGCGTGCCCTGGTGCAGGCTGAGGTTGACCTTGGGGTAGGCCGCGCGCAGCTTGGCCACTGGCTCGGGCAGCACATAACGCGCCTGGGTGTGGGTGGTGGCAATGGAGAGCGTGCCGCTGTCCTGCGCGCTGTACTGCTCGCCGATGCGCTTGAGGTTGCCGATCTCGCGCATGATGAGCTCGATGCTCTTGAGCACGTGCTGCCCCGGCTCGGTGATGCGCTTGAGGCGCTTGCCGTGGCGGGCAAAGATGTCGATGCCGAGTTCTTCTTCCAGCTCGATGATGGCCTTGGACACGCCCGGCTGCGAGGTATGCAGCGCCTTGGCCGCCTCGGTCAGGTTCAGGTTGTGGCGCGCCGCCTCCTGAACAAAGCGGAATTGGTGCAGGTTCATGGTGAATTCCAGCTAAAACTGGCGTTTATTATGCCTTGGGTGTCTAACAAGAGGCGCAAAATAAGCTGACTCGGGTGCTTGGCAGGACGTACCGAAGATGAAGCGGTGAGGTGGCTTTGCCAGTTTTCCGCAGTTTATTAATGGACACCACCTCAGCCGTTTGCCAACTCAATGCAAATATTGAACAAGCACATAGATGCGGCAAGGATAAACAAACGATGAGCATCCAACCTGTTATTTCGCACTTTGCGATCTATATTGAGTTAGGTCGTTGCGACCATTGGGGCATCGCAGCCCAACCGTTTGAACTGCCCCTCTTTGACCAAGGAGACATAAAAATGGCTACTTTAGACGCAAGTAACGACGAAATTGAACTCTATCGAGCAATGAGTAAGTTGGCTGGGACTTTGTTTCTTGAGTTCAACAAACAACTCGTTGTGGGTGTCCAAAAACTGACGGATGGAGTTGGTGGAAAAGGAGAGGTGCCTAGCGGCGTTTTGAGCACATTGCTTGACCGCTCCAACATTACTCAGTCTGAGGAGAAAGCGCTCCAAAAATACAGCAAAGAAGAGGTGTATCAAGTGTGGAAGAAGCACATTGAGTCCATAGACTACTCGATCTCGTTTCGGCCACGCGTCGAAAAGCCAGTTGAGAGTATCAATGTTTTAGCCCTCCCAGGGGAGAAGGTGACTGTTAACGAGGTTTCAAGTACTGGAGACATTAACATTCGGGCAAGTTGGGAGGTCGAAATCGACCTCGGAATTATTCGCGGGAAAGTTTCATGGTAGTACCGGGCTTCTCGCGATACCAAGCCTGCTGCGCCAGCCGCAACATCGGCCAATCCCCCTTGGTATCGCCATAGGCATGCACCTCCGGCTGGTGGTCCGGTGCCGCGCCGTAGGCCTGCGTCAGCCAGGCCTTGAGCCGCGCCACCTTCTCTTCCCCATGGCAGTTGGCCGTGGCCAAACGACCGGTGTAGCGGCCATCCACCACTTCCATCTCGGTGCACAACACCGCATCCACGCCCAGGCTGGCGCCGACCAGATGCATGTAGGGGCTGGTGGAGGCGGTGACGAGCACGCAACGGTGGCCGGCCTGCTGGTGTTGCACCAGTTGCTGCAGGCCCCAGGGGCGCCATTGTTGCGGCAGATATTCGAGCACAAAGGCCTGGGCACAGCGCTCGACGTCGGCCACTGAGCGGCCGGCCAGGGCAGCGTGCAGCAGCACGGCCTTGGCGCGGTGGTTGCTGACCAGCCGCAGCACATAGGCCACCAGCCAGGGGCTGCAGATGAACAGAACCCACAGCAGCGTGGGCAGACCCAGCAGGCGGCGCAGGAAGGGCAGCAGGGTGTCGCTGCGGGTGAGCGTGCCGTCGAAGTCGAAGGCGGCCATCACCGGTCGGACGGCAGCGCGTTCGTCGGCCATCGGGTTCACGGCCTCGGACATTGCACCTGCCCGCAGTAACGCACGCAGAACGGGCAGCCCGTCATGGGCAGCCACTCGGGAATGGCGTAGTAGCGCTGGAAGATCTCGCCCAGCACGCCCTGGCGGTAGGCCTCGAAGTGGAAGTTGCGGCCCTCCACGGCGTGGAAGGTGACGCCGTTCTGCACAAAGCTCAGCGGCTGCACGCTGTCGAAATACGGGCGGTAGCCGTCCAGCGGCGGCGGCTCGCCGTCCGAGACGATGATGCGGACGGTCTTGCCGTCATAGATGGAATAGTCCACCAGCAGGTCGTCCTGCCGGGCGTGGAACTTGCCCGGGCCGAACACCGGCATGTACTGGCCGAGGGTGTAGCCGTAGGCGGCGGCGGGAGCATAAGCGTCGGCCATCAACACCGAATCCGGCGTGCGCACCTGGGCCAGCAGTTCGGCCGTCTTGAAGCTGCGCACCATGCTGTAGTAGCGCGGCTTGCCCTGCCATTGCTCCACATGGGTGAAGCCGATGGCCACCACCGCCAGCACGTGCAGGGCCGTGAACCAGGCCATGCCTTTGGCGCAGCTTTTAAGGGCCGGCTGCGGCAGCGCGAAAGCCAGCAGCACGAAGACGAAGGGGTAGAAGGCCAGCACCCAGTGCAGGCCCACGGTTTTCTTCAGCGACAGCACGGCAAAAAACAGCAGCGGTACCACGATCAGCACGGCCACCAAGCGCTGCTGGCGCACGGTGTTGCCCAGCGCCGTCCGGTGCTTGAAGCCCAGCCACAGCACGGCCGGCGTGAGCAGGTAGGCGAGCATGCCCAGGTAGCTCAGCGGGTGGCTCCAGGCAAAGGAGGCGTCCTGGTTGCGATTGATGGCGTTGAACATGATGTTGGCCCAGCCGTGGCCCATGTTCCACCACAGGTTGATCAGCGGCCCGGGCAGGGCGCACAGCACGACCAGGGCCAACGCCTGCCAGCGTTCACGCCGGTACAAAGCGAAGTACACCAGATAGGCTAGGCCCAGCACCACCGAAAAGTATTTGGAGAGAAAGGCGCAGCCGATGAAGACGCCGGCGAGGGCGTACAGGCGCCAGGCGCGGCCGTCCAGCGTCTCGCGCCGTTCGGCACGCAAGAGCGCACCGGCCGACAGCAGCGACCAGAAAATCAGCGGCGTGTCGGTGGTGATGAGGCTGTTGAGCCAGTTGACCGGTGCCAGCCAGAACAGCAACACCGCCCAGGCGGCGCGCTCGCGGCTCAGCGGCTTGAGCGCCCACCAGAGCGTGGCACCCACGGCCAGCGGCAACAGCACCACTGGCAGGCGGATGGCCGAGCTGGCCTCGCCGAACAGCGTGCGCATGAGCCAGATCAGCCAGCCTACCATGGGCGGGTGGTCGTAATAACCCCAGTCGGGGTAAACGCCCCACCAGTAAAAGAAGGCCTCGTCGCCGGTGATGGGCAAGGCGGCGGCGATCCAGAAACGCAGGGCCAGCGAGGCGATGGCGGTGAAAAGCAGCCAGCGGGTCAGGCGGCCGGGGGCGGCGTCGGTATCAAAAGCAGGAGGCATGGGGGCTAGCGCAGGCTGATGTCTTGGCGGAACGCCGCACTATAAAGCAGGGCCAGCACGCCGATGGCCACCGCCAGCCAGAGTGTCAGCAGGCGCACCAGCACGGTGATGCCCACCGCTGTAGCCAAGGGGGCGCCGTGCAGGGCCAGCAGGCCGGTCAGCAAGGCTTCGGTGCCGCCCAGGCCCGCGGGCAGCATGGACAGGGCGCCGCCAACCATGGCCAGGGCGTAGAAGCCGGCGGCCAGAAAGGGCTCGATCGGCCAGTCGAACAGTGCCTGGCAGACCAGCCAGGTGGCCAGGCCTTGGGCTACCCAGGCCAGCAGCGTCAAGCCCAGCCAGCGCCAGGGGCGCGTGGCCAGGCAGTGCCAGGCGGCGTGCAACCAAGGCATGCGGCTGAACAGCCGTTGCCTGAAGGTGACCAGCAGGCCCAGCACCAGCAGCGCTGCGGCCGCGGCGGCAGTACCGAGTTGCAGCTGCCAGGCCGCAAGGTCCGGCCACTGCAGCAGCCACCACAGCCCCGGCAGCGTGAGCAGCAGCAGGCCCAACAGGTCGGCCAGGCGCTCGGCGCCGAAGATGGCCAAGCTGTCGGCAGCGCCCAGCGGCGGGCGAAGCATCAGGCCGCGCGCGGCTTCACCCACATTGCCGGGGGTGGGCGTGAAGGTGTAGCCGGCCAGATACAGGCGCAGCCCCTGCAGCGGGCCCAGTGGGCGGCCGTAGTGCGCCATCCACAGGCGCCAGCGCTGGCCGCGCAGCAGGTAGTTCAGCACGCACAGCGCGGCGGCCAGTGCACCGGCGGGTGACCACAGCGCGGTGAGCCGGGTTGTCGATGCCGCGTTGCCAGTCAGCAGCAGCACCAGGGCATAGGCGGTGGCAGCAGCGCCGAGGGCCAGCAGCAGTTGTTTGAGCGGCAGCTTCAAAGCCGCGAGCCCAGAAACAGCAGCAGCCAGGCGGCGCCGGCCAAAAGGATCCAGGGGTCGCGCAGCAGGTCGCGTGCCACGTCCTCACCGCGGCCGCGGTGGACCTGGTAGGCGTAGCGCAGCAGGCCGAAGATCACCACCGGCACGGTGTAGACCAGCCGCTCGCCGTGCTGCGCCTGCGCTTCCGCGCTGGTGGCATACAGGCTGTACATGGTGATGGTGGCGGTCATGGTGACGGCCATCAGGGTGTCGAGCAGGGCGGCCGGGTAGTGTTCCAGCACGGCACGCTGCTGCTCGGGGTTGTGGAAGGTCTCAGCCTTGCGCTTGGAAAAGCCCAGGAACAGGGCGATGAACAGGCCGGTGAGCAGCAGCCAGCGCGAAGGCGGAATGCCAACGGCCGAGGTGCCGGCCAGCAGGCGCAGCATGAAACCGGTGGCAATGATGGACACGTCCACCACCGGCACGTGCTTGAGGCGCCAGGAGTAGGCCAGATTCAAGGCCACGTAAAGCGCCAGCAACAGCAGCAGCACGCGGTTGTTGGCCGCCAGCGCCAGACCAGCTAGCCCCAGCAGGACGGCCAGGGTGAAGGCCGCAGGCACAGTGACGGCACCGCTGGCCAGCGGCCGGTGGCACTTGTCCGGGTGTAGCGCATCACTGGCGCGATCACGCCAGTCGTTGAGGATGTAGACCAGACTGGACATGCAGCAGAAGGCGGCAAAGGCCAGCGCGGCGCGCAGCACCAACGGGCCCTCGTGCCAGGCGTGAGAAAACAGCAGACCGGCGAAGACAAAGACGTTTTTCAGCCACTGGTGGGGCCGCATCAGGACGAGCAGGTGACGCAGTTGTTGCATGGGTTCAGGCCTGCGTGGGCCGCTGCCCGTACTTGTAGAAGAAGGTCAGCACCGTCCAGACGCCCCAACTGGTCAGCAGCGTGATGGGGAAGGCCCACAACACATCACTGAGCCAGTGCGCCCCGACCGACATGCGGGCCACCCCGATCAGCAACCCGCCCGCGACACCGGTGGCCACCCAGCGCCAGCGGCGACGGGGGTCGAGCAGCATGAGCGAAGCGAAGAAAAAACCGCAGGCCACATGGCCGCTGACGAAGGCGCAGTTGTCGGTGCACTGGTTGGCCTGCACCAGTGCCGGTGTGAACTTGCGGTCGCCACCGAACTCGACCACGTCGAAGGGGCGGGCGCGCAGGTGGTGTTCCTTGACGGCCCAAGTGGCAAAACCGGGGCCCAGCAGCAGTGACAGGCCGACAAAGGCCAAGGCAATGCCAGCCCGGCGCCAACGGCGCAACAGGCTGACGACGATCCAGCCGGCCAGAAAGACCAGCGCCAGCGAGCGGAAAAGGTCGGGCGTGTATTCGTTGACCAGCTCCACCCACTGCCACTGCGCGGGGTTGATGGGCGGGGACGGCTGCAGGAAGTAGGCTGCCACGGCGATGTCCAACTGCGGCCAGAGCACCGGCAGCATGGCCACGGCAAAGGAGGTACCCAGCACGAGCAGAAAAACGGTGCGGGCGCTGAGGGATAGGGATGGTTTGAACATGGGCAATCGCCGCATTGTAAGGAGCGCCAGCGGTGCCCGCGCGCTCAGGCGGCAGAGAGCGCGATGCGGGCAAGCAGGTCGGTCACGCGGGCATCTTCCCCGATGGCACCTTGCAAGTGCCAAGTGACGCCGGGGAAGCTGGTTTGCAGGTCTGCCACCAAACGCGGCAGGTCTTCGCGCGCGTGTTTGCCGACGCCAAGGAACATCGGCACGATGGTGATGGACTGCACGCCGGATGCCACCAGTTCGGCGGCGCAGGCTGGCAGGTCGGGTGCTGTCAGCTCCAGGTAGGCGCAGCGCACCAGGGCCTGCGGGTCGAGCTGGCGTGTGCGGGCCGCCACCGCTTCCATCGGTTGTGACCACAGCGGGTCGCGCGAACCGTGGGCGAACAGGATGATGCCGCGGTGCGGCAAGGTTGAACTCATGCGTCTTATCTCCGCAGCACCAGCCAGCCGAAGGTGCCCAGCGACAGCAGTGAATAGATCATGCCCGGCAGCGCTGCCGTCAGCCACGGCTGCCAGTGACGCAGTTCGCCGATGTAGCCAAACACGTTGTTGAGGAAAAAGAAACTGATGCCGGCCATGACGCCGCCGAACACATAAACCGAAATGCCCTCGTTGCGGAAGTGCAGGTAGGCGAAGGGCAGGGCC
Organism: Hylemonella sp.; assembly: GCA_030680575.1. Lineage (GTDB taxonomy): Bacteria > Pseudomonadota > Gammaproteobacteria > Burkholderiales > Burkholderiaceae_C > Hylemonella. The sequence goes on from JAUXVI010000029.1 coordinate 103,379, forward strand.
AGCACCACCATGACCAGGCAGCTCAGCGGGTAGAACACCTTTTTCCAGAACTCGATTTCGTAGCGCTCGGCCGACTGGTTGTTGGCATTGAGGTGGCGGATGTACTGGAACAGGTCGAGCGTGCTCATGCGGTCGGGCCGCAGCACGGCAGCTGACACCATTTCGGAGGTGATCTGGGTCGGCCAGCGGAAGTTCGCAATCTGGGTGCGTTCGACGCGCGATGCCTCGGTACCACGCGAGGTGAATTCGATGCGCTCGGCCTGCTCCAGCAGCCAGGCTTCGTCGCTCTCGAACTGTGCCGTAGGGGAACGGGTCATCGACACCAGCAGCCCTTTGTTGTCGAACTCGAAGACGCGCACGCCACGCATACCGCCGTCAGATGCCAGCGCATTGACGTTGACGGCAAACTGGCCGTAGGGCTGTTTCTCGCGCAGCCAGGCGCCGGTCTGACCGACCGTGATGTTGCCCTGGTAACGCGCCTTGAGCAGTTGGGAGGTGCGGTCGGCCCAGGGGGCGAGGAAATCACCGATGACAAAGGTCAGCACCACGAACACGGCGCCCACGGTCATCAAGGTGCGCAGGGCACGCCACGGCTCCAGGCCGCTGGTGCGCAGGATCGTGAACTCCGAGCTTTGCGCCATGCGGGTCATGACGTAGATGGTGCCGATCAGCACCGTGATCGGCAGCAGCTCGTACAGGTGATTGGGGACCTGCAGCGCCACATAGCTCAGGGCCTGCGGCAACTGGTAACCGGCACCGATGCCCGGGCGGCCGATCGAGGGCAGCTGATCGACAAAGTCGAAGAAGGAGAACAGCGCGAGAAAGGCCAGCGTGACGAAGGTCACGGCGGTCAACACTTCGGCGTGCAGGAGGCGACGGATGGTTTTCATGCGGTCACCTGGCTCCGGGCTGCGGCTCGTGCCGCCAGCAGCCGTCGCCAACTCCAGTTGTAGTGCCGCATGGTCAACAACAGCATGGAGGCGGCCAGCACACCGCCATGCAGCAGGATCACGAAGGGGATGAAACCGATCTTGCCGGTGCTGATCCAGGCCTGGCCCAGATTGAGCAGGTTGAGATAGACCTGAAACAGCAGCAAGGAAACCACCAGATTGCCGGAGCGACCCAGGCGCGGGTTCACGCGCGAGGTTGCCACCGCCAGGATCATCAGATTCAGCGCCGCCAGGGCAAAACCCAGGCGCCAGGAGATTTCACCCAGGTGATGCGTCGTCGGTTTGCGAATCAGCTCCAGGGTGGACACGGTGTTGAGAGGGATTTCAGCCTGGCTGCCCAACTGGTCCTGCGTCACCTGGATGCTGTAGCGCTCGAACTCGCTGAGCTTGAAGTCCGACTTGCCGATGCTGTTTTCCAGGCGCTGGCCGTTGCCCAGGACGAGAAAACGTTCGTCGCCGATCAGCTCGATGCGGCCACTGCGCGCTGACGTCACGGTTTCCTTGCCCCGTTCGGTGGTGGCGATGAACACGTTGCTGGCGGAATGCTCGCTCAGCAGGCTTTTCTCGACGAAAAACACGCGGGTGCCGCCTGCCGACTCTTGGAACTGGCCGGGTTGCACCCGGTCCAGGTCACCGCGGTTTTCATAGTGGGCACGCATGTCCTCGACCTGCTTATTCGACCACGGCAGCACGAGCAGCGCCAATGTCGCGATGGCCAGCAGGATCGGCCAGGCAAAGCGCAGCAGGGGGGCCAGCAGGTTCCACAGTCCGACGCCGCTGGAAAACCAGATCACCATTTCACTGTCGCGGTACAGGCGCGACAGGGTGCCGACCGTGGCCACAAACAGGCCCATGGTCATGATGTTGGGCAGGAAGGACAGCACGTTGTAGCCCATCACCAGCATCACATCGGACGGATTGAAGCTGCCGCGCGAGGCCGCACCGAGCGTGCGGATCAGCGTCATGGTCATGACCACCGTCACCAGGACGATCAGCGTGGCGCCGAAACTGCGCGCCAGCTCCTTGCGGATGGAGGAATGGAATAACATTGGTCGGAAGGAAAACCGCAATTATGAACTTTGAACTCAAGTCCCTGGATCTGGCTGCTGCTGCGGCTTTGACAAGTGATGCGCTGGTGGTGCTGGTGCCTGCCGGTTTCAAGCCCGGCAAGGATGCCTTGTCGGCCCTGGTGGCCCAAGCGCTCAAGGCCGGCGACCTGGAAAACAAGCCTGGCAAGCTGCTGCCTTTGTACCGGCCGGCGCAGGCCAAGTCACCCCGGGTGGTGCTGGTCGGTGCCGGTGACGGTTCGGCCAAGCAGGTGCGCCAGGCCGTGGCGGCTGCGGTTGGCGCCTTGCGTGCCGGCACACCGGCCGTGAAGAAGCTGGTCCTGTGTTTTGCCACCGCGCCCAGCAGCGGTGCGGTGCGTGCCGCAGTGACGGCCATGGCCGATGCCAGCTACGTCTACACCACCACCAAGTCCAAGTCGGAGGGGCGAACCATCGCCCGCGTGACCGTGGGTGTGCCGCAGGCGCTGGGCAGCAAGGCTGAGTTTGCGCAAGCCGTAGCGGCCGTGGCCGGTATCGAGATGGCCAAGGAGTGGGCCAATCGCCCTGGCAACCATGCCACCCCCACGCTGCTGGCGCAGGCCGCGCGCTCCCTGTCGCGCCTGCCCAAGATCAGCTGCCAGGTGCTGGGGCCGCGTGAAGTGGAAAAACTGGGCATGGGGTCTTTCATGGCCGTGGCCCGAGGCTCTGAGCAACCCCTGCGTTTCATCGTGCTGCAGTACAACGGCGCCGCCAAGGCGCAGGCGCCGACTGTGCTGGTGGGCAAGGGCATTTCCTTCGACAGCGGCGGCATCTCCATGAAGCCCGCCGCCGAGATGGACGAGATGAAGTTCGACATGGCGGGCGCCGCCAGCGTGCTGGGCGTGTTCCGTGCCTTGGGTGAACTCATGCCGGCCATCAATGTGGTGGGCCTGATCCCGAGCTGCGAGAACATGCCCGACGGCCGGGCCGTCAAGCCTGGTGATGTGGTGACCAGCATGAGCGGGCAGACCATCGAGATTCTCAACACCGACGCCGAGGGGCGGCTGATCCTGTGCGATGCGCTGACCTATGCCGAGCGCTTCAAGCCGCGTGCCGTGGTTGACGTTGCCACGCTCACCGGCGCCTGCATGATCGCCCTGGGCAGCGTGCGCAGCGGCCTGTTTGCCTCCACCGAGGAATTGGCCAACCAACTGATGGCCGCCGGCGAAGCAGCCCAGGATCTGTGCTGGCGCCTGCCGCTGGATGACGACTATGCCGACGGCCTGAAGACCAACTTTGCCGATGTCGCCAATGTGGCGGGACGCGCCGGTGGCGCCATCACGGCCGCCAAGTTCCTGCAGCGTTTTGCCAGCAAGTACCCCTGGGCGCACCTGGACATTGCCGGCTCGGCCTGGAAGAGCGGTGCAGCCAAGGGCGCGACCGGGCGACCGGTGGGCCTGCTGCTGGACTTCCTGCTGGCCAGCCAGGCCAGCAAGCCTGCGGCGACCAAGACCCGCCAGCGCCGCGCCGCCTGAGGGTGTTGAAAACATGACCGAGGTTGCCTTCCATTTCAACGCCCCCGACAAGCTGGCCTACGCCTGCCGGCTGCTGCGCAAGGCTATGGGCAGCGGGGCGCGTGTGGTGGTGACGGCGCCGGCCGATGTGCTGGCGCGCCTCAACAGCCTGCTGTGGACCTTCTCCCAGCTCGATTTCATCCCGCATGCCACGACCAGCGACCCGGCCCATGTGTTGGCGGCCTCGCCGGTGGTTCTGGCTGAATCTCTGGCCGAGCTGCCGCACCAGCAGGTGCTGCTTAATCTCGGCGTGCAGGTGCCGGCCGGGTTCGAGCAGTTTGAGCGCTTGATCGAGGTTGTCAGCCTGGACGACGACGATCGCCAGCTGGCGCGTGGCCGCTGGAAGCACTACACCGAGGGCGGTCACACCATCGTCCGCCATGACCTGGCCCTGAAAGGCGCGAACGGATGACCACACCGCAAAAGAACCTGCCGCGCTTTCTTCCGACGCTGACCGAGGTGGTGCGGCCCGTGGCGACCGGTACCGAGACAACACCGTCACCACAGACGACGACCAGTCCCATGCCGGCAGCGGAGGCGCTTGTCGAGCGGGTCATGCAGCGGCTGACGCCGACGCTGGAAACCAGGCTGCGAGCCGTCGTGACGGCCCTGGTGCAGGAGCAGGTCAGCGCGCTGGAGCCCTATCTGTGGCAGGAGGTTGACCAGGCTTTGCGACAGCAGGTGGCAGAAGCCGTGGCGCTGGAGCTTGATGCGCTGGCGCGACGCTGAGCCTCCCGAAATACCCACAGACTGAAGGTTTGTTGGCCTTGCGTGGGACGAATGCGTTAATGTCTCGCTTGGTCCTATTTCCTGGTTGTCATTCAAATCACTTGGAGGAGTTCATGCACGTCAAGCACCTTACTTCGGCCCTGACATGGGTCGCCACTGCCGCCCTTCTGACCGCCTGCGGCCAGAAAGAGGAGGCCGCAGCACCCGCTGCGGCACCAGCGCCGGTAGCGGCTGCCGAGCCGGTGGTCAAGATCGGTCACGTGGCGCCCATGAGTGGTGCCATTGCCCATCTGGGCAAGGACAACGAATACGGCGCGCGCATGGCGATCGAGGAACTCAATGCGGCGGGCGTCATGATCGACGGCAAGAAAGTCAAGCTGGAACTGCTGGCCGAGGACGATGCCGCCGATCCCAAGCAGGGCACCGCCGTGGCGCAAAAGCTGGCGGATGCCAAGGTCGCCGGCGTGATTGGCCACCTGAATTCGGGCACCACCATCCCGGCCTCCAAGGTCTACAGCGATGCCGGCATTCCGCAGATTTCGCCATCCGCCACCAACCCGAAGTACACGCGCCAGGGTTTCAAGACCACGTTCCGCGTGGTGGCGGATGACGTGCACCTGGGCAGCACCCTCGGCAAATACGCCGTCGACACCCTCAAGGCCAAGAACGTGGCCGTGATCGATGACCGCACCGCTTATGGCCAAGGCGTGGCTGATGAGTTCAGCAAGGCCGCCGAGGCCGCGGGCGCCAAGATCGTGGCCAAGGAGTTCACCACCGACAAGGCCACTGACTTCAATGCCATCCTGACCAGCATCAAGGGCAAGAAGCCCGATGTGGTGTTCTTCGGTGGCATGGACGCCGTGGCCGGCCCCATGTTGAAGCAGATGAAGTCGCTGGGCATCAAGGCCAAGTTCATGGGCGGTGACGGCGCTTGTACGGCCGAGATGCCCAAGCTCGCCGGTGACGCCATCGGTGAAGAGCAGGTGTTCTGCGCCGAGGCGGGCGGCGTCGAGGGTGAGGCCAAGGTCGGCATGGACGAGTTCCGCGCCAAGTTCAAGGCCAAATTCAACGACGATGTGAAGCTCTACGCGCCCTATGTGTACGACGCGACCAAGGTGCTGGTGGCCGCCATGGTCAAGGCCAACTCGGCCGATCCGGCCAAGTACCTGCCGGTGCTGGCGGCTACGACCGACTACAAGGGCGTGACCGGGCCGATCAGCTTTGACGAGAAGGGCGACATCAAGCACGGCGCCCTGACCCTGTACACCTTCAAGGGTGGAGAACGCACTCAGCTCGCCGTGATCCGCTGATATCCGCTTCGGCTACCAGGGAAGGGCCTTCGGGCCCTTCTTTTTTGCACTTTCTGCATCACTTCCCGGAAAGTCATGCCGACTCGGTTAGAATAGCGGGCTTCCGGAGAGGTGGATGAGCGGTTTAAGTCACACGCCTGGAAAGCGTGCGTGGGGTAAAACTCACCGCGGGTTCGAATCCCGCCCTCTCCGCCAAAAATGCAAAGGCCCACGCAGTGCGTGGGCCTTTTCTTTTGGCGGAGAGGGCGTGTGAGAAACCGCCTCCGGGTTCGCTCTGAAACAGTCCGGAGGACTGTTTCAGGACGCGCATAGCGCGGGGGCGCAGCCCCGAGAAATTCGCGTGAGACGAATTTCGAGCAATCCCGCCGTTTCCAACAGAAGTGTCTTCGCGTTCAGTCTGCTCAGGCCTTGCCCTGTTTCACCAGTGTCATGGCGGAGGCGATCAACGCCGAGACTTCGCTCATATTGCCCGGCACGATCAGTGTGGTGGTCGAGTCGGCCGCCACCTTGCCGTAGGCCTCCACGGCTTTTTCCGCCACCTTGAGCTGCACCGCCTGCTCACCGCCAGGCTGTCGAATGGCCGCCGCCACACGTTCGATGGCCTCGGCATTAGCCAGGGCCACGGCCTTGATGGACTCGGCTTCACCCTGCGCCTGGTTGATGGCGGCCTGTTTTTCGCCTTCGGAGCGGGCGATGAAGGCTTCGCGCTCGCCGGTGGCGATGTTGATCTGCTCCTGGCGACGGCCTTCGGAGGCGGCAATCAGAGCCCGTTTTTCGCGCTCGGCCGTGATCTGTGCCTGCATGGCGTGCAGAATTTCCTTCGGCGGTGTCAGGTCCTTGATTTCGTAGCGCAGCACCTTGACGCCCCAGTTGAGCGCGGCCTCGTCAATGGCCTGGACCACCTGGGCGTTGATGATGTCGCGTTCCTCGAAGGTCTTGTCGAGTTCGAGCTTGCCGATCACGCTGCGCAGCGAGGTCTGCGCCAGCTGGGTCACCGCCACGATGTAGTTGGACGAGCCGTAGCTGGCACGCATCGGATCGGTGACCTGGAAATAAAGAATGCCGTCCACTTGCAACTGCGTGTTGTCACGTGTGATGCAGACCTGGCTCGGTACGTCGAGCGGGATTTCCTTCAGGCTGTGCTTGTAGGCCACCTTGTCGATAAAAGGCACCAGGAAGTTCAGGCCCGGCGTGAGCGCGGCGTGGTACTTGCCCAGGCGCTCCACCACCCAGGCGTTCTGCTGTGGCACGACCTTGACCGAGCGGCTGACGAAGATGACGGCAATGATGAGCAGGAGGATGGCGATTTCCATGGTGACTTTCTCCGGGTGTCCGGTCAGGGTTCGAATTTTTCGATGACGAGCTGGCTGCCACGTACTTCAACGATGCGGTGGGCGCCGGTGGAGGGCAGGACGCCGGAGCCATGCACGGCCGTCCACTGGGCGCCGCGGTATTTCACGGTCGTCGTACCGTCAGGGTGCCAGGCTTCGACCTGCACGGTTTCGCCGATGTCGAGGTTGACGTCGTGGTTGGCACTGGCGCGCAGGGTGGAGGATTGGGGCCGCAGCCGGTGCCAGGCCACCACCGCGCCACCACCGACCACGGCGGCGACACCGATCTGTGCCGTCAGTGCCAGCCCGGCATGGGCAGACAGCGCGGCGGCGGCCAGACCGATGGCCAGCATCAGCAAGTAGAAGGTGCCGGTCAGCAGTTCAATGGCGATTACGCAGCCCGTGATCAGCCACCAGACGGTCGATTCAGCCATGGCACTCCTGGTGATGTGTTGCAATTGCCACATTTTGCGGCAAAAGACTGGCGCGGCTGGGGCGGATCGGCAATAAGTCCGTACACTTCGCGCCTGTTTTTCTTTTTTTCCCGACCGGTTGGAGTGTTTTCATGAAATTTCGCTTCCCCATCGTCATCATTGACGAAGACTTCCGCTCCGAAAACACCTCGGGTCTGGGAATTCGCGCGCTGGCGCAGGCCATCGAGGCCGAAGGCTTCGAGGTGCTGGGTGTCACCAGCTACGGTGATTTGAGCCAGTTTGCCCAGCAGCAGAGCCGGGCCAGTGCCTTTATTCTCTCGATCGACGACGAGGAGTTCACGCCGGGTCCCGATCTGGACCCCGCGGTGCTGAACCTGCGCAAATTCATCGAAGAGGTGCGTTTCAAGAACGCCGATGTGCCGCTCTACATCTACGGCGAAACCAAGACCTCGCACCATCTGCCCAACGACATCCTGCGCGAGCTGCACGGTTTCATCCACATGTACGAGGACACCCCCGAGTTCATGGCGCGCCACATCATCCGCGAAGCCAAGAGCTACCTGGAGGGGCTGCAGCCGCCGTTCTTCAAGGCGCTGCTGGATTACGCCGAGGACGGCTCCTACTCCTGGCACTGCCCGGGCCATTCGGGCGGGGTGGCCTTCCTGAAAAGCCCGGTGGGCCAGATGTACCACCAGTTCTATGGCGAGAACATGCTGCGCGCCGACGTCTGCAACGCGGTGGAGGAACTCGGCCAGCTGCTCGACCACAACGGTGCCATCGGCGAGAGTGAACGCAATGCCGCGCGCATCTTCAATGCCGACCATTGCTACTTCGTCACCAACGGCACCAGCACCTCCAACAAGATGGTGTGGCACCATACGGTGGCCCCCGGTGACGTGGTGGTGGTGGACCGCAACTGCCACAAGTCGATCCTGCACGCCATCATCATGACCGGGGCGGTGCCGGTCTTCCTCAAGCCCACGCGCAACCATTTCGGCATCATCGGTCCAATCCCGCAAAGCGAGTTCGAACCGTCGGCCATCCAGGCCAAGATCAAGGCCAACCCGCTGCTCAAGGGCGTGGATGCCAAGAAGGTCAAGCCGCGCATCATGACCTTGACACAATCGACCTACGACGGCGTGCTCTACAACACCGAGACCATCAAGGGCATGCTCGACGGTTACGTCGATAACCTGCACTTTGACGAAGCCTGGCTGCCGCACGCCGCGTTCCACCCGTTCTATGGCGCCTACCACGCGATGGGCAAAAAGCGGGCACGGCCGAAGGAGTCGGTGGTCTACGCCTCGCAGTCCATCCCCAAGCTGCTGGCCGGCATCAGCCAGGCCAGCCACGTGCTGGTGCAGGATTCACAGAACACCAAGCTGGACCATCACCTCTTCAACGAGGCCTACCTGATGCACACCAGCACCAGCCCGCAGTACAGCATCATTGCCAGCTGCGACGTGGCCGCTGCCATGATGGAGCCGCCTGGCGGCACGGCGCTGGTGGAGGAGAGCATTGCCGAGTCGCTCAACTTCCGCCGCGCCATGCGCAAGGTGGAAGCGGAATTTGGCAAGGACTGGTGGTTCAAGGTCTGGGGTCCGGACAAGCTGGTGGCCGAGGGTGTTGGCCGCGCCGAGGAATGGATCATCCGCAGCACCAAGAGCGCCAGCAAGTGGCACGGTTTCGGTCAGCTCGCCGACGGTTTCAACATGCTGGACCCGATCAAGGCCACCATCGTCACCCCAGGCCTGAACATGGACGGCAAGTTCGACAAGACCGGCATCCCGGCCTCGATCGTGACCAAATACCTGGCCGAACACGGTGTGGTGGTGGAGAAGACCGGCTTGTACAGCTTCTTCATCATGTTCACCATCGGCATCACCAAGGGCCGCTGGAACACGCTGCTGACGGCGCTGCAGCAGTTCAAGGACGATTACGACAAGAACCAGCCGATGTGGCGCATCATGCCGGAGTTCTGCCAGAAGCACCCGCGTTATGAGCGCATGGGTCTGCAGGACCTGTGCCAGCACATTCACACGCTGTATGCCAAGTACGACATTGCACGCCTGACGACCGAGATGTACCTGAGCGACCTGAAGCCGGCCATGAAGCCGAGCGACGCCTATGCCCACATCGCCCATCGCATGACCGAGCGTGTCGAGATCGACCAGCTGGAAGGCCGCGTTACCGTCGGTCTGGTCACGCCTTACCCGCCCGGCATTCCGCTGCTGATCCCGGGCGAGGTGTTCAACAAGAAGATTGTTGACTACCTCAAGTTCTCGCGTGAGTTCAATGCGCAATGCCCGGGCTTCGAAACCGACATCCACGGCTTGGTGGAGGTGGTCGCCGAAGATGGTAAGAAGCATTACTACGCTGACTGCGTCAAGGCCTGAGGAACTTCGTCTCCAAGGAAAAACGCCCCGTATTGCGGGGCGTTTTGCTATCTAATTCATAGCTGCTTGCGCAGCCATGGCGAGGCGAAAACCGGTTTTTTCTTGAAATCAGGTCTCGACCACGGCCACGGAAGAATGGCTGAAGCCGCCGTCCACATAACTGATCTCGGCGGTCACGCCAGAAGCCAGGTCGCTCAGCAGAAAAGCTGCCACGTTGCCGACATCCTCAATGGTCACGTTGCGGCGCAGCGGCGAGCCATTGGCTGCAATGTTGAGCAGCTTGCCGAAATCCTTGATGCCGCTGGCGGCCAGGGTCTTGATCGGGCCGGCGCTGATGCCGTTGACGCGCATGCTGCGGCCATCCGGCAGGTGGCCGACGGCTTCGGCCAGGTAACGCACCGAGGCTTCCAGGCTGGCCTTGGCCAGGCCCATGGTGTTGTAGTTCGGGATGGCGCGCATGGCGCCCAGGTAGCTCAGCGTCAGCAGGGCCGATTTGTCGTTGAGGTAAGGCAGGGCTGCCTTGGCCATGGCCGGGAAACTGTAGGCGCTGATGTCATGCGCAATACGGAAGTTCTCGCGCGACAGACCGTCCAGGAAGTTGCCCGTGATCGCCTCGCGCGGGGCAAAGCCGATGCTGTGCACGAAGCCGTCATAGGTGGGCCAGTGGGCCGACAGGTTCTTGAACATGTTCTCGATCTGCGCGTCATCACCGACATCGCAGTCAAAGATCAGCTTGGAATTGAACTCGGCGGCAAATTCGGTGATGCGGTCCTTGAAGCGCTCGCCGACGTAGCTGAACGCCAGCTCGGCACCTTCGCGGTGGCAGGCCTGGGCGATGCCATAAGCGATCGAGCGGTTGCTCAACAAGCCGGTGATCAAAAATTTCTTGCCAGTCAGGAATCCCATAATTTTCTCGGTAAAAAATCTGTGCAGAATTGTCGCATGCGGATTTTCTGTTTTCTGGCTTCCCTGATTTCACTGATTGCTGCCGTGCCGGCCTGGGCCGGCCACGCCTATGCCCAGTTTGGTGACATCAAGTATCCAGCAGGTTTTCAGCACTTCGACTACGTGAATCCGGCCGCCCCCAAGGGCGGCGACATCACGCTGGTGCCGCCCACGCGCTTGTCCAATTTTGACAAATACAACCCCTTCACCCTCAAGGGCAGCGCGCCACCGGGCTTAAGCAGCCTGGTGTTCGAGAGTCTGCTGACCGGCACGCTGGACGAACCAACCACCGCTTACGGTCTGCTGGCCCAAGACATCACGGTGGCGCCCGACAAGCTGTCAACTGTCTTCACGCTCAACCCGCTGGCCCGTTTCCATAATGGCGAGCCGGTGCTGGCGGCCGATGTGAAGCACTCATTCGACCAACTGACTTCACAGGCGGCGGCACCGCAGTACCGCACCATCTTCGGCGATATCAAGGGTGTGACGGTGCTGGGTGAACGGGTGGTGCGCTTCGACTTCCGACGTGTCAATGCCGAGTTGCCGCTGATTGCCGGCAGCCTGCCGGTGTTCAGCCGCAAGTGGGGCATGGACAACGGCAAGAGCAAGCCGCTGGACCAGATCGTGACCGATGCGCCCATTGGCAGCGGTCCCTACCGCATCGGCAAGGTCAATTTCGGCAAGGACATCAGCTACGAGCGCGATCCGGCGTACTGGGCGCGCGACCTCAATGTGCGCCGAGGCCTGTTCAACTTTGACCGCATCACCTACAAGATCTACAAGGACAACACGGCCCAGCTGGAAGCCTTCAAGGCCGGCGAGTTCGATTACATCCAGGCCTTCATCGCGCGCGAATGGGCCCGTGCCTACACCGGCAAGGCGTTCGACAAAGGCACGCTGATCAAGAAAGAGCTGCAGCACGGCAACGCCGGCGACTTCCAGGGTTTCCTGTTCAATCTGCGGCGTGACAAATTCAAGGACGTGCGGGTGCGTGAAGCCATCGAGCTGGCGATGGACTTCGAGTGGCTCAACCGCCAGCTGTTCTACAACGCCTACACCCGGGTGCGCGGCTATTTCGTCGGCAGCGACTTCGAGGCCAAAGGCAAGCCCAGCCCGGAAGAACTGGCGCTGCTGGAGCCGCTGCGCCGCCAGTTGCCCTCCAGGGTGTTCACCGACGACGTGCCGCAGCCACCCTTTACCAGCTTGGATCCGGCCTCCGGCCATACGTTGCGCGACAACCTGCGCCGCGCACGCGACCTGCTGGCCCAGGCCGGCTGGACCTACCGCGACGGTGCCCTGCGCAACGCGCAGGGCGATGCCTTTACCATTGAATTCCTCGACAACTCGGGCTCCATGGGCCGGGTGGTGACGCCCTATGCCAGGAACCTGGAGAAGCTGGGCATCACCGTCAACTACAAGGTGGTCGATTTCGCCATCCTGCAAAAACGGCTGGATGTGTTCGACTTCGAGGTCATCAGCAACCGGCTGATCGGCAGCGAGGCGCCGGGCACCGAACTGCTGGAGCGTTTCGGCTCGAAGGCCGCCGATACCGAAGGCTCGATGAACATCATCGGCATCAAGAACCCGGCGATCGACGCCCTGCTGGATCAGGTGATCTCGGCCCAGACCCGACCCGAACTGGTGGCCCGGCTGCGTGCGCTCGACCGCGTGCTGCGCCACGGCCACTACACCGTGCCGCACTGGTACGGCAGCGTGCACCGCGTCGCCTGGCGCGCCGGCCGCTTCGAGCAGCCGGCAGTGACGCCGCGTTATTACCAGCCCGAGGGCTGGGTCACGTCCGTCTGGTGGGCTTCTCCAGCCAACCGGGCACAAGCGGCCCAAGAAGGGAAATAAGCGATGCTGGCCTACATCCTCAAGCGCCTGTTGCTGATGATCCCGACCCTGTTCGGCATCCTGCTGCTGACCTTTGTTGTCATCCAGTTCGTGCCGGGCGGGCCGGTGGAACAGATGGTGGCGCAACTGCAGGGGCGCGACAGCGGCGGGGAGGGCGCGGCCGCATCGGGCGCCGGCTACCGCGGCCGCCAGGGCGTGGATGCGGCGCGCATTGCCGAAATCCGTGCCTTCTACGGCTTCGACAAACCGGCCCACGAGCGCTTCTGGCAGATGCTGAAGCAGTACGCGCGCTTTGATCTGGGCAAAAGCTTTTTCTACCCCAAGAGCGTGTGGGAGCTGGTGAAGGACAAGCTGCCGGTCTCGATCAGCCTCGGCCTGTGGACCTTCTTCTTGAGCTACCTGATCTCGGTGCCGCTGGGCATCGCCAAGGCGGTGCGCGCCGGCAGCCGCTTCGACACGCTGACTAGCCTGGTCGTGCTGATCGGCTATGCCATTCCGGGTTTCGTGCTCGGCGTGGCCTTGCTGGTGATCTTCGGCGGCCAGTTGCAGTGGTTTCCGCTGCGCGGCCTGACCTCCAGCAACTGGGAAAGCTTGAGCTGGGGCGCCAAGGTGGTGGACTACCTGTGGCACATCACGCTGCCGATCACGGCCAGCGTGCTGGGTGCCTTTGCTGTCACCACCATGCTGACCAAGAATGCTTTTCTGGAGGAAATCCGCAAGCAATACGTGCTGACGGCACGCGCCAAGGGGCTGACCGAGCGGCGCGTGCTGTGGCGGCATGTGATGCGCAATGCGCTGATCCCCATCGTCACCGGCTTTCCGGCCGCCTTCATCGGCGCCTTCTTCACTGGCTCGCTCCTGATCGAGACCCTGTTCTCGCTCGACGGCCTGGGCTTGCTGTCCTACGAGTCGGTGATGCGGCGCGACTACCCGGTAGTGCTGGGCACGCTTTACCTGTTCACACTGATCGGCCTGGTGACCAAGCTGATTTCCGACCTCTGTTACGTGTGGGTAGACCCGCGCGTGAAATTTGATTGATGAGCCAGATTTCACCATCCCCATCGAAACGCGCCTGGCAGCGCTTCAAGCGTAACCGCCTCGGTTACGTGAGCCTGCTGATCTTCTGTACGCTGTTCGTGCTCAGCCTGGGGGCCGAGCTGATCTCCAACGACAAGCCGCTGCTGGCGCGCTACAACGGCCAGTGGTATGCGCCGATCCTGAGCAACGTGCCGGAGACCACCTTCGGCGGCGATTTCGCGACGCCGACCGACTACCTCGACCCCTTCATCCAGCAGCAGTTCGCCAAACCCGGCAACTGGGCTCTGTACCCACTCAACCCCTACCACCACAGCACCATCAACTACTTCGCCAAGGAGCCCAACCCGAGCGAACCCTCCGCCGACAATTGGCTGGGCACCGACGACCGCGGGCGCGACGTGGTGGCGCGGCTGCTCTACGGCTTTCGCATTTCGGTGCTGTTCGCACTGGCGCTGACGGTCATCGGCGTGTTGCTGGGCGTGGTCACCGGGGCGCTGCAGGGCTTTTTCGGCGGCAAGACCGACCTGCTGTTCCAGCGCTTCATCGAGATCTGGGGCTCCATGCCCGAGCTCTACCTGCTGATCATCTTCTCCGCCATGTTCGACCCCAGCGTGGCGCTGCTGCTGATCCTGCTCAGCCTGTTCGGCTGGATGGGCCTGTCCGACTACGTGCGCGCTGAGTTCCTGCGCAATCGCCAGCTCGACTACGTGCGCGCGGCGCGGGCGCTGGGCCTGTCGAACTGGCAGATCATCTGGCGCCACATCCTGCCCAACAGCCTGACGCCGGTGGTGACCTTCCTGCCGTTCCGTATGAGCGCGGCCATCCTGGCGCTGACCTCGCTCGACTTTCTCGGTCTGGGCGTGCCGCCTGGCACACCCTCGCTGGGTGAGCTGCTGGCGCAGGGCAAGAACAACATCGACGCCTGGTGGATTTCGCTTTCCACCTTCGCCGTGCTGGTGGTCACGCTGCTGCTGCTGACCTTCATGGGTGACGCGCTGCGCGACGCGCTCGACCCGCGAAAGGCCGAAAAATGAGCCACGCACTGCTGGACGTGAAAAACCTGCGTGTCGCCTTTGGCGGCAAGGAAGTTGTGCATGGTCTCGATTTCCAGGTCGCCGCGGGGGAAAAAGTGGCGCTGGTCGGGGAGTCCGGCTCGGGCAAGACTGTCACCGCCTTGAGCCTGCTGCGCCTGGTGCAGAACGCCGACATTTCTGGCGTTGCAAGCTTTTTCGAGCCCCGGCCCTCGTTGAATGTGCGCGACCTGCTATCAATTCAGGAGCGCGAGCTGCGCGGCATCCGTGGCCGGGACATCGCCATGATCTTCCAGGAACCGATGACGGCGCTTAACCCGCTGTTCACCGTGGGCGAGCAGATTGCCGAGGTGCTGGAGCTCAAGCTGGGGCTGGCCCGGGCGCAGGCGGTGGCGCAGGCCGTGCAACTGCTGGCCGACACCGGCATTCCGGAGCCCGAGCGGCGCGCCAAGTCCTTCCCGCACCAGTTGAGTGGCGGCCAGCGCCAGCGCGCCATGATCGCCATGGCCTTGGCCTGCCAGCCGCGGCTGCTGCTGGCCGACGAGCCGACCACGGCGCTGGACGTCACCCTGCGCGGTCAGATCCTCGACCTGCTCACCGGCCTGCAGCAGAAGAATGGCATGGCCGTGCTGCTGATCACGCACGACCTGAATCTGGTGCGCCGCTTCGCCGACCGGGTGATCGTGATGGAAAACGGCCATATCGTGGAACAGGGGCGGGTGGCCGAGGTCTTTGCCAACCCGCAGCACAGCTACACCCGGCGTCTGATCGACAGCAAGCCGGTGCGCGATGTGCAGGAGGCGCCCGTCGTTGCCGACGCTGCGCCGGTGATGCAGGCCCGTGGCTTGCGCGTGGGCTACCCGACGCCCTTGCCCGGCTTGCGCGGCTGGTTCCGCCGTGGTGAGTTTGTGGCCGTGCACGATGCGGCCTTCACCATTGCGTCCGGCCGTACCCTGGGTGTGATCGGCGAGTCCGGCTCGGGCAAGTCGACCCTGGCTTTGGCCACGCTCGGCCTGCTGCCCTTCACCGGTGATCTGCGAGTGGACGGGCAGGCCTGGAGCCGGGAGCCGGCCCACAACAAGGCATTGCGCCGGGTGGTGCAGGTGGTGTTCCAGGACCCGTTTTCCTCCTTGTCGCCGCGCCTGACGGTTGAGGAGATCGTGGGCGAGGGCCTGTTCGTCCATGCGCCTGAGCTGTCCAAGGCGGAGCGCCGCCAGCGGGTGCTGCGGGCGCTGGAGGAGGTGGGCCTAGGTGAGGCGCAATACCCAGGCCTGCTGCAGCGTTATCCGCACGAGTTTTCCGGCGGCCAGCGCCAGCGGCTGGCCATAGCCCGCGCGCTCATCGTCGAGCCGCGCCTGCTGGTGCTGGACGAGCCGACCAGCGCGCTCGATGTGACGATCCAGAAGCAGGTGCTGCAACTGCTGCAGCGCCTGCAGCGCGAGCGGGGCCTGAGCTACCTGCTGATCACCCACGACGTGGACGTGATCCGGGCCATGGCGCATGAGGTCATTGTCATGAAAGACGGCCTCATCGTCGAGTCCGGTGATGTTTCCGCGGTGCTGGATGCGCCCAGCCATCCGTACACCTGCACGCTGGTGCGTTCTGCTGCCTAAATCGCCTTGAAAATCAAGGCGCTAGCCCTGTTTTTCGGCTACAATTCGACAATTCTCGACCAAACGGGCGGATTACCAACCGCCCGTTTTTTTTGGTCGAACGGTTTTGATGGGGCAACAGGACACACGTGGCATTACAGGACATCGTCGAACAAACTGTGACCGGACTCGGTTATGACTTGGTGGAGATCGAACGCTCTGCTGGGGGTTTGCTGCGCGTGACGATCGATTTGCCCTGGGATCCGCAAGCTGCCGAGCAGTTCGTCAACGTCGAGGACTGCGAGAAAGTCACGCGCCAGTTGCAGTTTGCACTGGAAGTCGATGGCATCGAATACAAGCGGCTGGAAGTGTCCTCGCCGGGTATCGATCGTCCCCTGCGTCATGAAAAAGATTTCGAGCGTTTTGCCGGCCAGGTGATTGACGTCACGCTCAAGGCGCCGATGGGTGCGGCTGCGGCCGGCCAGGTCAGTGCCAACCGCAAGAAGTTTCGCGGCACGCTGGAGCGTGCCGAAGGCGGCCAGAGCTGGCAGATCGTCTGGAGCGACGAGCCGCCGGTCAAGCCGGGACAGAAGGTCAGCAAGAAGCGCCCGCCGGCGCCCGTGCAGGCGCTGGGCTTCACGCTGGATGAGCTGCGTGAGGCGCGTTTGGCACCGATCGTCAGCTTCAAGGGCCGCGGCGCGGCAGGCACAGAAGATTAAGAACGTTTTTGCCGGGGCAGGGCCTTGGGCAGGAGCGATGGTTTTGCAATGTGAGTTCGAGCGGGTGTGGGGCAAGGCTCCGCGCTCATCTGGTTATGGAGGTTAAAGGCATGAATCGCGAATTGTTGATGCTGGTGGAAGCCATTTCACGCGAGAAGAACGTTGAGCGTGACTTGGTGTTTGGTGCGGTCGAGGCCGCGCTGGCGCAAGCCACGAAGAAGCTCTACCAGGGCGATGTGGACATCCGTGTCGCCATCGACCGTGACACCGGCAACTACGAAACGTTCCGCCGTTGGCACGTCGTCCCCGACGAGGCCGGCCTGCAGCTGCCTGACCAGGAAATCCTGCTGTTCGAAGCCAAGGAACAGATCCCCGATATCGAGGTGGATGAGTACATCGAGGAATCGGTGGATTCGGTGCCGATCGGCCGCATCGGTGCCATGGCCGCCAAGCAGGTCATTCTGCAGAAGATCCGTGACGCTGAGCGCGAAATGCTGCTCAACGATTTCATGTCGCGCGGCGACAAGATCTTCGTCGGTACCGTCAAGCGCATGGACAAGGGCGACATCATCGTGGAAAGCGGTCGCGTCGAAGGTCGTCTGCGCCGCGGCGAGATGATCCCGAAGGAAAACCTGCGCACCGGCGACCGCGTGCGCGCCATGATCATGGAAGTGGACCTGACGTTGCGTGGCGCCCCCATCATCCTGTCACGCTCGGCGCCCGAATTCATGATCGAGCTGTTCCGCCAGGAAGTGCCCGAGATCGAGCAGGGTCTGCTGGAGATCAAATCCTGCGCCCGTGACGCCGGCTCGCGCGCCAAGATCGCCGTGCTGTCGCACGACAAGCGTGTCGACCCGATCGGTACCTGCGTCGGTGTGCGCGGTACCCGCGTCAATGCCGTCACCAATGAGCTTGCCGGCGAGCGCGTCGATATCGTGCTATGGAGCGAGGATCCGGCCCAGTTCGTGATCGGCGCCCTGGCCCCGGCCAACGTGCAGTCCATCGTGGTCGATGAAGAAAAGCACGCCATGGACGTGGTGGTGGACGAGGAAAACCTGGCGATTGCCATCGGCCGCGGCGGCCAGAACGTGCGCCTGGCCTCTGACCTCACCGGCTGGAAGATCAACATCATGGACGCGGCCGAATCGGCCCAGAAGCAGGCCGACGAAACCGGCTCGCTGCGCAAGCTGTTCATGGAAAAACTCGATGTGGACGAGGAAATCGCCGACATCCTGATCGCCGAGGGTTTCACCAGCCTGGAAGAAGTGGCCTATGTGCCGCTGCAGGAAATGCTGGAGATCGAGAGCTTCGACGAAGACACGGTCAACGAGTTGCGTGCCCGCGCCAAGGATGCGCTGCTGACCATGGAAATTGCCCGCGAGGAAAGCGTCGAGGAAGTGTCGCAGGATCTGCGAGACCTCGAAGGCCTGACGCCCGAGCTGATTGCCAAGCTGGCCGACAACGGCGTTCACACCCTCGATGACCTGGCGGATCTCGCCGTGGACGAACTCACTGATATCACTGGCCAGTCTGCGGATGAAGCCAAGGCCCTGATCATGAAGGCGCGCGAACATTGGTTTACCAATGATGCCGCCTCTCAAGAGTAACGGTCATGAAAGGTTACACAACAAATGTCCAGTACGACCGTCGCCGAGTTTGCAACCGAACTCAAGAAATCCACTGAAACGCTGATCGAGCAGCTCAAGGCTGCCGGGGTGACCAAGGCGTCTGCCGCCGACACGCTGACCGATGCTGACAAGCACCGTCTGCTGAGCTACCTGCAGGCCAGCCACGGCACAGCTGCGCCTGAACGCAAGAAGATCACCCTCGTCAAGAAGTCAACCACCGAGATCAAGCAGGCTGATGCCACCGGCAAGGCCCGTACCATCCAGGTGGAAGTGCGCAAGAAGCGCACCTTTGTCCGCCGTGATGATGGCTCCGAGGTCACCGAAGGCGCTGTTGCCGAACCGGCACCGGAAGTCCAGGTTGAAGCCCCGGCAGGCTCTGCCATTGACAACGCCGAACTCGTCCGGCGCGAGGAAGAGGCTCGCCGTCAGGCCGAACTGATCCGTCGTCAGGAAGAGGATCTGGCCGAGAAGCGTCGCCAGCGTGAAGATGCTGAAAAACGCGAACGCGAAGCGGAAGAGCGTGCCGCCGCCTATGCGGCCGCTGAAGCAGAAAAGAAGAACCAGGCCACCACCAGCAAGACAGATGCGACGGCAGAGGCCGCTGAAGCTGCTGCGGCGCGTGCCGCGGTACAAGCAGAGGCGCGCGAAAAAGCAGTGGCTGAATCCAAGGCCCGTGCCGAAGAAGAGGCTGCACGCGCACTGGACCTGAATGAGCGCCGCCGCAAGGCCGAAGCTGAAGCCGCTGC
This sequence comes from Hylemonella sp., assembly GCA_030680575.1. GTDB lineage: Bacteria > Pseudomonadota > Gammaproteobacteria > Burkholderiales > Burkholderiaceae_C > Hylemonella. Next base: position 122,681 of record JAUXVI010000029.1, read on the forward strand.
CATTCGTTCCATGATGGCCGCACCAGCCAAGAGCGTGCTGGTGGCCAAGAAGGAAGAACCCAAGACCGCCAAGCCGGCTGAAGCTGGCAAAGCGGGCATGAAGGGCACCCTGCATAAGCCGGCAACCGGTAGCACCACCCCCAAGGCGGCACCCGCCGCGGGTGCTGGCACAGGCCCCGGTGCAGGCAAGGAAGTCAAATCGGCCAAGCTGTCAAGCAGCTGGGCTGGCGATCCGGCCAAGAAAAAGGGCATTCCCACCCGTGGCGATTCCAGTGGCGGCGTTGGCCGCGGCAGCTGGCGCAGCGGTCCCAAAGGTCGTCGTGGCAATGACCGTGATCGTGATGAACAGCACGCACAGGCCGCGCCGGTTGAAGCCCGCGTCATTGAGGTCCATGTGCCCGAAACCATCACTGTGGCCGAACTGGCCCACAAGATGGCGGTCAAGGCCTCCGAGGTCATCAAGCACCTGATGAAGCTGGGCCAGATGGTCACCATCAACCAGCCGCTGGACCAGGACACCGCCATGATCGTGGTGGAGGAAATGGGTCACAAGGCCATCATCGCCGCTCTGGACGATCCGGAAGCCTTCACCGAAGAAGAAGCATCCGCGCACCATGCCGAGGCGCTACCGCGTGCACCGGTGGTGACCGTCATGGGTCACGTCGACCACGGCAAAACCTCGCTGCTGGACTACATTCGTCGTGCCAAGGTGGCCTCGGGTGAAGCCGGCGGTATCACGCAGCACATCGGCGCCTACCACGTGGAAACGCCGCGCGGCATGGTGTCCTTCCTCGACACCCCGGGTCACGAGGCGTTCACCGCCATGCGTGCCCGCGGTGCCCAGGCGACCGACATCGTGATTCTGGTGGTGGCAGCCGACGACGGCGTCATGCCACAGACCAAGGAAGCCATCAAGCACGCCAAGGCAGCCGGGGTGCCGATCGTGGTGGCGGTCAACAAGATCGACAAGCCTGACGCCAACCCCGAACGCGTGAAGCAGGAACTGGTGGCCGAGGAAGTGGTGCCCGAGGAATATGGCGGCGATTCGCCCTTCGTGTCCGTGTCGGCCAAGACCGGCCAGGGCATCGACGATCTGCTCGAGCAGGTGCTGCTGCAAGCAGAAGTGCTGGAACTGAAGGCGCCTATCGATGCCATGGCCAAGGGCTTGGTGATCGAGGCACGTCTGGACAAGGGCCGCGGCCCGGTGGCTACCGTGCTGGTGCAATCCGGCACACTCAACACCGGTGATGTGGTGCTGGCAGGCCAGACCTATGGCCGTGTGCGTGCCATGCTCGACGAGAACGGTCGTCCGGTCAAATCGGCTGGCCCGTCCATTCCTGTCGAGATTCAGGGTCTGACCGAAGTTCCGCAAGCCGGTGACGAATTCATGGTCATGACCGACGAGCGCCGCGCCCGTGAAATTGCCACCTACCGTGCCGGCAAGTTCCGCAACACCAAACTGGCCAAGCAGCAGGCAGCCAAGCTGGAGAACATGTTCTCCGATATCTCGGCCGGCGAAGTCAAGACCTTGCCCATCATCGTCAAGGCCGATGTGCAGGGTTCGCAGGAAGCGCTGGCGGCTTCGCTGCTCAAACTCTCGACCGACGAGGTCAAGGTCCAGATGGTCTACTCGGCTGTCGGCGGCATCAGCGAGTCGGATGTCAACCTGGCCATTGCCTCCAAGGCCGTGATCATCGGCTTCAACACCCGGGCTGATGCCGGTGCACGCAAGCTGGCCGAAAGCAACGATGTTGACATCCGTTACTACAACATCATTTACGACGCTGTGGATGAGTTGAAAGCGGCCATGTCCGGCATGCTGGCACCGGAGAAGCGGGAAGAAGTCATCGGTATGGCCGAGATTCGTACCGTCTTCGTGGCCTCCAAGATCGGCACGGTCGCCGGCTGTATGGTCACCTCCGGCTACGTCACCCGCAGCGCGCATTTCCGTCTGTTGCGCGACAACGTGGTGATCTACACCGGCGAGCTCGACTCTCTGAAACGCATGAAGGACGATGTGCGCGAAGTGAAAGAAGGCTTCGAGTGCGGTATCAAGCTCAAGAACTACAACGACATCAAGGAAGGTGATCAGCTGGAGTTCTTCGAGGTCAAGGAAATCGCCCGTACCCTGTAAACCATGGCAGCGAAAAAACCGTCAGCTCCGAACCGGAGTTTCAAAGTGGCCGATCAGATCCAGCGGGATCTGACGGAGCTGATCGCGCGCGAGTTGAAAGACCCGCGTGTGGGGATGGTGACGATCCAGGCGGTCGAGGTGACGCCGGACTATGCGCACGCCAAGGTCTTTTTCAGTCTGCTGGTCGGTGATCCGCGGCAGACCGAAGAGGCGCTGAACCAGGCGGCTGGTTTCCTGCGCAACGGCTTGTTCAAGCGTCTGCACATTCACACGGTGCCGACGCTGCATTTCCTGTTTGACCGCACCACGGAACGGGCGGCCGACATGAATGCCCTGATCGCCCAGGCCGTGGCTTCGCGTTCCAAAAACGAGGACTGAAGATGAACGCGCCGCGCACGAGGGTGCCCAGGCGCCCCGTGCATGGGGTGCTTTTGCTGGACAAGCCGTTGGGCCTGTCCAGTAATCAGGCCTTGCAGAAGGCCAAGTGGCTGTTGCGCGCGGAAAAGGCCGGCCATACCGGAACGCTTGATCCGCTGGCCACCGGCGTGCTGCCCTTGTGTTTTGGCGCTGCGACCAAGTTCAGCCAGTTGCATCTGGATGCCGACAAGACCTACGAGACCACGGTCCGCCTGGGTGTACGCACCAGTACCGCGGATGCCGAGGGTGAGGTGATCGATACCCGTGCGGTCAGCTGCAGTCTGGGCCAGGTCGTCGAGGTGCTGGACCAGTTCATGGGCCCGATCCGCCAGGTGCCGCCGATGCACAGCGCCCTGAAGAAGGACGGCAAGGCCCTGTATGAATATGCCCGCGAGGGCGAAACCGTGGCGCGCGAGGCGCGCGATGTGGTGATCCACGAGCTGGAACTGCTCGAAGCACAGCTTCAGGGCGATGCGCCGAGCCTTCGGCTGCGTGTGAAATGCAGCAAGGGCACTTACATCCGCACCCTGGGTGAAGACATCGGCGAGGCCTTGGGCTGCGGCGGTCACCTGGTGGTCTTGCGTCGCATCGCCACCGGGCCATTCGACGTGTCGCAGTGCGTCACGCTGGCCCAGCTGGATGCCATGGAAGAATCCGAGCGCCTGTCGCAATTGAAACCGGTCGATGCGCTGCTGGAAGGTCATGCTGCCGTCACGCTCGACGCCGAGAATGCCGGACGTTTCCTGAGCGGCTTGCGCCGCCGCGGTTCATGGCCGGATGCTGCGCAGGTCGCCGTGTACGGCGAAGAACCGCATGCCTTGCTGGGCTCGGCCCATGTCAGGGCTGGTGAATTGATCCCCGGGCGCCTGTTGAGCCCATTAGAGATACAACAGATTTTGGAGAGTGAAACATGAGTCAAAAACAGATCCGCAACATTGCCATCATTGCCCACGTGGACCATGGCAAGACCACCATGGTCGACCAACTGCTGCGTCAGTCCGGCACTTTCGCCGAGCACGAGAAAGTGGTCGACACCGTGATGGACAACAACGCCATTGAAAAAGAACGTGGCATCACGATTCTGGCCAAGAACTGTGCCGTCAGCTGGGAAGGCACCCACATCAACATCGTCGACACCCCCGGACACGCCGACTTCGGCGGTGAAGTGGAACGCGCGCTGTCGATGGTGGATGGTGTGGTGTTGCTGATCGACGCGCAAGAAGGCCCGATGCCCCAGACCCGCTTTGTGACCAAGAAGGCCTTGGCCCTGGGTCTCAAGCCCATCGTGGTGGTCAACAAGGTCGACAAGCCCGGTGCCAATCCTGACAAGGTCGTCAACGCTGCTTTCGACCTCTTCGACAAGCTGGGCGCGACCGATGAACAGCTGGACTTCCCGGTGGTCTACGCCTCGGGCATCAACGGTTGGTCTTCGCTGGAAGAGGGCGCGCCCGGTGAACAGTGGGGCCCCGACATGTCGGCCCTGTTCAACACGGTGCTCAAGCATGTGCCGGCCCAGAAGGGTGACCCTGCCGCACCGCTGCAGCTGCAAATTTCAGCGCTCGACTTCTCCACTTTTGTGGGTCGCATCGGTGTAGGCCGCATCAGCCAGGGCACGATCAAGCCCTCCATGGAGGTGCTGGTGATGGAAGGCCCGGACGGCAAGTCCGTCAAAGGCCGTATCAACCAGGTGCTGACCTTCCAGGGTCTGGATCGCGTTCAGACTGCGGAAGCCGGTCCGGGTGAAATCGTGCTGATCAACGGCATTGCTGACATCGGCATCGGCGTGACCATCACCGACCCCATCAATCCGGCGCCGCTGCCCATGCTGAAGGTCGATGAACCGACCCTGACCATGAACTTCTGCGTCAACACCAGCCCGCTGGCTGGCCGCGAAGGCAAGTTCGTCACCAGCCGCCAGATCTGGGACCGCCTGCAAAAAGAACTGCAACACAACGTAGCGCTGCGCGTCAAGGAAACCGACGAAGAAGGTATCTTTGAAGTCATGGGCCGCGGCGAACTGCACTTGACCATCCTGCTGGAAAACATGCGCCGTGAAGGCTACGAACTGGCCGTCTCCAAGCCGCGCGTGGTGTTCCGCGAGATTGATGGTGAGAAATGCGAGCCGATCGAGCTGGTGACAGCCGATATCGAAGAGCAGCACCAGGGTGGCGTGATGCAGGCCTTGGGCGAGCGCAAGGGTGAACTGGTCAACATGGAGCCGGACGGCCGTGGCCGCGTGCGCCTGGAGTACCGCATCCCGGCGCGCGGCCTGATCGGTTTTTCCAATGAATTCCTGAACCTGACACGTGGCTCCGGTCTGATCTCCAACATCTTCGACCGCTACGAACCGCACAAGGGTGAGATTGGCGGCCGTAAGAACGGCGTGCTGATTTCCATGGACGATGGTGAAATCTTCACCTACGCCCTGGGCAAGCTGGACGACCGCGGCCGCATGTTCGTGAAAGCCAACGACCCGGTGTACGAAGGCATGATCGTCGGCATCCACAGCCGCGACAACGACCTGGTGGTCAATGCCACGCGTACCAAGCAGCTGACCAACTTCCGCGTTTCCGGCAAGGAAGATGCGATCAAGATCACGCCGCCGATTGAACTTACGCTCGAATACGGCGTGGAATTCATTGAGGATGACGAGCTGGTCGAGATCACGCCCAAGAGCGTGCGTCTGCGCAAGCGCTTCCTGAAAGAGAACGAGCGCAAGCGCGCATCACGGGATTAACTCCCTGATCAAGTTACCCCCTGAGTCGGCCTGACGGCCGCCTTCCCCCAAGGGGGACCGACGCCAGTGGCCCGGCCGAGCCGGTTCCACGGCGTCCCGCGATGGGGGCCCGGGTAGGCTTACACCTCCACATGAAACTCACGCACCGGCGCGCGGTCTGGTTGATGGTGGCGGTGACCCTGATGTGGTCGATTGCCGGCATCGTCACGCGTCAGCTGGAGGCGGCACGCAGTTTCGAGGTCACGTTCTGGCGCAGCTTCTTCACGGCCGTCTCGCTGCTGGTGATCCTGCCGCTGTGGCGCGGCCCCACGGCCGTCTGGCGGCAGCTGCGCAACGCGCCCGCGGCCCTCTGGTGGTCAGGCCTGTGTTGGAGCGGGATGTTCACGTCCTTCATGCTGGCCCTGACCATGACCAGCGTGGCCGGCGTGCTCGTGATCTCGTCGCTCAATCCGCTGTTCACCGCACTGCTGGCGCGCATCTTCCTGCGGCAACGCATCGCCTGGTTTACCTGGCTGGCGATCATGCTGGCCGGTTTGGGCACAGTCTGGATGTTCGGCGGCCAGGCCGTGGGCGGCAGCTGGCAGGGCATGGCCGTGGCCTTGTTGGTTCCGCTGACGGCAGCGATCAACTGGATCGTGGTGCAGCACGCCCATGCCAAGGGTGAGGACGTTGACCTCGTGCCCTCGGTGCTGGTCGGCGGCCTGATCTCCGCACTGGCCACGCTGCCGCTGGCCTTGCCCCTGCAAGCGACGGGGCACGACATCGGTCTGCTGGCACTTTTGGGACTGGTTCAGCTGGCGATTCCCTGTACGCTCCTGGTGATCTGCGCACGCGTTCTGAAGGCGCCCGAGGTGTCGTTGCTGGCACAACTCGAGATCCTTTTCGGAATTCTGCTGGTCTGGGTCGGTGCTGGAGAAAAACCGACCACCTCGATCCTGCAGGGCGGGGCGCTGGTGCTGTTCGCGCTACTGGTCAATGAATGGATGCTCTGGAACAAGAAACGATGAATCACGTCATCAGCTACAACTGCCCTGAAGTACTTACCGAGATTCGTGGCCACGTGGGCTGCATCACCCTGAACCGGCCACGCGCGCTCAATGCGCTGTCGCTCCCCATGATCCGGGCGCTGAACGCCACACTGATGGCCTGGCGTGACGATGCGCAGGTGCAGGCCGTGGCCATTCGCGGCATGGGCAAGGAGGGGCCGTTTGGCGCCTTCTGCGCCGGCGGTGACATCCGCTTCTTTCATCAGGCGGTCATGGCTGCCAATGCCGAGCTGGAGGACTTCTTCACCGAAGAGTACTCGCTCAACCATCTGATCCATCACTATCCCAAGCCCTATATCGCTTTCATGGACGGCATCGTCATGGGCGGTGGCATGGGCATCAGCCAGGGCGCGAAGCTGCGCATCGTGACGCCGCGCACCAAGATGGCCATGCCTGAGACCAACATCGGCCTGTTTCCCGATGTCGCTGGCGGTTATTTCCTCGGCCGCTGCCCGGGGCGCAGTGGTGAATGGCTGGCTCTGACGGGCGACGTCATCGACGCCGGCAATGCGCTGGCCATGAAACTGGCCGACGTCTGCTTTGATCCGAGCCTGCTGGGGGCAGCCTGGGAGAGACTGGCTGCCATGCCGCGGGTGGATGAGGCCGCATTGAATGCCTGGGCTGCTACACATTCAATAGCATGCGAGGACCAGGGAGCGGAGGCCAGAGCCGACATGGACCGTTATTTCGGACTCGATTCAGTAGCCAACATCCTCCATGCCTTGGATCAGGCGGATTCTGACTGGGCGCGTGCCAACGCGGAAACCTTGCGCAAACGGTCGCCGCTGATGATGGCGGTCACGCTGGAACTGGTGCGACGCGCCCGCGGCATGACGCTGGCGGAAGACCTCCGACTGGAGCGTGACATCGTTCGTCACTGTTTTACCTCTCTGCATCTGGACCGCTTTGGCCCGGCCACCGAGACCATGGAAGGCATCCGAGCCCTGGTGATCGACAAGGACCAGAACCCACGCTGGAATCCGGCGCGTATCGAGGAGGTGACGCCGGAAATGGTGGCAGGCTTCTTCGTCTCGCCCTGGCCGGCGTATGCGCATCCACTACGCGACCTCGCCTGATAACCGATCACAGGCGAGATGCTGTTGATCAGCGGTGGCGGCCCTTCATGGCGCGCTCGACCTCGCGCTTGCCTTCGCGTTCCTTGATGGTGTCGCGCTTGTCGTGCTCGGCCTTGCCCTTGGCCAGCGCAATCTCGCATTTGACGCGGCCGTTCTTCCAGTGCAGGTTCAGCGGCACCAGGGTGTAGCCCTTTTGCTCCACCTTGCCAATCAGGCGGCGGATTTCATCCTTTTTCAGCAGCAGTTTCTTTGTGCGCACGGCATCCGGGGTGACGTGGGTCGATGCGCTCTTGAGCGGGTTGATCTGGCAGCCGATGATGTACATCTCGCCGTCGCGGATCACGACGTAGCCGTCGGTCAGCTGCACCTTGCCCTCGCGCACGGCCTTGACCTCCCAGCCCTCGAGCACCATGCCGGCCTCGAAGCGCTCCTCAATGAAATAGTTGAAGACGGCCTTCTTGTTGTCGGCAATGCGGGAAGATGTATCGGGTTTTTTGGCCATGGAAGTCAGATGGGGACACACCGCAAACTTACAATTGCCGGTGGTTTGGCGAGTGCCAACCCTGCATTCTATGAAAACTGTTCACAAGTCCGTCCTGATCTGGTACAGCCCGCAGGAAATGTATGAGCTGGTCACGGGTGTGGCCGACTACCCCAAGTTTCTTCCCTGGTGCGATCATGCCAAGGTGCTGGAGCAGCACGCCAGCGGGGTGACGGCCGAAGTCGGCATCTCTTTCAGCGGCATCCGCCAGACCTTCACCACGCGCAATGAACATGTGCCGGGACGTGAAGTCACCATGCAGCTCATCAACGGTCCTTTTTCTAAGCTGGAAGGGAGTTGGACCTTTGCGCCGGTGGGTGAGGGCCATCAGCGCGCCTGCAAAGTGGAGCTGACACTGCACTATGGTTTTTCCAATGCGGTACTCGGCAAGCTGGTGGGGCCGGTGTTCGACCGCATTGCCGCCAGCCTGGTCGACGCCTTTGTCAAGCGGGCCGAACAGGTCTACGGGGGCTGATCAGATGCAAATCGAGATCACGGTCGCCTTCTCTCCAAGCGCACGCGTGGTGCACGAAATCCCGTTGCGTCTGCCCCTGGGTGCGACGGTGGCGCAGGCACTGGAGCAAAGTGGACTGCAGAAGCTCTTTCCGGCGCTGGATTGGCAGGCGGCTACCGTGGGGATATGGGGGCGCAAGGCGACAACGGATCAGGTGTTGCGAGAAAACGATCGGGTCGAACTGTACCGGCCGCTGCGAGTCGACCCCAAGGTGGCGCGGCGCGAGCGTTTTGCCAAGCAAGGTGCCCGCACGACCGGGCTGTTCGCCCGGCAAAGACCTGGCGCCAAAACCGGCTATTGAGAGCCGAGCTTACTTGCAGTTCTCGTCGATGATGCCCTGCAGGCGCTGGGCCTCTGCGGCGCGACCGGTTTCATCGAGGAATTCACGCTCACCTTTTTCATTGATGCGCATCTGTCGCACACCGGCGTCCAGGCCGGCCTTGGCCTGGCGTGCACGGATGCAGTTGTCGGCCTGGGTCCTGGCCACGCGCTCCTCTTCCTGACGGCGTTTGGCCGTTTCTGCGTCGGCAGCCTGCTTTTTCTTTTCTGCCAGCTCCTTGTCCTCACCCGTCCCTTTGGGGGCAGAAGCAGGGGGCGTCGCAGCCGCCGGTGCATTGCTGGGGGGCATCTCGGTGGCCAGAGGGGCCATGCCGGGCTGCTTGAGGATGTTTTTCTCCGGCACGTCCACCGGCGGCGGCCGGTCGCTGAAAACCTTGCGGCCGGCTTTGTCGATCCACTGCCACTGGGCAAAAGCGGACAGGGAAAAGGCGAGGGCGACGATGGCGATGAGGGGCTGGACGAGCTTCATGCGGGCAGTGTAGCGTCCAACATGGCTTGCGAGATGGGGCTTTAGCGCCACCAGGCGGCCCTATCAGCCCGCTTGTCGACCCGACCGCCCTGAAAAAAGCCGGCGAGGCGGGTACAATCCGTTTTTTGGAGCTTTCACATGCGCCTTCTCGGTAAAGCGCTCACCTTCGACGATGTGTTGCTGGTGCCAGCGTTCTCCCAGGTCCTGCCCAAGGACACCTCTCTTGCGACCCGCTTCTCCCGCAATATCGCCCTGAACCTGCCACTGGTGTCTGCCGCCATGGACACGGTGACGGAAGCCCGCCTGGCGATCGCCATCGCCCAGGAAGGCGGCATCGGCATCATCCACAAGAACCTCACGCCGCAAGAGCAGGCTGCTCACGTGGCCAAAGTCAAGCGCTATGAGTCCGGCGTGCTGCGCGACCCGGTGGTCATCACCCCCGAGCACACGGTGCTGCAGGTGCTGCAGCTGTCGGAACAGCTGGGCATTTCGGGTTTCCCGGTGTGCGACGGTGGCAAGGTGGTGGGCATCGTCACGGGGCGCGACCTGCGCTTTGAAACCCGTTACGACGTCAAGGTGCACCAGATCATGACGCCGCGTGAGAAGCTCATCACGGTCAATGAGAAGGAAGGCACTACACCTGCTGAGGCCAAGGCTTTGCTCAACAAGCACAAGCTGGAACGCATCCTGGTGGTGAATGACGCTTTTGAACTCAAAGGCCTGATCACGGTGAAGGACATCACCAAGCAGACCAGTTTCCCGAACGCCGCGCGTGACGCCTCGGGCCGCCTGCGTGTCGGTGCGGCCGTCGGCGTGGGCGAGGGCACGGAAGAGCGCGTCGAAGCCCTGGTCAAGGCCGGTGTCGATGCCATCGTGGTGGACACAGCGCACGGCCACAGCAAGGGCGTGATCGAGCGCGTGCGCTGGGTCAAGCAGAACTACCCGCAGGTGGACGTGATTGGCGGCAACATCGCCACCGGCGCCGCCGCGCTGGCGCTGGCCGAGGCGGGTGCTGATGCCGTCAAGGTGGGTATTGGCCCTGGCTCCATCTGCACCACCCGCATCGTGGCCGGTGTGGGTGTGCCGCAGATCATGGCCATCGACAACGTAGCCACGGCGCTCAAGGGCACCGGAGTGCCGCTGATTGCCGACGGCGGTGTCCGTTACAGTGGCGACATCGCCAAGGCCTTGGCCGCTGGCGCCAGCACCATCATGATGGGTGGCATGTTTGCCGGCACCGAAGAGGCGCCCGGCGAAGTCATCCTGTACCAGGGCCGCAGCTACAAGAGCTACCGCGGCATGGGCAGCATTGGCGCCATGCAGCAGGGCAGTGCCGACCGCTACTTCCAGGAGTCGAGCACCGGCAACCCGAATGCCGACAAGTTGGTCCCCGAAGGCATCGAAGGCCGCGTGCCCTACAAGGGCTCGATGGTCTCCATCGTGTTCCAGATGGCCGGCGGCGTGCGGGCTGCCATGGGTTACTGCGGCTGCGCGACGATCGAAGAGATGAACAACAAGGCCGAGTTCGTCGAGATCACCACCGCCGGCATTCGCGAAAGCCATGTGCACGACGTGCAGATCACCAAGGAAGCGCCCAACTACCGGGCGGATTAAGGGCACACCCCCAGGCTGCGCGCACTTCGTGTCGCTGCGCCACCCCCCTTGCAGGGGGCAACACCAGCGGGCCGGCAGAGCCGGATCCGCGGTGTTCCTGGCTTGAAGACACTGTACTGTCCGCATGACTTATGCAGCATCAAAAGATCCTCATCCTCGATTTCGGCTCCCAGGTTACCCAGCTGATCGCGCGTCGTGTACGCGAAGCCCATGTCTATTGCGAGGTGCATCCCTGCGACGTGAGTGACGAGTGGGTGCGTCAATACGCAGCCGACGGCCAGCTCAAGGGCGTGATCCTCTCCGGCAGCCATGCCAGTGTCTACGAGGAAACGACCGACAAGGCGCCACAGGCGGTGTTCGAGCTTGGCGTGCCTGTGCTGGGCATCTGCTACGGCATGCAGACCATGGCGCAGCAGCTCGGCGGCAAGGTGGAAAGCGGCCACCAGCGCGAGTTCGGTTACGCCGAGGTGCGGGCGCACGGCCACACGGCGCTGCTCAAGGACATTGCCGACTTCACCACGGCTGACGGCCACGGCATGCTCAAGGTCTGGATGAGCCACGGCGACAAGGTCACCGAATTTCCGCCCGGCTTCAAGCTCATGGCATCCACCCCGAGCTGTCCGATTGCCGGCATGGCCGACGAGCAGCGTCGCTTTTATGCCGTGCAGTTCCACCCCGAGGTCACGCACACGGTGCAGGGCAGGGCGATTCTGGAACGCTTCGTATTGGACATCTGTGCCGTCACCCCGGACTGGGTCATGCGTGACCACATTGCCGAGGCGGTGGCGGCCATCCGCAAGCAGGTGGGCGACGAAGAGGTGATCCTCGGCCTGTCTGGTGGCGTGGATTCGTCCGTGGCCGCGGCGCTGATCCACCGCGCCATCGGCGACCAGCTGACCTGCGTCTTCGTTGACCACGGTCTGCTGCGCCTCAACGAAGGTGACATGGTGATGGAGATGTTCGCCGGCAAGCTGCACGCCAAGGTGATTCGTGTGGATGCCAGCGCGTTGTTCCTGGGCAAGCTGGCCGGTGTGAGCGAACCGGAGCAAAAGCGCAAGATCATCGGTGGCCTGTTCGTTGATGTGTTCAAGGCGGAAGCCGCCAAGCTCAAGGGTGATGGCGCCAAAGGTGCCAAGTGGCTGGCCCAGGGCACGATCTACCCTGACGTCATCGAGTCAGGCGGCGCCAAGAGCAAGAAAGCCGTCACCATCAAGAGCCACCATAACGTCGGCGGCTTGCCGGAGCAGTTGGGCCTGAAACTGCTGGAGCCGCTGCGCGACCTGTTCAAGGACGAGGTGCGTGAACTCGGCGTGGCGCTGGGCTTGCCGCACGACATGGTGTACCGCCACCCGTTCCCCGGGCCGGGTCTGGGCGTGCGCATCCTGGGCGAGGTGAAGAAGGACTTTGCCGACCTGCTGCGTCGGGCTGACGCCATCTTCATCGAGGAATTGCGCTCCACCATCGAGCCGAATTCCGGCAAGACTTGGTACGACCTGACCAGTCAGGCGTTTACCGTCTTCCTGCCGGTCAAGAGCGTGGGCGTGATGGGCGATGGCCGAACCTATGACTATGTGGTGGCCTTGCGTGCGGTGCAAACCAGCGATTTCATGACCGCCGACTGGGCTGAGTTGCCCTATGCGCTGTTGAAGAAGGTGTCGGGCCGCATCATCAATGAGGTACGCGGGATCAACCGTGTGACCTACGATGTCAGCAGCAAACCCCCGGCGACCATCGAGTGGGAATAAATTCCTGACGGCCTTTTGAGGCCGTTTTTTGTAGGTAAAAGGTGATAATTGTGATAAAAACGCATAATTAACTTTCTGCTGCAAGGTCGGTGGAAATCACCCTCTACAAAATGGCGCATTGACATGGAAAAAATGCATCGATCCCGCTGGCGTGCCTTCATCACTCTGTTGCTCTGCCTGGGCGCCCCCGCTTGGCTGGCTGCAGCCCAACCCCTGCCGCCGGTGGTCATAGGCCTGACAGCTGAATTCGGCGTTCAGGGAAGTCAAGCCGCGCAGTCGATCGAAAAAGGCATTGCGCTGGCCATTGATGAAATCAACGCAGCTGGCGGCGTTCTTGGCGGACGCCAACTCAAGCTGGAAATACGCGATGACCGCGGTGTTCCGGCACGTGGCGTCGACAATTTCGCAGACTTTGCCCGCCAACCCGATGTCGTGGCAGTTTTCTGCGGACGTTTCTCACCGGTCGCGCTTGAAATCGCCCCGCAGGCCAGCAAGCTGGGATTGCTCCTGCTGGACCCATGGTCGGCAGCAGATGACATCACCAAGCCGCGCGGCAGCGAACCCAACTATGCGTTTCGCCTCTCCCTCACGGACAGCTGGGCGATCGAGACCATGCTGGAGCATGCACGCGCACGCGGTATCAACCGCATCGCCATGTTCGTGCCCAATACCGCCTGGGGCCGTAGCAGCGAAGCGGCCATGCTGGCGTATGCCAATCGTCATGCCGCGCTGCGGCATGAGGTGTTTTGGTACAACTGGGGCGACACCGACTTCAGCGACCGCCTCGCGCAAGCCCGTGCCAAAGGCGCCCAGGCCATCTTGACGGTGACCAATGAATTCGAAGGTTTGCCGATCATCAAGCAGATGGCGTCGTTGCCCGCGGCACAACGCTTGCCCATCATTTCACACTGGGGTCTGCTGGGGGGGGATTTCGGCGCTGCGGCGCGTCCCTATCTGGAGCAGGTTGATTTCAGCGTGGTGCACACCTTCAGCTTCAGTGATCCCCACGGCGCCAAGGCGCAAACGGTTGCGGCTGGCGTGAAACGTCTTTTCGGACTGGAAGTCAGTCAGATGCGTGCACAGGTGGGGTTCGCCCATGCCTACGACATGACACACCTGTTAGCCCTCGCCATCAACAAGGCGGGAAGTAGCAATCGCGCTGCCATCCGAAGCGCCCTGGAGCGTCTCGATGCGCACGAAGGGCTTGTCCGCCACTATGCAAAGCCCTTTACCCCGGCCAGACACGAAGCCTTCGAAAAGCGCCAGGTTCGCATGGCTCGTTTCGACAAGGATGGCACCCTGAAGTCCATTGCAGGCAAATAGCAGCACCATGGGGCGTTTCAAGCAATTCCGACAGTTCCTGCAGAGCAGCTTCTTACAGCTGGATCTGAGAGGCAAGATCACAGCGACCCTGCTGGCTGCAGCATTGGCGCTTGGCGCAGTCATGGTGCTGGCCTCCTATGTGCTGTTCCGTAGCCAATTGATCGAGAACACAGAAGCACTGCTGGAAGCGCATGCCTTGCTGGAACAGCGTGAAATTGAGTTGCGGCTCGCTGGCATCATCACGCTGGCGGAGTCACTGGCCATCAACACCGTCACCGCCAATGCCCTGGCAGATTCGCGCGGCCGCGAAACTTATCTTGACCCCTTGTTGCGCAACCAGCGGCTGGCCGTCACGGGGGCTGACATCACGGTGGTGGACTACCGGGGTCGGATTGCGGCCAGCACCCATACCAATCCCCCTGACTTCAGCACGAACAGCAGCTTTCAAGCCATGATGAAAAGCGGCCAGGCGACGCAACAGATCGAGCAAGCGGGGCAAGCATCTGCAACGCTCTTGCTGGCGCTGCCCATACGCTACCGGCTGACGAACAATGTCGAAGGGGGCGTCATGTTGCGCGTGCCCTTGGCGCCGCTGCTCAGCAAGGAATGGGATGACAGTGTCTGGCTCAGCGATGCGTCGGGGAATCTGCTGGCCGGAGATCGACCGACAGGGGAGGCGTTCGAACGTGCCAATGTATTGCGACTACCGTCACCGCTGGATACGACCGATTTCAGGATCGTCTTGTCACGCGACCGCACGGCAGCCTTCCGTTCGCTTGATCTCCTGCTCATCGTCTTCATGGTGATCGGGGCATTCGTTTTGACGGGTGTTGTCGTATTCGCCCAATGGGGCGTGCGATTCATTGCGCGGCCATTGGGAGAAATCGCCGCGGTCGCGGAAGAAATAGCGGCATCGGGTCGGCCGGTGGCCAAGTTGCCGGTACGTCGCGAAGATGAATTCGGCCGGATTTCAGCCGCTTTCAACACCATGGTGGATCGTTTGCGCGAGTCGTATGCGGATCTTGAAAATCGCGTCCTCGAGCGTACACGTGAATATGAAGCCAGTCGACGTGACGCTGAAACTGCGAGCAAGCTCTTGCGTGAGGCCGTTCAAAGCATTGCCGTGGGCTTCACCATCTATGACAAGAACGACCGCCTCGTGATGTGCAATGAGGCCTACTTGCGCTTCTACGAGCAAAGTCGCGATCTGATCGTGCCAGGGGCACGCTTCGAAGACATCATCCGGCAAGGCGCGGAACGCGGGCAGTACCTGGAGGCCACGGGGAACATCGAGGCATGGGTGGCGCAACGAACAGCCCAGCACCAGCAAGCCCGCGGCATTCCCATTGAACAGCGTTTGGAGGATGGGCGCTGGCTGCTGATCATCGAGCACCGAACGCCCAGCGGCTACATCGTTGGCAATCGCATCGACATCACCGAACTGAAAACCACGGCCGAAGCACTGGCAGAAAGTGAACAACGCTGGGAACTGGCGTTGCGCGGTGCCAATGACGGCGTATGGGACTGGAACCTGGCAACAGGAGAGGTTTTCTACTCGGATCGGATCAAAACGATGCTCGGGTACTCCGCTGATGTTGCCGTCAACAGCACTGACGACTGGCGCCTACGGGTTCACCCCGATGACGTCGAACGAGTCACGGCGCTATATCAGCAGCACCTCAAGGGAGAAACCGAGTTCTTCGAAGCCGAGTATCGCTTGCGCTGCAAAGATGGCAGCTTCAAATGGGTGCTGAGCCGGGGCAAGGCACTCCTTGACGAAAGCGGCAAACCGGTCCGCATGGCAGGCTCCAACACCGACATCACCGAACGTCGTGCCGCGGAAGCACGTGTTCGTGACCGGACCGAACAGCTCAACGCCATCTTCTCGCTCAGTCCGGACGGTTTTGTCTCGTTTGATGCGGAACACCGGGTCAAATACGCCAGTCCCGCCTTCAGGCGCATGACCGGACTGGATGAGTCGGATGTGGTCGGGCTTGACGAAAGTGCATTTTCAGAGCGGCTGGCGCGCCAATGCAGCGAACAGGCGTCGTTTCCTGGCATGGCGGCGTTGCGTGCGGCCCATCAATCCGAGCTTGAGAAGCAAGGCAAGGGCAGCGGTCAACAGCGCCAACTGATCGAGATGCTGCATGGCGGCAAACGCGTGCTGGAGGTCGGTGTGCGTTTGTCAGAAGCCGAAACCGTTCGGCAAATTCTTTACCTGCGGGACGTGACACACGAAACCGAGGTAGATCAGATGAAAAGCCAGTTCCTGTCGACTGCCGCACACGAGTTGCGCACCCCCATGGCCAGTATTTATGGCTTTTCCGAACTGCTGTTGAATCATCGACTTTCCGATGAGAAGAAAAAGAATTGCGTCAGCGCCATCCATCGACAATCTCAATTGATGATTTCGATCGTCAACGAGTTGCTTGATCTGGCGCGCATTGATGCAAGACGCGGCAAGGATTTCAACTTTCAGCGTGTGGATGTCAGTGAATTGCTGCAGGAAATCAATGCCAGTTTCAAGGCGCCCCATGATCGCCCAGGTCCCTCCGGGCCTCAAGATCTGACGCCGCACTGGGTACAGGCCGATCGCACGAAATTGACGCAGGCGGTCACGAACGTGTTGTCGAATGCCTACAAGTACTCGCCCGACGGCGGCGCAGTTTCCATCGAGGTGATCAAGGGGGCCGATCCCCAAGGAAAGAGCCAAAGAACCGGCATCCGGATCACGGACCATGGCATCGGCATGACGCCGGACCAACTCAAACGCGTCAGCGAACGGTTCTACCGCGCAGACAACTCAGGCAAGATTCCTGGTACAGGGCTTGGCATGAGCATCGTCAAGGAAATCATCGAACTCCACGGTGGGGAGATGGCGCTTGAAAGCCAGCTGGACACCGGGACGACTGTCACTCTGTGGATTCCGGTTGCCTGAAAATTCCTTGCCCTATCGCTTTCCGCTCATGCAAAATGAACCTATGCATCCTATGAATGCCGTCCAGTCAGTTGGGGACACAGACGAGCTGCTGTTTGCGGACGACGGTCAGGACGACCAGGAACCTGTGCGTTCTGCCTGGCGGATTCTCATTGTCGATGACGAGCCCGATGTTCACCGGGCAACGACCTTCGCTCTTTCCGGTGTCACGATCCTGGAGCAGCCGCTCGAATTTCTGCACGCCTACTCAGCGGCACAGGCCATCGACCTTCTGACGCAGGAAAATGACATTGCGGTGGTGCTGCTCGACGTGGTCATGGAGCGCGAACATGCCGGTCTCGATCTGGTGAAAACCATCCGCAATGACCTCAAGTTGTCTGATGTTCGCATCATTCTGCGGACAGGGCAGCCAGGACAGGCACCTGAAATCGAAACCATCCATGATTACGACATCAATGATTACAAGACCAAGTCGGAGCTGACCCGCACCAAGCTCTTTGCCACGATCACCTCGGCCCTGCGCGCCTACCGGCAGATTCGAGCGCTCGATGAGCTGGCTTTTTACGACCGGCTCTCGCGCTTGCCCAATCGCAACCGTTTCATTGATCTGATCGACGCGCAATTGCAGCACGAGGAGGTCGGCAATCAAATGATCGCCATCCTCGACATTGATGACTTTTCCGAGGTGAACGACGCTCTGGGGCATCAGCAAGGGGACCGGTTGCTGCAAGCCGTGGCCGAGCGGTTACGGAACAGTCTGGGCGCCGGTGTTGTGCTGGCGCGCATCGGCGGCGACACCTTTGGCTTGATGGGAAGCGCGGACACCATCGATCCGGTCGGCATCCTCGACCTGTTTCAGGATCCCTTTGCCGTTCAGGACGACGGCATGGTGGTGACGGCCACACTCGGCCTGGTTCATCTGAGTGATGTCCGTGGCGATGGCATGGATGCCCTGAAGGATGCAAACATCGCGCTCAAACGTGCCAAGAAAAAACGTCGTGGTGACTACGTCGTGTTTTCCAACGAGATGGGCTTTGACATCCGGGAGCGTGTCCGTTTGCTGCGCGGGCTGCGCAGCGCGGTGGACAACGATCGTCTGTTCATCGTCTACCAGCCGCAGGTCAACCTTGACACGGGGCGACCGGTCGGCATGGAGGCACTGCTGCGCTGGCGTGATGGCGACGGTGGTTTCGTTCCGCCGGAACAGTTCATTCCTTTGGCCGAAACCTCCGGCTTGATTATGGTGCTGGGCGACTGGGTGCTGCGCTCAGCCTGCCATGAACTGAGCAGGCTTCAGTCAGCGGGTTGGTCGGATCTGCGCATGTCGGTCAATGTCTCGCTGATCCAGTTCCGCCACCCCTCATTTCTGGACAAGCTGCGCGCGGCTCTGCAAGACACGGGCATCGAGCCCGCCAAGCTCGAACTGGAGATCACAGAATCCGTGGCCATGGAGGATGCCAACTTCATCCTCGATACCTTGACGGCCATCAAGACGATGGGGGTATCGATTGCCATTGACGACTTTGGCACCGGCTATTCCTCCCTCAGTCAGCTGCGCCAGCTGCCTGTGGACCGGCTCAAGATCGAGCGTGTGTTTGTCCGTGAACTCAACCCGGAAGTGCAAGGCGGACACATCGCCAACATGGTGGTCGAGCTCGGACGCAACCTGGGCATGACCGTGATTGCCGAAGGTGTTGAAGATGAGCAACAGGCCAAAGCCTTGCAGGCCATGGGATGCCATGAAGCACAAGGTTTTCTTTACGCGCACCCCTTACCCATGCCAGAACTCGAAGCGTGGCTCCTGATGCACGGGAAACCCACTCTGCACTAAAGCCTGTGGGGCTAAACTCGCCCCACCATGACCCTGCCGCCCCAATTCAAGTCCGATGAGCGCGCGCATGCACTGACGCTGATGCGAGGCTATACGCTGACCAGTGTCTCCTTCGCTCTATCCAGATTCGATGCCAATGAACAGGCGCTGGGTGGGCGCTTGGATGGATCGTCTTGGCATCGGAAAACAGGCATAAAAATGGCCTTGGACCTTTTGGATAAAGCGCCGACTGCTATTTATTTGATAGCAAAAAAAGGCGAGGCGACATGACGGATACGCAGTTCATGGCACTCGCGCTGCAACAGGCGCGCCTGGCAGGGCAGGCCGGCGAGGTACCGGTCGGGGCCGTGGTGGTGCGGCATGGGCAGGTCATTGGGGTGGGCCACAACGCACCAATTGGCGGCCATGATCCGAGCGCGCATGCCGAAATCATGGCCCTGCGTGCCGCTGCGACGGCCCTTGGGAATTACCGGCTCGATGGCTGTGAATTGTTCGTCACGCTCGAACCGTGCGCCATGTGCAGCGGTGCCATGCTGCATGCGCGGCTGCAGCGTGTGGTCTACGGTGCGGCCGACCCCAAGACGGGCGCCGCGGGGTCGGTGCTCAACCTCTTTGCACAGCCCCAATTGAATCACCAGACGCGGGTGGAAGGCGGCGTCATGGCGCAGGAGTGCGCCGCCTTGCTGCAGGCGTTCTTTCAGAACAAGCGGGGCCAGTCGCGCAGCGCCAGCCAGCCACTGCGCGAAGATGCCTTGCGCACGCCCGAGGCACGTTTTGCCGATCTGCCGGGCTATCCCTGGCAGGCTTGCTACCTGAGTGATCTGCCGGCACTGGCAGGCTTGCGCATGCATTACCTGGACGAAGGCCCGGTCGATGCCGACCTGACCTGGCTGTGCCTGCATGGCAACCCGAGTTGGAGCTACCTGTACCGCAAGATGATCCCGACGTTTCTGGCCGCGGGCCACCGCGTGGTGGCGCCGGACCTGATCGGCTTCGGCAAGAGCGACAAGCCGAAGAAGGAGTCCAGTCACAGCTTCAGCTGGCACCGCCAGGTATTGCTTGAATTCGTGCAGCGGCTGGATCTTGAGAACATTGTGCTGGTGGTGCAGGACTGGGGCGGCCTGTTGGGCCTGACCCTGCCCATGGCCGACCCGGGCCGCTACCGTGGCCTGCTGGTGATGAACACCCTGTTGGCAACTGGCGACGTCCCCTTGTCGCCCGGCTTTCATGCTTGGCGCGAGATGTGTGCCAAGAAGCCGGACTTCGACGTCGGCAGGCTGTTGCAGCGCGGCAATCCGCAACTGACGGCGGCCGAATCCGAGGCCTACAACGCGCCGTTTCCCGACCGTGGCCACCGCGCCGCCTTGCGCGCTTTCCCGCCCATGGTGCCGGAAACCGAAGATGCCGATGGCGCGGCCATGTCACGCCAGGCACGCGAGTTCTGGCGCCATGCCTGGCAGGGGCAAAGCCTCATGGTGGTCGGCACACAGGACCCGGTACTGGGGCTGCCGGTCATGCGCGAGCTGCAGGCCACCATTCGCGGCTGCCCCGACCCGCTGCTGCTGGAAAACGCCGGCCATTTTGTGCAGGAGCAGGGCGAGCCGATTGCACAAGCTGCCGTGCGCCACTTCACGCCCTGACCGGACAATAGAGATAGGGCCTTGATTTCCAATCGATTTATGAAAAAACACATCTATATCTATTCCCCTTCCGGCGCCGTACGCGACAAGGCCGCTTTTCGCCGCGGCGTGAAACGGTTGCAGGCTCTGGGACACGAGGTCGAAGTCGATGAAGCAGCGTTGTCCTCCTTCCAGCGTTTTGCCGGTGACGATGCGACTCGCCTAGCGGCCATCCAGCGCGCCGCCGCCAGCGGTGCCAATGTGGCCATGATTTCGCGCGGTGGCTACGGGCTGACACGCATCCTCGGCCACATTCCCTACAAAGCGGTGGCCAAGGCCATCGAGCGCGGTACCCAGTTCGTGGGGTTGAGCGATTTCACGGCCTTCCAGCTGGCCGTGCTGGCCCGCACCGGCAGCCCCACCTGGGCCGGCCCCTCGCTGTGCGAGGGTTTTGGCATGAACGACCAGGCAGATGGCGCCGATGGTCATGGCCATGCTGACGAAGGGCATCCCGATGAAATCATGGAGGCCTGTTTTGACGACATGATCCAGGGCCAGGGGGAGGGTACCGGCTGGCGCCAGCCACGCGAGCCCCTGCCAGATGCTACAAAAACGGGAGCATTTCACGCCCGCCGCATGGGGGATGAAGCCTCATTTGCCATCAAGGATGGCGTGCTGTGGGGCGGCAACCTGGCGGTGCTGTGCGCGCTGGTCGGTACGCCGTACTTTCCGCAGATCAAGGGCGGCATCCTGTTTCTGGAAGATGTGGCCGAGCATCCCTACCGCATCGAGCGCATGCTCAGCCAGCTCTTGCATGCCGGCGTGCTGGCGCAGCAGAAAGCCATCGTGCTGGGCCAGTTCACCGAATTCAAGCTGGTGCCGCATGACAAGGGTTTCAAACTGCAAAGCGTGGTGAACTGGCTGCGCAGCCAGCTCAAGGTGCCGGTGCTGACCAATCTGCCTTTTGGTCATGTCCCGACCAAGGTGCTGCTGCCGGTGGGCGCTAAAACTGACTTGGTGGTGCAGGGACGTGATGTCCTGCTGCTGTGGGGTCACCAGGATTGAGGTGGCGCCTCATCAATGCCTGCGGAGGGCAGAGCGGGAAAACATGCTTTTGGGCAGCAGGCCTTCGAACATTCCCGTGATTTCCTCAAGGCTTTGACGGGCCACGAGCTCCCCATGCATGCTGGAGAGCGCACCCATCAGGTCACTGCGCAGGTACCAGAGGCCTTGCAAATCGGTCACCGACAGAATACGACGCTTGATCTGAGGAAAGGCGGAGTCACCGCTGCCGGCCAAGCGGTCGAGCATGGTTTGCCGAATGACTTCAATCTGTGCCGTGCTGCGTGCTTGTTCGACAAGCGGCCCTGCAAGCAGGGTCTGCATACTGCTGATGATGTTCGCGGGCATCCAACGCATCATTTTTTACTCCCTTTTATGCCGGACCATACGCCATGCTCGCACCACGATGCACCAGGGTTTTCCCCAGTCTCTCGCCTGAAATCTGCTTGAAAATCAGCGAGTTAACACGAATAGATCAAGTAATATCTAAAGCAATACCCCCGCCTACATGGAAGTGAACTCCAGCATGAAAGCCTTCAACGCCCACTACATTGCCGGTCAATGGATTCCAGCCAAGTCCAAAGAGACCTTTCTTGTCCATGACTCGAGTACGGAAGAGGTCATGGCCAGCGTCCCCGCCGGAACGGCTGAGGAGACCGCCGCCGCCATCATGGCGGCACGCGCCGCTTTTGAAGGCTGGGCCGCTCTGCCGGCGCAGACACGGGCGGATTACCTCGACAAGATCGCGGCGGGTCTCAAGGCGCGTACAGACGAGGTGGCCACCGCCATTGCGCGCGAGGTTGGCATGCCGCTCAAGCTGGCACGCAGCGTGCAGGTGGGTGGGCCGGTCTGGAACTGGGCCAACTTCGCCAAGGTCACCCGAGCGTTCGAATGGGAGGAGAGGGTGGGCAACTCCCTGGTGGTTCGCGAACCGATCGGGGTGGTCGGCTGCATCACACCCTGGAACTTCCCGCTCAACCAGATCACGCTCAAGGTGGCTGCGGCGCTCGGCGCCGGCTGCACCGTAGTACTCAAGCCGAGCGAGATCGCGCCGGTCAATGCCATGCTGCTGGCCGAGATCATCCACGAAGCCGGGTTGCCGGCCGGCGTCTTCAATCTGGTCAACGGGGCAGGGCCCGTTGTCGGCGAGGTACTGGCCAGCCACCCGGAGGTCGACATGGTGAGCTTCACCGGATCGACCCGGGCCGGCAAGCGGGTGGCCGAACTGGCCAGTCAGAGCGTCAAGAAGGTGGCGCTGGAGCTGGGCGGTAAATCGGCCAGCATCATCCTTGACGATGCCGACTTCGAGGCCGCCGTCAAGGGCACCTTGTCGGCCTGTCTGCTCAACAGCGGCCAGACCTGTTCGGCACACACCCGCATGCTGGTGCCTGAACACCGGTTGGCGGAAGTCAAGGCTTTGGCTCAGGCCGCCATTGCCAAATACAACATTGGCCCCAGCCTGGAGGAAACCAGCCGCCTCGGACCGTTGGTCAGTGCCGCCCAGCGCGATCGTGTACTCGGTCTCATCGAGCAGGGTATCAAGGGAGGTGCTGAAGTGATCGCCGGTGGTGCGGCGCGCCCGGCCTTCGACAAGGGCTATTTCGTCCAGCCCACTATTCTGCGTGTCCAGCCGGGTGACACGCTCGCGCGTGAGGAAATCTTCGGCCCGGTGCTGGTCGTCATCACCTACCGCGACGAAGACGAGGCGGTGCGCATTGCCAACAGCACGATCTACGGTTTGGGCGGCGGCGTGTGGAGCCAGGATGAAGCGCGCGCCGTGGCCGTCGCACGTCGTGTCCGGACCGGCCAATTGGACATCAACGGCGCCCCGTTCAATTCCAATGCGCCGTTTGGCGGCTACAAGCAATCCGGCATTGGCCGGGAAAACGGCAAGTACGGTTTCGAGGAATTCCTCGAATACAAGGCGATCCAGTTCAAGCCCAGTTAAGGGGATTTCCAGGCCGCCAGGTCTATGCCCTAAACTCTCCCCCTGAACAGGAAACAGAAGTCCAGCGCATGGGTGTCCAGACGACCGTCGTATTCACAGATTTGATTGGCAGCACAGCTGTCTTTGAGTTATTGGGGAACGCCAAGGCCACGCAGGCCGTGACGCAACTCACCCGGTGGATCAGCGAGCTGTTTGCCTCTCATGGCGGGCGCGTCGTGAAGACCCTGGGTGATGGCGTGCTGGCCGTATTTCCGACGGCTTCCAGCGCCGTTGATGCGGTGGTTGACATGCAGCGCACCCATCAAAAGCGCCTGGCTCAACAATCGCCGGCCCTGCGCATGCCCATTCGGGTTGGCGTTTCCACCGGCGAGGTTGAAACGGTGGATGGCGACTGTTATGGGGACGCCGTCAATGTGGCCTCCCGCCTGAACGATCTGTGCGGTGCCAACGAAATCTGGGTCAACAGCGCGGAACTTGACTACTCAGACCGGCTGGATGGCGTCCGCTTTCGCTTGCTGGGTCCCATCAATGTTCGTGGCCGGGCCGAACCCTGTACGGTCTATCGTGTGGAATGGCAGGAAGAAGACAGCAGTGAATTCCTCACGCGCCAGGCCGATGTGGATCCCGTTGAACTGGCTGCGATGGGTGATGCCTTGGGCGGGCAAATCGAACTGGCCCACCTGGACCAACTCAAAACCCTCAAATCCTTCGAGTTGCCGGCCCATATCGGCCGCATCCGTCATTCCGATTTTGTCGTCAACGATCCACGGGTCTCGCGGACGCATGCTCGCATCGAGTGGCGCAACGGCAGCATCATGCTGGTGGACGTCAGCAGCTACGGCTCCTGGGTTCGTTTTGAAGGCGCTGGGACTGATGTTCCGTTGCGTCGCGACGAGTGCGTTCTCCATGGGCGCGGCGAGATTGCCTTGGGTGCCTCGTTTGCCGATGCCACCGTCCCGATCGTCAAATTCAGCATCTCCTGATTCATCCGGCGAAGGGAAAATGTCCCATCAAAAATTCACTGTTTCCCTCTGAGGCTGCAAATTTAAAGGACATTTTTACTTGTAAAAAATCAGAAGTGAAAATGTCAAACACCAGATTTTCCAAAGAAAACTGTCAATTATTAAATTTTTGACCAAGCCGCAAATCCTTGTCTTCAATGGCAACATCGAAGAAAACTCAACCCTACCAGGGAGTTGAAGCAGGTTAAGTTCAAAATCCCTTCACAAATCTAGCAAGGGAATTTGACAATTCAAAAGACCTGGCTATTACTTACCGAATCTCTTCGGAAGTAATGGGATGGCTCTTTCATTTAGCACGCCTCTGGACATCAAACGTCCATACGGATCGTTCCGTTTTGATGTCTTCAGTCTGAAAGCTGACAGGCGAATGACGCTGTATGGAAAAGCAGCGCTTTGCCAATTCATCGAGTTGGAGTCCGATTTTGAGGTCACGGCGCTCTGCGAGCGCCCCTTACTCATCCCCGACATCAAGCCGAAAAGACTGGTCGACTTTTGGGCGCTGAACGGCGGCATCCCTGACCTGCCCGGTTTTTCCGAGCCATTCATTCCTGTAAGACGGCCGGGTTGGGGATTGAATGATATTGCTGTTTGAACTCGTGCGGGGTCAGGTAGGCCAGGCTGCTATGGGGGCGCACGGTGTTGTAGTGGCATCGC